>NZ_LMKI01000035.1:0-365347 GCF_001421425.1 Pseudomonas sp. Leaf15
AGCGACTGGGTTTGGGGCTGCTTCGCAGCCCAACGCAGGGCAAGCCTGCTCGCCACAGGAGAAATTGGCGGCCTTCAAAAGTTGTGTAGATACCTATGCTGCGATTACGGAGTGTCAGTCACTGAATAAGCTGACTGAACAACCGCCATCGCAGGCAAGCCAGCTCCCACATTTTTGACCGTGCGAGCCTTCTAGCCCGCAACCATCTCGGCTTTGAGCAGCGCCTCTTTGGCCTGCGCATCCGCCAACCGATACAACTCGATACTGCCATCCCAGTGCTCGATCAACGCGGTGCACGACTCCACCCAATCCCCGCAATTAAGGTAGTCCACCTCGCCCACCTTGCGAATCTCGGCATGGTGAATATGCCCGCACACCACGCCATGCAACTCGCGCTTGGTCACTTCGTGGGCGATCGCTTCTTCGAAATCGCTGATAAAACTCACCGCCGTCTTGACCTTGTGCTTCAGGTACGCCGACAACGACCAGTAGCCATAGCCATACCGCGCACGCCAGTGATTGAGCCAACGGTTGAGCGTGAGGGTGAACTCATAGGCCGAATCGCCCAGGAAGGCCAGCCAACGGTGGTATCGGGTGATCACATCAAATTGATCGCCGTGAATCACCAGCAGGTGGCGGCCATCGGCAGTGACGTGCACGGCTTCGTCCACCAGTTGGATATTGCCCAGAATCAGCTTGGAGTAGCGGCGCAGGAATTCGTCGTGGTTGCCGGTGACGTAGATCACCTCGGTGCCGCGCTTGGCCATGGTGAGCAAGCGGCGGATCACATTGGTGTGAGCCTGGGGCCAATACATGCCGCCGCGCATTTTCCAACCGTCGATGATATCGCCCACCAGGTAGACCTTGTCGGCGTGGTAGCCCTTGAGGAACTGCGACAGGTGCTCGGCCTGGCAATCCCGGGTGCCCAAGTGCACGTCGGAGATCCACAGGGTACGAACCCGTTGTTTGCGGCTGGGTTTAACGAACTCGGCACTGGTCATGGGCATCCCTCGACGGTGTTTTCGCGAGCTTGCGCCCGGGCGGTTAATAGCCCATGACAACTGTGCGTCAGTCTGATGACAGCGCTCGCAACCCTCCGAAGCGTTGTAGACTGCAGGCCTGCTGCCCAGGAGACTGCGATGAGACCGACCCTCACGCTGCGCCACTACCTCGAAGAACCGCTCGCCCACAGCCATGATCACGCCCAACTGGTGTTCGGGTTGTCGGGGCATCTGGACCTGGAAGTCGATGGCCTGGGCAGCCAGGTGCACGCCAGCAGCGTGATGGTGCTGCCCTTCTCGGCCCACCATGCCTGCGGCAGTCGCGACGGCAGCCGCTGCCTGGTGCTGGATGTTCCCGACGAGCATTGGGTGGCGCAGTCTTTGGGCGAACATGCCGACACCAGTCGCCGCCTGCTCGATCAACCGGCGCGACTGACACTGGACGCCCGGCAAAGCCAATTGGTGCAATGGCTGGCACAAAGCCCGGTGGATGACCCGCTGATCGCCCAGCAAGGCGCGGTGTTGCTGCTGGCCAGTCTCAATCATCCGCTTGCCCAGTCGATACCGGGCAAGCGTTTGCCGTATGCGGCGTTCAATGCGCACATCGAACGCCATGCTGCGCATCCGTTGCAGGTGGCCGACCTGGCGCGTATTGCCGACCTCTCGGTGGCACGCCTGCATGCACGTTTTATGGCCGAGTGCGGGCAAACACCGATGGACTACCTGCGTAGCCGTCGCCTGCACATGGCGTTGAAACATTTGCGCGAGACGCCGCTGCCCGTTGGCGAAATCGCCGAGCGCGTCGGTTACGCCTCGCAAAGTGCCTTCTCTGCCGCCATGCTGCGTGAGTTTGGCGCCTCACCGGGCGCGTTGCGTCGCTCGGACTGACAAGAGCCTGGCGCTAAGATTCGCGAGGCCCGCGACAGACACCGGTGCCCTCGAACCTCTAGACTGCGATTCTGTCACCCCCGTTGGTTCAAGGATCGCAATGACTCCCCGCTCAGCCCTTGGCGCCCTGCATATCGGCGCACTGATGTTTGGCCTCACTGGTGTTTTCGGCAAGCTGGCAGCCGCCTCACCGGCCATCATCGTATTTGGCCGCGCCGCCTTTGCCGTGATCGCCTTGGCGATCTTTGCGCGATTCGCCAGCAACACCACCTGGAAAACCCTGGAGATGCGCGACTGGCGTCGCCTCGTCGTCAGCGGCGTGCTATTGGCGGCGCATTGGGTGACCTTCTTCATTGCCGTCAAAGTCGCCGGGGTGGCCGTCGCCACCCTTGGCTTCACTGCGTTCCCGGCCTTTACCGTGATACTTGAAGGGCTGATCTTCCGCGAGCGCATCCGCGCCAACGAAGTGCTGCTGGTGGCGCTGGTCACGGTGGGCCTGGTGTTGGTGACGCCAGACTTCGACCTCGCCAGCCAGGCCACGGGCGGCCTGCTGTGGGGGATTCTCTCGGGCCTGTTGTTCTCGCTGCTGTCGCTGAACAACCGCGCCAGCTCCGGGCGCATTCCGGCGGTGCAGGCCGCGCTGTGCCAGAACGTGGTGGTCGCGGCCTGCCTGCTGCCAGTGGCGGCGCCGGGCCTGGCGGATGTGCGTGGGATTGACTGGCTGTGGATCGGGCTGCTCGGCGTATTCTGCACCGGCCTGGCCCACAGCTTGTTTGTCGCCAGCCTCGCGGTGATCAAGGCGCGCACCGCGTCCGTGGTGTTCGCCATGGAGCCGGTCTATGGCATCACCGCGGCCTGGCTGCTGTTCGCCGAAACCCCGACCTTGCGCATGCTGCTGGGCGGCGCGCTGATCATCGTCGCCATCGTGCTCTCAGGCTTGCTGGGCAGCGCCAGCCAGGCCAAACAGCCGGCAGCCACCGCTTAGCCTTCAGGCCTTGCGGTCGTTGTGCCCCAGGTCGCGCTGCGGGTCGATCTGGTCGCGCACGCGCTGCTTGAGCACCTTGGCCTCCGGAAACCCGCCGTCGGCCTTGCGCTCCCAGATCTGCACGCCGTCGCAGGTGATGCGAAACGCCCCGCCGGTGGCCGGTTCCAGCGCCACACGGCCCAGGTCATCGGCAAATGTACTCAACAATTCCTGGGCCAGCCACGCCGCGCGCAACAGCCATTGGCATTGGGTGCAATAGGTGATGACGATCTCGGGTTTGCTGGCAGACATAATTTGAGAAGTTCCTGACATAACGGGCACGGACGATCGAGTGACTATAATACCGGCCTTTATCGCCCAGCCTTGAGATTCATGATGCGCCGCCTGTTGTCCTGCCTGTTTCTGTGCCTGCTTCCCCTGATCGCCGATGCCGTCGAAAGCCCACGCCCCAAGATCGGCCTGGTGCTGTCCGGCGGTGCCGCCCGTGGCCTCGCGCATATTGGCGTGCTCAAGGCCCTGGAAGAGCAAGGTATCCATATCGATGCTATCGCCGGCACCAGCATGGGCGCGGTGATTGGCGGTCTGTACGCCTCGGGCTACAAGATCGATGAACTGGAAAAGCTCGCGCTCAATATCGACTGGCAACAGGCATTGTCCGATGCCCCGCCACGCGAAGACGTGCCGTTTCGGCGCAAACAGGATGACCGCGACTTCCTCGTCAAACAGAAGCTCAGCTTCCGCGATGACGGCAGCCTCGGCCTGCCGCTCGGCGTGATCCAGGGCCAGAACCTGGCGCTGTTGCTGGAAAGCATGTTCGCCCACTCCAGCAATACGCGTAATTTCGACAAGCTGCCAATCCCGTTCCGCGCCGTGGCCACCGACATCACCACCGGCGAAAAAGTGGTGTTCAGCAAGGGCCACTTGCCCCAGGTAATCCGTGCCAGCATGTCGATCCCGGCAGTGTTCGCCCCGGTTGAGCTGGACGGGCGGCTGCTGGTGGACGGCGGCATGACCGACAACATCCCACTGGATGTGGCGCGCGAAATGGGCGTCGATATCGCCATCGTCGTGGACATCGGCACGCCGCTGCGCTCACGCAAGCAACTGGCTACTGTGGTGGATGTGCTCAACCAGTCGATCACCCTGATGACCCGGCGCAACTCCGAAGAACAACTCAAGGCCCTGCAGCCCAAGGATGTGTTGATCCAGCCGCCTCTGGCCGCCTACGGCGTGACCGACTTCGGTCGCGCCAAAGACATGATCGACGCCGGCTACCGCGCCACCCGCGCCCTCGACGTGCGCCTGGCGCACTTGCGCCCCGCCGAACCGATCGACGCGCAATTGGTGGAGGCCCGCACCCCGGGTGAACGCACGCCGGTGATCACCGCCATCAAGGTGGAAAACGACTCGAAAGTCAGTGACGACGTGATTCGCTACTACATCCGCCAAACCCTGGGCGAGCCGCTGAACCTGGGCCGCCTGCAAACCGACATGGGCACGTTGTATGGCCTGGATTATTTCGAGCAGGTGCAATACCGCGTGGTGAAAAAGGGCCAGGACAATACCCTGGTCATCAGCGCGCGCGGCAAACGCAGCGGCACCGACTACTTGCGCCTGGGCCTGAGCCTGTCGGATGACATGCGCGGCGAAAGCGCCTACAACCTCGGCGCCAGTTACCGCATGAACGGCATCAACCGCCTCGGCGCCGAATGGCTGACACGCGTGCAGATTGGTGATCGCCAGGAGCTGTACAGCGAGTTCTACCAGCCACTGGATGTGGGTTCACGCTACTTCGTCGCGCCCTATATCAGTGCCCAGGCGCAGAACGTTGACTTGGTGCTGGACAGCGACCCTATCGCCGAATACCGCCTGGAGCGCTACGGTTTTGGTTTGAACGTGGGACGCCAGATCGGCAACAGCGGCGAGATCCGCTTCGGCATCGGTGAAGCCTGGGGCAAGGCGGATGTACGTGTTGGCGAGCGCGACTTGCCGAGTGTGAGCTTCAGCGAGGGTTTCTATGAGCTCAAGTACTCGTTCGATTCGCTGGATAACGTGTACTTCCCCCACTCCGGTGAAGACATCGGCCTGGCCTATCGCGAGTTCGAACCCGGCCTGGGTTCGGACCAGCGCTACCGACAGTGGGAGTTCAAGCTGGACAAAGCCATGAGCCACGGCCCGGACACCTTGATACTCGGCGGTCGTTATGGCCGCACCCTGGATAAATCCGACGTGGTGGTTTCCAGCTTCCTGCTCGGCGGTGCGCGGCAATTATCGGGCTTTCGCGAAGATTCAATCTCGGGGCAGAACATCGCCCTGATGCGCGCCGTGTACTACCGCCGCCTGACGCCGCGCTCGTATCTGCCGCTGGATTTCCCACTGTACCTGGGGGCTTCGCTGGAGCGCGGTCGGGCGTGGAACAACGACAATCAGTTCGACAGTGGCTATATCAATGCGGCGAGTATTTTCCTCGGCTTTGATACGCCGTTGGGGCCGCTGAACTTCAGCTATGGATTCAATGATGACAAGCAGCAGGCGGTGTACCTGAACCTGGGGCAGACGTTCTAGCCGGATGCCAGGCTTATTGTGGCGAGGGAGCAAGCTCCCTCGCCACACCTCAGGACTTTTCCAGGTTCGCCAGAATGTGCCCATGCACGCGCATGCACACACGCAAATCGTCTTCATCCACGCCCACAAACAACTCATGGCGCAAGGCCGTGGCGATGGTTTCGATCTGGTCGATCAACGGGCGGGCGGTGTCGCACAGCAGGATGCGTTTGGCGCGACGATCCTCCAGCACCGCCTGGCGCTGCACCAGGCCCTGGCCTTCCAGGCTGTCGAGCAGGCGCGCCAGGGTCGGACCTTCTACGCCGACGCTTTGCGCCAGTTCACGCTGGGTCGGTGCATCGACAAAACGGGCCAGATGCAACAGCACCAGCCAACGCGCCTGGGACAAACCCAGCCCCGCCAAACGGCGGTCCAGTTCGGCGCGCCAGCCTCGGGACATTTGCGCCAACTGCATGCCAAAGCGGTGTTGTTCGGTTAACGGCATAAAAAACTCATGGTTTAGACTGAAAATAAAATGTGGCTAATTATTAGTCAGCTAAGCATGAGCCATGCCAGGAGGCAAGTGGCGCTATGGACTGATTCGTTACATTGTCGTAATTGGCACACTAAATTTCGAATTCGGACTGCAAAGCGGCACGTACGCAATACAAAACACCTTCAGGCACACGCCCGGTAAACAGCGGCGCAATCTCCGTAACCGGTGGCAATTCGCCTTCTCCGTCGAGGAAGGCATCCTGGATTTCACCGAGCAGATCTTCCGGTAAATCAAGCGCCTGCTCCAACGACAACTGCTGCTTGCCGATGGATTCAGCCAGCAAGGTGTAGACGTTTTTTTCCGAGCATTGCAGCTGGCCGGCGATCTGGATCGGGGTCATGCCTGCACGTGCCAGGCTGATCAGCTCATGGCGAATATCGGCAACTTCCTTCGGCGCCTCGGCCTGGCCACCGAGCACTTCGAGGAAGGCTTGGCCGTAGCGTTCGAGTTTGCGCGCACCGACGCCGCTGACCTTGGCCATCTCGGCCATGCTCGTTGGCTGCTCGCGCAGCATCTCCAGCAAGGTGGAGTCGGGGAAGATGACGTAAGGCGGCACACTGTGTTCCTGCGCCAGTTTGCGCCGCAGGGTGCGCAAGGCTTCCCACTGTTCGCGCTCCTCAAAGCGCACCAACTGGCTGGCCGGGCTGGTGCTGCTGCTTTTGGCGGTGGTCTGCGGCTTAAGGTCGCGGCGCAGCTCCAGGCTCACCTCGCCCTTGAGCAAGGGCCGGCAACTGTCGTTCAGGCGCAGGCCGCCGTAACCTTCGATGTCGATGTCTACCAGGTTGCGCGCGACCATCTGCCGGAACAACGAACGCCATTCGCCTTCGGCGCGCGCCTTGCCGACGCCGTACACCGAGAGTTTTTCGTGGCCGAAGCTGTGCACTTTCTCGTTGTCCTTGCCCAGCAATACGTCCACCAGATGGCCCACGCCGTAGCGCTGGCCGGTACGGTAGATGGTCGACAACGCCTGGCGCGCCGGCTCGGTAGCATCCCAGGTCTGTACGCCATCGGTGCAGTTATCGCAGTGCCCGCAGGGCTCGGGCATGTCCTCGTCGAAATACGCCAGCAGCGTCTGACGGCGGCAGCGGGTCTCCTCGCACAGCGAAAGCATGGCATCGAGCTTGTGTTGTTCAAGGCGCTTGTGCCGCTCGTCGCCTTCGGAGTTCTGCAGCATCTGCTTGAGCATCACCACGTCTTGCAGGCCGTAGACCATCCAGGCATCCGCCGGCAGGCCATCACGGCCGGCGCGACCGGTTTCCTGGTAGTAGGCCTCAAGGGATTTTGGCAGGTCCATATGCGCAACAAAGCGCACGTTGGATTTGTCGATGCCCATGCCGAACGCGATGGTCGCCACCATGATCAGGCCTTCCTCGTTGAGGAAGCGCTTCTGGTGGGCAGAGCGCGTGTCATTGGGCAGGCCCGCGTGATACGGCAGCGCCGGGTAGCCTTGCTCGCAGAGAAACGCGGCCACTTCATCGACCTTCTTGCGCGACAGGCAATACACGATGCCTGCGTCGCTGCGCCGCTCGGACAGGAACGCCAGCAACTGTTTGCGCGGCTGTTCCTTGGGCACGATGCGGTAAAAAATATTCGGCCGGTCGAAGCTCGACAGGAAGCGTTCGGCGTTTTGCAGGTGCAGGCGCTCGACGATTTCTTCGCGGGTGCGTTTGTCGGCGGTGGCGGTCAGGGCGATGCGCGGCACGTCGGGGAACAGTTCCGCCAGTTGGCCCAGCTGCAGGTATTCGCGGCGGAAATCGTGGCCCCATTGCGATACGCAGTGGGCCTCGTCGATGGCGAACAGCGCAATTTCCAGGCTTTGCAGGAAGGCCAGCATGCGCGGCTGCACCAGCCGCTCAGGCGCCAGGTAGAGCATTTTCACTTCACCGCGCTTGATGCGCGCAGCCAACTCGCGCTGCTGCTCGGCACTCAGGGTGGAGTTCAAGGCGGCGGCGGCGACACCGAGCTCTTCCAGGGTGGCGACCTGATCGTCCATCAACGCGATCAGCGGCGACACCACCACGGCCAAGCCATTGCGCAACAACGCCGGGACCTGGAAGCACAGCGACTTGCCGCCACCGGTAGGCATCAGGACCAGGGCATCACCACCACTGGCCACGCGCTCAATGATCGCACCCTGGCGGCCACGAAAACTGTCGTAGCCGAAGATGTCCTTGAGGACGCGTTGAGCCTGCTCGAGCATGTAAAACTCCAAAATGGTGCCGAAATCCCTCTGTACAGGCTGGCCGAAAAAACACCGCTTCACGGGAAATAATCCGTAAGCGAAGTTTTCGCGGATTGGCGCTTGGCCTGCAGGGGCATCACAAAACGCGGCAGTATACCCGAGCGTTACCCGGCAAAGGGCGCCACTGACGAATAGTCATCCCGCTCCAGAACCCGGCAAATATGCCTTGCAGCTGGCCTGGAGGCTCAAGAAAGCCTAGAATTGCGCATCGTTTATTCCCAAGGTAGCCCTTCAATGTCCTTCGCTGAGCAACTAACCCGCCTGCAAGCCTTCCTCGACGCCGATGAGCTGCATGACGAGGCGCTGGACTACGTGGCCGCTCACGGCTACCTGACCGCCCTGTCGATCTGCGCCGACGTCGTACCCGACCGTGAATGGATCGACGCGCTGTTCGCCGAAGAACCGCACTACGCCGACGCCGCCCAACGCGAAGAAATCGAATCGACCCTGCTGGCCCTCAAGGCCCACATTGGTCGCCAGCTGGCTTCCGATGAGGAATTCGAGCTGCCATGCGAGCTGGACCTGGGCGAAGAGCCGGATGACTCCGACCTGCGCGGCTGGTGCATCGGCTTCATGGAAGGCGTGTTCCTGCGCGAAGCCGCCTGGTTCGAAACTGCCGAGGAAGAAGTCAGCGAAATGCTGCTGCCGATCATGGTCGGTTCGGGCCTGTTCGACGACCAGCCGGAATTCTCCGACATCGCCGCCGACGCCAACCTGATGGACGACATGATCGTACAGATCCCGGAAGCCCTCACCGCCTTGTACCTGCTGTGCAACGCGCCTGACGAAAAACCGGCGATCCTCAAGCCACGTCACCACTGAGTCGTTTGCCCATGACGCCCATGGGCAAGCGTTCACTGCTCCTGCGCTACGTGCTGCTGGCCATCGGCTGGCTGAGCGTAGCGCTGGGCGTGATCGGTATCTTCCTGCCGGTATTGCCGACCACCCCCTTCCTGCTACTCGCCGCCGCCTGCTTCGCTCGAAGCTCCCCGCGCTTCTACCAATGGCTGGTGGAACATCCGCGCCTGGGCCCGTGGATTCGTGACTATCTGGACGGCAATGGGATTCCGCTCAAGGGCAAGGTGTATGCCATTGGGTTGATGTGGCTGAGCATTGGGTTTTCCTGCTATCTGGTGCCGCTGCCTTGGGCGCGTGGGTTTATGCTGACCAGTGCGGTGTTGGTAACCGTCTACATCTTGCGCCAGAAAACCCTGCCGCGGCGGTGAGCGTGTTTTTTCGTGGTGGCGGGTGGCGTGTATATCCATTGCCGCGGTAACGGCGGCCTATGGTTCCGCTTTTACAGCGGGCCACTTTTGGCAAACGCCCGGAATGCCAGCCCAGCCAAAAGTCCAAAGTGCAAGGCAAAAGCCTATTTACCTGATGCAACGCGGTCTGAATGTGGGAGCTGGCTTGCCTGCGATGCAGACACCTCGGTGTGTCAGGTACACAGAGTTGATGCCATCGCAGGCAAGCCAGCTCCCACAGTTGACCGAGTATGGCTCTGCTGTTGCTGTTGCTGTTGCTGTTGCTCCGGCTCTTACATCCTTTTCGATGACGAAGTCAGCGGTCTTTTGATCTGCGCTTTTGATCGTGATCTTGATCTGAAATCGCCCCCCCCAAATCAGTGTCGGATTGCGGGCATGCCGAGCCACAGCGAGGCACCGAGTATTGGGGGCGTGTACGGGACAACCACATGGGTTACACAAAAGTGAGCCGCTGTAAAAGCGGAACCATAGGCAGCCGTTACCGCAGCAACGGAATACACCCCACCCCGCCCCCTTACACGACCTTGGTCGACACTGACTAACCCCCAGCATCATGCGAGACTGTCCCACCGGGCTCGGAATGCCCGGGTGTTCTTATGCTCGGAGTTACCATGACGCTGTCCAGCGGGCTGATCGCCGCCGTTGCCCTGGCCTATATGGCCATTATGTTCGCCATCGCCTTTTACGGTGACCGCCGCCACGCGCCGTTGCCGCCGCGAATGCGTGCCTGGGTATACAGCCTGTCGCTGGCCGTTTACTGCACCAGCTGGACCTTCTTCGGCGCCGTCGGCCAGGCCGCCGAGCAGCTGTGGGCGTTTTTACCGATCTACCTGGGACCTGTGCTGCTGCTGGTGCTGGCACCCTGGGTGCTGCAAAAGATGATCCTGATCAGCAAGCAGGAAAACATCACCTCCATTGCCGACTTTATCGCCGCACGCTACGGCAAATCCCAATCACTGGCCGTGGTGGTGGCGTTGATCTGCCTGGTCGGCGTGCTGCCCTATATCGCCCTGCAACTCAAAGGCATCGTGCTGGGCGTGAACCTGTTGATCGGCTCCGGCCCCGACACCACCGGCACCCGCGCCCAGGACACCGCGTTGATCGTGTCGCTGGTATTGGCGCTGTTCACCATTGTGTTCGGTACCCGCAACCTGGATGCCACCGAACACCACCGTGGCATGGTGCTGGCGATTGCGTTTGAATCCCTGGTCAAGCTGTTTGCCTTTCTGGCGGTCGGCGCATTCGTGACCTTCGGCCTGTACGACGGTTTTGGCGACCTGTTCAGCCAGGCCATGCTCGCCCCGCGCCTAGAGGAATACTGGACAGAAACCATCAACTGGCCGTCGATGGTGGTGCAGACCGGCGTAGCGATGATGGCCATCATCTGCCTGCCACGGCAGTTTCACGTCACGGTGGTAGAGAACATCGACCCGCAGGATTTGCGTCTGGCCAAGTGGGTGTTCCCGGCCTACCTGATCCTTGCCGCGCTGTTCGTCATCCCTATTGCCCTCGGCGGCAAAATGCTATTGCCCGCCTCGGTATTGCCGGACTCCTACGTGATCAGCCTGCCCATGGCCGAAGCGCACCCGGCCCTTGCCGTGCTGGCGTTTATCGGCGGTGCTTCGGCGGCAACCGGCATGGTGATTGTGGCGAGCATCGCCTTGTCGACCATGGTCTCCAACGACATGTTGCTGCCGTGGCTGTTGCGCCGTTCCAGCGCCGAGCGGCCGTTCGAAGTGTTCCGCCACTGGATGCTGTCGGTGCGCCGCGTGAGCATTGTGATCATCCTGTTGCTGGCCTACGTGAGTTACCGCCTGCTCGGCTCCAGCGCGAGCCTGGCGACCATCGGCCAGATCGCGTTCGCCGCCGTCACCCAACTGGCACCCGCGATGCTCGGCGCGTTGTATTGGAAGCAGGCCAACCGACGCGGCGTGTTTGCCGGTTTGGCAGCGGGCACTTTCCTGTGGTTCTACACCTTGGTCCTACCGGTGACGGCGAAAAGCCTGGGCTGGTCGTTGAGCCTTTTCCCCGGCCTGACGTGGATGCATTCGCACCCCTTTGGTTTCACCGTCACCTCGTTGACCCTGGGTACTGTGTTTTCCCTGGCGGGCAACTTCACGCTGTTTGTGTGGGTCTCGATGCTGTCGCGCACACGGGTGTCCGAGCATTGGCAGGCCGGGCGGTTTATCGGCCAGGAAATCAGCCAGCGCGCCAATGCGCGCTCGATGCTGTCGGTGCAGATCAGCGACCTGCTCAGCCTCGCGGCACGTTTTGTCGGCGAGGAACGCGCCCAGCAGAGCTTTATCCGTTTCGCCTATCGTCAGGGCAAAGGCTTCAACCCGAACCAGAACGCCGATAACGACTGGATTGCCCACACTGAACGCTTGCTGGCCGGTGTGCTCGGCGCCTCTTCGACACGCGCAGTGGTAAAAGCCGCGATTGAAGGTCGGGAAATGCAGCTGGAGGACGTCGTACGCATCGCCGACGAAGCCTCCGAGGTGTTGCAGTTCAACCGCGCGTTGCTGCAAGGCGCGATCGAAAACATCACCCAGGGCATCAGTGTGGTCGACCAGTCCCTCAAGCTGGTGGCCTGGAACCGCCGCTATCTGGAACTGTTCAACTACCCTGAAGGCCTGATCAGCGTGGGTCGGCCGATTGCCGACATCATTCGCTACAACGCCGAGCGCGGCCTGTGCGGGCCGGGTGAAGCCCAAGTACACGTAGCGCGCCGCCTGCATTGGATGCGCCAAGGTCGTGCGCACACCTCCGAACGGTTATTCCCGAATGGCCGCGTGATCGAGCTGATCGGCAACCCGATGCCTGGCGGTGGGTTTGTCATGAGCTTTACCGACATCACAGCGTTCCGTGAAGCCGAGCAGGCACTGACCGAAGCCAACGAAGGCCTTG
The DNA here is from genome assembly GCF_001421425.1 of Pseudomonas sp. Leaf15. Classification (NCBI taxonomy): domain Bacteria; kingdom Pseudomonadati; phylum Pseudomonadota; class Gammaproteobacteria; order Pseudomonadales; family Pseudomonadaceae; genus Pseudomonas; species Pseudomonas sp. Leaf15. The sequence continues at coordinate 12,389 of NZ_LMKI01000035.1, forward strand.
AGCAACGGGTAACCGAGCGCACCCATGAACTGTCTCAGCTCAATGTTGCATTGACCGATGCCAAGGGCGTGGCCGAATCCGCCAGCCAATCGAAGACCCGCTTCCTTGCGGCGGTCAGCCACGACCTGATGCAACCCTTGAACGCCGCACGCCTGTTCTCCGCCGCCCTCTCCCACCAGCACGACGGTTTGTCCGCCGAGGCCCGGCAATTGGTGCAGCACCTGGACAGTTCGCTGCGCTCGGCCGAAGACTTGATCAGCGACCTGCTGGATATTTCACGCCTGGAAAACGGCAAGATCAACCCGCAGCGCCAGCCCTTTGTGCTCAACGAGCTGTTCGACACCCTCGGCGCCGAATTCAAGGCACTGGCTCAGGAGCAGGGCCTGCGTTTCCGCCTGCGCGGCAGTCGGTTGCGGGTGGACAGCGACATCAAGTTGCTCAGGCGGATTCTGCAGAATTTTCTCACCAACGCGTTCCGCTATGCCGACGGCCCCGTGCTACTGGGCGTGCGCAGGCGCGAGGGCGAACTGTGCCTGGAAGTGTGGGACCGTGGCCCTGGTATTCCGCTGGATAAACAGAAGGTCATCTTCGAAGAGTTCAAGCGCCTGGACAGCCACCAGACCCGCGCCGAGAAAGGCCTGGGCCTGGGCCTGGCAATCGCCGACGGCCTGTGCCGCGTGCTCGGGCATACGTTGAGCGTGCGCTCGTGGCCGGGCCAAGGCAGCGTGTTCAGCGTGCGCGTGCCACTGGCGCGCAACCAGGCCAGCCCACAGGTCAAGATCGCGCAAGACAATGGGCTGCCATTAAGCGGCGCGCAGGTGCTGTGCGTGGACAACGAAGAAAGCATCCTGATCGGCATGCGCAGCCTGCTGACGCGCTGGGGCTGCGAAGTGTGGAACGCCACCGATCAGGCGCAATGCGCGGCGCTGCTGGCCGAGGGCGTGCGCCCGCAATTGGCGTTGGTGGATTACCACCTGGACCACGGCGAGACGGGCACGGAGCTGATGGGCTGGCTGCGGGCGCAGTTGGCGGAGCCGATTCCCGGGGTGGTGATCAGTGCCGATGGGCGACCGGAGATGGTCGCCGAGGTGCATGCGGCGGGGTTGGATTACTTGGCCAAGCCGGTAAAACCGGCGGCGTTGCGGGCGTTGTTGAGTCGGCATTTGCCGCTTTAAACAGTGTACTCGGTCAAAACTGTGGGAGCGGGCTTGCCCGCGAATGCGCAGTGTCAGTCAACGAATGTGCTGGCTGACACACCGCATTCGCGAGCAAGCCCGCTCCCACATTTCGGATTGCATTTACTCGGGCAGATGCGCCACGCCGTCTGAATCGGTCATTGCGCGTTCGAGCAAATCCGCCGGCAGGCTTTTGCTCGCACGCGCGCCCAGCAACCGCAATTGCTCGGTGCGGCTGACCAGATTCCCACGCCCATCCGTCAGCTTGTTACGCGCTGCGCTATAAGCCTTATCCAACTGTTGCAGACGGTTGCCCACTTCGTCCAGGTCCTGGATAAACAGCACGAACTTGTCGTACAGCCAGCCGGCCCGTTCGGCGATTTCCCGCGCATTCTGGCTTTGGCGCTCCTGCTTCCACAGGCTGTCGATCACCCGCAGGGTGGCGAGCAAGGTCGTGGGGCTGACAATCACGATATGGCGGTCGAACGCTTCCTGGAACAGGTTAGGCTCGGCCTGCAGGGCGGCGGAAAATGCAGCCTCGATGGGCACGAACAGCAACACGAAATCCAGGCTGTGCAGCCCTTCCAGGCGCTTGTAATCCTTGCCGGCCAAGCCTTTGACGTGGTTACGCAGGGACAGTACATGCTGCTTGAGGGCCGCCTGGCCAATCACCTCATCATCCGCCGCGACGTATTGCTGATAGGCCGTGAGGCTGACCTTGGAGTCGACCACCACCTGCTTGTCGCCCGGCAGCATGATCAGCACGTCCGGCTGGAAGCGCTCGCCGTCCGGCCCTTTGAGGCTCACCTGGGTCTGGTACTCGCGACCCTTCTCCAGCCCGGCATGCTCCAGCACCCGCTCAAGAATCAGTTCGCCCCAGTTACCCTGGGTTTTCTGGCCCTTTAGAGCGCGGGTCAGGTTGGTGGCTTCGTCCGACAGGCGCAGGTTCAATTGCTGCAGACGCTCAAGCTCTTTGGCCAGGGAAAAACGCTCGCGGGCTTCGTTCTGATAGCTTTCTTCCACCCGCTTTTCGAAGGACTGGATGCGTTCCTTCAATGGGTCAAGCAATTGGCCCAGGCGTTCCTGGCTGGTTTCAGCGAAACGCTGCTCGCGCTCATCGAAAATCTTCCCGGCCAGCTCGGCAAACTGCGCGCGCAGCTCATCGCGCGAACCTTGCAGGTCGGCAAGACGTTGTTGATGGCTGTCCTGTTGTTCACGCAATTCGGCGCGCAAGGCGGCTGACAGCGCATCGAGGCGGCGCAGCTCGGTTTCCTTGGCGCTGCGGTCGAGGTTCCAGGCGTGAGCGGCGTCGCGGGCGTTATCGCGGTCGATTTGCAGCAGTTCGACTTCGCGGCGCATAGCGGCCAGGTCGGCCTGTTTCGAGGCATTGGCCTGGCTGAGGTCGCTGATTTCATCGCGGCTGGCGTCCAGTTGCGCGGCCAGCCCTTCCTGGGCCAGTTGCGCGGTCGCCAGGCGCTCTTCGAGCAGCTCCCAGCCGGTCATGCGCGCGGTCAGTCGTCGTTGAATCTGCCAGCACAGGGCCAATAAAGGCACTGCTGCACCCGCCAGACCCAAGGCAATACTGGTCCAGTCAAAAACCATAGCCATTTCTGCCATTACCGAAAAGGAGCAAGGTTAACCAAGCGCGGGGCTTGAGGACAGCTCAGTCTTCGACCTGCCCCAGCTCGCGCAGGGCGCGGCGGTCACCGGCACGGGCGGCCAGGCGCAGCAGGTCGTGGCCAATGCGGCGGTCGCGGGCGTTGCCGCACTCGCGGCACATCAACTGGCCCAGGCGGCTTTGGGCGGCGACGACGCCATCGCGGGCCGGCTGCTTGAGCAGGCGCCCGGCGAAGTGCTTGATGTTGGCGTTGTGCCCCAACCGCGGGCTGTCGAGCAGCCACAAGGCAACCTTCAGCGAAAAGCGCTTGGGTGCGGTAACAGTTTGAGGGGTGTCGGTAACAGAAGGTGATACTGAGCGAAACTTCATAAAGCACTGTGGGACAGATTGGAAGGCGCGCCACTCTACTCTTTTTTTCGCGCAGGTAAAGCTGGAAAAATCCTACACGCCCGTTCTAGAGCAAGCGCTCGGGACAATCCACAGAAGCTGTGGATAACTCAGTGGACAACCCACCTTGAACCCGCGCAAAGCCCCATGAAACGGGGGCCGCAGTCAAACTGACGATTTTTTCACCAATAAAAAAAAGTGATGTTTTTCATTGACTTAAATTTTCGTTGCAGGCAAACAACGGCGCTTTCGGGCAGTTGACAGAGTGGTTACACACCGCGCAACTAATGTGCACAAGTACCCATCCACTGGTTATATCAGCGCCGTTTTTTGCTTCAACCCGCTCGGGAATGTTACCGGCCTGCAGGAACAGAGGACTTTTCAAATCCACCTCGGCTCGCCACACTCTTGCCCCATCGACGTAACTCTCCTGCAGGCGCTGATGAAAGGAATCCTGTTGTTTGCCGTGTTGCTGCTCGCCATCTGCGCGACCTCACTGAGCATCAATGCAGCGCTGCCCTCGCCTGACGGCGCGTTGTTCGCCATCGCCATCCTGTTATCGGCGGCCTTTACTGCCGTCAGCTTGTGCATTGAGCTGGGAGACGGCCGGATCAATGACATGCGCGACGTGATGCAGGTGATCGAGACCGGCCGCTCCTGGCGCCTGACCCTCGCGGCCTACGGCCTGGGTTGCTCGCTGGCCGCCGCCGTGACGGTGCTGGTCTATCGTGGCTTGCTCGGCGGCTGATAAAAGTTTTTTGCTCAGCCGCTTCCCTTCCCGGATTCGATCCGTTACTATCCGCGGCGTTAGTACCAAGCTGAAAGTCAATTCTGGTCGAACCAATCCCCTGAACAACACGGGACCGACCACCTCGATGGTTTCCAGGTATCACTTGCGTCGACACTGCCTTTGAACATGCAAAGGGTGTCGCGAAGTCTCAATACTCTGACCGAACCAACCTGCAAATTGATCAGGATCTTCACCCTGGGCCCAGAACCTTTGCCCCTGTTGTGTTGCCTGCCCTCCTAAGTACCTACCTGCCAGCCCAAGCGCGCCAACTTAATAGCGCTTCAAACTGGCTGCTTTGTTCCAGTCGGGTTCTTCGTTTGATCAATGGTGATCAACGTTACTGGAACGTTTTAACGCTGCACGGTTCTTATCCGTGTCATTTGTAGGAACACCAATAATATGAACGCTCAAATCCATACTCAGGATGCCATTCGCACCCTCACCAACGCTTTTGCACCAATGAACTGCCTGATCATGGCCGCTCGCAAAGGCTGCTTCAGCTTCACCCTGGTCAACGAACACGGCATCGCTCGTCACAGCGAACGCCTGTACCCCGATCAATACTCCAGCGCAGAGCCGCTGCAGGCCGTGATCGAACGTACCCGTCAGGCACTGACTGCCTGATCGACCCGAGTCGCTGAAACACAAAAACCCTGTTTAAAAAGCAGGGTTTTTTATTGCCTGAAATTTGCCATCGAAACATTTTGACTAAGTTCAAATAGATATAAACGTTATAACTAAATGAAGAAGATGTTTTAAAAACAGTCCTTTACATCGTGAATATGACACTACACTTCAACTCAAGCGGCATGATCCGCTTGCGACGGGCCTGAGATCCGATTCACAGCTGCCAAGCCCCCTCTCAGGCACCGTCGACCACTTTCATGGACCGAGGCTTGTATGGGTATCGCCGCCAGCGAATTGTGTCGTTATGTGATCCGACCGACGTTGATTTACCTCGGCCGCCATGACGCGACCGCCGAAGCCCTGCTGCTGGGCATTGCCGCCAGCCAGTCGGAACTCGGCTCCGCCCTGCACGACCGCCGTGGCCACGGCCTGTACAGCATCACCGAACCGCGCCACCGCGCCCTTTGGGACCACTACCTCGCACGCGACCCCGAGCGCGCCAGCCTGGTGCGCGGCCTGGCCAGCCAGCATGCGTTCCTCAGTGCGCCCCAGCTTGAGCTGACCGTCAACCTGCGTTACGCCACTGCGATAGCCTGGCTGCTGGTGGAGCAACACAGCCCTGCCCTGCCGGCGCCGGGCGATGTACTGGCCATGGCGCGTATCTGGAAAGAAATATTTCATCCTCAAGGGCGGCTACGGGATTTCACCCAAGCCTGGCAAACCTGTGTTTCACCCATGAATCAGGTCACTTGTTGATCAGGCGTTTTGCAAGGTTCGGCTAAAAACGTTGATTTTGGTCGGATTGTCCTACAAAACCGCTCTATCTCCTGCATTACAGCCTATAGCGCTAACTTAAATTTATTGTTACTTTCCGCAGCGGTGATCACCACGGAGTTCTAATAATGAAAAAAGTAATGCTCAAGACCACACTTAGCCTCGCCGTTGCAATGGCCTCCACCCAACTGTTCGCGAGCGGCTTTGCCCTCAACGAGCAAGACGTCGCGGGTATGGGCACGGGTTTCGCAGGCCGTTCTTCTTCTGCCGATAACGCCAGCACTGTCTATGGTAACCCTGCCGGTATGGCTCGCCTTGAAGGCCAGCAAATCACCGGTGGTGTCGCAGCCATTGACGCTTCTACCGACATCAAGGACGCCAGCGGTCGCTCACGCGGCAGCAACAAAGGCGACATGGTGCCGTTCACCGCCGTCCCTTTTGGTTTCTACACCAACAAACTAAACGACCAGTGGGCAATCGGCTTTGGCGTTTATGCGCCGTTCGGCTTGAAGACTGACTATGAACGCGGCTTCCAGGGCCGAGCATTCGGCAACAAAAGTGAAGTGGCGGTCATCACCTTCCAGCCGACTGTGAGCTACGCCTTCAACGACAAAGTGTCGATCGGTTTTGGTCCGACCATCAACCGCATCTCCGGCACGCTTGAGTCGCAGCCAAACCTTGGCTTGCTGCCACTGCCTGGCCTCGCAGGCACGGGTGACAGCAAAGTCAAAGTCAAAGGCGACGACACCGCCCTGGGCTTCAACGCCGGTATCCTGGTGCAAGCCACCGACACTACCCGTGTGGGCCTGACGTATCACTCGAAAGTGAAGTACAAGCTTGAAGGCCATACAGAGGTTACTCCAGGCACCGGCGTTCCAGCTGCCTACCTGGGTGCCGGTCGTTACGACGCGTCACTGAAAGTTGACACCCCTGAATCCTGGGACGCCTCGGTCACTCAAGACCTGAGCAGCGACTGGAAATTATACGGTGGTGCAACCTGGACACGCTGGAGCCGCCTGAAAGACATTACCGTCAACAACGAAGGCGTGACCCGTGCTGGCGGTGCGCTCGCACCTCAGATTGTCGGCCAGATCAAAGAGCCGCAAAACTGGCACGACACCTGGGCCTATGCTATCGGTACTTCCTACCAGGTCACCAAACAAGTGGTACTGCGTACCGGTCTGACCTTCGACCAGTCGCCTACCAACAACACCGACCGTTCGCCGCGTATTCCTACCGGTGACCGGACCATCTTCAGCGTTGGCCTTGGCTACGCTGTGATGGACAATATGACCATCGACCTGGCGTACTCCTACCTCAAGGAAGAGCCGGTCAAGGTCAACAAGCAGAACGCGCTGGGCCAGACCTACGCGTCCAAGTACGAAAACAGCGCCAACGGCTTCGGCCTGGGTATGACGTACAAGTTCTGATTCAAGCTGTATAAAAAGCCCCGCCCTCCTGCACAGGAGGCGGGGCTTTTTAATGGCCGACGATCAGGGTTTGGAAGCCAATGCTTCTTCCACTGCCTTGATCAAGTCCGGGCTGTCCGGCTTGGTCAAACTGGAGAAGTTGGCAATCACCTTGCCCTGGCGGTCGACCACATACTTGTAGAAATTCCACTTCGGTACGCTGGTCTGCTGTGACAGGACCTTGAACAGGTGCACCGCGTCCGGTCCTTTGACTTTTTGCGGCTCGGTCATGGTGAAGGTCACGCCGTAATTCACGTAACAGACTTTGGCGGTCTCTTCACCGGTCTTGGCTTCCTGCTTGAAGTCATCGGACGGCACGCCAATCACTTCCAGGCCCTGGCCCTTGTAGCGCTGGTACAAGGCTTCGAGGCCTTTGAACTGCGGCGCGAACCCGCAGAAGCTGGCGGTGTTGACGATCACCAGAGGTTTGCCGGCAAAGCGCTGGCACAGATCGATGGATTCCTTGGCGCGCAGCTTGGGCAATTGGCCCTCAAGCAACGGCGGGCAATTGGCGGCCATGGCAACACTGCCAATGGCCATCAGGACGGGTACTGCAAGCCAGCGCATCTGCATGTCGTGAGTCCTTAACATTTCCAGACCACGAACTTAACAGATCGACATACCCAGTTGCATCAACGCCAGCCCACCACGCTGCCAGCCCCACCAGGCCAGCAGCATCAGCACGACCAGCGCCGCTACCGTCAAACACCGTGCCGTCACACTCATGCCGCCTCCATCTGCGCCTGCAAGCGCGCCACCGGCCGCTCGCGCACCGGCCAGTTCAGCGCGGCGGCGAACAGGCTGAGCAGAATCGCCACCTGCCAGATCAAATCGTAGTTGCCGGTTCGATCATAGACCACCCCGCCCAACCAGCCGCCAAGGAACGACCCGAGTTGGTGGAACAGGAACACGATCCCACCGAGCATCGAGAGGTTTCGCACACCAAACAAGGTTGCGACGGTGCCGTTGGTCAGCGGCACCGTGGACAGCCACAAAAACCCCATGGCCATGCCAAACAGGTAGGCCGTGACTTCGGTGACCGGCGCCCACAGGAACAACACGATGACCACCGCACGCAGCAGGTACAGGCCGGTGAGCAAGCGCGGCTTGGATATGCGCCCGCCGAGCCAGCCGGCAGTGTAGGTGCCGAACACATTAAACAGACCAATCAAGGCCAGCACCGTGGTGCCCACCGTGGCGGGCAAGTGCTGGTCGACCAGATACGCCGGCAGGTGCACACCGATAAACACCACCTGGAAACCGCAAACAAAGAAACCGAATGCCAGCAACCAGAAACCGGAATGGGAACAGGCTTCCTTCAAGGCTTCGCGCAAGGTTTGCTGGCCGGTCACCACCGGCAGCGGCTTGTCTTTGAGCATTGCCACCAGCGGCAGAATCAGCGCCACCATCAGGCCAAGTGCCAACAGGGCGGCCGACCAGCCCAGCCAGCCGATCAAGCCCAAGGTGCCGGGCACCATGGCGAACTGGCCGAACGAGCCTGCGGCGCTGGCGATGCCCATGGCCATGCTGCGTTTTTCCGGCGGTACCGCGCGGCCGACCACGCCGAGGATCACCGAAAACGAGGTGCCCGACAGGCCGATACCAATCAGCAAGCCGGCACTCAACGACAATGACCACGCCGAATCGGACATACCCATCAACACCAGGCCCACGGCGTACAGCACGCCGCCGACAAACACCGCTTTGGTCGCGCCAAAACGATCGGCCAGGGCGCCGGTAAACGGCTGCGCCAAGCCCCAGATCAAGTTCTGCAAGGCGATGGCGAAGGCAAACGTCTCGCGCCCCCAGCCAAATTCGTTGCTCATCGGCGCCAGGAACAGGCCAAAGCCATGCCGCACGCCCAAGGACAACGCCAGGATCAGCGCACTCCCCATAAGGATCCAGCCACTGGTGCGCCACATCGAGGTCATGTTCTTATTCTCCGCTCGCGGGTATATACCCGCTTGTAGTCGAACAAACTCGCGCTCAGGCGAGTTCATCCAGCAAGGCCAACAAGGTTTCGCGCTTTTCGGCGCCTAACTGATCAATCAATTTTTGCTGCGCCGCTTCCCACGCCGGTAACGCCGCAGCCAGCCGCTCTTCGCCGGCTTGCGTCAACAGCACCAGGCGGTTGCGCAAGTCATCACCCTCGACCAACTGCACCAGGCCTTCGCCTTCCAGCACGCGCAAGTTGCGCCCCAGGGTGCTGCGATCCAGGCCCATGGCGTCGGCCAGGCTGGAGATGCTCGGTTGGTCGAGGCGCTGCAAGTTGCACAGCAAAGAATACTGGGCGACGTTGATCCCGAAGCCGTCGAGAGCGCCGTCATAATGCCTGCTGACGCCACGGGCGGCACGTCGCAGGTTGGTGCATAAACATTGGGAGGCAAGCATAGAACGTGTATATACCCGCGATTAAGGAAATGCAAGAAAGTGTTACAGAGCCAAACCGATCAATACCGCGACTTCCAGCAGCTCCAGCAACGCACCGGCTGTGTCGCCGGTGGTGCCGCCCAACCGGTTGACCATCAAGTGGCGCAAACCGATAAAACACAGCGCCGCCAGCAAAACCGCCAGGCCACCGCTGAAACCGCCGATCAGGATGCAGGCCAGGCCACTGAGGATCAGCACCTGTTGGCCGACAACCCGCGGTAAATGATCCGACAGCGCCTGACCCAAACCGCCTGCACGCACGTAGCGTGTGGTCAGGAACAGCGCCAACATCGAAGCGCGTCCGATCAACGGCGCCAGGATCAATGCCGCGCCATTTTGCTGCTCGATCAGCGCCACCAGCGCGGTGAACTTGAGCAACAGCACCAAACCCAGGGTGACCACGGCAATCGGCCCGCTGCGCGGGTCTTTCATGATGGTCAGGGTGCGCTCGCGGTCGCCGAAGCCACCGAGCCAGGCATCGGCGCTGTCCGCCAAGCCGTCCAGGTGCAGGCCACCGCTAAGCAACACCCACGCCGTCAGCAATAAAGCGGCATGCAGCAACAACGGCGCGCCCATCAATACGCTGTTCAGCACCCATAACAGCACGCCGAACAACAGCCCGACCACGGGATAAAACAGCAGCGAACGTCCCAATTCCTGTGGCTGCGGCATGCCCGGCAAACGAATCGGCAGGCTGCTGAGAAATTGCAGGGCGATCCAGAATGGCAGCATCGTCAGGTTCCTTCCTTCAACACGCCATCGGCGGCGACTTGCAGGCTGAACAGCCCACCGTGGCCGACCTCGACATTCAATAACTGCTCACGTGGCAAACCTCGCGCCTGCGCCAAAAGCAGACGCATCACGCCACCGTGGCTGATCAGCAACACACGCTCACCGGCATAGGCCTGATGCAAGCGTGAGACGGCGCCCAGGACACGGCGGGAAAAGTCGCTGACCGGCTCGCCCTCAGGCGGTGTGAAGCTGTAGGGGTCGGCCCAGAACAGGCCCAGCCCTTCGGCGTCGGTTTCCATCAGCGCCGCTGCGCTGTGCCCTTCCCAGGCGCCGAAGTGCAATTCCTGCAGGTCTTTTTCCAGGCTCACCGGCACGTCGAGGCGCGCGCCCAACTCCTGGGCGAACAGCGCGCAACGCTGCAGCGGCGAACTGATCACGCGGTCCCAAGGCCCCCGCTCTGCCGCGGCGGCGCGCATCTGTGCCCAACCCTTGTCGGTCAAGGCGTCGTCGAGGCTGCCGCGCAGGCCGCCACCCAGCTCGGTTTCGCCGTGGCGCAACAGGTCCAGGTGCAAGGTCATGCCGGGCGGTCTGCCACGGCCGCTTCGGCGAAAGTCGCCATCTGCCCGTGCAGCGCGCACGCCAGGCGCAGCAACGGCACCGCCAGCGCCGCACCACTGCCCTCGCCCAGGCGCAGGCCGAGTTGCAACAAGGGTTCGGCGTTAAGGTGTTGCAGCACGTGACGATGGCCCGGCTCGGCGCCACCGTGGCCGAACACCAGCCATTCGCGGCAGGCCGGGTTCAGGCGCGTGGCGACCAGTGCGGCGACGGTGCAGATAAACCCATCCACCAGCACGACGATGCCTGCTTGCGCGCAGGCCAGGTAAGCACCGACCAACGCGGCGATTTCAAACCCGCCGAGGTTGAACAGCGTGCGCAATGCGTCATCGCGCTGCCCGGCATGCAGCGCCAGTGCGCGCTCGATAACTGCCACTTTGTGGCTGACGCCTTGGGCATTCAAACCGGTGCCCGGGCCTGTGAGGTCGCTGACCTTGCAATCGAGCAGCGCGCACGCCAAGGCACTGGCGGCGGTGGTATTACCGATGCCCATTTCGCCGCCGATAAACAGCTGGGCGCCGCTTTCCAATGCGCGACGCGCGCTGTCACGACCGGCTTGCAATGCCAGGCGGCCCTGAGCTTCGGTCATGGCCGGGCCATTGACGAAATTGGCAGTGCCCGCGCCGATGTTCAGGTGACGCACACCGGGCAGGTTCAACGACGGCGTCACCGTGCCGAGGTCGACCACTTCCAGCTGCGCATCCAGCTGGCGTGCCAACACACTGATGGCCGCGCCGCCGGTCACGAAGTTGTGCAGCATTTGCCCGGTCACTTCCTGGGGAAACGCCGACACGCCCTCGGCGACCACGCCATGGTCACCGGCAAAAATGGCGATCCACACTGGGTCCACCAACGGTTTGACCTGGCCTTGCAGGCCGGCCAGTTGCACCGCTACAGATTCGAGCTGGCCAAGCGAACCGGCCGGCTTGGTCAGCTGCTGCTGGCGCGCCAGCGCTTGTTCGTACGCCGCCGTGTCGACGGCCTTACAAGGGTTGAGCCACCAGGTGTCAGTCATAACGCAGTACCTTTCAAAGTCAGGGGCAGGCCGGCAACCGTCAGGACAACACGCTGACACCGCTCGGCCAAGGCTTGATGCAGCCAACCGGCTTCATCCACATAGCGGCGAGTCAATTCGCCCAGCGGCACGACACCCATTCCGGTCTCGTTGCTGACAAAAATGATTTCTCCCGGCAGCGCTGCCAGGGTGTGCAGCAATTGATCGCGCTCCAGCGCCAGGCGCGCCGGGTCTTCGAGCATCAGCAGGTTGGTGAGCCACAGGGTCAGGCAGTCCACCAGCAGGCAACGCCCGGCAGCGGCGTTTTCGCGCAGTACGCGGGCCAGTTCGATAGGTTCTTCAATCAGCCCCCAATGATCGGGACGCCGCTCACGGTGATGCGCGACGCGCGCGCTCATCTCGCCGTCCAGCGGCTGGCTGGTGGCGATGTAGATGACGGGCAAGGTGCTGTCGCTGGCGAGTTTTTCGGCCAGGCGGCTCTTGCCGGAGCGGGCACCGCCGAGGATTAGTTGATGCATGGGGGAGCACCTTGTTCGGCGGGTGGCGAGGTTGGAGTGTGCAGCGGCGAGTGGGGTGAGTCAGATAGGTATGCAGTGGCTGAGCCATCGCCATCGCAGGCAAGCCAGCTCCCACAGGAGGGCAGATTCGCTTTTGATTTGGCGGTTGATCTGGCTTTTGATGTTGATCTCAGTCGCCCTGTTAAACCACGCTGGCCGAACGCAGGTTTGAAGCCGTGGCTAACCCGGCAGGACGCCGGGTTAGCCGCGCTGGGCCAAGGATGGCCCATCGCGGCGGCCCACGGATTCAAGCCTGCGTTCGGGAACACCGAGCCCAGGCGAGGTGCCGAGTGGTGGGGCGAAGACTTTTTGGTTACTTTTGTGTCTTTACAAAAGTGACCCGCTGTCAGAGCGGAACCATAAGTGGCCGTTACCCAGCTTACGGATATGTACACCGACAAACCGCCATCGCAGGCAAGCCAGCTCCCACAGTTGGATTGTGTGTGCACTGTTAAAGCCCGCATAGCTTGCGCAACAAAGCGGTATCCAGGTGGTTCTCCACCAAGTCCGCCAAACGCTCGATATCGCGCTCGCGCAAGGCGTGGTAATCCACCTCCTGCACGTCCTGCAACCCGGCCCAGCGCAACAAGGCGCTGCACGCGGCGGGGCTTTCGAACAGGCCGTGCAGGTAGGTACCGAGGATCTGCCCGTCGGCACTCTGGGCGCCGTCACTGCGGCCATCATCCAGCCGCACGGCAGCGTTCGCCAGCGCTTCACCACAAGTCACGCCGGCGTGAATCTCATAACCACTGACCTCGGCATCTTCCAGCAGCAAGCGTCCTCGCACATTACGCAGCTGCTTCTCTGCTGCCAGGGTCGTACTGAACGCCAGCAGCCCCAAGCCTTCACTGGAGCCGGCCGGCCCTTCCAGCCCGAGCGGGTCATGCAGCTGCTCGCCGAGCATCTGCAAACCGCCGCAAATCCCCAGCACCTTGCCACCGTAGCGCAAGTGCCGAGCCACGGCAGTTTCCCAGCCATTGCCACGCAGATAGGCCAGGTCACTGCGCACGCTTTTGGAGCCCGGCAGGATAATCAGGTCGGCTGGCGGAATCGGCTGGCCCGGCCCGACAAACTGCAAATCCACTTGGGGGTGCAGGCGCAGCGGGTCGAAATCGGTGTGGTTGCTGATGCGCGGCAATACCGGCACCACCACCTTGAGCACTTGCGCGGCCTTGTCGATCTGGCGCTGGTCGATACCATCTTCGGCTTCCAGGTGCAGGTCCATCACGTAAGGCAGCACGCCCACCACGGGCTTGCCGGTGCGCGCCTCCAACCAGTCCAGGCCTGGCTGCAACAAGGCGATATCGCCGCGAAACCGGTTGATGATAAAGCCCTTGACCCGCGCCTGTTCGGTCGGCGAAAGCAATTCCAGGGTGCCGACCAGATGGGCGAACACGCCGCCGCGATTGATGTCGGCGATCAACAGCACCGGGCAGTCCACCGCTTCGGCAAAGCCCATGTTGGCAATGTCATTGGCACGCAGATTGATTTCCGCAGGCGACCCCGCGCCCTCCACCATCACCACCGGGTAGGCCGCGCTCAGGCGTGTGTGGGAGGCCAGCACCGCCTGCATCGCGATGGCTTTATAGTCGTGATAGGCCACGGCGTTCATGCTGGTCACCGCGCGACCGTGAATGATCACTTGGGAGCCGGTGTCACTGTTGGGTTTGAGCAGCACCGGGTTCATGTCGGTGTGCGGCGCCAGGTTGGCGGCCTGGGCTTGCACCGCCTGGGCGCGGCCGATCTCGCCGCCTTCAGCGGTCACGGCACTGTTGAGCGCCATGTTCTGCGGCTTGAACGGCGCCACCGCGATGCCCTGGCGCACCAGCCAGCGGCACAGCGCGGTCACCAGGGTACTTTTGCCCGCGTCGGAGGTGGTGCCTTGCACCATCAGCGTACTCATGGGGCTTCCTTGTAGATGGCCAGGGCTTCGTCGAGCCGCAGCCAATCCGCCTCGGTGTCGGGCAGGCCAAAGCGCAGGCTGCTGTCGTGGACAAACAGGCGCAGCAGAATGCCGCGCTGGGCCATGAATTCATGCATGCGCTCGGCGTGTGGGGTGATCAGCCACTGGAACAAAGCGCAGCCGCCGTGGGGTTGAAAGCCGTGGCGCTCGAGCAGGTCAAACAAGCGCCGGCCCGCTTCGATACAACGCTCACGCTGACGAACCTGCCCGGCGGTATCGCGCAGGCACACTTGGCCGAGCACGCGCGTCGGCCCACTGACGGCCCACGGCCCAACCTGCTCGGCCAACAACCGCAGCAACCTGCGTTCAGCCAGCACGAAGCCCAGGCGCACACCGGCCAGGCCGAAAAATTTGCCGAACGAGCGCAACACGATCAGGCCGACATGATGGGTGTGGCTGGCCAGGCTCAGCTCTGGAGTGACGTCCATGAACGCCTCGTCCACCACCAGCCAACCGCCGCGTTGGGCCAGCCGTGCGTGCCAGTCCAGCAGGCGTTGCGGGCTCAGGCTCAGGCCGGTGGGGTTGTTGGGGTTGACCACCACCAGCACGTCGAGGCTGTCGAGAAAGAAGTCGACTTCCTGCTCCTGCACTTCGCGCACCACATACCCGGCGCGGCGCCAGGCTTCGACGTGCTCGGCGTAACAGGGCGACAACACGCCCACCTTGCCGGAACGGCGCAGGCGCGGCAGCAGCTGGATCGCCGCCTGGGAGCCCGGCACCGGCAACAAGTGGGCGGCGCCGTAATAGTCGCAGGCGGCCTTTTCCAGGCCGTCATCGGCTTCCGGCAAACGCGCCCAGGCCCGCAACGGGATGTCCGGGATCGGCCAGGGCCAGGGCGCGAGGCCGCTGGACAGGTCGAGCCAATCGGCCTCGGCAATCCCGTACTCAATCACCGCCTTACGCAGGCGCCCACCGTGCTCAAGCATACAATTGCGCCCCCGCGCAGAGGATCAACAGCCATAACCAAACGCCACGCTGCACCAGTTGCCAGCCACGGTCGATGGCGTCGGCATCGGCGGCCGGGCCTTCGCCCAGCTGCGGACGCTGATGCAGCTCGCCGTGATAGATCGCCGCGCCACCCAGTTCCACGCCCAGGGCGCCCGCCCCGGCCGCCATCACCGGACCCGCGTTGGGGCTGTCCCAGGTCGGGCCCTGGGTGCGCCAGCATCTGAACGCCAGGCGGGTTTTGCCCAGCACGGCGTAGGTCAGCGCCACCAGCCGTGCAGGAATATAGTTGAGCACATCGTCGATCCTGGCCGCTGCCCAGCCGAAGCGCTCGAAGCGTTCGTTGCGATAGCCCCACATGGCGTCGAGGGTGTTGCTCAGGCGGTACAGCACCACGCCCGGCACACCGGCGACCACAAACCAGAATAACGCGGCAAATACTGCGTCGCTGCCGTTCTCCAGCACTGACTCGGTGGCGGCGCGGGCGACTTCGGTGCTGTCCAGCTCGCTGGTCTGGCGGCTGACCAGATAACTCACGCGTTTGCGCGCTTCATCCAGGTCACCGCTGCGCAACGCCTGCGCAACCGGCATCACATGCTCACCCAGGCTGCGCATGCCCAGCGCCAGGTACAGCGCCAGGATTTCCAGGACCCAGCCGATATAGGGCGCCCAGGACAACGCAGTGGCCAGCAGCGTCAGCGGCACCACGGCGATAAACCATGCGGTCACGCCATGGCTGCGCCAGCCACGGCCACCGGTGTTGAAACGTTGCTCGATACGCCCGGCGAAATTGCCGAACGCCACCAGCGGATGCCAGCGCCTGGGTTCGCCCAGCAGCGCATCCAGCGCCACCGCAGCGACACACAGCAAGGCCACACTCATTGACTCACTCCCCACACATTCTCATACAACATGTCACTCAGCGGCCGTGGTTCGGTCCAGCCTTCGAGTTGCAACATCGGTGCCGGGTAGAACTCGGCCACCGGGCCCAGGCACAGCACGGCCAGGGGTTTGGCGCCGGGCGGCAGGCCCAGCAGGTCGGCCAGCGCCTGTGGTTCGAACAGCGAGACCCAGCCCATGCCAAGGCCCTCGACACGGGCGGCCAGCCAGAGATTCTGGATCGCGCAGGACAACGACGCCATGTCCATCTCCGGCAAGGTGCGCCGGCCAAAGATGTGGCGCTCGCGGTCGTCCATCAACGCAGCCACCAAAACTTCGGCGCAGTCGTGGATGCCTTCGACCTTGAGCTTCATGAATTCGTCGGAGCGCTCGCCCAAGGCTTCGGCGGTGCGCACGCGTTCTTCCTCCACCAATTGCTGAATGTTCCCACGCAGTTGACGGTCACTGATGCGGATAAACCGCCAGGGTTGCATCAGGCCCACGCTGGGCGCCTGGTGTGCGGCCTGAAGCAGGCGGTGCAGTAATTCGGGCGCGACCGTGCCGCCGGTGAAGTGGCGCATGTCGCGGCGTTCGGCGATGGCGCGGTAGACGGCTTGGCGGTCGGCGTGGGGATAGGCGTTGTTGGTCATGGCCCTATCGCGGGCAAGCCCGCTCCCACATTTTGATGTGTGAACCCGGTCAATGTGGGAGCTGGCTTGCCTGCGATGGCGTTCTTCTGGTCGGGCGCAAAGAGCGCGGCCACCGCCGTTGGATTCGACGGAAAGTAAAAGTGCACATAAGAAGCCGTCATCCGCCCCTGCCGATACACCGCCTCCGCCCCGCGCCCGCCATTGGGGCTCAGGCCACGGGCAATCGGCTGCCATTCGGTGCTGGTCAGGGAATGATGATAGGTATGACCGCGCAGCACGCCTTCGGGCAACTCGACACTTTGCAGGGCCAGGGCCGCGAGTTTCTTTTGCATCACCGCATCGCCTTGCAGCAGGCCGACCAGTTCGGCACGGGTGCCATCCACATCGGTGAGCGAATCCAGCAGGTAGAGCATGCCGCCACATTCAGCCAGCAACGGTTTGCCTGCCGCATGATGGGCGCGGATTGCCGCAAGCATCGGGGTGTTTTCAGACAGTGCCTGGTGATGCAATTCGGGATAGCCACCGGGCAGGTAGAGACTGTCGGCGTCGGGCAACTGGCGATCGTGGATCGGCGAGAAAAACCTCAGCTCAGCGCCCATTGCCCGCAACAGATCCAGGCTGGCGCCGTAGGTGAAAGCGAAGGCTTCATCACGGGCCACGGCAATGCGCACACCGGCCAACAGCGGCTCAGCTTCAATCAGTTGCGGCGCGGCGAAGGTCACCGGCGGCGGCAACGCCACTTCGCAGCTGCTGCCCAGCGCCTGGGCTGCGGCGTCCAGACGGGCATCAAGGTCATTGAGTTCACTGGCTTGCACCAGGCCCAGGTGACGACTCGGCAATTCAATCCCCGTTTCACGGGACAACGCGCCATACCAGCGCAGGCCTTCGGTGAGGCTGCCTTCGAGCAATTGCGCATGACGCAAGGTGCCGACGCGATTGGCCAGCACACCGGCGAATGGCAAGTCCGGCTGGTAGCGCGCCAGGCCCAGCGCCAGGGCACCGAAGGTCTGGGCCATGGCGGTGCCGTCAATCACACCGAGCACCGGTACGCCAAAGTGCCGCGCCAGGTCGGCGCTTGAGGGTGTGCCGTCAAACAACCCCATTACGCCTTCGATGAGGATCAGGTCAGCCTCGCCCGCCGCTCCCCACAACAACCGGCGACTTTCCTGCTCGCCCACCATCCACATGTCCAACTGATACACCGGCGCGCCACTGGCACGCTCGTGGATCATCGGGTCGAGAAAGTCCGGCCCGCATTTGAACACGCGCACTTTGCGCCCCAGGTTGCGGTGCAAGCGGGCGAGCGCGGCGGTGACGGTGGTTTTGCCTTGGCCGGACGCCGGTGCGGCGATCAATACGGCTGGGCAATGACGGGGCTGATTCAAAGTTCGACGCCCTTCTGTGCCTTGATACCGGCCTGGAACGCGTGCTTGAGCATGCCCATTTCGGTGACGGTGTCGCCCATTTCAATCAGCTCGGGCTTGGCGCCACGGCCCGTCACCACAACGTGCTGCATGGGTGGGCGGGCCTGCAGGTCGCTGAGTACCTGGTCCAGATCGAGGTAGCCGTGCTTGAGCGCAATGTTCAGCTCGTCCAGCACCACCAGGCCGATGGACGGGTCTTGCAGCAATTCGCGGGAAACCGCCCAGGCGGCTTCGGCGGCGGCGATGTCGCGCTGGCGGTCCTGGGTTTCCCAGGTGAAGCCTTCACCCATCACATGAAAACGCACCTGCTCGGGGAAGCGCCGGAAAAACAGTTCCTCGCCAGTGCTGTTGCGCCCCTTGATGAACTGCACCACGCCGCATTGCATGCCGTGGCCCATGGCGCGGGCAAGCATGCCGAACGCCGAGCTGCTTTTGCCTTTGCCGTTACCGGTCAGCACCAGCAGCAAGCCGCACTCGTTTGGGGAATTGGCGATACGCTCGTCGATCACGGCTTTTTTGCGCAGCATGCGCGCCAGGTGGCGTTCGTCGCGGTCGGGGGAATCAGTCATGGCAGCTCTCCGCTGGGGCTGGACAAAAACGGCGGGCAGGAAAAAGAAAAACAGACAGCCAAGCATCGCCCACCGTGATGCTGTTGGATGATCCAGGCCGGTCTCCGGGCTCATAAGTGGCGCTCTGCATATAGCGCGAGCAGGCCAACGGTGCGCCTTCCCATATCACGCGGATACAGTGGCAAAAGGCACCGTTTCGACTCATTTACCGTTGCGGGGGCAGCGCCGGAATTGCGGCTGCGCTGTGTACAAGCGCGCTCACTCACCGGCTTCCCTGTTTCACTCTGTCGGCACATCGGCCACAGAGCACCTGGAACAAGCCGCGAAGGTTAGTGGGTTGGGGGTGGAGCGTCAATTAAAGCTGGCCTTGCACTTGAACCATCCGACTGCCGCGCTTCTCTACCTTTACAGGTATTAAGGAGAAAACCATGCACAAAACCAGACTCGCCTTACTGATCATGCTGGCAGGCACCCTCGCCGCCTGCGGTGAAAGCTCTACCTTGCAGGTCTCGGACGGCACCGGGCCATCGCCCAAACTGCCGGAGCCGAACAAAACCCTGATCCCCACCGTCAACATTGCCCCGGCGATCGGCTGGCCGGACGGCGCCAAGCCGACAGCCGCCGCCGGTACACAGGTGGCGGCGTTTGCCGAAGGCCTGGATCACCCGCGCTGGCTCTACGTTTTGCCTAACGGGGATGTGCTGGTCGCTGAAACGAACTCGCCGCCCAAGCCGGACGACGCCACCGGCATTCGCGGCTGGGTGATGGAGAAAGTCATGGGCCGCGCCGGCGCGGGCGTGCCGAGCCCGAACCGCATCACACTGCTGCGCGATGCCGACCATGATGGCGTGGCCGAGACGCGCACAGTGTTTCTGGAGAACCTCAATTCGCCGTTTGGCATGACGCTGGTGGGTAACGACCTGTACGTCGCCGACTCGGACAAGCTGCTGCGCTTCCCTTATCAGCCGGGCGAAACCGCGATCAAGGCAGCCGGTACCAAGGTCGTGGACCTGCCGGGCGGCAGCATTAACCACCACTGGACCAAAAACGTGGTGGCCAGCAAGGACGGCAGCAAGTTGTATGTGAGTGTCGGCTCCAACAGTAACGTCGGCGAAAACGGCCTGGACGCGGAACAAGGCCGCGCAGCGATCTGGGAAGTTGACCGCGCCACGGGCCAGCACCGGATTTTTGCCTCCGGCCTGCGCAATCCCAACGGCATGGCCTGGGAACCGCAGAGCGGCAAGCTGTGGACGGCGGTCAACGAGCGCGATGAGATCGGCAGCGACCTGGTGCCGGACTACATCACCTCGGTGAAAGACGGCGCGTTTTATGGCTGGCCCTTCAGCTATTACGGCCAGCATGTGGACGTGCGTGTCTCGCCGCAAAACCTCGACCTGGTCGCCAAGGCCATCGCCCCGGACTATGCCGTGGGGCCGCACACTGCGTCATTGGGGCTGACGTTTGCCGAGGGCAGCAAACTCCCGGCGCAATTCAGCAACGGCGCATTTATCGGCCAGCATGGTTCGTGGAACCGCAAACCGCACAGTGGCTACAAGGTGATCTTCGTGCCGTTCGAAGGTGGGCAACCCAAGGGGCAGCCGGTGGACGTGCTGACCGGGTTCCTCAATAAAGACGAGAAAGCCATGGGCCGGCCGGTGGGCGTGGTGATTGATCAGCAGGGGGATTTGCTGGTGGCCGATGATGTGGGGAATAAGGTGTGGCGGGTGTCGGCGGTTAAGTAACTGCCTTGTAGGGGGCTCATGTGGGAGCTGGCTTGCCTGCGATGGTATCGCCTCGGTTTAACTGACAGACCGAGCCGCCTGAATCGCAGGCAAGCCAGCTCCCACACAAGCCGGCTCAGACACTTGGGCCCGAGTGGCTTAAGGATTACGCGCCAGACTCGCCGGCAACACGCGCTTGGCGCTCAGGTAGGCATTTTGCCAATAGGCCTTGGACAAGGTGTCCAACTTCACCGTACCGCCCGTTTGCGGCGCGTGTACGAACCGCCCTTCACCCACGTAGATACCTGCGTGGCTGACTCGCGAGCCGCCGCCGGTGGCGAAGAAGATCAGGTCGCCGGTTTGCAGGTTGTTTTCGCTCACATCCTGAGCGCGCATCACGATCAGTTCGCGGGTAGTGCGCGGCAGGCTGATGCCGGCGGCGTCACGGTAGACAAAGCCGATCAGGCCACTGCAATCAAACCCGGAGTCCGGCGTATTGCCGCCCCAACGGTAAGGCGTGCCGACCAGGCCGAGCGCACGGAAGAGCACGTCTTCAGCAGCCGGCGAGAAATTTTGGGTGGAATAGTTGAACACCGGCTTGGGCTTGACCGCGACAGGCGCAGGCGGCGGTGGACGGCTTGCGCAGGCGCTGAGGAGCGCGGCGCAAACAAGAAGAATGAGGCGTGCTGAGGTCGACATGGGCAGAACAATCCTGATCTGGATGCGGCTTTGGCTGCCGAACGCTGAAAACCAGAACGCGCAAGCAAAGCTCGCGCGAACGGATTACAACAATGTCCAGGGATTCTAGCGCTTACACGTCAAACTTCAAGTATCACTTTAACTTTACTTACTAGCGGTAACCGTAGTCGGGGCCATGGCGAGTGCACGCTTGGCTTCGATGAAGGTTTTGCTCCAGTAGCTGTCGCCCAGGTTGTCGACTCGAACACCGCCACTGCGACGGCTGCTGGAGTGGATAAACTGGTTATCGCCCAAGTAGATACCGGCGTGGCTGACACGACCACGGCCTGCCGTACTAAAGAAAAGCAGATCACCGGGCTTGAGGTTGTTGCGTGCGACCAACGGTGCATCCACGTTGATCATTTCGCGTGTCGAGCGTGGCAGGTTCATGCCGGCTTCTTCACGGAACAGGTAGCCGATAAAGCCGCTGCAGTCGAAACCGGCTTCAGAGGTACCGCCAAAACGGTAACGGGTACCGATCAGGGACATTCCGCGTTCGAGGATGCTGTCGGCCAGAACGGGAAGCTGGTAAGGCTTGCTGCCGGCGAAGTTGGCCAGTTCTTTTTCGGTTGCCTGCTCTTCTTTATAAAGATCTTCCTGATAGACAGTGGAAGACTGCGCTGCAACGAACTTTGCCTGATTTTGAACCTGTGGTTTTTGCTGCTCAGCCACGTTTTTAGTGTGGGTGGCGCAACCAAACAACAGGGTAACGAGTGCGAGAGGCACGAGGGGTGCGAAGCGATTTAGCATGGGCACGACCGTGGCTGATGTGTAAAGAAGTCGAGACTATGCCCTCTATCACATCGATTTGCAAATTCAATCGTGATCTATGTGACTTCTTGTTTGGACTATGACATCTAAGCCCTTAACACCCAATTCATGCCTGTTGCGTGGCCAAACCGGCCCAAACGCAGGTTTTCTGACGCCTGGAAGTTGCCGAAAACCTTGCTGGACAAGGGCTGGCTACCAACCGAGGGTTTCCTTGAGAAACGGAATGGTCAGCTTGCGCTGGGCCTGCAGCGAGGCTTGATCGAGCTGTTCGAGCAAATCGAACAACGCGCTCATGCTGCGGGTGCCACGGGTGAGGATAAAGTGCCCGACTTCGTCGGTGAGGTGCAGCCCGCGACGCGATGCGCGCAATTGCAGGGCACGCAGCTTGTCTTCATCGGAGAGCGGGCGCATCTGGAAGATCAGCGCCAGGGTCAAGCGTGACTTGAGGTCAGCCAGCTTCACCGGCAGCTCACGCGGCGAGGTAGACGCGGCAATCAACAAGCGCCGGCCGCTGTCACGCAGGCGGTTGAACAGGTGAAACAGCGCCTCTTCCCACTCTGCCTTGCCGGCGATGGCCTGCAGGTCATCCAGGCACACCAGTTCGTATTGCTCAAGGTGGTCGAAGATGCCGATGCCATGGTCCATCAGCTCAGCCAGCGGCAAATAAACTGCCGGCTCGCCCATCTGCTCGAAGCGCAGGCAGGCCGCCTGCAACAGGTGGGTACGCCCCACGCCGTGTTTGCCCCACAGATAGATCAGGCTTTCAGTCCACCCGGCGTCGGCTTCGCAGAGCCGCTCGACATAGCCGAGTGCAGCGGCATTGGCGCCTGGGTAGTAATTGATAAAGGTGGCGTCGTCACGCAGACGCACACCCAAGGGCAGCTGAATCGGTTTCATGCTGACTGAACGGCTCCAAACGAACCGTTAGTGGCCTCTGTGTAAAGTTTGCAAAGTTTATACCCGTGAAGCCGGGCGCACAATGCAGCAGACCACAAGCAAAATCAAAGGTTTGCGTTAACTTGGGGCGATTTGCGCAAATTGTTTGACACCCTGCCCCAGAAACAACAAACCCGGCTTAGGCCGGGTTTGTTGCGAAACGGTTACAGATCCGGGTCTTCAACCCCGGTATACGCATCCGAATCCTTATACAGATCATGGACGTGGCGCACCAACACCATGATCACCGCCGCCACCGGCAGCGCCAGCAAGATGCCGGTAAAACCAAACAGCTCACCGCCCGCGAGGATCGCAAAGATCACCGCCACCGGGTGCAAGCCAATCCGGTCACCCACCAGCAGTGGCGTCAGCACCATGCCTTCCAGAGCCTGGCCGACCATGAACACCGCGACGATCCCAAGCATCGGGTACAGGTCGCCGCCAAACTGGAACAACCCGGCCACCAGCGCCGCACCGATACCAATCACAAAGCCCATGTACGGCACGATGGCCGCCAAACCTGCGATCAAACCGATCAACAGCCCCAGCTCCAAACCAATCGCCATCAGGCCGGCGGCATAGATGATCCCGAGCGCCAGCATCACCAGCAATTGGCCGCGTACGAACGCGCCGAGCACCTCGTGACATTCTTGCGCCAGGGAAACGATGCGCTCTTCGTTGTTGCGTGGCAGCAGGCTGCGGATCTTGGCCATCATGATGTCCCAGTCACGCAGCAGGTAGAACGCTACCACCGGGATCAACACCAGATTGGTCAACCAGCCGATCAAGGCAAGGCTGGAGGCCGTGGCCTGGCTGAGCACCACACCGACAATATCGGTGGTCTGGCCCATATGCTCACTGATCGCGGCCTTGACCTTGTCGAACTTCCAGAAACCGTCTGCCAGCCCCAGCTTGGCCTGGGCCCACGGCATGGCCGTGTGCTGCAACCAGTCGAGCATTTGCGGCGCCAGCTCATAAAGACGGAACAGCTGCTTGGCCAGCATCGGCACCAACACCAGCACCAAGGCGGTGATAATCAGCGTGAACAGTGCAAACACCGCAACCACGCCCAAGGTTCGCGACAAACCGGCTTTCTCCAGGCGATCCACCACCGGATCGAACAGATAAGCGAGCAGCAACGCGACCAGGAACGGCGTCAGGATCGAATGCAGCAAGAACACAAAAACGCACAGCAGGACAACCCCACCAAGCCACACCCAACGACGCGTATCCGCCATAAACCACTCCATCTCTCATTTGCTTCCTTCTATCTATATAGAAGGAAGATCACCTACCAACGAAAACGTAACTGCGCCTGAGGCTCCGGAGCAGCCGGCGGCTGCGTACCATCGGCGACCGGCGGTTGAACCGGCGCTTCGCCCGCAGGCACTTCCTGCAACTTGGCCAGGCTCAACTGCGTGCGCAACTGATCGGCACTGCCGTTGACCCGATACACAATGCGATTGCCATCCACCCGTTGCGGCTGAGCACCAAAGGGCTCAAGCAAATGACCCAAAGCGGCATAGCGCTCCAGGTTCATGCCCTGCACCTCGAGCAGCTGTTCGGTGCTCACACCTGGCTTGACGGCAAAGCGTGGTGCCAGTTTTTGACTGACCGCCAACATCACGGCATCGGCCACCGCGCCAGTATCAGCGCCCTGGGCGGTACCCTGCTCGCTCTTGTCGCCCAACCACAGGCGCCATTTGGCCTGCCACTGGCTGCCTTCCTGGCGCGCGTGCACGGCCAGCAAGGCGTCGGCACCGTAGCGTTCGGAGGCGGCGCGCAAGGGCGTGGCGTCGGCACTTTCCAGATTCGGTGCAGTGGCGACGACTTGCTCATCCAGATCACCCAGCGGCAAACGCAACGGCAAGCCGCGGTGTTGCGCAGCACGGCGCAGTGCACCGGCTATCGCCTGGCCATCACCGACCAAGCTGCTGCCGTCAGTGGAATCGTTGAGCCACCAGCCGAGGATCGACGGCCGATTGCTGCCCCAGATCGACAGGCCCGCTTCACGCAGGGCGCGATCGGTGCTCACAGGGTCGAAGTCAACTTGCAGACTTTCCGGCGGGCCGGCGTCGTAGCCGTATTGGCTGATGATTTGCTGCGGGTCTTTGCGGATCGCCGCCAGGCCTGGGCCTTCGGCGGCCTTGGCATCGCCGGTCAGGCGGATCACCAGGGATTGCACGGCGCGCTGGGTGGCCTGATCACGCTCTTGGGGCGACTGGCTGGCAACCGGTTCAAGTACTTGATAGAGGCCATTGAGGGTTTCGGCATGACTCGCCAGGCTGACCAACGACAAACAGCCTACAAAGAAGACATTACACAGACGCATGGAAGATTCCCGAACGACAAATTTAGCGGCTGGAACAGACCGCGTGAACTCGGCTTGGCAAGGCTGTGACCACAGCAGCCGGTAAAACATTCACAGGGTCATGGCAGTTTTTGTACTGTCATAACGATAGCGGGTTAAAGGCTATACCTTAATACACGCCATTACCGGCTCGATTAGCATTTTTTTAACCGGCTTTTTTAACCTATATGGCCCTGCCCGTCGGCCCGAGGATGGCCGCTGCCCCTCAAGCCTGATAAAATCGCGCGCCTTCGCAGACCGTCAGCGGCTGGGCCTTTTATCCAAAGCGCCTGCCGGCTCGGTCGTTACCCAGAAATCCCCCCTAAAGGCCTGGATCATGAGCAAGCAACCCTCCCTGAGCTACAAGGACGCCGGTGTAGACATCGACGCCGGTGAAGCATTGGTCGAACGCATCAAGAGCGTCGCCAAGCGCACTGCGCGCCCCGAAGTCATGGGCGGCCTGGGCGGTTTTGGCGCCCTCTGCGAAATCCCGGCCGGCTACAAGCAGCCTGTGCTGGTGTCCGGCACCGACGGCGTGGGCACCAAGCTGCGCCTGGCGCTGAACCTGAACAAGCACGACACCATCGGTATCGACCTGGTTGCCATGTGCGTCAACGACCTGGTGGTGTGTGGCGCAGAGCCGCTGTTCTTCCTCGACTACTACGCCACCGGCAAGCTGAACGTGGACACCGCCGCTCAAGTGGTCACCGGCATCGGCGCCGGCTGCGAACTGTCGGGTTGCTCCCTGGTCGGCGGCGAAACCGCTGAAATGCCAGGCATGTACGAAGGCGAAGACTACGACCTGGCCGGTTTCTGCGTCGGTGTTGTCGAAAAAGCTGAAATCATCGACGGTTCCAAAGTCGCAGCCGGTGACGCCCTGCTCGCCCTGCCATCGTCCGGCCCGCACTCCAACGGCTACTCGCTGATCCGCAAGATCATCGAAGTGTCCGGCGCCGACATCGAGAACACCCAGCTCGACGGCCAACCGCTGACCGACCTGCTGATGGCCCCGACCCGCATCTACGTGAAGCCTTTGCTCAAGCTGATCAAAGACACCGGCGCCGTCAAAGCCATGGCCCACATCACCGGAGGTGGCCTGCTGGACAACATCCCGCGCGTGCTGCCAAAAGGCGCACAGGCGATTGTCGACGTGGCAAGCTGGACCCGTCCTGCCGTGTTCGACTGGCTGCAAGCGCAAGGCAACGTCAACGAAACCGAAATGCACCGCGTGCTGAACTGCGGCGTGGGCATGGTCATCTGCGTGGCGCAAGAACACGTTGAAACCGCCCTGCACGTACTGCGTGAAGCCGGCGAGCAGCCTTGGGTTATCGGCCAGATCGCGACCGCCCCGGAAGGCGCGGCCCAGGTTGAACTGAAGAACCTCAAGGCTCACTGATGCCTGAGACCTGTGATGTCGTGGTGCTGCTCTCCGGCACCGGCAGTAACTTGCAGGCCCTGATCGACAGCACGCGCACCGGCGACAGCCCGGTGCGCATTGCTGCGGTGATCTCCAACCGCAGCGACGCCTACGGCCTGCAACGCGCCAGGGACGCGGGTATCGACACCCGCTCGCTGGATCACAAGGCTTTCGAAGGTCGCGAGGCCTTCGACAGCGCCTTGATCGAACTGATCGACGCCTTCAACCCCAAACTCGTGGTGCTTGCCGGTTTCATGCGCATCCTCAGCGCCGATTTCGTGCGGCACTACCAGGGGCGCCTGCTCAATATCCACCCGTCCCTGCTACCCAAATACAAAGGGTTACACACGCACCAACGCGCGCTCGAGGCCGGCGACACGGAGCATGGCTGCAGCGTGCACTTTGTCACCGAGGAACTCGATGGCGGGCCTCTGGTCGTACAGGCAGTGGTTCCGGTAGAGTCTGCAGATTCGGCGCAGACACTTGCGCAACGGGTTCACACCCAGGAACACAGGATTTACCCGCTGGCTGTTCGCTGGTTTGCCGAGGGACGATTGATTCTCGGCGAACAGGGTGCATTATTGGACGGTCAGTTACTCGCGGCCAGCGGCCACTTGATTCGAACCTAGGAGATTTTATGCGTCGCGCCCTGCTCTTCGCTTTTGCGCTGTTCGCCTTGCCCGCCGTGCAAGCAGCAGACCTTCACCCTTTCTCCGCCAGCTACACCGCCGACTGGAAACAGTTGCCCATGAGCGGTTCGGCCGAACGCAGCCTGGTCAAGAATGACAACGGCTCGTGGACCCTGAATTTCAAGGCGTCCATGATGATCGCCAGCCTCACCGAGACCAGTGTTATCCGTCTCGACAAAGATGCCTTGCAGCCCGTGAGCTACAGCTTCGAGCGTGGCGGCCTGGGCAAGTCGAAGAAGATCAACCTGGACTTCGACCAGACGGCCAAGAAAGTCACCGGCTTTGAAAACAAAGACCCGGTCAACGTCGCCCTGCAAAGCGGCATGCTCGACAAGTCGACCTATCAGTTGGCGTTGCAACGCGATGTGGCGGCCGGCAAGAAGAGCATGAGCTACATCGTCGTTGAAGGCACCGACACCGACACCTACGACTTCCGCGTGATCGGCCCGGAAAAGGTCCAAACCAAGGTCGGCTCCATCGATGCGATCAAGGTTGAACGTGTACGCGACCCGACCCAAAGCAAGCGCATCACCCAGATGTGGTTTGCCAAGGACCTGGGCGGTATTTTGGTTGCCTTGCGCCAGGTGGAAACCGACGGCAAGGAATACAACATCATGCTGTTGGTCGGTACCGTTGATGGCCAGGCTATCAAAGGTAGCTGATACCGTGATGTGATTTAAAAGAGCCTCGCTGAAATGCGGGGCTTTTTTTCGCCTGGAGGTTTTGTGTTG
This sequence comes from Pseudomonas sp. Leaf15, assembly GCF_001421425.1. Classification (NCBI taxonomy): domain Bacteria; kingdom Pseudomonadati; phylum Pseudomonadota; class Gammaproteobacteria; order Pseudomonadales; family Pseudomonadaceae; genus Pseudomonas; species Pseudomonas sp. Leaf15. Next base: position 40,361 of record NZ_LMKI01000035.1, read on the forward strand.
AAGCCACTACCGCTATCGCAGGCAAGCCAGCTCCCACATTTGAAATGCATTCACCTGTGGGAGCTGGCTTGCCTGCGATAGCGGCTCAATGATCAACACAAGGCTCCAGCCGGTCGCAAACATGAAACTTTTGTCATAAAACTCAGCACCCTGCGACGCAATGTCGCGATTTGCGTGGCCTGCAGCACTGTTGCGTTTCCTGCAATAAATAGTTGCGCGCAAAATCGGTTTACTTAGCAAGCTAACAAAACATATAAAAGAGGCCTGCGACGACTTGCCGCAGATCAACCAGAGATTGGAGCAAGCAGATGACTGTAAAAGTAACTGAACGCGACGATGCACACATGTCTCACGAAGCACTGGGTCATGGGATTCACATCTGGGATGTACATCAACAAGACCAACTGGTCGGCATGTTCCACAATGAGAACGAAGCCCACAATTATAAAAACGAGCTCGAATCTCTAGAGATGAAACGCCAGGCCGAAGGCTCCTGAAAGGCTGAAATCCGGCAGCCACCCAGCCCCACACAGCAGCTGGTGTGCCTGCACACAAAACCCCGCCATTGAGCGGGGTTTTTCGTATCTCACCTCCGTCGTTTTCCTGTGTTCTGCCACGACCGCATGAAAACAGACACATCCTACAAAGCCTCAGGCCGCGTATTACAAGCCATCTCAAAGACACTGAACTAGCCTGACTTAGACGCTTCAAGCCCTGACTGCAGACCTGCATGGTTGCTCTGTCCGTCTTCGACCCGCCCTCCTTTCACTCCCTGAATAATCGTTTCCGCAAAAAGCGTAACAACAAATAGACATTTGGTAATGATTCTCGATAGTATCCGTTCGCTTTTCACTCAGCGCCTCGGATAAGGAGTTCGAATTGATGCACGGACATGTCGCCACACCGGAAAAACTACTGCTTGAACGCTGGGGTGAAGCACTCTCCACTCGCCAATTCCAGGCTAAGCACGTCACGCTTGATGCCCTGATCGATACCCTTGCACCCGCCGCCGAACGCAGCTTCCAGCGCTTGATCCAGGCCTTGTTCCGTGAAGGTCTGCTCAACCCCGCCGCGCGCACCTATGACGAGCACAATCGCTGCTGGCTGGAGCTACCCGACCACACCCGCCTGCGCTTTGATCACCTGCGCCCGGGCCGCATGGCCAGCTGGGATTTGCGCGGCTCGGTGAGTGTCCTGCGCGCCGGCCAGCCAGAACAGAAAATCCGGTTCCCCTCGCAGTTGCTGACATTACTCAACAGCAGCCTCGAATCACCTGCCGCCCCCGACGTCTTGAGCCGCCTCAACAGCGAGATCGATGACAGCGTTGTCAACGATACGCTGTGCCTCGCTTTCCACGAGCAGTGGACCCTTGAGCTGCACGCCGCAATGGCCCCCGCGCATCAAGACAACTTGCTCAGCTACCTCAAGAACAACCCAAGCGTTTCCAACCCGACATCAGTCCTTGAGCAGTGGGGCACCCTGGGCCATCCATGGCACCCCAACTACAAGACAAAGCTGGGCCTGGGAACAGAGCAGGTGATTGAATTCTCGCCGGAGTTCGAAGCGCGCTTCCCGGTATTACTCTGTGCGCTGCACCGCCAGTTCGCCCATGTCGAAAGCCTGGCCGGTACTGCAGATTACTGGCAATGGTGGCAAAACCACTTCCCGCAGGCGGCCCGCCAATTGACGGCACAGCTGACCGCTCAAGGCCTTGAGGCCGGCGACTACCTGCCGATGCCCGCTCACCCTTGGCAGGCTCGCCAAGAGCTGCCGCAACTGTTCGCCAATGAAATCGGCGACCGGCTGCTGGTGCTGACCGACATCGTCGCGTTCACCGCCCACCCGACCATGTCGTTCAGGACCGTGTTGCCCGAAGGCCGGTGCGACGCGCCAATGGTTAAACTTCCAGTGTCGCTGCGCTTGACCAGCGTGCAGCGCACCGTGTCGCCACGCTCCGCGCGCATGGGCCCACGTATCAGCCATTTGCTGCAAACCATCCTGGCACGCGAGCCACACATTCAAAAAATTCTGAGCATCGTGCCCGAACGACTCGGCGTGCATTTCCAACCACAACCTGCCAATGACGAACACTCGCGGCACCTGGCCGTCCTGTACCGGGACAATCCGCAGAGCCTGCTTGAGCCGGGCGAAATGGCCATTCCGGTAGGCAGCCTGTTTGCCATCGATCAGCATGGGCAACCCCTGCTCAAGCAGTGGGTACGCCTGAGCAAAGGCACCGACGACGCGCAGGCCATGCAGGCGTTTTTTAAAGACTATGCATCCATCGCAGTGCCGGCGCTGTTGGGCATGTACCTGCGTTATGGCGTGGCCTTCGAGGCCCATCAGCAGAACTCCTTTATGGTCATGGGCACCGACGGGCAAGCAAGCCGTCTGTTGCTGCGTGATTTCGGTGATATCCGCATCGATCGCAAGACCTTGCACGCCCACGGCCTGGACATCGAACTGCACGACCCGAAGATGACCTTGTACGACGATGCCGGTTTCGTGCGCGACAAGTTGCTGCACACGGTGTTCATGTGCCACCTGGGCGAACTGGTATTGCTCAGTGCGCGCCACTTCGATATTCCGGAGGGGCTGCTGTGGGACGAACTGTCCGCCCAGGTCCGCGAGTGTTTCGATGAATTGCGCAGCCAGGTCGAGCCCCAACGTTGGCTGACCGAACGCGCCGCGCTGCTGGAGCAGGACTGGCCAGCCAAGTCGTTTATGCGCATGCGCCTGATGGAAAGCCATGCCGATATCGTCGGCCGCCTGCCGAACCCGCTGAGCACTGCCGCCAATGTCGGCTAACAACACGGCACTGCGCCTGTTGGTGGTGATTCAGCTGGTGTCGATGGGCGCCATGGAAATGAGCGGCCCCTTCTGGCCGCTGCAAATCCAGAAGCTGCTGGGCGTTGCCAACGCCCAGTACACCGGCCTGCTTTCATCGCTGGTGTATGCCGGGCCGATGATGGCGGCGATGATCCTCACACCAATGTGGGGGCGCCTGGGTGATCGTACCGGCCACAAGCCGATGATCATTCGCGCGCTGCTGGCACTGGCGGTATGCCAGGCGCTGGCCGCTGTCACCACCGATCCGTGGCTGCTGGTGGTCATTCGCGTGGCACAAGGTGCGCTGGCCGGCTTTATTGCAGCGGCCCAGGCCTACGCGCTGGCGTACTGCGCCGAAGGTGGGCGCGGGCACGTTCTGGCGCGGCTGCAATCGGCCACCGCCGTGGGCTCGCTGGCCGGGCCGGTGCTGGGTGGCTGGCTGATGGACATTTCCGGCTTCGCATTGCTGTGCTACAGCGCCACGGCGGTTTGCCTGCTGTGCGCGTTGATCAGCCTGTTTCTACCCAGCGATGCGCCGCGCTCAAGACCGGCACGTGCCTCAACGCCTACGGCACTGCCCAAAGGCTGGCTCGGCGCAATGCTCGCCATCATCGTGCTGATCCAGGCAGCCAAGATGATGCCCCAGCCGTTTTATGCCCTGTACGTCGCCGATGTTCTGCACGCCCCTGCCTGGCTGATCGGCGCCAGCTATGCCGCCAGCGCACTGACGCTCGCGCTGTCCGCGCCGCTGTGGGGCCGGCTGTTTGACCGACACCCGGCGGCGCACACGCTGCGCATCATCGAATGCGTCACGTGGCTTTGCGCCTTGACGCTGGCCTTCACGGCGATGGCCGGCGAATGGCTGGGGTTCCTCGCCAGCCGGCTGCTGTGGGGCGTGTGGCAAGGCGCGCTGCTGCCGGTCGCCTACACGTTGATCGCCAACACCGTTGCACCCAGCCAGCAGGGGTTTGCCTTGGGCCTGGGCAATAGCGCCGCAAAAGGTGGCGCGTTGTGCGGTGCGCTGTTGGGTGGCGTCGGCATGGCAATGGTGGGCCTGGCGCACAGCTTTTGGCTGGTGGCACTGACCTATGCCTTGGCAGCCCTGGGTATCCGCGCCATCCGTTCGTTCACCCGAACACCTGAGACTTCCGATTTTTCTGTCAATACTTCTAATAACTCAAAGGCAAGATCATGAACAAATCACAATGGGCCGTCCTGCTGCCCCTGCTCGGTTCGATAAGCGCGCCTGTCTGGGCCGATCAACCGGAAGACGCGCCAGCGGCGGCTACCAACCTGCAATTGCAGGCGACGGTCGTTTCAGCCACTCGCAGTGAAACCAGCATTGCCGCGATCCCAGGCTCGGTGCAGGTCATCGACGAAGCACAGATCCGCCAGCAGACAGCGGCAGGACGCCGGGTTGCCGATATCCTCGGGCAGCTGGTCCCGGGCATAGCGCCCTCCAGCGGTGGCATGAGCAACTTCGGCCAGACGCTGCGCGGGCGCAACACGCTGATCCTGATTGATGGCGTGTCCCAGAACGCCACGCGTGACAACTTCCGCCAGCTCAACAGCGTGGCACCGGAAAGCATCGAGCGCATCGAAGTGATATCCGGCGCCAGCAGCGTCTACGGCGCCGGCGCGTCAGGCGGCATCATCAACATCATCACCAAGCGCAACAAAGGCGAAGACCTGGCCTTCAGCAGCAAGATCGGCATGACCGCCGGCAACAACTTCAGCCACAAAGGGTTCTCCTACGAAGCCTTTCAAAGTGCCACCGGCCGCAAGGGCCCGGTGGACTGGTACGTGTCGGGCAATACGGTGCAACGCAACGACCAGTTCGACGGTAACGGCAAACGCATTCCCCAGGACACGTCCCAGGGCAGCAACATGGACACCGACACCTACGACCTGCAAGGTCGCTTCGGCTACGAGCTGGATGACGACAAGAAGATCAGCCTGTCGCTGCAAGACTATAAAGATGAACAGGACACCCGCTACACCAAGAACCCACGCATCACCAGCACTGCGGTCGCGGTAAAAGGCCTGGACCTGGATGACCAACCCTTCACCCACAACCAGGCGGTCAACCTCAATTACGCCGACAAGGACTTCTACGGCCAGGGCTTGCAGGTCGAAAGTTACTGGCGGCGCGCCGATGCACTGTTCTTCCCCGACCTGTCTCGCGGCCGTGCCGGGGTGTCCGACAACAACAGTGTGCAAGACGTCTATGGTGTGCGGGCAGCGATCGATACACAAATGCCGGACATCGGCTCGGCGACCGGCAATCTGGTCTGGGGCGCCGACTATGACCATGAAACCTCGCGCCAACGCGGCGACCAATACCGGGTCAACGGCCTGAGCTATACCAAGACCGGCACCACCTTCGAGATGGGCCCGGACATCGCAACCAGCACCAAAGCCATTTTTGTTCAGCTGTCCTACGATATCGATGACTGGACCTTACGTGGCGGCATACGTCGTGAGTGGATCGAAAGCGAAGTGTCCGACAGCATTGCCTACGGCGAGATCGTGCAGACCGGCAACCGCGCCACACTGCCGGGCGGCACCCTCAAATACGATGACACGCTCTACAACCTGGGTGCGGTGTACCACCTGAATGAAAACCAGGATGTGTTCGTCAATTTCAGCCAGGGGTTTTCCCTGCCGGATATCCAGCGCTTCCTGCGTGACGTCAACAGCAAGTACGACATCCAGGACCTGAACGCCCAAGCCCTCAAGGTCGACAGCTACGAGCTCGGCTGGCGTGGCAACTGGGACAAGTGGCTGGCCAACGTCACCGCCTATGAAAACACCTCCGACGTCACCCAGTTCTATGATGCCAATGACCGTGTGTTGCGCCTGATCAACCAGAAAGAGCGCGTGCGCGGCATCGAAACCAGCCTGACCTACAACGTCACCGATCAATGGTCGGTAGGCGGCACTTACGCCTACGCCAAAGGCGAGACCCAGCAAAACGGCAAATGGATCGACCTGCCCGCCACACGTATCTCGCCTGCCAAGACCACCGCCTTTGTCGGCTATGACCGTGGCGACTACAGCCTGCGCCTGCAAGGCATGCAACTGGCGGACTATGACGCCGCGGCCAAAGACAACAACGGCCGCGATATCAAAGGTTATACGCTGGTCGATCTGCTCGGTTCGGTCAGGTTGCCAGTCGGTCGCCTGGAAGGCGCGATCTACAACCTCAGTAACCGCAATTACCAGAACATGTTTGCCCAGGCCAACGCCCGTGCGCCGTATCCGAACGCTGAAGGGCGTACCTTCAGCGTGAGTTATGCAGTGGATTGGTGATCGGCTGAAGCTGCAGGTTAAAAACACAAACCCCGCCTTTTGAGCGGGGTTTGTTGTTTTTAACGCCTTACCACATCAGATCATCCGGGATCTGGTAGGCGGCGTATGGATCGTCCTCATCCGGAACCTGGCTTTCGGTGAGGATATTGAGCTGCACGATACGCTCCGGTGCGCGCTCCTGAATCTTCAGCGCCGCTTCACGCGGAATCACCTCGTAGCCGCCACCGTGGTGCACGATCGCCAGGGAACCGTTGCTCAGCTTGTTGCGCATCAGCGTGTTGACCGACAGGCGCTTGACCTTCTTGTCATCCACGAAGTTGTAGTAGTCCTCGGTGGTCAGCTTGGGCAGGCGCGAGGTCTCGATCAATTGTTTGACCTGGGCCGTGCGCGCCTTGGCCTCGGCTTTTTCCTGCTGTTGGCGGTTCAGTTCCTGGTCGCGCTTGACCTTTTCGGCGTGCGCTTCGGTGGCCAAACGCGCCTGGGTGTCATCGGCCTCGATCTGGCCTTTGTGGACCAGGCGCTGCTGTTTCTGTTTGTCTTTGCCGACCTGCTTGGCCTGCTTTTGGTTGACCAGACCTGCTTTGAGCAACTGGTCGCGAAGGGAAAGGCTCATGGTGCTTACTCATTTAGGCAACTGCTCAACCGCAGCTGGACACATTCTTTTCCTGGCGTTTGGCTTCGCCCCACAGGGCGTCCAACTCTTCGAGGGTGCAATCTTCTATGGGTTTGTGCGTGTCGCGCAATGCCTGTTCGATAAATCGGAAACGTCGTTCGAACTTGGCGTTGGCGCCACGCAGCGCGGTTTCCGGGTCGACCTTGAGGTGACGGGCCAGGTTAACCGCCGCAAACAGCAGGTCGCCGACTTCATCGGCGATGGCCACCGAGTCGTTATCGGCCATGGCTTCGAGCACTTCATCCAGCTCTTCACGCACGTTGTCGACCACCGGCAAGGCAGACGGCCAGTCAAAACCGACCTGGCTGGCGCGCTTTTGCAATTTGGCGGCGCGGGATAATGCGGGCAGGGCCGTGGGTACGTCATCGAGCAGCGACAGTTGCTCGGGTGCGTCGGATTTTTCTGCGCGCTCCTCGGCCTTGATCTGCTCCCAACGTTCCTTGACCTGTTCTTCGCTCAACTGGGGAATATCCAGCGGCGCATACAGGTCGCCAGTGGGGAACACGTGGGGATGGCGACGGATCAGCTTGCGCGTGATGCTGTCGATCACGCCGGCAAACTCAAAGCGCCCTTCTTCCCGCGCCAACTGGCTGTAATACACCACTTGGAACAACAGGTCGCCCAACTCGCCTTGCAGATGATCGAAGTCGCCGCGCTCGATGGCGTCGGCGACTTCGTAGGCTTCTTCAAGGGTGTGCGGCACGATGGTCGCGTAGGTTTGCTTGATGTCCCACGGGCACCCGTATTGAGGGTCGCGCAGGCGGTTCATCAGGTGCAGCAGGTCTTCAAGTGAATACATCGGTCAATCTCTGCCCATTTTCTGGAACCACTGAAGATCTAATGTGGGAGCTGGCTTGCCTGCGATAGCCTCGCCTCGGTCTGTCAAACAGACCGAGGTGCCTGCATCGCGGGCAAGCCCGACTCCCACACAAAGCAGTCCACACAGGTTTTCAAACCGTGTCATGGCGTGCGATTACGCCGGGTCTCAATGATGTTCGGCAACTGGGAAATCCGCCCCAGCAACCGCCCCAGCGCGTCCAACCCCGGGATCTCGATGGTCAGGGACATCAATGCGGTGTTGTCCTCTTTGTTCGAGCGGGTGTTGACCGCCAGCACGTTGATGCGCTCGTTGAGCAGCACTTGCGACACGTCACGCAGCAAACCGGAACGGTCGTAGGCACGGATGATGATATCCACCGGATACGTGAGCACCGGCACCGGGCCCCAGCTGACCTGGATGATGCGCTCGGGTTCGCGCCCGCCCAGTTGCAGCACCGAGGCGCAATCCTGGCGGTGAATGCTCACGCCACGCCCCTGGGTGATGTAGCCGACGATGGCATCGCCCGGCAATGGCTGGCAGCAACCGGCCATTTGCGTCATCAGGTTGCCCACGCCCTGGATCTGGATATCGCCACGCTTGCCGGGCTTGTAGCCGGTGGCTTTGCGTGGGATCAGTTCCAGCTGCTCGCTGCCGCGCTCCGGCTCTACCAGTTGCTGGGCCAGGTTGACCAATTGCGCCAGGCGCAAGTCGCCAGCACCGAGGGCGGCGAACATGTCTTCGGCGATCTTCATGTTGGCTTTTTCGGCCAGCTTGTCGAAGTCCACCTGCGGCAGGCCCAGACGCGCCAATTCGCGCTCAAGCAAGGTCTTGCCGGCTGCAACGTTCTGGTCGCGCGCCTGCAATTTGAACCAATGAACAATCTTCGCCCGTGCCCGCGACGTGGTGATGTAGCCCAGGTTCGGGTTCAGCCAGTCGCGGCTCGGCGTGCCGTGCTTGCTGGTGATGATCTCGACCTGTTCACCGGTTTGCAGGCTGTAGTTGAGCGGCACGATGCGCCCGTTGATCTTGGCGCCCCGGCAGTTGTGGCCGATTTCGGTGTGTACGCGATAGGCGAAGTCCAGCGGCGTGGCGCCCTTGGGCAAGTCGATGGCGTGGCCGTCGGGGGTGAAGATATAGACCCGGTCCGGTTCGATATCCACCCGCAGCTGTTCGGCCAGGCCGCCGATATCGCCCAGCTCTTCGTGCCATTCCAGCACTTGGCGCAGCCAGGAGATCTTCTCTTCGTACTGGTTGGACCCGGCCTTGACGTCGGTGCCCTTGTAACGCCAGTGCGCGCAAACCCCAAGCTCCGCCTCTTCGTGCATGGCGTGGGTGCGGATCTGCACTTCCAGCACCTTGCCCTCGGGGCCGATCACCGCAGTGTGCAGCGAGCGATAGCCGTTTTCCTTGGGGTTGGCGATGTAGTCGTCGAATTCCTTGGGAATGTGCCGCCACAGGGTGTGCACGATGCCCAGCGCGGTGTAGCAGTCGCGCATTTCCGGCACCAGCACGCGCACGGCGCGCACGTCGTAGATCTGGCTGAAGGCCAGGCCCTTGCGCTGCATTTTGCGCCAGATGGAATAGATATGCTTGGCGCGGCCGCTGATGTCGGCATCGACGCCGGTGGCCTGCAACTCGGAACGCAACTGGCCCATCACGTCGGTGATAAAGCGCTCACGGTCGAGCCGCCGCTCGTGCAGCAGCGTGGCAATCTGTTTGTATTGGTCGGGTTCGAGGTAGCGGAAGGACAAATCCTCCAGCTCCCACTTGATATGGCCGATGCCCAGGCGGTGCGCCAGCGGCGCGTAGATGTCGAACACCTCGCGGGCCACGCGGTTGCGCTTTTCGTCGTCGGCGGTCTTGACCGCACGGATCGCGCAGGTACGTTCGGCCAGCTTGATCAGCGCGACGCGCACGTCGTCGACCATGGCCACCAGCATTTTGCGCAGGTTTTCGACCTGGCCCTGGGTGCCCAGCACCATGGACTGGCGCGGGCTGAGGCTGGCGCTGATGGCGGCCATGCGCAGCACGCCGTCGATCAGCTTGGCCACCACCGCGCCGAAACGCTGGCTGACCGTCGGCAACGGGATATGCCCTTCACGCACGCCGCGATACAGCACGGCGGCGATCAGCGAATCCTGGTCGAGCTTGAGATCGGCGAGGATCTCGGCGATTTCCAACCCGGTGCGAAAGCTTGAAGTGCCTTCGGCCCACAGGTTCTTGGCCGCATTGTCTTGCTGTTCAGACTCACGAGCGAACTCGCAGGCTGCTTTCAAGGCTTCACGGTCCAGTGCCGGGTCGACACTGACGGCATGATCCAGCCATGCCTCGAGATTGATACTGCCGTCGGTGTTGATCGGCTGGTGTGCTCTCACCTGTACCATCTTGCTTACCTTCCCTACGACGCATCTTGGATGCGCCAAAAATCATCGCTGACCTGCTGCGTAACCCTAGCGGTGCAACCATTAGGCTAGGTACCACTCCCTGACAGGTCACGGCCCAGGAGACGACAGGCCAGTCGGATTAAACGGGCATCCTAGCCCGCTTCAAATAACGCCATGGCCTCGACATGCGCTGTTTGCGGAAACATGTCGAGGATCCCGGCACGTTTTAGCCGGTAGCCTTGCTTGACCAACTCAACCGTGTCCCGCGCCAGCGTGGCCGGGTTGCAGGACACATACACCAGACGCTTGGCCCCCAGGGTGGCGAGCTTGCGCACAACCTCCAGGGCACCGTCACGGGGTGGGTCCAAGAGTACCGCAGAAAAGCCCTGTTTGGCCCATTGCGCGTCGCTCAAAGGCTGGGACAGATCGGCCTGAAAAAACTGCACATTATGCAAATTGTTGCTGACGGCGTTCTGCGCCGCCCGCTCGACCATGGCTTGCACGCCTTCTACCGCCACCACTTCGCGCACCTGTCTGGCCAGCGGCAGGGCAAAGTTACCCAACCCGCAAAACAGGTCCAGCACCCGATCTTCGGGCTGTGGCGCCAGCCATTCCAGGGCCTGGGCAACCATCGCATCGTTGACGCCGGCGTTGACCTGGACAAAATCTCCCGGACGGTAGGCCAGTTCCAGATCCCACGCCGCCAGTCTAAAACCAAGCGCCTGACCCGGCTCTACCGGCTCCGGCTGGCCCTCGCCATGCAGCCACAACTGGGCTTGATGGAAGGTGCAAAATTCGTTCAATACCTGCAGGTCCGCTTCGGACAACGGCGCCATATGCCGCAGCAATACGGCAATCGACGAACCACTGAACAACTCCACATGCCCCAACGCCTGAGGCTTGCTCAGGCGACGCAGCATGTTCGGCAAACGCTGCATGATCGGTTGCAAGGCTTGTACCAGCACCGGGCAATCATCAATGGCGACGATATCCTGGCTGGCCACCGCGCGAAAACCCACCTCAAGCTGTTTGGCCCTGGCATCCCAGCGCACCGCCACACGGGCGCGGCGACGGTAGCCGAATTCCGGGCCACTCAAGGGTGCGGCCCACTCTTGCGGTTCGACACCGGCCACGCGGGACAGTTGCTCGGCGAGCATGCGCTGTTTCAGGGCAAGTTGTTCGTCATGGGGCAGGTGCTGCACGCTGCAACCGCCGCAGCGGCCGAAGTGCGCGCACGGTGCCGGGCGACGCAGCTCGCTGGCCTTGAACACACGCTCGGTGCGGGCCTCGACGATTTTGCCGTGGGCGCCCAACACCCGCGCTTCGACTTCTTCGCCGGCGAGCGCGCCATTGACGAACCAGGTGCGGCCCTCAAAAAACACAATGCCGCGGCCATCGTTGGCCAGACGCTCGATGGTCAGGCGTTGTTTCTTGCCCACCGGAATCTGCGGGGCGCGGCTGCCGCCCGTCGGCTGAAAGCGCAGGCCTCTCTCGTGCTTGGCCATCAGTTGGGTTCGTCGAAGATGCCGGTCGACAGGTAGCGGTCGCCTCGGTCACAGATGATCGCGACGATCACCGCGTTTTCAACTTCTTTCGACAAGCGCAACATCCCCGCCACAGCGCCACCGGAGGACACGCCGCAGAAGATGCCTTCTTCACGCGCCAGACGGCGGGTGGTGTCTTCGGCTTCACGCTGGGCCATGTCGATGATGCGGTCTACACGCGCCGCGTTGTAGATCTTCGGCAAGTACTCTTCAGGCCAACGACGGATACCGGGAATGGCCGCGCCTTCCATCGGTTGCAGGCCGACGATCTGGATCGCCGGGTTCTGCTCCTTGAGGTAGCGCGAATTGCCCATGATGGTGCCGGTGGTGCCCATGGAGCTGACGAAATGGGTGATGGAGCCGTTGGTCTGGCGCCAGATTTCCGGGCCGGTGCTGGTGTAATGCGCTTCGGGGTTATCGCCGTTGGCGAACTGGTCCAGCACCACGCCACGGCCTTCGGCGGCCATGCGCTCGGCGAGGTCGCGCGCACCTTCCATGCCCTCTTCCTGGGTGACCAGGATGAGTTGGGCGCCATAGGCGGTCATCGCCGCCTTGCGCTCGGCACTGCCGTTGTCGGGCATGATCAGCACCATCTTGTAACCCTTGATCGCCGCGGCCATGGCCAGGGCGATACCGGTGTTACCCGAGGTGGCTTCGATCAGCGTGTCACCGGGCTTGATCTGCCCGCGCAGCTCGGCGCGGGTGATCATCGACAACGCCGGGCGGTCCTTGACGGAACCGGCCGGGTTGTTGCCTTCGAGCTTGAGCAACAGGGTATTGCTGGTTTCACCCGCCATGCGTTGCAAGCGGACCAGGGGCGTATTGCCGACGCAATCGGCGATTGTAGGGTACTGCAAGGTCATGGCGTATTCGCAATCCAGACTGCGGGGGCGAACATCATACCGGGAAAGGCCGGCGGGCCATATCACGCAAAGTGTGGTGCTTATGGCTTAAAGGCATAAGCACAGGAATCAGTTGGCCAGGAAGCTGGCCCACTCTATCTGAGTCAATTGCTGAACCACTGTTCTTTTGGCTGCTCCCATCGGTACCTTTATTGCTCGCAAGGTAATTTCGAACCGATGCTCGTTGATGTCTCCATCGTTAACGTATCGATTCGCGCGCTCCATCCTACGGTAGTAATGACCGAGGGCCGCCTCAAAACGACTTGGGTATTTAAGCTCGAGAAAACTGATCCAATGCTCCTCATCTTTGAGCACGCCCGGCCAATCGATCTGATGCTCTTGCGCGATGATCAGGTTGCGCAACGTGTTCGGCGCAAATGGCCTGGGCAACACAGCAGGCACATCAAAACGCTGATGGAAAGGCAGGGGGAGCCCCAGGGTTTGAGCCAATGCCATCCGATAGTCAAAAACATGCCTGCATAGCTCCCGCATCGTCGGCCGCGAAAATTCGGAAAGCGCTCGCAAAACCTTTTCATAGATAGATGCGAGCCGGTGCCTGGCGCGATAGTAGTTAACAAGATCCGGCCCGGCACTGTGCTTCTTCTCGGCGAGCAGTTGTATCGGATGCATCTGCAGCTCTAAGTCATTAATGCACAACAGCAAGCCATCGATACCTCCCATTCGATCAGCCAAAGGCGCATCAAAGAGTACTTGGCGCAGCTCAACGTTATTCACAGCCGAATCAATGATGCCCCATACGCGCCGGGTGATATCGATGCGTAACTCTCTATGGCCAGGCTCGGTAAATGGCCGATAGGCGGAAATATTCCACAACACATTGAAGAAGCGGTCAGCCATTTGTTCGGCACTCAGCGACGACCAGGTGTTTCGTCGCTGAGGGAACTCACTGTAGGGCAACGGTGGCAGCCATCGGTCAATAAAGGGTTTCGGCAGCGGGTGATCTGCCGACAGACCGAAGTCCACATGGTAATAACCCGGTCGTAGCCGATAACTGGTCAGCAGCTCATACGTGTCCTGGGAAAGATCGTTGCCCCTCACGTCTAATGCACGATGAACATTTTCATTCACATAAAGATCGTGCTCACCCAACTCTCTGAGCTGGTTATCTATCACGTCGAACACTCGCAAACTGCGTAACGTCACCGCGCCTGAAGGCAACTGGGTGAGGCCGGAGTGTCTCAACTTGAGTACTTCCAGATTTTTCAAGGGGTAGAGCTTTAAAGGAGACCCTTGCGCTAAAGGGTTACCGGAGAGATCGAGCTTGATCAAGCGAGTCAACCCGGCCAACGCCATCACGTCCTGAAGATTGGGTTTAATGCGGTTATTAGCCAAGTTGAGCAGTGAAAGGTTTGGCAGCTCATCCAAGCCCGAAGGTAGATGCTCAAGCTTGTTACCATCGAGCGTTAGCCAACGAAGATCGGGAAACCCTCTGAAAAAATTCGCAGGCATCCCTGTCAACTGGTTACCTTTTAAACTCAGTATTTTCACCCCCCTAAAATAAGCGGACATCAGCGGCAAGTCTTCGAGTGCCAGCTCTTCCAGATTCAGCTCGAATGACACGCCACGCGTAGAATCCTCTTTACGCCAGCAACTGCGAATTCGCTCAGCGGCTTCGCTGCGGGCGGCCTTCTGCTCCACCTGCTCGTCTTGGGCAGTCCAACGGTCCAGTACCCCATCCAAAGCCTCCCAATCATCGAACAGTGAGTTAATCACCTGATCACGGTCGCCCAAGGGGCCCGCCAAGTTATTAATTATTTCAAACACCTCTTTGTCGTCTTTACGAGGAAACAACACACGCACACGCAAAACCTGCGCGTGATCCTCCGCCCCCAGATCTTCACCACCGCTAAGTGGATAACCAATCCGGCCGTCAGCGACACGTCGCGGCGGGTTGTACCAAGGGCGCTGCCCTATTCCGAGCAGGGTATCGGCGAACTCCCATTTGCGTTCCAGTCGATGGCCAATCTCCTGAATCAATTCTTCGAATCCGCCCGCATGGGTATAGCCCACTGCCTGACGTTCAATGGTCGGCAGCGCACCTAACAGAACTTCCAGAAAAACACCGGGCCGCCCTAACGCCTTCCGGTCGCCATCCGGTTGGGGCGTGTATGCCTGGTATTGCCCATCCAAAGACTCCAGCTCACGCGTAAGTGTCCCGTCGGCGGGGCCGATGCTATCGATCAACCGCCCCCGTTCCCTCACTTCGACCCGCAAGTGTTTCGGCCATCCGTCAATATCCGGCAATGTATGCAGGATCAACTTGGAGCTGTTGTCACTGGTTGCCGCCGACAGATGCACGCCCTCTAAAGCCCTGGTTTTTTGCAAGTAATCGATCCACCAACGTACCGCTGGCGTAAGTGTCAAAGGCACGCGACCAGCCTCCAGGCTCGCTTGCTCTGTGGCGGTGGCATCCCGCACCAGATCCTCGGCGATGGCTGCCGTCAAGCTGGGAAAATCACGCTGCAGCACCTGCGCCAAAGGCTCGGACGACTGCTCACTCTTATGACACAACGCCTTGAAAAAAAGCCGCTCCATCTGTGGCTTGTCCTCGCCCACCCTGGATTCCAGCAGCGCGACTTGATCGGCACGAGACGCCCCCGTCACGCCGGCCAATGCGTCGGCAGCCTCAGGCCCGACCTCACCGAGCAGCTCATCGTAAAAGTCCCGCCCGACCTCCACACCCGATTTGACCCGCTGATGAATCGTGAAGCGCTCAACCGTCTCGCGCAGGATGGCCGGGGGGCGCTCGTTACGCACATGCACGCGGCGCAGGATGGCCGGCGTCACGCCACTGATGTGCTGGATCTGCACAATGGCATCCGGCGTCAATTCACGCACCCAGGGCCCTAGACGCTGAAACGGTTTCTGCCCGTCCCAGGTCAGCGGGTTCTCCCACTCATGCCGCCAGGCGCCCTCGCCGTTGTGAGTCAGCACCGGCGCATAGGCGAGCTCCAGGGACGGGTGCTGAATACGCCAGGGGCCAAGCCCCCGCTCCTGGGCGACATTGAAATACTCACCTTCGATAAACAGGTAGCGATCGGCACCCAGGCTGTAGAGGCCGAGCGCGTCAGGCTCGGGCACAATATTTGACGTTTCGACCACGCTGGCGTATCGCCCGATCTCACGGCGTGACGGATAAAACCTGCCATCGGGCCTAAGGTTGTTGAGCAAGGTCCGCGCCACTGCGTGACGGAATTGAGAGGCGGCGCTCTGCGCGTCCCACTTCAACCGTAGCAGGTCGTGTTCAGAGATTTGGCTCACGACCGTTTGGTATAAATCATCGGTTTCGGTCGCCCTTGGGCTGGGCGATTGAGCGTCAAACAGTGAGAACTGTCCGCGCCCGTGGTCGATCACGACAATGGTTTTGTCCAGCGGTCCTCGCGAAACATAAGGTATCGCTTGCGCTTGAGGGCTGACGACCACTACCTGGCCGGTCAGGTCACGCAGTGCCCCGGCGGCAAACTCCGTGGCCCAGTCCTGAGTTTTTTGACTGAAGCGCCGAGGATGGAGTACGCCGTCAACCATGGCTTCTGCGCGTGCCCTCTGACGGGCAGAGCGTAGCGCGGTGTAAAGCGCTTGGGGTTGAAATTGCGAGTGCAGGAGTTGTGTCTGCTGATGTTCCGACAACGGGTGTTGGCGCAGCACCTCCAGCAAGCGTGCCCGGCTCAACAGCGGGTGCAATGTGTGTAACTGCTCGATCACCGCGTGCGCAGGGTTATGGTCGGCAACACTGTCAGGCAGTAATCGAAGCACTGCCTGAGACACGGTCGGGGCCGTAGCGCGACTGGCATTGGCATATTCCGTGAGTGCCTCAAACAGATCAATTCGCAACGCGTCGGCCCTGCCGGCCAGTTGTTCGGCCAACGTCGACTCGCCCGATAAAAAAACCTCGGGGAGC
Organism: Pseudomonas sp. Leaf15; assembly: GCF_001421425.1. Lineage (NCBI taxonomy): Bacteria > Pseudomonadati > Pseudomonadota > Gammaproteobacteria > Pseudomonadales > Pseudomonadaceae > Pseudomonas > Pseudomonas sp. Leaf15. The sequence goes on from NZ_LMKI01000035.1 coordinate 56,744, forward strand.
AAATCGACAATGGCCTGAGGCAAACTCAGGGTAATCCGCCGTGGCGTTGAATGAGCAAACAGATCGCCTTCCAACGCGGTTACCGTGACCACCGCCGTGGTCTTATGGTCCGCACGTTTGCTGTAGCGCCGCACTTCCACACCTTGCGGATTTTGAATGCTCAAGGCGGTGTTTTTCGGCCAATCCTTATGCTGGGTGAGCAGCGGAGCGAGAATCTCAACGGCCCCCATTGCCTCGGGACGTTTGGCGTCGGCCCCCTCGGCTGCCCAGTCGATCAGTTGGTCGATGTTAAACCGATGCACTGCCTCAACCAGCGATGCCGAGGGCGGTGCTCCCTCCCAGACCTGATCCAGGTCGGCTCTCGAGCTGTTGCTGAGGGTGACGATCCGCTCGAGCTTTTGTGGCGGCACGTCTGTAGCGCCCAGCATTTTTTCCAGCAGTTGGCCGTCAGTCTGGCTCTCGCGCTCGGCGGCCGTCAGCGGTTTGCTTTGCTGGGCCAGCCGCTCATACAACGCTTGATGCCGGCGCCTGACAGTCGGGGCCAAACGTGCGTGCAGGAACCTGCTGCTGAGCAGGTCAGCGACATCCATCGCCGCTTGCACCAAGTCGCCACGGCCATCCTTGTGCAGCCCCTGGAAAAGGGTCTGCCCTATTGAAGTGAACATGGCGAACGCTCTCAACCGCCCCAGACCTTTCAAAGGCCCTGGCACCGGGATCAACAGCAGGCTGATGATTTCACCGAACAGCGTCTGGGAAAACTCAAGCAAGGTGGCCATGATGCCCGGCGTTTCATGCGCCAATACCTTGAGGTTGGCTCGACAACGCTCGATGTAAAAACGATAGAGGCTGACTGTGGGTGCGTTGTAAACGCTCTCGGGCTTGTAGCCGATGTGGTCGACCTGAGTAAGCTCGCTTGCACGCCCGAACAACCGGTACAAGAACCGGGCAAAGGCATCTAGCCCCTCCGGCATGCGTTCTTTGGCTGACCTGGCGCTCAAGCGCGCATAGTCCGGCAGCGACATGGACTGATACAACCACCCCATTTCTTTACGCGTATGGAGCGCCTTGAAGCCGACGTAAAACTCTTTGGACGCCTCCGAAAATTTGTCGTAGTGCCTGAGGGCGCCACCCGGCCGGTCGGGGAAATAGCTGAACACACCTTTGCAGTCTTTGACCGAAAAAGTCACATAAGGAATGCTCAGGTAGTCGCCTCTTGGCAGGTCGGTGTAGACGCCGAGCAGGCCATAGCGTTCGGTCCCATTGGTATTGTCCGGGCCATGGGGAATGAACATTTTCACTTCCTGGGTAACCCCCCAAAGCGACTCGTCTGACAACGCACTCACCACAGCCTGGTATTTTTCCCGGTCAACGCGGCTTCGGTCGGTGTTCCTCAAGGCCTCTATCAGCGCGAATTCAAGCTCTGCGGTTGCCAGCGCCATTACCTGCGCGCCCAATCGTGTGGAGCTCTGCAGCGCACTATCCAGGCGCTTGCGCAACAGGGTGCCAAGATCGAGGTCGCGCACCAAGTCGATAAAATCCGCCGCGCTGATGCCGACATTCGAATCCAGGTAGCTGGCCTCCTCTAGGCTGACATGCCCCGGAAACCCCCATCCCGACAAACCGCTGTAGTTCATGCACGCGGCCTCCCACAGCGTGACGCCGGACAGCCCCGGGCTGTCTACGCGGTCATCCGCAGCGCGGGGAACCCTCAGGGCCGGGTCGTTCGGCGTCGATGTATCAGCCGGTTTCACGTAACGGGTATGGATACGGGCGACCTTGGGATCGACCTCTTTACCGGCGAGTTTTTTCAGCGCTGCCGTCAGCGTCGACAACGAGGTGGCTTCAAGCTCGGCACCGAGTTGATCAATGGCCGCTTCGAAAGTGCTTTGTGCGCGGATGCAGGCCTTTTGCAAACGGACGTAGTCTTGTTGCTGTTGCACATCGAGGCAGCCGTAAAAGCGCTCGAGGGTCTTGCGCAAAGGCATCAGGACGCGCGTCATGGACCACTCGGCGCCAGACATCAGCGGCCCTTGCGCTTGTTGTTCCTCGATATACGCAGATAACGTATCCGGGGCTGGGGGTGTCACGTCAGGCTCTGTCATTTTTCCCCTCGGGGAGTGTGATAAATGACGAGCCTATTCAACGGCGCTTACGCCGGGCGGTAGCTATGTAGCCTCTACGTGATTACGCTGGTAGACCGCCTCCCCCATCGCCGCAATCTGACCTTCGATCAATGCGTCGAAAGGCTTGAGCAACGCATCGAATGAAGTCGGGGCTTCGAGTACCTGCAGTGCTTGCACGATCGCTTCCACCGTCGACAACGCGCCCGGGCCGGGTGCCTTGCGCAACCGATAACGCGAGACGCGTTCGCCCGCCAGGGTCACGCGCGGCAAAGCCGCCAACAGCGGGTTGAGGTGCAGCAGCTTGCGCGCCTTGCGCCAAGTGCCATCGGGCACCACCAGTAACAGCGGTTGATCGCTCGGCGTGTAGGTTTGCAACGGCTCGGCATCGTCCGCCGGGAACAGCAGGCGTGCCTGATAACCCGGCGGGCTCAATAGCGTGGCCAGGTCGTCAAACACCTCGCCCACCACCAACTGCGCATTGTTCAAGCCCAACGCCGCCAGGCGCGCGGTATTGAGCGCGTGATTGACCTCACTCGGGTGCTGCAACAGCAAGATGCGGGTGCGGCTGTCGAGGCTGGGGATCAGCGCGCACAGACAGTGAGTGGCGGGCCTGAGGCAGCGAGGGCATTGGGGTCTGGACATGGTTTATCAGGCCTGGTTGAGCTGCGCTTTGAGCAGATCGCGGAAAGTCTGGATCAGCGGTTCGCGGCTGCGGCCTCGGCGCATGATCATCGAGAACGGCGCCTGGTAGCCGAAGGTTGCCGGCAGCAAGACGCGCAGGTCGCCCTTGTCGGCCCAGGCCTGGGCGTAGTGCTCGGGCAGGTAACCGATGTAGGCACCGGACAGCACCAGGATCAACTGGGCTTCCATACTTTCCACGGTGGCCGCACTGTGTTTGAAACCATGCCGCGCCAGTTCGGCCTGGCTCCAATAGCCTCGGCCGACCATACGCTGCTGGGTGATCACCTGCTCGGGGATGCGCCGTTCGTTGAACAACGGGTGCCGTGTGCTGCAATACAGCCAGTGCTGTTCACGGTACAGCGGCATGTAGATCAGCCCGCTCATGCGGTTGGAGAACGCGCCGATGGCCAGGTCCAGGCGGTTGTCCTGCACGCCCAGTTGCAGCTCGTAAGGGCTCATCACCGACAGATGCAGGTGCACGGCCGGGTGTTCAAGGCTGTAGGCGCCGATCACTTCGGCGAACGGCAAGGCCTTGTCGCTGACGGTGGAGTCCAGCACGCCCAGCTTGAGGGTGCCGCGCAGTTCGCCTTTGAGGGCGGCGGCGTATTGTTCGAAGCCTTCGAGCTCACCTAAAAGACGCAAGGTTTCCTGATGGAACAGCTCGCCTTTGCTGGTCAGGCTGAACCCGCCCCGGCCGCGATGGCACAGCACCAGGCCCAGGGCCGATTCGAGTTGGCTCATGTAGGTGCTGATGGCCGACGTCGACAGGTTGAGTTCGTGCTGGGCATTGGCAAAACCCTGGTGCCGCACGACGCTGACGAAGATGCGCAGGAGTTTCAGGTCGGGCAAGGCGTTGGCCATTTGTTCTCCGCGGAACACCAAAATCCTGTGGGAGCTGGCTTGCCTGCGATAGCAACCGTAAATCCAACGCCGCCATCGCAGGCAAGCCAGCTCCCACATTTGAACCGAGTTTAACCCAAGCATTAGTTTAGAAAAATCTGAACTAAGTATTTGCCTCTGCCGATTCTTCCCGCCACCGGCTTTTCGCAGAATCGGCCCCTAATAAACAAAACAACGATGAGGCACTCCCGTGGACAAGATTTTTCACCAACCACTGGGCGGCAACGAAATGCCGCGCTTCGCCGGCATCGCCACCATGATGCGACTTCCCCACCTGCAAACGGCCAAGGGCCTGGACGCCGCTTTTGTCGGCGTGCCGCTGGATATCGGCACCTCGCTGCGCGCCGGCACCCGCTTCGGGCCGCGTGAAATCCGCGCCGAATCGGTGATGATCCGCCCTTACAACATGGCCACCGGCGCCGCACCGTTCGACTCGCTGTCGGTTGCCGACATCGGCGACGTGGCGATCAACACCTTCAACCTGCTCGACGCCGTGCGCATCATCGAAGAAGCCTACGACGAGATCCTTGAGCACGACGTAATTCCGATGACCCTGGGCGGCGACCACACCATCACCCTGCCGATCCTGCGCGCTATCCACAAAAAGCACGGCAAGGTCGGGCTGGTGCATATCGATGCCCACGCTGACGTCAACGACCATATGTTCGGTGAGAAAATCGCCCACGGCACCACCTTCCGCCGCGCCGTGGAAGAAGGCCTGCTCGATTGCGACCGCGTCGTACAGATTGGCCTGCGCGCCCAGGGCTACACCGCCGAAGACTTCAACTGGAGCCGCAAACAGGGCTTCCGTGTGGTCCAGGCCGAAGAGTGCTGGCACCACTCCCTCGCGCCGCTGATGGCCGAAGTGCGTGAAAAAGTCGGCGGCGGCCCGGTGTATTTGAGCTTTGATATCGACGGCATCGACCCGGCCTGGGCGCCCGGCACCGGCACCCCGGAAATCGGCGGGCTGACCACCATCCAGGCGATCGAGATCATCCGTGGCTGCCAGGGCCTCGACCTGGTTGGTTGCGATCTGGTAGAAGTTTCGCCGCCTTACGACACCACCGGCAACACCTCGCTGCTCGGCGCCAACCTGCTGTACGAGATGCTCTGCGTACTGCCCGGCGTGGCGCACCGCTGATGAGCGCCCATGAGGTATTGAAAGCCGCCGCCGACCTGGTGGCGGCCTTCGCCGCGAATGACCGCGAGGCTTACTTCGACGCGTTCACCGCCGATGCCAGCTTCGTGTTCTACACCCTGCCCCAGCCACTGCTCAATCGCGATGCCTACCAGGCGTTGTGGGACAGCTGGCGCGCGGACGAGGGGTTTGAGGTGCTGTCCTGCAGCTCAAGCAATGCCGTGGTCAGCCTGCTGGGCGACGTGGCGATATTTATTCATGACGTGGCCACCGAGCTGCGCATGAACGGGGAGCAATTTTTTAGCCAGGAGCGCGAGACCATTGTCTTCAAACGGCAAGCGTCTCACCTAGAACAACAAGGCCTGTGGCTGGCCTGTCACGAACATTTGTCCGCTATGCCGGAAGGGCTGCCGCCCCCTTAGCCAATGTGATCGGAGCTGATCATGAATAATAAAAACAACCAAAACAGTATTCGCAAAATAGAAACCAACGGGGTCGAACAGATCCCGGACCACGAACGTACCGCCGGGCCCAGGGATCTGTTTCGCCTGATCTTCGGCGGTGCCAATACCTTTGCCACCGCCGTGCTGGGCTCGTTTCCGGTGTTGTTCGGCTTGTCGTTCCAGGCCGGCGTCTGGGCGATTGTGCTGGGGGTGCTGGTGGGCGCGCTGATCCTGGCGCCCATGGGCCTGTTCGGGCCGATCAATGGCACCAACAACGCCGTGTCTTCCGGTGCGCACTTTGGTGTGCATGGGCGCATTGTCGGCTCGTTTCTGTCGCTGCTGACGGCGATTGCCTTCTTCTCACTGTCGGTGTGGAGTTCGGGTGACGCGCTGGTCGGTGGTGCGAAACGTCTGATTGGCCTGCCGGAAACCGACCTGACGCTGGGCTTGGCTTACGGCCTGTTTGCCCTGCTGGTACTGACCGTGTGCATCTACGGCTTTCGCTTCATGCTGTGGGTCAATCGCATTGCGGTGTGGGCGGCGAGCCTGCTGTTTCTGCTGGGCATCTTCGCGTTCGCGCCAGCGTTCGACAGCCACTTCGCCGGCACCGTCGCCATGGGCCAGGCTGGTTTCTGGGCGGCCTTCATCGGCTCGGCGCTGGTGGCCATGAGCAACCCGATTTCCTTCGGCGCGTTCCTGGGTGACTGGTCGCGCTACATCCCGCGTGAAACGCCGAAAATGCGCATCATGCTGGCGGTGGTGCTGGCGCAGATCGCCACCTTGATCCCATTCCTGTTCGGCCTGGCCACCGCGACCATCGTGGCGATCAAGGCGCCGGACTACATCGCGGCCAACAACTACGTCGGCGGCTTGCTGGCCGTATCACCGAGCTGGTTCTTCCTGCCGGTGTGCCTGATTGCGGTGATCGGCGGCATATCCACCGGCACCACCTCGCTGTATGGCACCGGGCTGGACATGTCCAGCGTGTTCCCGCGCTTGCTGTCGCGGGTCAAGGCCACGTTGCTGATCGGGGTGATGTCGATTGCCTTCATCTTTATCGGACGTTTCGCCGCCAACCTGGTGCAAAGCGTGTCGACCTTCGCTGTGCTGATCATCACCTGCACCACGCCGTGGATGGTGATGATGATCATCGGCCTGATCGTGCGCCGCGGCTTCTACTGCCCGGACGACTTGCAGGTGTTCACCCGCGGTGAAACCGGCGGGCGCTACTGGTTCAGCCACGGCTGGAACTGGCGCGGCCTGGGCGCCTGGATCCCGAGCGCAGTGGTGGGCCTGTGCTTCGTCAACCTGCCGGGGCAATTTGTCGGGCCGCTGGGCAACCTGGCCGAAGGCATCGATATCAGCCTGCCAGTGACCCTGGGGCTGGCGTCGGTGGTGTACCTGAGCTTGCTGCGTGTGTTCCCGGAACCGGCTTCGGTTTATGGCCCGGCCGACCCTCGCAGCCGGCGCACGGATTCGCACGTTAACCCGGCGCTGCAACAAGCCGCCTGATCGCCCATAAAAACCATAATCGGAGACTCGCCGTCATGGCTTTGGATTTATTCGTCGTACTCATCTACGCCGCCGGCATGCTCGTGCTCGGCTATTACGGCATGCGTCGCGCCAAGACCCACGAAGACTATTTGGTGGCCGGTCGTAACCTGGGCCCGTCGCTGTACATGGGCACCATGGCCGCCACGGTATTGGGCGGTGCATCCACCGTCGGCACCGTGCGCCTGGGGTATGTGCATGGCATTTCCGGCTTCTGGCTGTGCGCCGCACTGGGCGCGGGGATCATCGCGCTGAACCTGTTCCTGGCCAAGCCGCTGCTCAAGTTGAAGATTTTCACAGTCACCCAGGTGCTGGAAAAACGCTACAACCCCATGGCCCGCCAAGCGAGTGCGGTGATCATGCTGGCCTACGCGCTGATGATCGGCGTGACTTCGATCCTGGCCATCGGCACCGTGCTGCAAGTACTGTTCGGCCTGCCGTTCTGGGTGTCGGTGCTGCTCGGCGGTGGCGTGGTGGTGGTGTACTCAACCATCGGCGGCATGTGGTCGCTGACCCTGACCGACATCGTGCAATTCGTGATCAAGACCGTCGGCCTGATGTTTATCCTGCTGCCGATCTGCCTGTACCGCGTCGGCGGCTGGGATCAACTGGTGGCGAAGCTGCCGGCGTCGAACTTCAGCTTCACCGAAATCGGCTGGGACACGATCATCACCTACTTCATGATCTACTTCTTCGGCATCCTGATCGGCCAGGACATTTGGCAACGCGTGTTCACCGCCCGTGACGAAAAGGTCGCTCAGTACGCAGGCACGTTCGCCGGTTTCTACTGCATCCTCTACGGCCTGGCCTGTGCCCTGATCGGCATGGCCGCGCATGTGCTGCTGCCGAACCTGGACAACGTCAACAACGCCTTCGCCGCCATCGTCAAAGCCTCGCTGCCCGACGGCATTCGCGGCCTGGTGATCGCCGCCGCACTGGCCGCGATGATGTCCACCGCCAGCGCCGGCCTGCTCGCCGCGTCCACTGTATTGACCGAAGACCTGCTGCCACGCCTGCGCGGCGGCAAGCAATCGAGCCTGAACATCAACCGTCTGTTTACGATGCTGACCGGTATCGCCGTGCTGGGTATCGCGCTGGTGGTCAACGACGTGATCAGCGCCCTGACCCTGGCCTACAACCTGTTGGTGGGCGGCATGCTGATCCCGCTGATGGGCGCGATTTTCTGGAAACGCGCCACCACCTCCGGCGCCATTGCTTCCATGACCTTGGGCTTTGTGACGGCGCTGGTGTTTATGTTCAAGGACGGCCTGGACGCGAACACGCCGATCTACTACAGCCTGGCGATTGGGCTGGTGAGTTTTGTGTTGGTGAGCTTGTTGTCGCGCCGGCCAGAGGCTTCGGTAGCTCGGGCCATTTGACAGGTAACGGGATTTAAAGCGGTTTCTTCAGCGGGCGCGACGTCGGATGTCGCGCCCGTTTTTTTGCCTTGCACAAAACAACTGTGGGAGCGGGCTTGCCCGCGATAGCGGTGTGTCAGTCAAGTTTTATCGACTGATACACCGCTATCGCGGGCAAGCCCGCTCCCACATTCTAAAATCTGTTGCTACCTGAGCTTAGCGGCGACGCGGACGACGCTGCTCGTCATCCGTGCGAATCGGTATCGGCTGCAGTGGCGGTTCAATCAGGCCCAGCGCAACGCCGAGGTCGTGGAGCCAGTTTTGAATTTTCTCTTTCATGGTTGCCCCCTTTGAGGGTAATGCGGCTAGGCGGGAGTTCTGTCGCCTTTTCCTACAGTGATAGTAGCTCTAAGTCTTACGTAATGCTTGAACGAAACCACAACGAACTATTACAGGATTGATCCGAATCCTGACGGATCGTTCAAGCAATCGCGCGCGTGTCTTGCAGGAAATCGGCCTTGCCCTCTTGTTGCAGATCGATCCATGCATTGAGGTTAGCGCCGAGCATGCCCTTGCGCCACATCAACCAGGTGGTGGCAGTGGCAAAAGGCCCGGTCAACGGATGAACGGACACGCTGTCCTTGCCTGGCAGGCTGTCAAGCATCGATTCTGACATCAATGCCACGCCGGAACCGGCGATCACGCAGGCGAGCATGCCTTGGTAAGACTCGATCTCGATGGCACGCCCCATGGCCACACGCTCGTGGGAAAACCAGGTTTCCAGGCGCGCGCGGTAGGCGCAGCTGCGTCGGAAGGTGAACACCGAACGGCCGGCGACATCCTGGGGGCCACGCACGGGCGGGTGATCCGCCTCGCAAATGATCACCAGACGCTCTTCGCACAGGGGCACGCCGTCCAGCGTCGCGATCGTTATCGGGCCATCCACAAAGGCCGCGTCCAGACGCCCGGTGATCAAACCCTCTAGCAACTCGCCGCTGGGCGCCGATTGCACCTGGAGGTTCACCATCGGATACGCCTTGTGATAGCGCGCCAGCAACTTGGGCAAATGCACTGCGGCCGTGCTGTACATGCTGCCCAGCACAAAATCGCCCGCCGGTTGCCCTCCCTGCACCGCACCGTGGGCTTCATCATGCAGCGCCAGCAGACGGGTGCTGTAGTCCAGCAGCACTTTGCCCGCAGGAGAAAGCTGCAAACGCTGGCGCTCACGCACGAACAGCTCGACGCCAAGTTGCTCCTCCATTTGCTTGAGCCTGGTGGACAAGTTCGAGGGCACTCGATGCAGGCGCTCAGCCGCGCGGGTGATGGAGCCCTCTTCCGCCACGGCCTGGAAGATGCGCAATTGACTGAACTCCATAACTTTCTCCAAAACTGAACAAGTCACTCACTATTATTCATTTTTACAGAAAGTCAATCCGCTTTAGCCTACAGGTCATTCGCTTCCCCGTAGGAAACCCGCCTATGTCACCGCTGATTCGCTTAACCGCCAGCTTTATCGCCCTGATGATGGCCATGGGCATTGGGCGCTTCGCCCTCACCCCGCAGATGCCGCATTTGCTCAGCGAGGGGCAGATTGACCTGACCGGCGCCGGCCTGATTGCCGCCGCCAACTACCTGGGCTATTTCGTCGGCGCGGTGGACTCGATCTTCGCCCGCAGCCATCACCATATAAAAGGGCGTTTGTATGGCGGGCTGTGGCTGTGCGTGCTGCTGACCCTGGGGTCGTACTGGGCGCATGGGTTCTGGCCGCATTTGCTGCTGCGCTTTGGCACCGGCGTGGCGAGCGCCTGGGCGCTGGTGATGATCACCAGTCTGAGCCAGCCGCTGGCGATTGCTACCGGGCGTCCACGTTTGGGGGCATTGGTGTTTGCCGGGCCGGGCTTGGGGATTCTGCTGACCGGGTTGCTGGCACTGGGCTCCAATCTCCTGGGCGAAGACTCTGCGACCTTGTGGCTGGTCTATGGCGTGGTGGCATTGATGATGTTGCTGGCCATCCTGCCCTTTTTACCGAAACCGACCGCCGCGGTGGCCCATGCCACCCGCGCGGGCAGCAACGCCAGCATCGCGCACCTGTGCTGGATCTACTTCTTGTACGGCCTGGGCTACATTATCCCTGCAACCTTCTTGTCGCAGATGGCCAGCGCGCAGTTCAAAGGCGCCTGGCAAGCCGACCTGTTCTGGCCGTGCTTTGGCTTGTCGGCGGCGCTGGGTGTGGTGGTCGCGAGCCTGCGTCGCAAGGACCCGAACACCACCCGCCGCTGGCTGATGACGACCTTGTGGCTGCAAGCGGTCGGGGTATTCGCCTGCCTGCTGGGCAATGGCTGGGGCCTGGCGCTGGGTGTGTTGCTGTGTGGTGCGCCGTTCCTGGCGTGCATGCAACTGGTGATGGCGCGTTTGCGCGAGGTGGCACCCCACGGCTACCAGCGCAGCACCGGGCTGCTCACCGCCAGTTTTGCTATTGGCCAATTGTGCGGCCCATTACTGGCCTCGGTGAGCAGCCACGTGAGCGGTGGCCTGCAACCGGCCTTGATCATTGCCGGTTGCGGCTTGGTGGTGGCAGGTGCGGTGTTGATCAACCGGCAACCAGCGACGTTGGCGCACGAACCTGCTCACGCCGTGCCAGTGCCAGGAAAAACAGCCCTCCCAGGAAACACCCGGTGAACCAGGCGAAATTGGCCATGCCCTGCAACGCGGGCGTGAAGGTGATCGCGACGCCCACCAGCGTCGCCGGCACCAAGGCTTTGACAGCGGTCCAGTTCACGCCGCCATCGTAGTAATAACGGCCGTTCGGGCTGTCGTCGAACAAGGCGTCCACGTCGATTTTCTGCTTTTTGATCAGGTAGAAATCCACGATCAAAATCCCGAACAGCGGCCCGATAAACGCGGCGAGGATATCCAGGGTGTAGTGGATCATCAGCGGGTTGTTGAACAGGTTCCACGGCGTGATAAAGATCGAGGCCACGGCGGCGATCATCCCGCCGGCGCGCCAACTGATCTTGCTCGGCGCGACGTTGGCGAAATCAAACGCCGGTGACACGAAGTTGGCGACAATGTTGATGCCGATTGTGGCGGTCACAAAGGCAAAGGCGCCGAGCAGCACGGCCATGCTGTTGTCGATGCGTGAAACCGTGGCGATGGGGTCATGCAACATTTCGCCAAACACCGGCAAGGTGCCCGAAACGATCACGACAGTCACCAGCGAGAACGCCAGGAAGTTAACCGGCAGCCCCCAGAAATTGCCGCGTCGCACGTCGTGCATGCTGCGGCAGTAGCGGCTGAAATCACCGAAATTGAGCGTAGGCCCGGAGAAGTACGACACCACCAGCGCCGTCGCCACAATCACTTGGCCAAACGCCTGCCAGCCCGACAGGGATTTTTCCGCCAGGGTGAAACTGATATTCGCCCAACCCGCCTTCCATACGATCCAGCCGGCCAGGGCAAACATCACCGCATAGACCACTGGCCCCGCCCAGTCGATAAAGCGGCGGATGGATTCCATGCCGGCCCAGAATACGGCTGCCTGCAGCGTCCATAAGCTGAGGAAACCAAACCAGCCCAGGTAGGACAGGCCCGCAAAATGCGGCTCTGCATACACCGCCATCTGCGGGAAAAAGCGCAGCACTACGATAATCAAGGCACTCGACGCCAGGTACGTCTGGATGCCGTACCAGGCCACGGCGATCAAACCACGAATCACCGCCGGAATATTCGCCCCGAACACGCCAAATGCCAGCCGGCAGATGACCGGGTATGGCACCGCCGCTTGCTGGCTCGGCTTGGCCACCAGGTTGGCAATCAGCTGCACGATGCAAATGCCGGCGAGCAAGGCGATCAACACCTGCCAACTGGCCAGCCCAAGGGCAAACAGGCTGGCGGCGAACACGTAGCCGCCGACGCTGTGCACGTCGCTCATCCAGAAGGCGAAAATGTTGTACCAGGTCCACTTTTGCGGCAGCGGCCCGAGGTCCTGGTTGTACAGGCGCGGGCTGTAGCCTTTGGGCAATTGTTCGGTCATCGCTTGGCTCCTCGAAATACCGGCCTGCGCTGCCGTAACGGTGTGCATACGGGAGGCGGCATGGTTTGTATACGAGGCATTCAGCAGAATGCGTGCCAATGGCACACAATCTCTCTAAAACGGTGTTGCAAAGGGGTTTGTGAGGGCCTATAGGCGGGGGTTGTGCTCAGCAACGGTGCAGGTTAATCCTGTACACAATCAACGCTGCACCCGATGTGCACACAGATAGCCGACACTGCAGCAGACCGCCGTGAGGAAGGTGCCCCAGGCCATGTCCATCAGTGCCAACCCGGCTGACCAGCCTTGCAGCGTGGCCCAGTTGCTCAGGTCATAGGTGCCGTAGGCCACCAGGCCGAGCAGAGCGCCAAGGCGTGCTGCTCGTTGCCAACTGGCGCTTTGCAGGACCACGAACACCACGCAACCGAGCGCATACAGCAGATAAAACAGCACGGCGGGCAGCCAGCGGGGCTGATCAAGCATCAGCGCGCCGAGCAGGGATTTGTAGGTCGGGCCCATGAAGACGCCGAGCCAGAGGCCGTCGAGCACCAGAAACGCGAGTAAGGTGCCGAGGTAAGCGAAGCATAGTTTGCGGGTCATGGTTGCAGCCTCTGTAGGCGCCGAGCGGCACCTACAGAAGAGCAAAACGCGATCAGCTTAGTTCAATGCGATCGGCGTGAATCACAATCTGGCCCTGCTTGTAGAGCGCACCAATGGCCTTCTTGAAGTTGCCTTTGCTGACACCGAACAAATTACTGATCACCGCCGGGTCGCTCTTGTCGCTGACCGGCAGGCTGCCGTTGTTTTCACGCAACTTGGCGAGGATCTTCGAGTTGAGGCTGGAGGCCGCTTCCTGGCCGACCGGCTGCAGGCTCAGGCTGATGTTGCCATCGGCGCGGATCTCTTTGATAAAGCCTTTCTCTTCCTTGCCCGGGCGCAGGAACTTGAACACTTCGTTCTTGTGGATCAGGCCCCAGTGCTTGTTGTTGATGATCGCCTTGAAACCCATGTCGGTGGCTTCGGCCACCAGCAGGTCGACTTCCTGGCCCACCTGGTAGTTGGCAGGCGTCTTATCCAGGTAGCGGTCAAGTCGCGCGGTGGCGGTGATGCGTTTGGTGTGCTTGTCGAGGTAGACGTGCACCACGCAGTATTCACCGGCGGTCAACTGGCGTTTTTCTTCCGAATACGGCAGCAACAGGTCTTTTGGCAAACCCCAGTCGAGGAATACGCCGATGCTGTTGACTTCGACGACTTTCAAACTGGCGAATTCGCCGACTTGAACTTTCGGCTTTTCAGTCGTCGCGATAAGTTTGTCATCGCTGTCCAGATAAATGAAAACGTTAAGCCAGTCTTCATCTTCACTGGGAATATCTTTGGGGATATACCGATTAGGCAAGAGGATTTCGCCATCTTGCGCACCATCCAGGTACAAACCAAAGTTAGTGTGTTTAACCACTTGCAAGCTGTTGTAGCGCCCGACTAAAGCCATTTCCAGATACCTTCGTTACGTGGGCGGCATTCTACCCGAGTTGGGCCCGCCACGCGCGTGCGCCTGAAAAATCGCGGGCCAACGTGGCCTGGTAATGGCACCGCCCCGCTCGTCTGATCAATCGATCGAATTTTGCCGGTGGCCAGCAGCCGAGCAAACCCTGTGGTTTCGAGTTAAAACAGTAAGTTAGCGGTTTATTTAAAGGTCGAACTTTGGCCAATTACAGCGGCTCGCGTAATTCCCATGGGATATTTGCCAAGCAATTGTCAAGTATTTCCTGTACGATGCCTGGCCAAGTTAATTTTCTACAGGTTAGTGGCCGCCATGCGCGTAAAAGCATCCAATAGCAAAGCAAAGCCAGCTCCCGCCGTTGAAACCAGCGAATCGATCAACAGCCAAATTGCTGCTTTCCTCAAGTCCGGCGGTGAAATCCAGCAAATTGCCAAGGGCGTGAGCGGCCAGACTTTCGGCCCGTCCAAGCAGATCAGCCTGGGCAAAAAGTAATACCCGCGCGTCGCATCTAGCTCCTAAGCGTCTTGCCTTCCAAGGCGCCAGGACTAGAGTCTGAAACACCCTCCTGCTACCTCTCCTGATGCGCTAATCGACGAACGGGGCTCACCGCGAAGCATTCGCCGGTATGCTTGCACCCGTCTAGCACGGGCATCTGTCCGATTTTTTCGTAACTGCTCCTCGCTTTTCATGGAGTGAAGCATGCTCAAGCCCTGCTTGTTTCTCATCGCTGCCCTTGCGGCAAGCCCTCTTGCACACGCGCAGATTTTTCAGCGTGAACTGGGTGACTTCGACCTCAAATTGGGCACCACGCCCAGCCGCAGCATGGCCCAGGGTTTGGTCAAGCCCACCTCGCCGGGCAGCGATTCCTTTCACGGCGGCCTGGACCTGAGCCACGACAGCGGCCTGTATTTCGGCCAGTTTTCGCCGAATATGGGCCTGTCCTCGGCCAACAACCTCGAAGTCGACTCCTACATGGGCTTCAAGCGCCCCTTCGACCAGACCCTGGGCTACGAAGTGGGCATGATCCACTACAGCTACCCCAAGCTCAGCCCGCTCGACAGCCAGGAGTTCTACGGCGGCCTGAACCTGCTGGGCAATCGCTTCGGCGTGTCGTTCAGCAACGACCCGGATCGCCAGGACAGCACGCTGTTTGCCGACCTCGGCGGTACGCAGCCGTTCGGCATCGGCGTCAGCATGAAATACACCACCCACCAACTCGGCACGCCGGCGGCGGTAGAAGGCGGCACCATCAGCAGCTTCAGCGACTGGTCGGTGCAGTTCTCCCGCGCCTGGAAAGGCGTGGACCTGGACCTGATCTACAGCGGTTCCAGCCTCAGTGGCGGGGATTGCTCGGCCTACTCCGGACACAATTCGCAATGCGACGGCCTGTTGACCTTAAAGGCCGCACGGTCGTTTTATTGATGGGCTGAACTGTCGCGCCCCGCGCAGGTTCACATACATGAACCCTCCCTGCGCAAGGACACGCCCATGCTGCGTCGGCTCAAATTACTGGTGGTTTTACTGACGTTGAGCCTGGTGCTCGCCGGCTGCAATCGCGTGGGCCTGGCCTACCGCAACCTTGATGTGATCATCCCCTGGACCCTCAACGACTACCTGGACATGAACGCCGGGCAAAAGAGCTGGTTCAATGGCACCCTCAAGGAACATCTGGCCTGGCACTGCACCACCCAACTGCCGGGCTACCTGGACTGGCTGGATCGCCTGCAACAAATGGTCGACAACAACCAGATCACCGACGCCGCGCTGCAAGCGCGCACCGTCGAAGCCAAGCAGGCGATCGCTGAAGTGGCCCGCGAGATCACGCCGTCAGCCATCCAGTTGCTGCAGGGCCTGGATGATCAACAAGTCAAAGACATGGGTGATGCGCTGGCCAAAGACCTGCGCAAGCGCCAGGACGAATACCTCAAACCGCCACTGGCTCAGCAGATCAAAGAGCGCGCCGAGCGCATGAGCAAACGCCTGGTTGCGTGGATGGGGCCGTTGAGTCCCAGCCAGCAGAACCGGGTGACGGCGTGGTCAATCGCGCTGGGTGAACAGAATCAGGAGTGGATCGGTAATCGCGCCCATTGGCAGGCGCAATTTATCGACGCCTTGCAGCAGCGTCACAGCGCTGACTTCCCACAGAAAATCCAACAGCTGCTGGTCGACCGCGAGAGCCTGTGGACCCCGCAATACCGCACCGCCTATGCACAGACCGAAGCCGCTGCGCGTGGCCTGATCATCGACCTGATGGCCGAAAGCACGGCGCAGCAGCGCCAGACACTCACACAAAAAATCGGCAAGGTTCGCAGTGACTTCCAGGCCCTCAAATGCCTCAAGGCCGCCTCGATTTAAAATGTGGGAGCTGGCTTTCTCGCGAATGCGGTGAATCAGTCGATGAATCTATTGACTGACACACTGTATTCGCGAGCAAGCCCGCTCCCACATTTTGGTCTGGGGTGTGCCTTATTACGCAATCTGCGCCTTGGAAGCCACCTCGGCGAACGTCGCCGGGTCCAGCGCGTCGGCCTGCTCGTCCAGCACCTGGCGCGGGTGATCATTGCCCGGGATTGAGCTGTCGATCAGGGCCAGCAACTGCGCGCCCAGCGCCGTGAGGATGAAGTTCTCACCATTGCCGCCCTCTTCTTCCGGGCGCGATTCAATGAAACCCCGCTTGAACAACAGCGCTTCGTAATCGGCGGCGGTCTTTTTCAACGCGTCCAGGTTACCGGTGGATTCGCCCGCCGTGGCCTTTTCGGCCGCTTCCTGCTCGGCGTATTTGCGCGGCGCAAAGCTGCCTTCGCCGTTCTGCACTTCATGCAGCAGTCGCTCGATCAGATCCCAGTTGTAAGTCGTCATCCTGATTCCTCCTGCGGGCAGATTAAAAGGTGGCCCGTTAGAGGTAATGACACGACCGTGCACTGGCCGTTCACCCGAATAGACGAGCGTCATTTCTCTGAACTTTCCAGACGTTCGCCCCCTCAACTGAACATCACTGCCAAGGAGGTCCGACCATGAAAAGCCTGATGAACCTGGCTATCGCCGCCACCCTGCTGAGCGCCCTGCCTGCCTGGGCCTGCACGCCGGAAGAGGCCACGGCCAAACGCGAACAACTGGCCAAGGAAGTGACCCGGCTGACCCAGCAAAACCCGGCCAAGGCCAAGGAAATCAACGATGAGCTGCAACACATGAACCTGGAAACCGCCAGCGCGGACCTGCCGGACAAGTGCCAACTGATTGACCAGCGCCTCAAGGAGCTGGATGAGGCGGCCGCCAAAGCAAAGAATTAACCATCACAACGGGACGCGGAGCGCCCCTGGCGGCATTCCCACGCAGAGCGTAGGAACGATCAACTGAGGGCATAAAAAAACCGGACAGCGTCCGTTTTTTTCATATCAGCGGCCTTATTCGGCAGCCGGCGCTTCTGGCTTGCGGCGCTTGAGCGGTGCCATGCCGTCCTTGCTGACGAGCGACAGGTTGTCGGTCTTCGGCCGGTTGGCGATCTTGCGCTTGGTCGGCGACTTGGCGCCGGTTTTCTTCTTGTCGCCCTTGGCGTCGGTCTTTTTCTTCTTCACGCCAACGGCCTTGCCCGACGCCTTGACCTTCTTCGGCCCGGTGTAGGTGCCTTTGACTTCCTTGATGGTGCGGCGCTCGAACGACTGCTTGAGGTAGCGCTCGATGCTCGACATCAGGTTCCAGTCGCCGTGGCAGATCAGCGAGATGGCCAGGCCATCGTTGCCGGCACGCCCGGTACGGCCAATACGGTGTACGTACTCGTCGCCGCTGCGCGGCATGTCGAAGTTGATGACCATGTCCAGGCCATCCACGTCCAGGCCTCGGGCGGCAACGTCGGTGGCGACCAGGATCTTCACGCCGCCAGCCTTGAGGCGGTCGATGGCCAGCTTGCGGTCCTTCTGATCTTTCTCGCCGTGCAGCACGAACGCCTTGTATTCCTGCGCCACCAGACGACCATAGATGCGGTCGGCTGCTGCACGGGTGTTGGTGAAGACGATGGCCTTCTGATAGGTCTCGTTGGCCAACAACCAGTTCAGGATCTGTTCTTTGTGTACGTTGTGGTCGGCCATCACGATCTGCTGACGCGTGGTCGCGTTCAGGTCGCTGACGTTGTTGACCTGCAAGTGCTCAGGGTTGTTCAGCACCTTGGCAACCATGTCGCGCAGCGTCGAACCGCCGGTGGTGGCGGAGAACAGCATGGTCTGCTGACGGTTGACGCACTCGGCCACAAGGCGCTGCACATCGTCGGCAAAGCCCATGTCGAGCATGCGGTCGGCTTCGTCGAGCACCAGCACTTCGACTTCCTTGAGGTCGAGGTTGCCGGCGTTGAGTTGCTCGATCATCCGGCCTGGGGTGCCGATCAGGATGTCGGGCACCTTGCGCAGCATGGCGGCCTGGACCTTGAAGTCTTCACCGCCGGTGATGATGCCGGACTTGATGAAGGTGAACTGCGAAAAGCGCTCCACTTCTTTCAAGGTCTGCTGGGCCAACTCGCGGGTCGGCAGCAGGATCAGGGTCTTGATGCTCACGCGGACTTTGGCCGGGCCAATCAGGCGGTTCAGCACCGGCAAGACGAAAGCGGCGGTTTTACCGCTGCCGGTTTGCGCCGTCACCCGCAGGTCACGCCCTTGGAGCGCGAGCGGGATGGCCGCTGCTTGCACAGGCGTAGGCTCGACAAATTTAAGCTCGGCCACGGCTTTGAGCAGGCGTTCGTGCAGGGCGAATTGGGAAAACACGGGTGCTACCTCGAAGAAATACAAAATATCAGCTGCATAGGGTAACGGTTTCGGGCGCTCAAACCGAGTTTCTTTACGCGAATGGCGCTAATCAGCTGCTTTTTTGTCAGCAGATTTGTCCACAAAACCAACTTTGTTGCACATAAATGCTCTAATCGGCCCGTGTTGTCTTACAGAAGAATCGGTTTTACCCATGGATATCAAACAGCTCTGGCTCAACGTCCAAGACCTTTGGGGCGCCCTCGATGAACACCCACTGCTGCATTCCAGCCTGGGTTTGCTGATATTACTGGTAGTCGCCTTACTGGTCGGACGGGTAGCGCGTTACCTCATCCTCCACGCCATCAAACTGCTCGGCCGGCAACCGGCGCTGCACTGGCTCAATGACCTGCGGCATAACAAAGTTTTCCACCGCCTGGCGCAAATGACGCCCTCGCTGGTGATCCAGTTCGGCCTGTACCTGGTGCCCGACCTGAGCAAGACTGCCACTCTGTTTATCGGCAATGTGGCGCTGGCGTTCACCATCCTGTTCATGACGCTGGCCGTGAGCGCCCTGCTCAACGCCTTGCTGGATATCTACGCGCGCACCGAACATGCCCGCACCCGCTCGATCAAGGGCTATGTGCAGCTGGCAAAGATGGTGCTGTTCGTGTTCGCCGCGATCATCATCGTCGCCACCTTGATCGACCGTTCGCCGCTGTTGCTGCTCTCCGGTTTGGGTGCCATGTCGGCCGTGATTTTGTTGGTGTACAAGGACACGCTGCTGTCGTTTGTGGCCAGCGTGCAGCTGACCAGCAATGACATGCTGCGGGTCGGCGACTGGATCGAGATGCCCCAGGTCGGCGCCGACGGTGACGTGGTGGATATCACCCTGCACACGGTCAAGGTGCAGAACTTCGACAAAACCATTGTCTCGATCCCGACCTGGCGCCTGATGTCGGAGTCGTTCAAGAACTGGCGCGGCATGCAGGCGTCCGGCGGGCGCCGTATCAAGCGCAGCCTGTATATCGACGCCAGCGGCGTGCGCTTTTTGCGCGACGACGAAGAAGTGCGCATGACCCAGGTACACCTGCTCACCGACTACATCAGCCGCAAGCAGGCCGAACTCAAGGCCTGGAACGAAGCCCAGGGCCACAGCGCGCAACTGTCGGCCAACCGCCGCCGCATGACCAACCTCGGCACCTTCCGTGCCTACGCCCTGGCGTACCTGAAAAGCCACCCGGACATCCAGCCGAACATGACCTGCATGGTGCGCCAGATGCAAACCACTGCCCAAGGCGTGCCGCTGGAGATCTACTGCTTCACGCGCACCACGGCGTGGGCGGATTACGAGCGCATCCAGGGCGATATCTTTGATTATTTGCTGGCGGTGTTGCCGGAGTTTGGCTTGAGCCTGTATCAGCAGCCGAGTGGCAATGATTTGCGCGCGGGCGTGTTGCCGGCGGTATTGGGGGCCAGTCATTTGCCAGCCCTGGAAAACGAATCTGCCTAACGCCATCCATTCCCTGTGGGAGCGGGCTTGCCCGCTCCCACACTAACCTCAGCGGTGGATCGCGTCCTTGCGCACACCCAAGCGACTGACCCACACCGCCCCCAGAATCACCAACCCACCCAACGCCAACCGCCCCAGCGGCTCGTGCTGATTCCAGATCAGCAGGTTCAGCAGCAACCCCACCGGCACATGCAGGTTGTTCATCACTGCCAATGTGCCGCCGTTGACCAGGCAGGCACCTTTGTTCCACCAGTACATGCCCAGCGCGGTGCTGACCAGCCCGAGAAACACCAGCACGCCCCACTGCAGCGGCGCTTCGGGCAAAAAGTTGGTTTTACCGAACAGCAAGAACGCCGGCAGCACCACGATCAAGGCGCCCAGGTAGAAGTAGCCAAAGCGCCGGTAATGCGGCAAATCGCTCGGATAACGCGCCACCAAATGCTTGTACATCACCTGCCCGGCGGCGTAGGTGAAGTTGGCCAGTTGCAGCAGCAGGAAGCCCATCAGGAAGTTCGGCGTGATCTGGTCGAAGCGAATCACGGCCGCGCCGCCCACGGCCACCAGCGCAGCAACCAATGCCCACGGGTTGAAACGGCGGTTAAGCGCATCTTCAATCAGGGTCACGTGCAACGGCGTGAGGATGGTAAACAGCAATACTTCCGGCACCGTAAGTACGCGAAAGCTCAAGTAAAGGCACACATACGTCACGCCGAACTGCAGCGCACCGATCAGCAACATGCCGCGCATGAAGGGTGGTGCCACCGAACGCCAGCGGGTCAGCGGGATGAAGATCAGCCCGGCCAATACCACGCGCACCAGCACGGCGAAGTAGCTGTCGACGTGACCGGCGAGGTATTCGCCGATCAAGCTGAAGGAAAATGCCTGAATCAGGGTGACAACCAGTAAGTAGCCCATGCGCGCCTCGTTTCGAATGGGCGGGACATTAAAGGTTTTCGGCGTTTACTGAAACTCAAGGCAAAAAAAAACCCGACCTCGCTATAGCGGCAGTCGGGCAGGAGCACTCAGGAGCAACAAGTGCAAAGGGAGGTTCGATACGCGTACTTGAAGGGTTTGCGTGGAGCGATATAAACACCGCGCGATTATGTGACGATTAAAGCGTTATGCGACCTGTGCCAGCAGCGCTTTGGCGTGGTTGATGCCCTTCTCCTGGAAGTCACCGCTCAGGTTCACGCCTTCGGCATGAATGAAAGTGACGTCATGAATCCCGATAAACGCCATGACCTGGCGCAGGTAAGGTTCCTGGTGATCGGAGGTGGCGCCGGTGTGGATGCCACCGCGGGCGGTCAACACAATGGCGCGCTTGCCAATCAGCAGACCCTGTGGGCCGGTGGCGGTGTACTTGAAGGTCACACCGGCGCGCAGCACGTGGTCCAGCCAGGCTTTAAGGGTGCTGGGAATGGCGAAGTTGTACATCGGCGCGGCCATCACCAGCACATCGGCAGCGAGCAATTCGTCGGTCAGTTCGTTGGAGCGGTCCAGGGACGCCTGTTCGACGCCGCTGCGCTGGTCGGCGGGTTTCATCCAGCCGCCGAGCAGGTTGGCGTCCAGGTGCGGGACCGGGTTGAGGGCCACGTCACGCACAGTGATTTGATCCGCCGGGTGGGCGGCCTGCCATTGGCTGATGAACTGTTGAGTCAGCTGGCGGGAGATCGAATCCTGCTGGCGGGCGCTGCTTTCGATGATCAGAACATTGGACATGGCTGGGTAGGCTCCATCTGTAAATGCTGTAAGGCGATGGAGTGAAGATTAGACAGAGCCAATTCGATAAAAAAGCGTAAAAAACTGCTATAACCCATCTATAAATTTGTTTATAAGCGGAGTATTGCTGTGGGCATGCTCCGCTGCCGCGTTATTTTGGGGCGCACGCCAGGGCGATACGCATCTTGATAATCGAGCGGGTGAATTTGACCGTGGTGTTGGTGCTTTTACCTGCCGGCACCATGACCGTTCGACGACGCGGCGATTCCGGGCCGTTGGTGAAGGTTACCGAGCACACCGCGTCATTGGGGCCGTAGTTATTCAGCTGTATGGAACTGATGTCGTTGTCGACGTCGGACGCCGTGTAGTCAATGCTCACGCCCTCGATCTTTTTAGTAACGTCGGTGGAATAGGCAAACGCGCTCATCGGCAGCAGCGCCAGCAACACACAACAGAATTTTCTCATTCGGCAGTCTCCAATAAGGACCGCCAGCTTAGGACAAGAGGAGCTCATCTTGAAAGCGCCCCGCGTTACCCTCGATCAATGGCGCACGCTGCAGGCCGTGGTCGACCACGGTGGCTTCGCCCAGGCGGCTGAAGCACTGCACCGTTCGCAGTCCTCGGTGAGCTACACCGTGGCCCGCATGCAAGACCAGCTCGGCGTGCCATTGCTGCGCATCGATGGGCGCAAGGCCGTGCTCACCGAGGCCGGTGAAGTGCTGTTGCGCCGCTCGCGGCAACTGGTCAAAAACGCCAGCCAACTGGAAGACCTCGCCCATCATATGGAACAGGGCTGGGAAGCCGAAGTACGCCTGGTGGTGGACGCCGCCTACCCGAATGCACGCCTGGTGCGCGCGCTCACCGCCTTTATGCCGCAAAGCCGTGGCTGCCGCGTGCGCCTGCGTGAAGAAGTGCTGTCGGGCGTTGAAGAGCTGTTGATGGATGGCATGGCGGACCTGGCCATCAGCGGCTTCATCATTCCAGGCTACCTGGGCACCGAAATGAGCGACGTGGAATTTATCGCTGTGGCCCACCCCGACCACTCACTGCATCGCCTGAACCGCGAGTTGAGCTTCCAGGACCTGGAAAGCCAGATGCAAGTGGTGATCCGTGACTCTGGCCGCCAGCAGCCGCGCGACGTCGGCTGGCTCGGCGCCGAACAGCGCTGGACCGTCGGCAGCTTGCCCACCGCCGCCACCTTCGTCAGCAGCGGCCTGGGCTTCGCCTGGTTGCCCCGACACCTGATCGAACGCGAACTCAAGGATGGCCTGCTCAAGCAGCTGCCATTGGAAAAGGGCGGCAGCCGCAACCCGACGTTCTACCTGTACTCGAACAAAGACAAACCCCTGGGGCCGGCCACGCAGATTCTTATCGATTTGTTGCGCACCTTCGACACCGCTCCCCTGGACGCACCTTTCGCCGCCCCCCAGCAAGCCTGAGACGGAGTTCACCCATGGCCTGGTTCGACCACGAAGGCTGCAGCCTGCATTACGAGGAATACGGTCACGGCGCTCCGCTGATCCTGATCCACGGCCTGGGCTCCAGCAGCCAGGATTGGGAACTGCAGATTCCGGTCCTGGCCCGGCATTACCGCCTGATCGTGGTGGATATACGCGGTCACGGTCGCTCCGACAAACCCCGCGAACGCTACAGCATCCAGGGTTTTACCTTCGATCTGGTGGCGTTGATCGAACACCTGAACCTGCCGCCCGCCCATGTGGTGGGTTTATCCATGGGCGGCATGATCGCATTCCAGCTGGCCGTGGACGACCCCGCTCAGGTCAAGAGCCTGTGCATCGTCAACAGCGCGCCCGAGGTCAAGGTGCGCAGCGCCGATGATTACTGGCAATGGGCCAAGCGCTGGAGCCTGGCGCGCGTGCTCAGCCTGTCCACCATTGGCAAGGCCCTCGGCGATCGGCTGTTCCCCAAACCCGAGCAAGCCGACCTGCGGCGCAAAATGGCCGAACGCTGGGCAAAAAACGACAAACGTGCTTATCTCGCCAGCTTCGATGCGATTGTCGGCTGGGGCGTACAGGAACAACTTTCCAGAATTACCTGTCCTACCCTGGTCATCAGCGCCGACCACGACTACACCCCCGTGGCGCAGAAAGAAAACTATGTAAAACTGCTGCCCGATGCGCGGCTGGTGGTGATCGAGGATTCCCGCCATGCCACGCCCTTGGACCAACCCGAAGTCTTTAACGCGACCTTGCTCGATTTTCTAAAGACAGTCGAAACCACTACCCAGGATCACTGACCCATGCTGAAAAAAATCGCCTTCTTTGCCGGCTCCGTATTGTTCGCAGCCAACCTGATGGCTGCTGAGCCTGCCAAGGCCCCTCACGTCCTGATCACCACCACCAATGGCGACATTGAAATCGAACTGGACCCGGTCAAGGCGCCGATCAGTACCAAGAACTTCCTGGCCTATGTCGACAAAGGCTTCTACACCAACACCATTTTCCACCGCGTGATCCCGGGTTTCATGGTCCAGGGCGGCGGTTTCACCGCGCAGATGTCGCAGAAGCCGACCGAAGCACCGATCAAGAACGAAGCCAGCAACGGCCTGCATAACGTTCGCGGCACCTTGTCGATGGCACGTACCAACGATCCAAATTCGGCCACCAGCCAATTCTTCATCAACGTGGCTGACAATGCCTTCCTCGACCCAGGCCGTGATGCGGGCTATGCCGTGTTCGCCAAAGTGGTTAAGGGCATGGACGTTGTCGACGTCATCGTCAACTCGCAAACCACTACCAAGCAAGGCATGCAGAACGTGCCAATCGATCCTGTTGTGATCAAGTCGGCCAAGCGCATCGACTGAGGTCCGCAGCAAGCTCCGCACGCGGCCCACAACGCCGCGTGCGCATTTGAAAGGAGAGCCCGCAACGCGGGCGTCAGACTGAATGCTCTATCGTCGCTTTGAACAACTGATCGACATTTTCCGCGACGCTCCCAGCGCCGCCCCTCCTGATAAAGTCCTGCCCTTCTACCTCTACTACCTGCGCCAGGTGTGGCCAAGTTTTGCCGCCTTGCTGGTGGTCGGCCTGATCGGCGCGTTGATCGAAGTGGCATTGTTCAGCTACCTGAGCCGCATTATCGATTTGGCCCAAGGCACGCCGCCCGCCAACTTCTTCCAGATTCACAGCGCCGAGCTGATCTGGATGGCCGTGGTTGCCCTGCTGCTGCGCCCGATCTTCAATGGCCTGCATGACTTACTGGTGCACCAGACCATCAACCCCGGCATGACCAGCCTGATCCGCTGGCAGAACCATAGCTACGTACTCAAGCAGAGCTTGAACTTCTTCCAGAACGATTTCGCCGGGCGCATTGCCCAGCGCATCATGCAAACCGGCAACTCCTTGCGCGATTCGGCAGTGGCGACCGCGGAAGCCATCTGGCATGTGTCGATCTACGCCATCAGCGCCCTGGTGCTGTTTGCCGAGGCGGACTGGCGCCTGATGATCCCGCTGATCACCTGGATCATTCTTTACAGCCTTGCGTTGCGTTACTTCGTGCCTCGCGTGAAAGAACGCTCGGTGATTTCCTCCGAGGCGCGCTCCAAATTGATGGGCCGCATTGTCGACGGCTACACCAACATCACCACCTTGAAGCTGTTCGCTCATACGCAGAATGAGCAGGAGTACGCCAAGGAAGCGATCATCGAGCAGACCGAAAAAACCCAGTTGGCCGCGCGCGTGCTCACCAGCATGGACGTGGTGATCTGCACCTTGAACGGCGTGCTGATCGTCACCACCACCGGCCTGGCGTTGTGGCTGTGGACGCAGTCACTGATTTCGGTGGGCGCCATCGCCCTCGCCACAGGCCTGGTGATCCGTATCGTCAACATGTCCGGCTGGATCATGTGGGTGGTCAACGGCATCTTCGAAAATATCGGCATGGTGCAGGATGGTTTGAAAACCATCGCGGCGCCGCTGGCCGTGACCGACCGTGAAAACGCGCCACGCCTGCAAGTGCCCCACGGCGAAGTGCGTTTCGAGCAGGTGGATTTCCACTATGGCAAAAAGAGCGGGATCATTGGCGGCCTGAACCTTCAGATCAAGGCCGGTGAGAAAATCGGCCTGATCGGCCCCTCCGGCGCGGGCAAATCAACCCTGGTCAACTTGTTGCTGCGCCTGTACGACCTGCAAGGCGGGCGCATCCTGATCGACGGCCAGAACATCGCCGAAGTCGCCCAGGAGTCCTTGCGGGCACAGATCGGCATGATCACCCAGGACACCTCGCTGCTGCACCGCTCGATCCGTGACAACTTGCTGTACGGCAAACCGGATGCCAGCGATGAAGAACTCAACGCCGCCATCCACAAAGCCCGCGCCGATGAGTTCATCCCGCTGTTGTCGGATGCCGAAGGCCGCACCGGGCTGGATGCACACGTGGGCGAGCGCGGGGTGAAACTCTCGGGCGGGCAACGCCAGCGCATTGCCATTGCGCGAGTGCTGCTCAAGGACGCGCCGATTCTGATCATGGACGAAGCGACGTCGGCGCTGGATTCGGAAGTGGAAGCGGCGATCCAGGAAAGCCTTGAAACGCTGATGCAAGGCAAGACCGTGATTGCGATTGCGCACCGCTTGTCGACCATCGCGCGCATGGACCGCCTGGTAGTGCTGGAAAAAGGCCAGATCGCCGAGACCGGCAGCCATGCCGAATTGCTGGCCCATGGTGGCTTGTATGCCAGGTTGTGGCAGCACCAGACGGGTGGGTTCGTCGGCATCGATTAAAAACACACCGCGAAACAGTGTGGGAGCTGGCTTGCCTGCGATAGCGCACCGTCAGTAACGAATCGGTTATCTGGCGCACCGCAATCGCAGGCAAGCCAGCTCCCACACTAATTGATCAACGTCTGTGGCCTCGGAGTCAGCCCTGCCGATAAGGCAGGGCTGCCCTCGCCTCTTCGGCATACGCCAGAATCCCAACCCGCTCGCGTTCGAGGAAGTCTTCGACGGCATTCTTCAAACCGGGATGGCGCAGGTAGTGCCATGACCGTGTGATCACCGGCTCAAAGCCGCGAATCAACTTGTGTTCGCCCTGGGCGCCGGCGTCGAAACGTTGCAGGCCGTGGGCGATGGCGTAGTCCATGCCCTGGTAGAAGCAGGTTTCAAAATGCAGGCGGTCGAACTCGGCCAGGCAGCCCCAGTAGCGGCCGTAGAAACTGTCGCCACCGATCAGGCTGAAGGCCATGGCCACCGGGCGTGTGCCTTGTTTGGCCAGCACCACGCGAATCGCCTCGGGCATACGTTCGGCCAGCAGGCTGAAAAAGGCGCGGGTCAGGTAGGGTGCCTGGCGACGCACCGCGTAGGTGTTGGCGTAGCAGGCGTAGACAAAATCCCACTGCGCCTCGCTTAACTCATGGCCTTGCAACCATTCAAAATCGATGCCCTGCCCGGCCACTTGCTCGCGTTCTTTGCGCATCTGTTTGCGCTTGCGTGAACTCAAGGCATCGAGAAAGTCCTGGAAGTCGCGATAACCGCGGTTTTGCCAGTGAAACTGGCAGCCCAGGCGCTGCAACCAACCTGCCTGCCCAGCCAATGCGGCATCGGCCAACGGGTCGGTGAAGTTGATATGGGCACTGGAGAGCCCTTCGATTTCCAGATAACCGGGCAGGCTGCCCAGCAGTTCAAACCCGTCCTCGGCATTCCTGGCCAGCAAGCGCGGGCCACTCACCGGACTGAACGGCACGGCCGTCAGCAACTTGGGGTAGTACTCGATGCTCGCGCGCGCGCAAGCGTCTGCCCAGCCGTGATCAAACACGTACTCGCCATAGGAGTGCCACTTGCGGTAGCTGGGCAGGGCTGCCACCAGTCGTTCGCCTTCCCAATGCAGCAAATGCTCGGGCTGCCAACCGGACTGCGGGCCCAGGCTGGCGCTGTCTTCCAGCGCACTGAGAAAGGCATGCCGCACAAAGGGTTGGGCCTGCGGCACCAGCGCATCCCAGACGTGCGGGGCGATTGCAGACAGCTTGTCCAGGCGTTGCAGCGGCATCGGCATCCTCTCTGTTTCTTGGCGTGAAAGCCTGGCGAGTATCGCCTATCGCGGCGCCAGGCACACCTCGAAACGAGCGTGACAAACCTGGAAACAATTAGTTCCAGATTAAATAATTTGTCATCTAGGTGAAATCACTTAGCCACTACTCCGTCATAAACGATCGTGATACTGACGCCTGTTTTTAGAGCGCCTGGTTCTACCAGGCGGCTATTTTCCGTCCGTCATCGGTCGGTTGTGTCCTGGATGGTTTGCCATCCCTCCTCACTTTCGGAGATTGATATGCGTCTTGCTTCCACTAAAACTGCGGCGGCCCTGTGTGGCGGCCTGTTGCTGGCCCTGAGCGTTCCGGCCAGCGCTGCAGTCGACGCTAAATTGCTCGACATGCTCAAGGCCAACGGCCAGATCACCGCTGCGCAGTACACTGAACTGCAAACGGAATTAGCCAAGGACCAGAAAGAAAAGCAGATCGCACAGCAAGCTCAACAAGAGACCAACGAGCAGATCGCGGCCACCGCGAAAAAAACCAACGACCTCAGCGTCTTCGATCAGAAGCTGGCCTGGGCCGCGCGCACCCAACTCAAGGGTGATGTGCGCTTCCGTCAGGAAACCGTGAAGATCCAGGGCGAATCCAACAACGGCGGCCGCGACAAAGACCGTCAGCGCATCCGTGCCCGCCTGGGCGCCTACACCGAGATCAACTCCCAGGTCGACACCGGCATCCGCGTGGCCACCGGCAGCAGCGACGATGCGCGCTCGACTAACCAGGACCAGGACAACTACTTCGACAAGAAGTCGATCTGGCTGGACCTGGGCTACATCGACTACCACCCGGACCAGATCAAGAACCTGCACGTGATCGGCGGCAAGATGCTGCAACCGTGGGTGAACATGGGCGACGTGATCTGGGATAGCGACATCAACCCTGAAGGCCTGGCCGTCACCTACAAGTACCCATTGGGCGGCAGCGCCGAGCTGTTCGGCAGCCTGGGTAACTACAACCTCAAGGACAACGTGGACGGCGACGGCGTGCAATTTCGCCATGACCTGCGCCTGACGTCCGGCCAGTTGGGCACGCGCTTCTCGCTCACCGACAACCTGAAAATGACCCTGGGCGGCAGCGTCTACGCTTACCAGAACGACAAGGACAGCCGCTGCACAACTACCACCACGCCGTGCGCGCTGGCGGTCAACGGCAACTCGGCCAACAACGAATTCCGCCTGTATGAAGGCTTTGCCCAAGCCGACATCGGCGGCCTGGCCGTGCCTTTGGCGTTCTATGGCCAGTACGTGAAAAACAACGATGCAGTGACCGACCAGGACACCGCCTGGTTGATCGGTGCCAAGTCCAAGGTGTTCGGTTTCAACCTGGACTACAACTACCGCGATACGCAACGTGATGCAGTGGTTGGCGCGTTCACCGATTCGGACTTCGCCAACGGCACCACCGGTTCGCGCGGTCACAAGCTCAAAGTCAGCTACGACATCGACAAGAACTTCGCCCTCGGCGCCACGTACTTCCTGACCAAGGCTGACTACGCCAGCCGCACGCAGCGTGATGCCAACACCAACACCCTGCAGCTGGATGCTGAAGCCAAGTTCTAAATGTGTGTGCAATAACCCTTGGGCCAGGACGGCCCGAGGGGGTTTCAACAGCCTTGCGTGGGTGGGTCGATCCCCATCATCCGTTCGACTCACCCACGCGAGCCTGGCTCTTCCCGCCGTTACTGATCCTTGAGCCTTTCGGCCACCAGCCGATCAGCCAGTGCATCAACATCCTTTACCGGCTCCTGCGGCATGATCTTCAACGTCGCCTGCATCAGGCGCATCTGACGAATAAATCGCCGACAGTTAGGGCAGAACATCAAGTGATGACGCACCAGCAAACGCTCTCGAAAGGTCAATTGCCCATCGAGGTAGTCACTGGACCGCGCCACTTGTTCCTTACAGGTCAACATTCGCCCGTTTCCTCAAAATGCTCCACCGTGGCGAAGACTTTAAGCCGTGCTCGATGCAACAGCACACGAACATTGGAGAGCGAGAGGGTCAGAAGATTACAAATTTCCTCCAACTCCAGGCCTTGGCGTTCTCGCAGCACCAGCACGCTGCTTTGCAGCTCCGACAAACTCAGGATTGTATGCTCCAGGCACTTGCGCAGCTCATCCTCGGTCAGCAAGGCCTCCGGGGTGTCCTGGTGCCAGGCGTAAGGCGCAACAGCCCAGTGGCCGTCGTCGGGGACGAAGCGGTCATCACCAATAGTGCCGTGGGGCGAAGGCAAATCATCGAGCAATACTTCCCGTCGATTCTGTTTGTAGCGGCCCTTGGCGGAGTTGGCGGTGATGGTCAGCAGCCAGGTCTTGAGGCTGGAGCGCCCTTCGAACTTGGCCAGGTTGCGCACCACCGACAGCCAGGCGTCTTGCACCACTTCGTCGGCGTGGCGCTGGCCGACAATGGCATAGGCGACCGCGCGCATGGCGCTCTGGTAGGTGGTGACCAGTTCCTTGTAGGCCCGCTGCTCGCCCTTGAGCAGCCGTTCAAGCAGGTGCGCGTCGTCGGCTGCTGCCATTGTTTACCTCAAATTACCTTGGAATACGGTCGATGTGGGAGCTGGCTTGCCTGCGATGCAGGCACCCCGGTGGATCAGTCACACCACAAGCCAGCTCCCACAGGATCAGCGCTTGCGCAGGATCACGCTGCCAATCGAATAACCCGCGCCGAACGAGCTGAGCACTGCAACCGAGCCCTTGGGCAGATCGTCCTGGTAGGTGTGAAACGCAATCACCGAACCTGCCGAGCTGGTATTGGCGTAAGTATCAAGGATCACCGGCGCTTCTTCCACCGAGGCTTCGCGGCCCAGCAGTTTCTTCACAATCAGGTGGTTCATGCTCAGGTTGGCCTGGTGCAGCCAGAAGCGCTTCACGTCGGTCACGTTCAGCTGGTTTTCTTCAAGATGTACACCGATCAATTCGGCAACCATCGGGCAGACATCACGGAAGACTTTGCGGCCTTCCTGCACGAACAGTTTGTCCGGCGCGCCGATGCCTTCTTCGGCGGTACGGTTGAGGAAACCGAAGTTGTTGCGGATGTTATTGGAGAACTTGGTCAGCAGCTTGGTGCTGACCACGTCGAACTGGTGCTCGGAGGTCGCCAGATCCGCGCGCTCGAGGATCACCGCCGTGGCCGCATCACCGAAGATGAAATGGCTGTCGCGGTCGCGGAAATTCAGGTGGCCGGTGCAGACTTCCGGGTTGACCATCAGGATCGCCCGGGCCTGGCCCAGCTGGATGCTGTTGGCGGCGTTCTGGATGCCGAAGGTGGCCGAGGAACACGCCACGTTCATGTCGAAGCCAAACCCCTGGATGCCCAGGGCTTCCTGGACTTCAATGGCGATGGCCGGGTAGGCGCGCTGCAGGTTGGAGCAGGCGACGATCACGCCATCGATGTCGGCGGCGGTCTTGCCGGCGCGCTGCAGGGCTTGTTCGGCGGCGCCGATGGCCATCTGGCAGAGTACCGACCACTCGTCGTTGCTGCGTTCGGGCAAGCGCGGGGCCATGCGTTGCGGGTCAAGGATGCCGTCCTTGTCCATCACAAAGCGGCTCTTGATGCCTGAAGCCTTCTCGATAAAGGCCGCGCTCGACTCGGTCAGCGCCTGCACCTCACCGCGCTCGATGGCCGCGGCGTTATCGCTGTTGAACTGTTGCACGTAAGCATTGAAAGACTGCACCAGCTCTTCGTTGGAGATGCTGTTGGCCGGGGTGTACAGGCCAGTGCCGCTGATGACGACGTTATGCACGGTCGTTCCTCTAAATCTGTCAGGCAGAGAAGAAATTGGTACCGTCGTACCAAACTTTAAGTCGTTCGATGCCCTCCAGCGGGCATCAAACTGGCAACGCTTTATCCCATGGCGCCACAGCGTCTCGCGGCGTTACCGGTCTTTATGACTGCGAAGTTTGCCACAACCTCGCGCATTTGGCGCCATCCCCAGGATTAACCCCCGCAATCCATTGTGGGAGCTGGCTTGCCTGCGATGCAGACACTGCGGTGTATCAGCCAAACGGTGGTGATGCCATCGCAGGCAAGCCAGCTCCCACAGGGGTTGGGCGTTGCCTGGAGGATCGAGGAAGCACTCAGGCCTCGACCAGGCTCCACTGCTTGCTCAAACGCTTATCGGAAATCGGCACCTTGGTGCCCAACTGCTGGGCAAACAGCGACACCCGGTATTCTTCCAACCACCAGCGATAGAGTTCGAGCTGCGGGTCGCGCTTGCCTTCCTGGGCGTGTTTGTTCAGGCGGTTCTGGTACTGCGCCCACAAGCCGCCCAGCTCAGTGCTCCACACGCGATCTTTTTGCACCTGGCTCGGCAGTTTCTCCAGGCGCAGCTCGATGGCTTTGAGAAAGCGCGGCAATTCCTTGAACCACTGCGCCGGGGTTTCGCGCACAAAACCTTGGTACACCAGGTTGCTGAGCTGCTGTTTGATGTCGTTCAACGCCACCGCCTGGGCCAGGTCGATTTTGCCTTTGAAGCGTTTCTGCAAACCATGCCAGAGTTTCAGCACGTCCAGGGTCAAGCGCGCCAGGCGCTCGGCGTGCTCGGCCCAACTGCCGCGCTTGCGTTCGGCCAATGCAGCGAGACCGGCACCGTCACGCGGCAGGCTGGCTTCGCCTTCTAGCACGCAGGTGTCGAGGCTGGCCAATAGAATGTCTTCCACCAGTGCATCAATGCGCCCCAGCTCGCGGTACATCAGGCCCAATTCGGTCAAACCGGGCAGTTTGCCCCGCAGGAATTTTGCCGGTTCCGCCAGTTGCTGCATCAGCAGGCACTGCAAGGCACGACGGTGCTGGAACTCGGCTTCGGCGGCGGTGGAAAAACGCCCTTCCTTGACCGTGCCGTTTTCTTCGACCAGGGCCGGATACACCGTCATCGACAGGCCGGCAATCTTTTGCTGGGTCTTTTCCGCCACGGCGGCAAATACCTTGGCTTCCACCGGCTGCTGGCTTTTCGCAGTCTGCGGCACGGCCAATGCGGCCTGGCTGGCCTCGGCGAAACGTGCGGTCAGCTCGGCCAGATCGCGGCCTTCGCCCAGGAACTTGCCCTGGCCGTCAACCACCTCCAGGTTCATCTTCAGGTGGCTTTCCACCTGCTGCGCCGCCTCGGCCCAGGCCTCATCGCTGACCCGCGCGCCGGTCATGCGCAGCAATTCGCGGCCCAGCGCCTGAGGCAGCGAGCCCTGACCAAATTCGATACGTTGCAGGGCGGCCTTGACGAAATCCGGCACCGGCACAAAGTTCTTGCGCAGCGCCTTGGGCAGGTTGCGCACCAGCGCGATGCACTTGGCTTCGATCACACCCGGCACCAGCCACTCCAGACGCTCCGGCGGCAACGCCGGCAACAGCGGCGCCGGCACACGCAGGGTTACGCCGTCACGCGGATGGTTGGGTTCAAAGTGGTAACTCAGGGCCAGTTCCAGGTCGCCCAAATGCAGCGTGTCCGGGTAATGCGCGGCGGTGACTTCACTGGCCTCGCGGGCCAGCACGTCTTCTTCACGCATGATCAGCAGTTGCGGGTCTTTCTGGCTGTTGACCTTGTACCAGCTGTCGAACGTGGCGGTCTGGTGGATCTCTGCCGGCAAGCGCGCGTCATAGAAGGCGTACAGGGTTTCTTCATCCGCCAGAATGTCACGACGACGGGCCTTGGCCTCCAGCTCATCGAGCTGTTCCAGCAGTTGCTGGTTGGCCGTGAGGCACTTGGCGCGGGATTGAATCTCGCCGCGTACCAACCCTTCACGAATAAACAACTCGCGGGACACCACCGGGTCAATCGGCCCGTAATGCACCGGCCGACGCCCGACCACAATCAGCCCGAACAGGGTGATCTGCTCAAACGCCACCACTTGGCCGCGCTTCTTTTCCCAGTGCGGTTCGAAGTGGTTTTTCTTGATCAGGTGCCCGGCCAGCGGCTCGATCCAGTCGGCATCGATCTTGGCGACCATGCGCGCATACAGTTTGGTGGTTTCCACCAGTTCGGCGGCCATCAGCCATTGCGGACGCTTTTTGCCGATGCCCGAAGACGGGTGAATCCAGAAGCGCCGCTGCCGTGCGCCGAGGTAATCGCCGTCTTCGGTCTTCTGCCCGATCTGGCTGAGCAGGCCGGACAGCACCGCCTTGTGCAGTTTCGCAAAGTCGGCCGGTTCCTTGTTGACCGTCAGCTGCATATCGCGGCAGATCAGGCTCAACTGGCGATGGGAGTCACGCCACTCGCGCAGGCGCAGGTAATTCAGGAAGTTCTTGCGGCACCAGTTACGCAACGGGCTGGCGGTCAGTGCCTGGCGCTGCTCTTCAAAGCCACGCCACAGATTGACCAGCCCGGCGAAGTCAGAGTCGGCATCCTTCCACTGCGCGTGGGCCTGGTCGGCGGCTTGCTGGCGCTCCGGCGGACGCTCGCGCGGGTCCTGGATCGACATGGCACTGGCCACAATCAACACTTCCTGCAAACTGCCGAGCTTGGCCGCTTCGAGCAACATGCGGCCCATGCGCGGGTCCACCGGCAGGCGCGCCAATTGGCGGCCCAGTGGCGTGAGCTGGCTGTTGCGGTCCACCGCCGAGAGTTCTTGCAGCAGGTTGAAACCGTCGCTGATCGCCTTGCCATCCGGCGGCTCGATAAACGGGAAGTCGGTGATTTCGCCCAGGCGCAAGTGCAGCATCTGCAGGATCACCGCGGCGAGGTTGGTGCGCAGGATCTCCGGGTCGGTAAATTCCGGGCGGCCGATAAAATCTTCTTCGCTGTACAAGCGAATGCAAATGCCCGGCTCGACCCGGCCGCAGCGGCCTTTACGCTGGTTGGCACTGGCCTGGGAAATCGCCTCGATCGGCAGGCGCTGCACTTTGGCGCGGTAGCTGTAGCGGCTGATGCGCGCGGTGCCGCTGTCGATCACATACCGAATGCCCGGCACCGTCAGCGAGGTTTCCGCGACGTTGGTCGCCAGCACCACGCGGCGGCCTGGGTGGGACTGGAAAATCCGCTGCTGTTCGGCCGGCGACAGGCGCGCGTACAGCGGCAGAATTTCAGTGTGTTTGAGCTGGGCCTTGCGCAGCATGTCGGCGGCGTCGCGAATCTCGCGTTCACCCGGTAAAAACACCAGCACATCGCCGGGGCTGCGGCGTTCACTGCGCTCATAGGCGGCAATTTCATCGAGGGTGGCGAGAATCGCCTGGTCGACGGTCAAGTCATCCTCGACGCGGTTGCCCTCCTCGTCCTGCTCCAGCGTCAGCGGGCGATACCAGGTGTCGACCGGGAAGGTACGACCCGAGACCTCGACAATCGGCGCATCGTCGAAGTGCTTGGAAAAGCGCTCCAGATCGATGGTCGCCGAAGTAATGATGACTTTAAGGTCCGGGCGACGCGGCAACAGGGTTTTCAGGTAACCGAGCAGGAAGTCGATGTTCAGGCTGCGTTCGTGGGCTTCGTCGACGATGATGGTGTCGTAGCGTTCCAGATAACGGTCGTTCTGGGTTTCCGCCAGCAAAATGCCGTCGGTCATCAGCTTGATCAGCGTGTTGGAGTCACTCTGATCTTCGAAACGCACCTGATAGCCGACCAACGCGCCCAATGGCGTAGCAAGCTCTTCGGCAACCCGGCTGGCGACGCTGCGCGCAGCAATCCGGCGCGGCTGGGTGTGGCCGATCAGGCCGTACTGGCCGCGACCGATCTCCAGGCAGATCTTCGGCAACTGGGTGGTTTTACCCGAGCCGGTTTCGCCGGCAATGATAAGCACCTGATGCTTGTTTAGCGCCTCTTTGATCTCGTCACGCTTGGCCGCGATCGGCAGGCTGTCGTCATAGCGAATCACCGGCAGGCTGGCGCGCCGCGCGGTGACCTGGGCGCAGGACGCTTGCATACGCGTGACCCACTGCGCCAGCTTCTCCTCGTCAGGCTTCTTGCGCAGCTCAAGCAACTGGCGCCGCAAGCGGTGGCGGTCGGCGAGCATGGCGTGATCGAGGTTTTTGAGCAGTTGGTCGATAGCGGGCGCTTGGTCAGTCATCAGGTACTTTGCAGGTCGTCTATTTATGCACGGCCGGCAAGTGTGGCAGAAAAGCAGCTGATCTGGCAGACGGCTAAGTAAACCGGATCAAATGTGGGAGCAACTGTCTTAACCCACGCTCCTCTGTGGCGAGCAGGCTTGCCATGCGTTGGGCTGCGCAGCAGCCCCATTGTAGACACCGAGATACTCCTGAAAGAACTCTGAGTCTGTTTTTGGGGCCGCTGCGCAGCCCAACGCAGGGCAAGCCTGCTCGCCACAACAGCCCACTTCGCTCAGACGTTGTTAAATTCCTATGGCTATCGGGTGCCAGCCTCCTCCCAAACGGTATAGGCGTTTACAGCGGGTCTTTGCGCCGATACGGAAACACATCAATCACCTTGCCGGCGCGAATCGCTTCCTGCAGGCCTTTCCAGTAGTCGGCGTTGTACAACTCGCCATGCAACTCGTCGAACAGCTTGCGCTGGCCGGCATCGGCGAACAGGAACGGCGGGAACTCTTCCGGGAACACGTCCAGCGGGCCGATGGAGTACCAGGGCTCCGAGGCCATTTCATCTTCGGGCGTGCGCGGTGCGGGGATGTGGCGGAAGTTGGCTTCGGTGAGGAAGCAGATTTCATCATAGTCATAGAACACCACACGACCGTGACGGGTGACGCCGAAGTTCTTCAGCAGCATGTCGCCGGGGAAGATGTTCGCCGCCGCCAGTTGCTTGATGGCCAGGCCATAGTCTTCCAGGGCTTCGCGCACCTGGGCGGGGTTGGCGTTGTCCAGGTAGAGGTTGAGCGGGGTCATGCGCCGCTCGGTCCAGCAGTGGCGAATCAGTACCGTATCGCCCTCCACCTGCACCGTGCCGGCGGCGACTTCCAGTAACTCGGCCAGGCATTCGGGCTCGAATTTGCTCAAGGGAAAACGGAAGTCGGCAAACTCCTGGGTGTCGGCCATGCGCCCCACCCGATCAACGCTTTTAACCAGCCGGTACTTCTCGATCACCGTGGCGCGGTTGACGTTTTTCGACGGCGAAAAGCGGTCCTTGATAATCTTGAATACGGTGTTGAAACCCGGCAGCGTGAACACGCTCATGACCATGCCGCGCACGCCGGGCGCCATGATGAATTGATCATCGGTGGTGGCCAGGTGGTTAATCAGCGCGCGGTAGAACTCCGATTTGCCGTGCTTGTAGAAACCAATCGAGGTGTACAGCTCGGCAATATGCTTGCCGGGCAGGATGCGCTTGAGAAAGCCGATAAACTCCGCCGGCACCGGCACATCGACCATGAAGTAAGAGCGTGTGAAGGAAAAGATGATCGACACATCGGCTTCGTCGGTGATCAGTGCATCGATCTG
Organism: Pseudomonas sp. Leaf15; assembly: GCF_001421425.1. Lineage (NCBI taxonomy): Bacteria > Pseudomonadati > Pseudomonadota > Gammaproteobacteria > Pseudomonadales > Pseudomonadaceae > Pseudomonas > Pseudomonas sp. Leaf15. The sequence continues at coordinate 93,812 of NZ_LMKI01000035.1, forward strand.
GATGCCGCGCCCTTCGCGGTGCAGCAACGGGATCACCAGGGGCCACTGCTCGTCACGGGTAAAAATGCGCCCGACCAGGTAGGCACCTTTATTACGGTAAAGCACCGATGAAAACAGCTCGATACTCAGCTGCGGGTCTTTGCATACCCAATCCGGCAGATTTTCGCGAAGCTGCGCCTGGAGGCGGCGCAGGTCGCCATCGAGGTCGGCGTAGGCTTCGCTGAAGCGGTAATCGGCGAAGATCTGCGCCAGCGTCGCCGCCAGGTCGCCCGCAGGTTGATAGGTGTGGGTTTGCGCCGCACGCGCCCGGCGCAGGCTCGGCCGCGTGGTGTGGATGAACATGCAGCCGTCACTGATCAGGTCATGGCTGAACAGCCCGCAGAAGATCGAGTTGTACCAGGTCTCGGACAGCTCATCGTCAAAACGCAGATCGATCAGGCCGATGTACGCGCTTTTAACCAATGGCCACTCGTCCACTGCCAGCAACGCCGCCTCATCGAAGTGGGCACGCAGACGCGCCGTGACTTCAGCGACCTTCTCTTCATACAAATTGATCCGCGCCGCCGATGCCGCCTGCCCTTGCTGCCACTGAGCCGTTTCGAAACGCTCGCGGGCGCCGTCGGTGATCTGGCGAAAGTGCTCACGGTAATCGTCGAAGCCATCGAGGATCATGCGGGCAATGGCAGGGGCGGATGGCGACATGCGGGAAACCTCGAACGGGTATCTGGATGCCTGAGCTTAGCCAGTGAATCGAGGCAGGAGAAGGATGATTTGCACGGCCTGACTGTACAACATCATGTGTTTTGTACATTTAGTTTCAGTTTTAATAAGTAGACCACTCGGTCAATAAACGCACCAAAAAGTCACCCCACTCACCGCTACAGGCTTGGAACTGCGTGGCCCTGCCCAAGCCGAGCGCAAAGCGTACCCGCCTGTGAATTCACAACTGATGTAACAACCTCGACACCGCTTAGGGGAAACCCCGATTACTACCTTGATGGCACTTTGATATACAGCGCGCCCTTTCCCACCCTTACAAGGTCTGAAGACCGACCCGGGAACCGGTTCAAATCGCCAAAGGAGCACTAAGATGTCATTGAGGAATATGCCGATCGGTTTGCGCGCCAGCCTGAGTTTCGGGGTGTTGGCCAGCATGCTGGTGATCGTCGGAATGTTTGGCCTGGGGCAGATGGCCAAGCTGCGCGAAAGCGCGTTGGTGATGGAAGAGTCGTGGATGCCGAGCATCGAGAATATCCACGACGCTGCAGCCTGCATCGCCGGCATCCGCCTGGAGTCAATGCGCATGGCGACCACCGACGAATCAAGGATCCGCGACAACAGCAAAAGCCTGATCGCCCGCCAGCGCAACGAACTCAGCACCCTGCTTGAGCATCACACCGACCTGCTCAGCAGCGACGAAGAGCGCGCCATGCTCAAGCAACTCAACAGCGATGTGAACACCTACAACAGCATCGTCAGCCAGATGATGGAGCTGGTCGACAAGGACCAGCAGCAAGACGCCATCGACCTGCTCAACACACGCATCGGCCCACAGGGCACGGTCTTGAATAAAAGCCTGGAAGACATGATTACCTTCAATCAGCAAGGCGTGGAAGCCGCAGCGGACGCGGCGGCGCAGATGTACACCCGCGCGCAGTGGGTGGTCGGCCTGATCATCCTGTGTGCACTGATCGCGACCTTGTTGCTCGCCTGGCTGCTGACCCGCAGCATCACCGCCCCGCTGGGCCAGGCGCTGGCCGTGGCGCGCAGCATTGCCGGTGGCGATTTGAGCCAGCCCATCGTGGTCAAAGGCAGCGACGAACCGGCGCAATTGCTGACGGCCCTGGCCACCATGCAGGATCAGTTGCGCACCACCATTCATGGCATCAGCGAGTCGGCGCAGCAACTGGCCTCCGCCGCTGAAGAGATGAGTTCGGTGATGGAGCAGAGCACCCGTGGCCTGCAAGCGCAGAACGATGAGATCGAACAGGCCGCCACCGCCGTTAACGAGATGAGCGCGGCGGTGGACGAAGTCGCGGCCAATGCAGTGTCCAGCGCCGAGGCGTCCACGGCCTCCGACGAAGACAGCAAGCACGGTCATTACCAGATCAGCGAAACCATCAGCTCGATCCAGAACCTGGTGGACGAAGTGCTCGGCGCGTCCAGCAAGGCCGAAGGCTTGGCGGTGCAGGCCCAGGACATCAGTAAAGTACTGGAAGTGATTCGCGGCATCGCCGGGCAAACCAACCTGCTGGCGCTTAATGCCGCCATCGAAGCCGCCCGCGCAGGCGAGGCCGGGCGTGGGTTTGCAGTGGTGGCCGACGAAGTACGCTCGCTGGCGCAACGCACCCAGGACTCCACCGAAGAAATCGAGCAGATGATCAACGGGATCCAGCAAGGCACCCAAGGCACCGTCGAAGCGCTCAACAGCAGCGCCGAGCACGCCGGCCAGACCTTGCAGCGAGCCAACAGCGCCGGCAGCGCACTGGAAAAAATCACCGCGGCCATCTCGCAGATCAGCGAACGCAACCTGGTGATCGCCAGCGCCGCCGAGCAACAGGCGCTGGTGGCCCGCGACGTCGACCGCAGCCTGGTGAACATTCGCGACCTGTCGACCCAGACCGCCGCCGGTGTCACCCAGACCTCGGCAGCCAGCCAGGAGCTGTCACGCCTGGCGGTGGACCTCAACGGCATGGTCACGCGGTTTGTCCTGTAATTAGCGATTGTGTCGCGCAGTCCACTGGGCAACACTCGCCGCCTTATTGATGTAGGAGTGTTCCGTGAGACCTGTCGACACCCTGTACCTATTGGGGCTGGCTGCCATTTGGGGCGCGAGCTTCCTGTTCATGCGTATCATCGCGCCGGAAATCGGCACGGTGCCGACTGCGTTTTTTCGCGTGTCGATCGCCGCCGCCGGGTTGCTGGTGATCCTCACGATGATGCGCGTGAACTGGGACTTCCAGGGCAAGTTCAAGACCGTGCTGCTGCTCGGCGTGATCAACTCCGGCATTCCCGCCACCATGTACTCGGTGGCGGCCCAGGTGCTGCCGGCGGGTTACTCGGCGATCTTCAACGCCACCACGCCGCTGATGGGCGTGTTGATCGGCGGGTTGTTCTTCAGTGAGCGCCTGACGCCTTCTAAAATCGCAGGTGTGTGTTTGGGCCTGTTTGGCGTAGGAATCCTGACCCGTGCCGGGCCGGTAGCCTTCGATATGGACTTGTTGATGGGCGCAATGGCCTGCCTGCTGGCCACCACCTGCTACGGCTTTGCCGGGTTCCTGGCGCGGCGCTGGCTCGATCAGCGCGGTGGCTTGGACAGCCGGCTTTCGGCGCTGGGCAGCATGCTCGGCGCTACCCTGTTCTTACTGCCGTTCTTTGCCTACAGCGCCATCAGCCATCCACCGGCGAGTTGGGGCGGCTGGCAGGTATGGTCATCGTTGCTGGGGTTGGGGCTGGTGTGTACGGCGTTTGCCTACATCCTGTACTTCCGCTTGCTGTCATCGATTGGGCCGGTGAAGTCGATGACCGTGACGTTTATGATTCCGCCGTTTGGGGTGTTGTGGGGGGCGTTGTTGCTGGATGAACCGTTGTCGATGGCACATCTGTATGGCGGGGTGTTGATTGGGGGGGCGTTGTGGTTGGTGTTGCGGGTGGGGAAGCTGGACAACGCAAGGAATAAAAAGGCTAGCCTCCAAACATTTAATCGCAGCTGACTTATAAAGTTCGGGTAAAGGTTCGGGCGAATCAATACAGCGATTGCCGCTTGCTTTAGACCTGAAACGTCGACCCAATGAATCAAGGCGGCGGTAATGAATTGCTACCCGCGAACAGTTCAGAGGCGGATCAGTATCCGCCTCGTCACTTCTAATCGCGGCCTAAGCAGCAACGAAACTGGACCAGTGCTTCAAAATTGACGCTTTTGAGCTCATGCAGAATGCTCAGGCCTGGTATCCCGAGCAAGCCCTATCTCAGTTCGTTGGGAAGATAGCGCGATGACCATCCCAGTCCGAACGGCCTTCCTTTACTACCAATTGAACGCCTGGCGTGCTGTAAGCGACAACGCCCAGCGATTTGGAGTGCTCGAAACCACTCAGGGAGAGCGGAATGGAACAGGTCAATACGTCGGTACCCGTACAAAATTTAGCCAACTCAAAATCACCCACATTTTCCGCAATAGCTTGCTTGTCATCATTCAAGTGAACCGCAAACGACAGACCACTCTCCTTGCCGCGGGCCACCTTCATCACAGCAAGCTTATGCTTATCCAACGAATCGGTTGAGTCGAAACGCAGATCCGAGATGGTCGTACCATCGGCGAATACAGTTTTTTTGGACGCCACTGGACTTTGCGTAGCGGTCGACGTGTAAATGATGCCAGCTACGATTGCAGCAACCGCTACCGCAGGAATAATCCAAAATTTGCTCATGCTACGTTCCTTTTCAATTCAGTTGGATACAACAATTCAGTAGCCACAAACACACGTTATAGAGGAGGCACGCTGCGACTATCCCTGGGGGCATTACAACAACCCCACCCGAGGAAAGGCAGTGTGATAGCAACAAATACGGCTCTTAAATAAAAAGATTTTACCGAATTGGCTACCAATGCTTGATGACTTCTACGACCTACCATACGGACAACTGACGCGGCTATTACCGTCTATCAACAGCCTGACCCGAAGCATGAACACCAAAGTCACTAACGGCCGCTCCAAGGACAGAGGTCCTATGAATTCGAAAGCATCATTCGCATAGCCTTTTCTACACTCTATAGGCCGGCATTTTGACGGGCCAGCATCATAACTTTGTACAACCAGCTTTGGTAGAGCAAGTGAGCAACGAAAACGCCTGCGCGCTCACCCCAAAGGCCACACACTCTCGCCCGCATCTCCTTGCCCACCCCTCGTCGAATTAAATTTCCACCGCCCCGTTGATCTCAAGACCTGGGAAGCTTTATTACCGGCCTTTGACACACAACCGCCTGAGTTTATCCTTCGCTAGGACAGCCACCTGTCGGATCACTGCAGCATGTGGATTAAAGGAAGGAGCTGCCGTAAGACTGCCGGCGGACGAAATCGATCGGAGGGTGCAGAGCCTCATCTCACCTGAGGTTTGCGTGCACCAAGGTGCTTAGCGTTGCAAAATTTAGGCACGAGCGCTTCTGCTTACTGGCCCATGGACCAGACGAATGGCCACAAGAAATTATCGCTAGTCCCAAAATGCCAATAAAGCTAAACTCTACGCTTTGAAGCTTTAGCCGACATCGGTACCGCTTTTTGACACGACCGAGCAACGTCTGAATGAGTCCGCCAAAGCAAAAAAATCTCGATGAACACCATAACGTCAAGATCTGGAGAGGCAGCGTCAAAAGGCCCAATCAGACGCCTGCAGAAATCATCGCCCCTCCCTTTGGCACTCGACAAAGGTCAGTTTATGGGACGCACGCTGCTCTGCACCCGCTTTTCATTCTTAATTGCTGAATACCTGCCCAAACCCAATTTCCCGGATGAAGAGAAAGCATCTGCTATGAAAGCACCGTCCATTCAAATACCCGATACCGTTTTTATTGAACAAGTAGTAGTGGACGATGGTCAATCCTATTCTATCAATGACCGTATTCAGCAATACGCTCTAAATTTACATCAGGTTAGAATCAACTAATGGAAATGCATACCGCTCAACCACTTTCCCCTTGGCAGATGCTGAAAAGTGGTTTTAGACATCGTCAGTTGATATTCCAATTGACCCAACGAGAAATTTCCTCGCGCTATCGTGGCTCCGTCATGGGCGTGGCGTGGTCATTTATCAACCCGCTTCTGCTACTCACCATTTATACATTTGTATTTTCGACAGTCTTCAAGGCACGCTGGGGCGCCGGCTTGGGTTCTGAGTCAAAAGTCGACTTCGCGCTCGTGCTATTCGCCGGACTGATCATCCATGGCTTCTGTGCAGAATGCATCAACTCGGCACCCAAGCTGATTCTGAGCAACGTCAACTATGTCAAAAAAGTGGTATTCCCTATTGAAGTGCTGACTATGACCTCAGTACTGAATGCCTTGTTTCACTTTACCGTTAGCCTAAGCGTACTGCTCGCCACTCAGCTATTTTTCAATCATACAGTCCCGCTGACGGCCTTATACTTCCCGATAATTATAGTACCACTGGTATTTATGATGATGGGCATTTCATGGTTACTGGCTGCGCTCGGTACTTATATCAGAGACATCGGGCAAATTACCGGCATGGCTGTGACGGCGCTACTCTTTTTATCGCCGGTTTTTTACCCTATATCGGCACTGCCTGAACAGTATCAAGGCTGGCTGTATCTGAACCCACTGACAGCCATTATTGAAAACGGAAGAGCGACCTTGCTATTTGGACAACTACCAGACTGGCACAGCTTGGCAATAAGCTTCGGGATTGGAGTTATCACTTGCGCCTTGGGCTACGCCTTCTTTCAAAAAACTCGTGCAGGTTTCGCAGATGTACTCTAACGATGTTGCTATCAGTGTCAGCGGTCTGTCCAAGCGTTTCAACATGTATGAAAAAGCTCAAGATCGTCTGTTGCAAATGTTTCTACCCTCGTTGAAGACGCACAAAGAATTTTGGGCGCTTAACGATATTAACTTTGAAATCGCACGCGGCGAATCGGTCGGCATCATTGGCAAGAACGGTTCAGGCAAATCAACGCTGCTACAAATTATTTGCGGAACGTTAACCCCCACCTCTGGCACAGTAAATGTGAACGGAAGGATTGCCGCCTTGCTGGAACTCGGGTCTGGCTTCAATCCAGACTTCAGCGGTCGTGAAAACGTCTACCTGAATTGTGCTATTCACGGTTTGAACCGCCAACAAACCGATGAATTGATGGATGACATTCTTTCTTTCGCCGATATCGGTACGTTTATCGATCAGCCCGTAAAAACGTACTCCAGTGGCATGTTCGTTAGGCTGGCGTTCTCCGTACAGGCTAACCTGAAACCGGACATCCTGATCGTCGATGAGGCGCTTGCTGTCGGTGACGCCCTCTTTCAGAAGCGTTGTTACGAACGCATCGAAATGCTGACCAGCAGTGGCACTACTCTGCTTTTTGTATCCCATGATGAGGAGTCGGTACGCACACTCACCCAACGCGCAATTTTCCTGTCCAATGGCAGAATTCAAAGCGCTGGGCCTTCGGCAGAAGTCATTCTGGATTACCGGAGAGATCTGCACGCCCAAGAAAGTGCCTACCTTGCGCACCTGACGAAGGTTGTTTCAAACAAGACTCAGGCAGCGCCATCCGTCAAGGGCAAAGCCCCTGACAAGTTCTCATTCGGCAATTTTGACGCAGAAGTCATTTCGGTCAAAGTACTCGACACGGACGGCGCGGAGAAACAAGTTTTCTACCCTACTGAGACCGCAGTGCTACGCGTAGAGTGCGTCAGTCACTCAGACCTTAGCAACCTCAACGTCGGTATCCGGTTGCGCAACAAAGAAGGCGTGAAAATTTACTCCTGGGGCACGTTGAATCAGGACATGGCTATTGATGCGAACCTCTGCGAGGGCGAGTACTTTTGGGGTAAGAGTTTCTCCGCAGGCGAAACATTCACCGTAGATTTCGAATTTGTCTGCAGCCTTGGTGTAAACCTTTATGAGGTCCAGGCGGCCATTTCGCACGAAGGTAAACCTTATTACGCAGAGCAGCGCATCATTCACTGGCGCGATGAGGCTGCTTTTTTCTCGATTGCGACCAAGCCTCGTGAATACCATTTTGGCGGTGTAATGGACCTCCGCATGAAAGCCATTTCGATTAAGGGTTGAACAGATGACTTTGAATTCTGCTGATCTTATTGAATACAGCTCAACCCGCGCACCCATTTTCATGTCGTCCGATGAAATGTCCAAAGTTGCCGAGCAGCTGCTTGGGAGTTGCGGTAACGGCCCGCTTTTGCATATAGGTCTTTCTGACCTGCCCCTTATTCAGTATTTTTTAGCCAGCGGTATTCAAGTCATCAGCTTGGGACTAGATCCCGCCCGAACTGACTATTGTGCACACCGGCTAAACGGTCGTTTTCAACAGCTTGAAGGTGAGCAGTTTCCGTTCGCCAACGACCAGTTCAACACTGTTTTGGTCACCGAACTCCCTCAACCGGGCGTTCTGGAGACGCGTTTTATAGAAGAGATTATTCGCGTCTCCAATGCTAACGTGTTTTTGTATCTGGACCATCCGGAACCCTCGCAGGCTTCAGCGTTTCGCAAAGACTGTGAAGCTCAGTTTTTTCAAGCTGGGATGCGTAAGCACGCGGCTTACTACAGAGTAAACGACTACCAGGCGCTTCAAGAGGAACAAGGCAAGGTCGCGATCCCGCTGGAGAAAATCCCCAACGAGGCCGCACTTAAGTACCCATTGACTGCGCTGGTCGAAGAACGCGACTTGCACATGGATATGACCCGTGAGCCAGGTAGTCGCTCTGATGCTCATATCATTCGCTACGTTTTAGCCAGCCGCTATATACGTCCGGGCGATCGCGTGCTCGACGCTGCATGTGGGCTGGGTTACGGCTCCTACCTTTTACGCAAGTGCTCTGATGCCGCTAGCGTGTTGGGTATTGACGGCAGCGAATACGCTATTGAATACGCCAAGCTAAACTTCGCCGCACAGTCGACCCACCTGAGTTTCAAAGAAGGGTGGCTTCCAGAAGCACTCTTTGATATCCCTGACAACTCGATCGACTTGGTCACGTCTTTTGAGACCTTGGAGCACGTACAGGATCCGAAAGCCTTGATGGCAGAGTTCCATAGGGTGCTTACGCCCGCTGGGCGCATCGTGTTGTCCGTTCCCAGGGACTGGTCCGATGAGACCGGAGAAGACCCCAACCCCTTTCACTTTCATGTCTACACATGGGAAAAAATCCTCCAGGAAACACAACAGCACTTTTTGGTGGAGGCTGCGTTCGGGCAAACAGCCGATCAATATAAGAAAAACAAACAATGGGCGGTGGGCACACGCCAACTTTTCCAAACCAGCGTCGACACACTCGCCACAGACGACCCAGAATGCGAGTGGAGCTTGCTGGTCGGAATGAAAGCACCGAGTGAAGGCGCTGATGTGCCTTACACAGAAACAACCTATGACCAGTATCCGGAGAACCCGGAATGGCACGTAACGCGATTCGAAGAATACGACAACCCTTGGTTGGTCAAAGGTATGGTCACGATCGGGCATCGCATCAGTAATGCCCAACTGCTCAGCGCCCTCAGCAAGCAGGTAGCACTGGAGGCCCCAGCGACCACACCAGACCAGGGCGCGGCGCTATGCGTGTCGGGTTATCAGCTGTACGACAGCGCTGAATGTGGCTGGCTTGATGTTGAGCTCTTTGAAGAGCAGTGCCAGCCTTATCTGAATGAGACCGCTTCAACGCCTCAGCAACTAAGATGGCAGGTCTCCCTCTGCTATCTGCTTGCGCAGCTCTGGCAAAAATACGGTGAGAGCCAAAAAGCTATCTCTTATTACGTAGCCTGCACTGCCTTCGACTGTGCCGATTACAGCCCAACGCTCATCACCAAACAGATTCATGCATTCTTGAATCTCGGGCTGATAGAGTCCGGCCGCTCTCACACTCAGGCCGCTATAGACTACTGGCAACAGGGCTTAATCGCAGCCGAAGCGGCATTGAAACTCGATTGGAAAGCGGCCTACGGATCGCTGGAAAACCCAAGCGACTTTGGCCTGTATGAACTAGGCGCTATCGTTGAGTATGCTACCTCCTGCTCGTATGCCTTGAGGTACGTAGAAAATGCCGAGCAGAAAACTCCACAATGGTGGCACCAACTAAAACGAGATCGGATTTCGCAGCTGCGCCAGCTCGATAAGATGCGCGTTGAAATTGATCGTCTGAATAAAATCCTGATTAACAAAGACATTTTAATCGGTGAAGTGTCTGAAATGGCGAAGCGCGAAGTAAATGCGTTTTATAGCCACACCGTAGAAAAAGACCAGAAACTCAACCAGTCTGGCCTGGAACTACAAAGATTGAATTTATTGATCGAGTCTAAAAACAGCTTGCTGAATGAGATCGGTCAAAAACTCAACCACCTGGATCATGTAATTGTTGAAAAAGACCTGCGCCTGAATGAAGTTGGTCAGGAAATTGCCTCGCTAAGCTCAACAACCAGTCACAAGGAATCCAAGCTCCATGAGCTGGGCGTCGAGATCCATCGACTGAACCTGCTGTTGACCGAAAAAGACGCTTACCTCAATGAGCTGGGCAGTGAGATTGCTCTTTTCAGTGAACAGAATGAATTAAAAAGCAACCAGCTAGGCGAACTCGGCACTGAGGTGCACCGCCTGCAACTGATGATTACAGAGAAAGACTCTCGTCTCAACGAACTCGGCAACGAAATTGCCAGCTTCAGTGAACAGTATGAATTAAAGAGTACCCAACTAGGCGAACTCGGCACCGAGGTGCACCGCCTGCAATTGATGATTACAGAGAAAGACTTACGCCTCAGTGAATTGGGCAGCGAAATCGTTGGTTTCAGTGAACAGAGTGAATTAAAAAGTACTCAGCTTGGCGAACTCGGCGCAGAGGTACACCGTCTGCAACTGATGATGACAGAGAAAGATTCGCGTCTCAGCGAGCTGGGCGACACCCTTTCCCACCTTAACGAACAGTATGAGCAAAAAGACAATCACCTTAACGAATTGGCGCTTGAGCTAAACCGCTTGAATGAGGTGATTGTCGAAAAAGACTTGCTACTTAATGAGACCGGTCGGGAAATATCCCGGCTCAACGTTCATTGCGAGGATAAGAAACACCAATTGAGCGAACAAGGGCTGGAGGTTGAACAGCTCAACCTCATGCTGTTGGAAAAAGACTCATTGCTTGCCAACACTCACCAGGAAATTTTCGAGGCCAATTTGCAAATCCGCCAGAATGACTCTCAGCTAGATGAGCTGAGCACGGAAGTTAATCGTCTCAACGCGGCGATTAACGAAAAGGATAATGTCATCAACTCACTGAAGGAACAGCTGGAACGATCCGCGGTGCAATTATCGGAAGAACAAAAAAATTGGTCTCATGCGATCGAGCAAGAAAAATCTCGCTTTAACCAATTGCGCCAAACTCGACTGCTGCGCTGGCGAGATGCGATCGCGGCACGCCCCGTATCACTACGAGGTATAGCTAAAATCATCTACCTGAGTGGTAGCCTGGTCATGCCGTCCGCACTGAGAAACCGACTGCGTGTTGCACTGCTCCCAGCGGTACAACGGTTGCGTAATCAACGAGTGGGTACCGCCATCAGTACGACTCCTGAGACCGGCTATCTGGTAAAACAGCCGAAGAAACTGGCCGCGGCCCGGCCGGTTGTGGTGCATGTCATTGCTAACTTTATGACCGGCGGCTCATCACGATTAGTAGTCGATATTTATGAATATCTGGGCGGAAAGTACGACCAGAGGATAGTCACCAGCTACGCCCCTCAACCAGCGGCATATGTTGGAATCCCCGTTGAAGAAGTTCGCTTCCCCGACGATGAAACACCGTTCGTAAATCTCTTTAAAGACATTCAACCCGACTTTATCCACATGCACTATTGGGGTGACTGTGATGAGCCATGGTATGCGAAGGCAGTAAAGGCAGCCGAGGTGATGGGCATCCCTGTCATTCAAAACATCAACACCCCAGTTGCACCCTACTATTCGGAAGCGATCAAACGCTACGTGTACGTCAGCGATTACGTAAGACGTGTATTCGGGAAAGAGCAATCCAACCACGTCACGGTTTACCCCGGCTCTGACTTCGCCATGTTCCAGTCGCGTAATAGCCGCAAGCCTAAGGAAGACTGTATCGGTATGGTTTACCGCCTTGAGGGCGACAAACTCAACTCCGAATCCATTATGCCTTTCATTCTCGCCGCCCAGAAAAAGCCATCGATCAAAGTATTGATCGTGGGTGGAGGCAGCCTGATGGAGCCTTTTATGAAGGCTACCGAAGAGGCCGGTGTTGCGGAAAACTTTGAGTTCACCGGTTACGTGCCTTATGACACCCTGCCTGCCATTTACGACCGCATGAAGATTTTCGTCGCCCCCGTCTGGAAGGAAAGCTTCGGCCAGGTCAGCCCATTTGCGATGAACATGCGTGTGCCAGTGGTGGGTTTCGATATCGGCGCTATTGGAGAAATCGTTGAAGACGATTCTCTGCTCGCACCGCCAGGCAACTCTGATGCGCTGTCCGATATCATCGTGTCGTTGCTTGAAGATGATACTCGTCGCTTGAAAATCGCTGAACTCCACAGAAAACGAGCCCAGAATAATTTCTCTATTCAAGCAATGATTAAGGGTTATCAGAATATTTACAGCGACATCATGGTTGAAAAGAAAAAATGAAAATCGTCTTTTTTGTACATTGTTTCTTCCCCGACCATTTCTATGGGACGGAAACTTATACCCTGGAGCTGGCGAAAAATTATGCTGCCTGGGGCCATGACGTAACTGTCGTGAGCGCGATTTTTCAGGGCGAGCCGGCAACAGAAAATCTTCTCTCTCATTTTGAGTATGAGGGCATTAAGGTTATCTGCCTGGACAAGAACAAGGTTCCGCACAGCCGTATCAAAGAGACGTACTATCAGCCGGAAATGCGCGAAATTCTTAAGTCGCTGCTGTCTGAGCTGCAACCAGATATCGTACATGTCACGCACTTGATCAATCACACCTCTGTGCTGCTCGAAGCGACAACGGCGCTGGGTATTCCTACCTACGCCACATTCACCGACTTCTTTGGCTTTTGTCTCAACAACAAACTGGAAGCCGCAGATGGCGCGCTCTGCGCGGGCCCGTCCCGGAGCCGATCCAACTGTGTCGCCTGCTACATAAAAGAAGCTGCCCGCGGCAAGGTTGGGGGCTGGATGGGGTATGCCAAATCAGCCACGGCAGCAAAGGTCATTGCAACGTCAGCTACGTTCTTGCGCAAAATGCCAGGGCTCAAAAATGGTGAAATTGACGGCACTATTGAAGACATTGCACGCCGCCCCGATACACTGATTTCGCTTTATAACCAGGGCTACAAAGGGGCCGTCGCGCCTACGGCGTTTCTGAAAAAAGCCTACCTGGCCAACGAAGTAAAAGTGCCTATGCACGCACTCTGGTTCGGCATTGATATTGATCGTACGGCCAAGCCTACGCGTTCGTCCGATCATGTCCCGACCATAGGCTTTATCGGTCAGATCGCTCCCCACAAGGGCACGGACCTGTTGGTAGACGCCTTCCAACGGCTGCCGAAAAATTCTGCGCGCTTGAAGATATACGGTCCGGCGGATCAGGACCCTGCCTACATGGCTGACCTCAAAGCGAAAGCAGCGGGTGGCGACATCGAATTCCTAGGCACCTTTGACAAAGGTGACATGGTCGATATCCTGAAGGATCTTGACCTGCTCGTCGTGCCGTCAAAATGGTACGAAAACAGCCCACTGGTATTGCTCAATGCATTGGCGACGCACACCCCTGTGCTCGTTTCCGATGTACAAGGCATGACCGAGTTCCTCGAACCAGGCGTCAACGGGTTAGCGTTTGCCAGAGGAAGTGCCGACGACTTGTATAAAAAACTGTCCAGCCTGGTGTTGGCGCCGGCCACGCTCTATGGCATGTCCTCTACCACAAATTATGACCGGACCCCGGAAACGATGGCCAAGGAAACCTTTGCCATGTATGGCGTCTGATTATTGAACCGACGACTGCCATCAACACCGCGCAAGGTTTGATGGCAGGCTGTGGCCAAAATGAAGTACGTTATCACGCAGCATGCTTTTCCTTCCGTCGACCCCGTATTCAAGGCAAGGGCCGTAAATGGCGATTTCCTCTGAGGCCATATGAGCAGCTTATCCTTGCCCTCCAGCGCCCCACGCATTCTGCTTTGCGTGCATCAGTTTTTTCCGACGTTCAGTGCTGGCACCGAAGTGCTCACTCTATCTACCGCTAAGGCGCTGCGTAGCCTTGGCTATGACGTGCATGTGGTGACGGGCGCCCTGACGCAAGCTCAGCTCTATTCCAGCGATAGCTATGAGTTTCAAGGTTTTACCGTCCATCGCATTTGGACGCCCTATAGACAAGGGCAATTCACAGCCGAGACGGTCGTGGAGGAGTATGACAATCAAAATATTGTGCCCGAGTTTGAGGCGATACTTGAATCATTTGAACCAGACCTAGTACATTTTTTTCATTTTAAAAATCTGACCTTGTCGTGTTTGCAATCCTGCCTTAAGCGCAATATACCCACTGTATTTACGCCTACCGATTATTGGCTGACGTGCAGGACCTGTCAGCTGCTGAAACCTTGGGGAACTCCGGAGTGCAATGGCCCGGCCAGCCAAGCGGGAAATTGCCTGAAGCATCTTCTGATGAATACCAATAAGAGAGTATTGGTGGACTCGGTAAAAATAGTACCCGCAAAGATGATTGCTTTACTCTTCCAGATCCTCTCACATCTCCCGCTTTCAAGGCTGGCTCGATATCGAAGAATGTATATCGATCTAAAAAGTCGCAAGTCAATTATTACTGACTATCTATCAAAAACAGATTTGATCCTGCCGCCGACGCAGTCAATTGAATCCTTGCTCGAAGCCAATCAAATTTCAGGAAGAAAAATACAACCGCTCAAGTACGCGGTCGAACCTCCTGTCATTACGCAGGAACTGATACTCAGGGAGCACTCGAAGTCAGGCAGCTATACCATTGGCTTTATAGGCACGCTAATAACCCATAAAGGTTGCCATGTGTTGCTGGACGCCATCAAGATGATCGACAACAAAAATATCGACATCCGAATCTACGGCGATACCGAACATTATCCAGACTATGTAGCTTCACTACGGGCACAGTGCGCAGAAGACGAGCGGGTTCATTTTGCCGGCACCTTCGCCCCCGATTTGATCGGTGACGTCATGGCCGATCTCGACGCTCTTGTCATCCCATCAATTTGGCGAGAAAACGCACCCTTGGTACTCCTGAATGCCTTAGCAAGCGGCCTTCCTGTAATCGCCAGTGACGTCACCGGCATCACGGAGTACCTCAATAGCGAAGACGCTGTTGAATTGTTCCCAGCAGGTAACAGTCATGCACTCGCTCAGGTATTGAAAAACCACCTCAACGCATTCAAGCCTGGAACCACTGGCCTACATCGAACGCCAAGAGTTGCAGGCTCTACCTTAAAAATATACGCCAATGCTCTGGACAAAGCGTATATAGGGCTGATTAAAAGGCCTCATGAAAAAACGGAGATTTTATGAAATATGTAATTTTTGGTGGCGGCGGTTTTATTGGTTCCACAATCGCGGATCAACTGCTGAAAGAAGGGCACAGCCTGCGTATTTTTGAGCGCCCCCGTGTGGAGCCTTACCGCAAATTTACGGACGACGAATCGGTTGAGTGGATCACCGGTGACTTCCAGAGCAAGCACAATCTTCACAGTGCCATGGAAGGCACCGACGGGATACTTCATCTGGTATCCACCACCCTGCCCAAGTCTTCCAACGAAGATACCATTTACGACATTCAAACCAATGTCGTCAGCACCTTGAATATGCTCGACTCCATGGTTGAGCTAAACATCAAGAAAATTGTGTTTATTTCGTCGGGCGGAACTGTTTACGGTCGCCCACATCAGATGCCGATTCCTGAGACCCACCCCACTGAACCGGAAGTGTCTTACGGTATCAGCAAGCTGACTATCGAAAAATATTTATATCTCTATAGCCAACTTCACGGCATCGAGCCTATTACCTTACGGGTTGCCAATCCATATGGAGAGCGTCAGCGTATCGAGACCGCGCAAGGCGCAGTAGCTGCCTTTATCAATCGGGCGGTAGCCAACAACCCCATCGAGATATGGGGTGACGGCAGCGTGACCCGTGATTACATCTATATCAAAGATCTCGCCGACGCTTTCGTCAAAGCATTGCGCTATACAGGCAAACATCAAGTTTTCAATTTGGGTTCCGGCACAGGCACTTCGTTGAATGAGCTTATTAATGTTATTGAGAAAATCGTCAACAAACCGATTGAGCGCACGTACAAACCCGGTCGCCCCTTCGACGTACCCGTGAACGTGTTGGACTGCAGCCTAGCCGAACAGGAATTGGGCTGGTCCGCTCAACACAATCTGGCAGACGGGCTTACCAGCACTATTGAGTGGTACCTGAGCCAGATCGACAAAAAACCTCACGCTGAGTAAGGTACGTAACTCCCCGCGAGCTTAAACTTGCGGGACTTACGTCCCCTCCGCAGATTTATCCGAGATAGAAGTATGCCAATCAGCATAATCAGCACTCTCTATATAAGTATTCAACCAGACTCACCCACTTCCAACTCAATGAACTGGGATGTGGTGCAGTCCTTTAAATTCAGTGTCGATAGCGATACGATAACCTCCCTCACTCCTTCAGGTAATACATGTGATCGTTAAGCACAAATTGGACGCGCTGACGTCCCTCAGGTTTTTCGCTGCGGCGATGATTGTACTTACACACGCGCACCCTATTTTCGGATCATTTGGGATCGCAGAAGCCGCTCCTCTGGGCCAAGGCGTCTCGTTCTTTTTTGTACTAAGCGGGTTCATATTAGCCTACAACTACAGGGACTTCTCAAAAGATGGGTCGATCAAGCGATTTCTGGTGGCGCGTTTTGCACGAGTCTGGCCACTTCACCTTGTCACCTGCATAATCTGGATCGGTTTGATATTTCATTTTGATCGTACTGTCTATTTTGGCGGCGAAACTGGCGCACTGCGTTTGATTTCAAACCTGACACTCGTACAGTCCTGGATTCCTTTAAAACTTTGGGCACTGTCTTTTAACGGAGTAGCATGGAGCATCTCCAATGAGATGTTCTTTTACCTTCTATTCCCTATGTTGATTGGACTATGGAGCAAACATTGGGCCAAGCTATTCTTCGGTGCAACGATTATCGTTGCGGCGTTTATTTGGGCTGGCAACTCACTTGAGCTAAAATCTTCTGACGACTACAACGGGGTCAGCCTGCTGGGGACGCTGTATTTCAATCCATTAGTTCGCGCGTTCGAATTTATGTTCGGTATTTTTCTGGCTAAAGTTTTCATGACGCCAGCCATTCATGAATTCAAGACCAACGCTTTCGGATGGTTGTACTTGGAAATCATGTCACTCGGCTTAGTCGTGGTGGGAATGCTGTTGGCCGGTAACCCTGCGAGAATCGCCGGTATATTTGGCACCGCAGCAGGCTACTACTTCCAACGCGAGGGTATTTGGCTTATCTGGGGTTTGCTGATTCTCGTTTTCGCACTTAGCAAAGGACCTATAGGCAAGCTACTGTCCACCAAACCGATGGTTTTTCTGGGCGAGATCAGTTTTTCACTCTATTTAGTCCATGCGATTATAATTACGTTTATTGAACCCTATACAGAAAGCATCAAACTCTATGGTCTCGTTGGCTATGCCGCGTTTTGGCTAGTCGCCTTATTTTCCTCAGTCCTACTTTATAAAGGTGTCGAAGACCCCTGCCGTCATTTCATTATGAATGCCTATGACCGGCGCCACCCGTCTACCGCTGTGAATTTCAAATCCAGTTATAATTATGCGGCATCCGCCTGCGCAGCGTTACTTATCATTGCAGTTACCACCCTGCATCTAAATAGGTTTTAAGCATGAATAAGTATTGGATTATTCCAGCCTTTGCAACCGTTGCGATGGCGACGGGTATGATTTACTCAATGTTATCTATTGAAAAAGCGAACGTCGTGGATGGCAATGTTACCTTTATTGATGGCACACACATATCAAGCATAAAATTTGAATCTTCAGATACAGAAGATCGGCACAAAGTTGCTGAAATAACACTTACTTCCGAAACACAGGAAGACCTCAACTTCGCTATTCATTTGAACGATTCAAGTCAAAAAATTATTTTCAACGTTGGCGATTTTCCACTAAAAAAATACTGCCAAGGCAAGGCAGTATTAAAATGCTCAATTCCTATATCTCGAAAAGAATTCGAGCAATCCGTATCAATGGGAATCGCGGCATATAAAGTGCCAGGTCAACTTATTCAAGTTAAAGAAGGTCGCGCAGATTGGGATGATCATCGTGCACTGTTCCCAACTGTTAACCACTGACGACGGATGTTTTCAAGCACCCTAACTCCTGCCTGGCCTATTACAGAATTACCTGTAAACGGCCAGGAGCGTAGGAGCTCATCTACTTGCATTGCGCGAGTAGACTGGCCTCAGTCGACTACGAAAGAGAAGGGCAGCATTTTCCGTCATTATACAAAGACATCAGCTTCGCCAAGAAGCTTGGCACTTGAATCCTTTGAAGCCAATATAACATCCCCCTCAAATGGCCAATCAATAGCCAGCGCGGGATCATTCCAACGAATACTACGCTCATACTCAGGAGCGTAGTAATCCGTGGTTTTATAGAGAAACTCCGCCGTCTCAGAGAGTACAACAAAGCCATGTGCGAAGCCTTCCGGCACCCATAGCTGGTGTTTGTTCTCGGCAGACAAATAGGTCCCAACCCATTTGCCGAAAGTCGCGGAGCTACGACGGAGGTCCACAGCCACATCAAATACTTCGCCTTGGACCACACGTACCAACTTCCCTTGGGCCTGTTGGATTTGATAATGCAGCCCGCGTAACACACCCTTTGCCGATCGCGAATGGTTGTCCTGGACAAATTGCACAGGACGACCGATAGCGCTTTCGAACTGTTGGTGGTTGAAGCTTTCGAAGAAAAAACCCCGATCGTCGCCGAATACCTTGGGTTCGAATAGCACTACTTCAGCAATAGCTAACGGTGTTGCTTTCATTAGTAAATGGTCTCGCTCAACAGCCGCTTGAGGTATTGCCCGTAACCGTTTTTGGCCAGTGGTGCCGCCAGACGTTCCAGTTGCTCAGCATCGATCCACTTTTGACGGAACGCAATTTCTTCAGGGCAGGCAACTTTAAGACCCTGGCGATGCTCCAGAGTGGCGATAAAGTGACTTGCTTCAAGAAGAGACTCGTGAGTACCGGTGTCCAACCAGGCATAACCCCGCCCCATGATCTCGACAGAAAGACTGCCTCGTTCCATGTAAACGCGATTGAGGTCTGTGATCTCCAATTCGCCACGAGGCGAAGGCTTGATGCTTTTGGCAATATCAACTACTTGCTGATCATAGAAATACAGCCCGGTGACCGCGTAGTTCGATTTCGGCTTGAGTGGTTTCTCTTCCAGGCTCATTGCCTTGCCCTGTTTATCGAACTCCACCACGCCATAGCGCTCCGGATCGTTCACGTGATAAGCAAAGACGCTCGCGCCTTCCTCGCGGACCATTGCGCTTTTGAGCAACTGATCAAAATGATGGCCGTGATAAATATTGTCACCCAGCACCAGGGCAGACAAATCATTACCGATGAAATCTTCGCCAATGATGAACGCCTGCGCCAAGCCATCCGGTGAAGCCTGCACGGCATACGAAATGTTCAAGCCCCACTTGCTGCCGTCACCCAGCAGTTGCTCGAAGCGCGGGGTGTCCTGCGGCGTGGAGATGATCAGGATGTCGCGAATACCCGCCAGCATCAGCGTAGTCAGCGGGTAGTAGATCATCGGCTTGTCGTAGACCGGCAGCAATTGCTTGGAAATTGCCAGGGTTGCTGGGTGCAGGCGGGTGCCTGAACCGCCGGCCAAAATAATTCCTTTACGTTTAAGCATGTTCATTTCTCTAGAATTTCTACGAGCATCCGTGCCACGCCGTCCTGCCATTGAGGCAAGCGCAGTGAGAAGGCATTCTGCAGTTTTTGAGTGTTGAGTCGGGAGTTGCCGGGGCGCTGGGCGGGCGTGGGGTACGCGGCGGTGGTGATCGCGCCTACGTTTGCCGGTTCGACCTTGAGCTGCACGCCAGCCGCTTGCGCCTGTTCAAGCACGAAGCGGGCATAACGGTGCCAGGTGGTCTCGCCCGCTGCTGCCAGGTGATAAACCCCGCTCAATTGCGGGTTCACACCGAGCGTGCGGATGGCGTGGGCGGTGATGTCGGCCAGCAGGTCGGCGCCGGTCGGCGTGCCAAACTGGTCGTCGATCACGTTCAGGCTGTCACGTTCGCTGGCCAGGCGCAGCATGGTCTTGGCGAAGTTGTTACCGCGCGCGGCGTAGACCCAGCTGGTACGCAAGATCAGGTGCGCACAGCCGCTGGCCTGGATGGCCTGCTCGCCTTGCAGCTTGGTCGAACCATAGACGCTCAACGGGCCGACCGGGTCGCTTTCCAGCCAGGGCGTGTCGCCAGTGCCGGCGAACACGTAGTCGGTGGAATAGTGCACCAGCAACGCATTCAGCTTCAGTGCTTCGGCGGCCAGCACTGCCGGGGCTTCTGCGTTCACACGCAGGGCTTGGGCAGGCTCGCTTTCGGCCTTGTCGACGGCGGTGTAGGCGGCAGCGTTGACGATCACGTCAGGCGCAAAGCGCTGCACCGTCGCGGCCAGGCCTTGCAGGTCGCTGAGGTCGCCGCAGTAGTCCTGGCTTTTGGAGTCGAGCGCAAGCACTTGGCCCAAAGGGGCCAAGCTGCGTTGGAGTTCCCATCCCACTTGGCCATTTTTGCCAAGCAGAAGGATCTTCATGCCGTGCGCTCGGCGTAGTTCTTTTCAACCCACTCGCGGTACGAGCCGGATTGGATATTGCTGACCCAATCCTGGTTATCCAAGTACCACTCGACGGTCTTGCGGATACCGGTTTCGAACGTCTCAGCCGGTTTCCAACCCAACTCACGCTCCAGTTTGCGCGCGTCGATGGCATAGCGGCGGTCATGGCCCGGGCGATCGGTCACGTAAGCGATCTGGTCGCTATAAGGCTTGCCTTCCGCTTGAGGGCGCAGCTCGTCGAGCAACGCACATACGGTGTGGACGATATCCAGGTTCGGCTTCTCGTTCCAGCCACCGACGTTGTAGACCTCGCCCACAGTACCGGCTTCCAGTACGCGACGGATGGCGCTGCAGTGGTCTTTTACGTACAGCCAGTCACGAATTTGCTGACCGTCGCCGTACACCGGCAGCGCTTTGCCGGCCAGTGCGTTGACGATCATCAGCGGAATCAGTTTTTCCGGGAAATGGTACGGACCATAGTTGTTCGAGCAATTGGTCGTCAGCACCGGCAGACCATAGGTATGGTGATAGGCGCGGACCAGATGGTCACTCGCGGCCTTGCTCGCCGAGTAAGGGCTGTTTGGCTCGTACTGGTGAGTTTCGGTGAACGCCGGATCGTCCTTGGCCAGGGAGCCATAGACTTCGTCGGTCGATACGTGCAGGAAACGGAAGGACTGCTGCGCATCGCCTTCCAGGCCTTTCCAGTAGGCACGTACCGCTTCCAGCAGACGGAAAGTACCGACGACGTTAGTCTCGATAAAGTCTTCCGGGCCATGGATAGAACGGTCGACGTGCGACTCGGCAGCGAAGTTCAGGATCGCGCGTGGCTGGTGCTCTGCGAGCAGACGCTGGACCAGTTGGGTATCGGCGATATCGCCCTGGACGAACACATGGCGCTTGTCACCCTCGAGCGAGCTGAGGTTCTCCAGGTTGCCGGCGTACGTCAGCTTATCCAGGTTAATGACCGGCTCATCTGTCTGAGCTACCCAGTCCAATACGAAGTTTGCACCGATAAAGCCAGCACCGCCGGTTACTAAGATAGTCATTGAGTCAGATCTTTTTCAGTAATGTTGCAAAAATTAGCCCGAGGTTCCCCATAAACGTCTGCCGATACAAACCGGCGGACCAGAACCCCAGCACTCGTCTAAATAACGTTTGACTCCGTGCGCCTTTAAAGCGTGCGAGGGTCGTTCGATGCTCTTCGCAAAGACGATGCTCCATGGCTTCGAGTGCTCGAATATTCTGTTCGTTCCACTCGTAAAAACGTCCTTGAAAGATCATCCGCAGCCGAATCAGACGTGCTGCCCAGCTGGAGTTGCTGCCAATCAGATTTTCATCATGCTGGCGGTACTGCATTCTCGGCTCGGGATCGTAGTGAACGACGCCTCCCGCACCCGTAACGAGTTGATAGGCCCACCAGTCATGGGAGGGCACAACGACATCCGCACCGGCCTCGATGATCAGTTCGCGCGCGGCCTGGTTGAAAACCATGGTATTGCCGCCCGCAATGCTCTGGACCAATGCATTCGAGAAATGTGGAGGTAGCGCGAAAAGTGGCGAAAAACCAAGCGCAGCGCCAGAATCGCCTACCAACTTAGTCCGACCGCAATAAAGTGCTGGCACATTCGAAGGCTGGCTTTGCAACCAGTCGACAGCGACCTGCAGTTTGTCGTCGTTCCAAATATCGTCCTGATCACACCAGGCAAAATAATCCGCCTGAATCTCAGAACGACAAGTCAACGAGAGGAAATTTGCCACGAAGCCTTTCTGAGGGCCAGACACCACGCTTAAACGGTCGCTGCCCCAACGATTACAGTACTGCTGAAAAATCGCTGGCGAGCCATCTTTGGAACCATCATCGGAGATGAATAATCTCCAGCCATAATGACTCTGCCGTTCAATGGAGTCGAGCTGTTCTGCAAGAAACGCCTCACCATTGTACGAGCACATCAGCACCGCAACGTTGGCCAGGCTAACGTCATTCGGGAGAGTATTAGAAAGACTGCGCGATGCGAATATAGACACAATATCCCTTTGCGAGCGTACTACATATCCTGCAGGGAGGTAGGATATAGGCCACAATAAGGTCGGAATTATTACAGCATTGGTCTGTAAGAGCAATCCTGCGTGTGACCAATGGTCGACCACTCAGCGCTCCTCAAACGCTCTACAGCGAGGTGTTGCACCTGTTAGGTGCAACACTTCTATTAGCTGTACTTCGATGGAGCATTCACCTTGGTCGGTTGCAGTCAGCTCGCCATTCAATGCTCAGTGCATAGTTCAGCTTCTGCGAAACACAAACCCCAACCCAACAACGATCAACCCCATCCCCAACACGCTCAACAGCGCCAGCCGATTGCCAAAGATCAGATAATCCATCACTGCCGTTACCGCCGGTACCAGGTAAAACAGGCTGGTGACATTCACCAGATTGCCACGCGCGATCAGTCGATACAGCAGCAGCGTCGCCAACAAAGACACCACCAGGCCCATCCACAGCACCGGCAGATAAAAGCTGGCACTTTGCTCAAAGTGGAACGTCTGGAACGGCACAAACACCGCGCACAGCAGCAGCCCCGCCACGTACTGCACCGGCAGCGTGCCCAACGGGTTATCGGTGATACGTTTTTGCATGATCGAACCGAGCGTCATGCTGGCCAGCGCCAGCAAGCCGAACAGCATCCCGGCCAAGGACATACCCGACAGCCCGATGCCCTGATAGACCACCATGATCAACCCCGCCAACCCCAGCCCAAGGCCGAACAATCGGCTTAGCGAGCGCTGACGCTCCATCAGCACCACCGTAAGGATCGGCTGCACGCCCATGATGGTGGCCATCATCCCAGGCGTGACTTTGAGGTCCAGCGCCAGCAGGTAGAAAATCTGATACGCCCCCAACAACACCAGGCCGGTCGCCGCCGCGTACAGCATGGGTTTGCCGGGGCGCGGCAGTTTCAGCTTGAGGATCGGCACCAGGATCACCAGGCCCGCCAGGGCGATGGCGAAACGGATCAATAAGAAGGCAAAGGGTGAAGCATGGGCCAGGCCCCACTTGGAGAAAATCGCCCCGCTGCTCCACAGCAGGACAAACAGACTCGTCGAGGCCGCCGCGGCCACGGATTGTTTCGAAAAAACAGACATGGTTACCACCTGTCATCAGGCAAAAAAAGCCGATTCAGCAGACGCTGAGATTCAATGGTTTTTTTTCAGGCGGGCAGACGGGAACAGCGATTCGCTGATCAGCCCGAAATGCCAACACCCGGCGGTGATACGACTGCGTACACCGGCGTGCGACTGACAGGTGGGGGATAGTGACTGATCTGCGCAGGCTGCTTGTTCCCACACGGCACGACCACAGCGTTGACCGCTGAATCGACTACCGCTATGCGCTGGGAAGCTGGCATGTGCTGATCTTTTTGAAGGGATAAAGACGCGTGAACTATAACCAGCCGCCAACCGATTTTGCAATCACTTCACCCAAGCGTTTTGCGTGGCGGAGTTTTCATGCCGGCAACGAAAACCGGTCGTTATAATGCTGGCCGGATTTTTTCAAGGATTTCACATGATTGCTCTGCCCTGGCTGTACCTCGTGCTGCTTTCCATTGGCTATGTACTGGCCCTGACCTACGGGCAACTGGGCATGCTGGCGGCGGTCTCCGTGGTCATGCTGCTGATCGCAGGTTACGCCGTGCGCCAGCAACGCAACCCGTGGGCGCGTTACCTCGGGCACGGCTTGTTTATCGTACTGGCTCTGGGCCTGGCGATGCATTGGTTGCCAGGTTTCTACAACGGCCGTGGCATCGCGCCTCAACGCTTTACGCCTGATTCGGTGCCGTTCTCGATGTACCTCAACCAGGACAAACCCTTGATCGGCTTCTGGCTGCTGCTGGCCTGCCCCTGGATCGTGGCACGCAGGTCATTGCGCCTGTCGATCTGCGTGGCGGCGCTGGCCTTGACCCTGACGGCAGTCGCGGCGCTCGGCGGCGCAATGTTGCTGGGGATGGTCAGTTGGGCGCCCAAATGGCCGGAACAGGCGTGGCTGTGGGTATTGAACAACCTGCTGCTGGTGACCCTGGTTGAAGAGGCGTTGTTTCGTGGCTACATCCAGGGCGGCCTGAGCAAGCGCTTCAAACACCTGCCTTACGGCGAGAATGTGGCACTGCTGCTGGCCTCGCTGTTATTCGGTTTGGTGCACATGGGCGCGGGTTGGCACTGGGTATTGCTGGCCAGCATCGCCGGGGTCGGTTATGGCCTGGCGTATCGCTTTGGCGGGTTGGGCGCGGCAATCGCCACGCACTTCGGGCTGAACCTGCTTCACTTCGGCTTGTTTACCTACCCGATGCTGGCCGGCTGATTATTGCAAAAATAAGTTAAATAAAAGCCCGCAAGCGCCGATAACCCCTGAAAGCCTTGCGGATTGAACAACCATGCGTAATAACCAACCCGTTACCCAGCGCGAACGTACCTTCCCCGCTCAGCAACGGTTGATCTCCACCACGGATGCCAAAGGGGTCATTACCTACTGCAACGACGCTTTTGTCGAAATCAGTGGGTTCACCCGCGACGAATTGGTCCGAGCGCCGCACAACCTGGTGCGTCACCCGGATGTTCCGTCGGCGGTGTTCGCGCACATGTGGTCCACGCTCAAACAAGGCTTGCCATGGATGGGCATCGTCAAGAACCGCTGCAAGACCGGCGATCACTACTGGGTTAACGCCTATGTGACACCGGTCTTCGATGGCAACCAGGTGATCGGCTACGAATCGGTGCGCATCAAGCCCACCGCCGAGCAGATCCGCCGGGCCGAAGCGCTCTATCAACGCATCAACCAGGGCAAGTCGGCCGTACCGCAGCGCGACAAGTGGCTGCCGGTGCTGCAGGACTGGCTGCCGTTTATCCTGGTCAGCCAGCTGAGCTTCATGATCGGTGCATCGCTTAACTCCCACTGGGGCTTTGCCCTGGCGGCGGGCCTGTCGGTGCCACTGGGTCTGTTGGGGCTGAGCTGGCAGCAGCGCGGCCTGAAGCGCTTGCTGCGTTTGGCCGAACAGACCACGTCTGACCCGTTGATCGCGCAGATGTACACCGACAGCCGAGGCGCGCAGGCGCGGCTGGAGATGTCGATCCTCAGCCAGGAAGCGCGCCTGAAGACCTGTCTGACACGTTTGCAGGACACGGCTGAACACCTGAACGACCAAGCGGCGCAGTCCAATACCTTGGCGCATAACAGCTCCAGCGGACTGGAACGCCAACGTGTCGAGACCGAACAGGTGGCCACGGCGGTCAACCAGATGGCCGCGACCACTCAGGAAGTCGCCAGCCACGTACAGCGCACGGCGGATGCTACCCAGGAAGCCAACCGCCTGACCGGCCGCGGCCGCGACATCGCCGGGGAAACCCGCGAAGCGATCCAGCGTCTGTCGGTGGCCGTGGGCGAGACGGGTGTGACCGTCACCCAACTGGCCAAGGACAGCGATGAAATCGGCGGCGTGGTCGATGTGATCAAAGGCATTGCCGACCAGACCAACCTGCTGGCACTGAACGCGGCCATCGAAGCGGCGCGCGCCGGTGAGATGGGCCGAGGTTTTGCGGTAGTGGCTGACGAAGTTCGCCAACTGGCGCAGCGCACCGCCGAGTCCACCGGGCAGATCCATACGCTGATCGCCAAGCTGCAACACACCGCAGCGGCGGCCGTGCAAACCATGGACGCCGGGCATCGCCAGGCTGAAGAAGGTGTGGCGCGGGTGATGGAGGCGGATCAGGCGTTGGTGGGCATCAGTGAGGCGGTGGCCAATATCACCGACATGACGACGCAGATTGCCGCCGCAACCGAAGAGCAAAGCGCAGTGGCCGAAGAGATCAGCCGTAACATCAGCACGATTGCGCTGTTGGCGGACCAGACCTCGGAGCAGGCGATGAACTCGGCGCAGTTGAGTGAAGAGCTGACGCATACAGCCAATACCCAGTATTCGCTGGTAGAACGTTTTAACCGCTGATACAGATCGTTCCCACGCTCTGCGTGGGAACGCCTCCTGTGACGCTCTGCGTCACGGCTTTAAAAGCGGACGCAGAGCGTCCAGGACTGCATTCCCACGCGGAGCGTGGGAACGATCAAAGAAACCCAGCCACCTTCACCGCAGCCGCCTCCAAATGCTGCTCATGACTAAACCCCGAAGCCTTCAACGGCTTCAAATCATGATCCCCCGCCACCAGCCACATCACTTCGATGCTCGGCGATAACGCATACCCCTCCACCGCCGCCCGATTGCCCAGCGCATCGCGCTCGCCCTGCACAATCAACGTCGGCGCCTTCAAGCCGGCCAGATGTTCGACCCGAGGTTTTTCCGGCTTGCCCACCGCATAAAACGGATAACCCAAACACACCAGCCCATCAGCCCCCAGCTCATCGGCCAACAAACTGGCCATGCGCCCGCCCATGGACTTGCCGCCAACTGCCAATTTCCCAGCGACATGACGTCGCACCTCGGCATACACCTCACGCCAGCATTCGAGCAGTTTCGGCGCAGGGTTCGGCGGGCGTTTACCGCCGTCCACGCGGCGTTGAGCCATGTAGGGAAACTCGAAGCGCAACACGTTCACGCCATGCCCGGCAAGGCGTGCAGCCATGTCATTCATGAAGGATGAGTCCATCGGCGCACCGGCGCCGTGGGCCAGGATCAGCGTCACCGGTTCGCGTGCGCTAGCCGCGGTCGCCGCATCCCACAACCAGCCGCACTCGCGCACACACTGCGCCCATTGATCCCCGTCAATACTGGCCTTGTGCTCTTTGCCCATGCTTGCCTCGCTTTTTAGTCTGCCTATAACTCCAGCCCAAGTGCCGCATTTGCTTGGGTTGAACCGTGGATGGGGAACCATGAACACTACTTTAAGTACCGCCTATAACTACAAGGTGGTCCGCCAATTCGCCATTATGACGGTGGTGTGGGGCATCGTCGGCATGGGGCTCGGGGTTTTTCTCGCCGCCCAATTGGTTTGGCCTGCACTCAATTTCGATTTGCCCTGGACCAGCTTCGGCCGTTTGCGCCCGCTGCACACCAACGCAGTGATCTTTGCTTTCGGTGGCTGCGCGCTGTTCGCCAGCTCCTTTTACTCGGTGCAACGCACCTGCCAAACCCAGCTGTTCGCACCGAAAATCGCCGCGTTCTGCTTCTGGGGCTGGCAGTTGGTCATCCTCCTGGCCGCGATCAGCCTGCCGCTGGGTTACACCAGCTCCAAGGAATACGCCGAGCTGGAATGGCCGATCGACATCCTCATCACCATTGTCTGGGTGGCCTACGCCATCGTGTTCTTCGGCACGGTGATGAAGCGCAACACCAAGCACATCTACGTGGGCAACTGGTTCTTCGGTGCGTTCATCATCACCGTGGCCATCCTGCATATCGTCAACAACCTGGAAATCCCGGTCAGCCTGACCAAGTCCTACTCCCTCTACGGCGGTGCGACGGATGCCATGGTGCAATGGTGGTATGGGCATAACGCGGTAGGCTTTTTCCTCACCGCCGGCTTCCTGGGGATGATGTATTACTTCGTGCCCAAGCAGGCCGAACGTCCGGTGTATTCCTATCGTTTGTCCATCGTGCACTTCTGGGCGCTGATCACCCTGTACATCTGGGCCGGCCCCCACCACTTGCACTACACCGCGCTGCCGGACTGGGCACAGTCGCTGGGCATGGTGATGTCGCTGGTACTGCTGGCACCCAGCTGGGGCGGCATGATCAACGGCATGATGACCCTCTCGGGCGCCTGGCATAAGTTGCGCAGCGACCCGATTCTGCGCTTCCTCGTGGTGTCCCTGGCCTTCTACGGCATGTCGACCTTCGAAGGGCCGATGATGGCCATCAAGACGGTCAACGCCCTCTCCCACTACACCGACTGGACCATCGGCCACGTACACGCCGGTGCCCTCGGTTGGGTAGCGATGATTTCCATCGGCGCGCTGTACCACATGATCCCGAAAATCTTCGGCCGCGAGCAGATGTATAGCCTTGGCCTGATCAACGCGCACTTCTGGCTGGCCACCATCGGCACCGTGCTCTACATCGCTTCGATGTGGGTCAACGGCATTGCCCAGGGCCTGATGTGGCGTGCGGTCAACGAAGACGGCACCTTGACCTACTCCTTCGTCGAAACCCTGGTGGCCAGCCACCCTGGCTTCATCGTGCGGTTGGTGGGCGGTGCGATCTTCCTCAGCGGCATGTTGCTGATGGCTTACAACACCTGGCGCACCGTGCGCTCGGCGCAACCTGCCGAAGTCACCGCTGCGGCGCAGATGGCCTGAGGAGTCGATGATGAAACACGAAACGATTGAAAAGAACGTCGGCCTGTTGATGCTACTCATGGTGCTCGCCGTGAGCATCGGCGGCCTGACCCAGATCGTCCCGCTGTTCTTCCAGGACGTCACCAACAAACCGGTGGAAGGCATGAAGCCCTACACCGCACTGCAGCTGGAAGGTCGCGATATCTACATCCGCGAAGGCTGTGTGCAGTGCCACTCGCAGATGATCCGCCCGTTCCGCGCCGAAACCGAGCGCTACGGCCACTACTCGGTAGCCGGTGAAAGCGTGTGGGACCACCCGTTCCTGTGGGGTTCCAAGCGCACCGGGCCGGACCTGGCACGCGTCGGCGCACGCTACTCGGACGACTGGCACCGCGCGCACTTGTACAACCCGCGCAACGTGGTACCGGAGTCAAAAATGCCGGCCTACCCGTGGCTGGTTACAGCCCAAGTCGACAGCAGCCACACCGAGACCAAGTTGAAGGTGATGCGCACCCTCGGCGTGCCGTACACCGACGACGACATCAGTGGCGCCGTCGCCAGCCTCAAGGGCAAGACCGAGATGGACGCGCTGGTTTCGTACCTGCAAGTGCTCGGCACTGCCATCAAGAGCAAGAGGTGAGCCATGGGATTTGAATTCGATGCGGGCACCATCCGCGGCCTTGGCACGCTGGTGGTCGCCATCGCCTTTATCGGCCTGTCGCTATGGGTGTTCAACAACCGGCGCAA
Source organism: Pseudomonas sp. Leaf15 (assembly GCF_001421425.1). Classification (NCBI taxonomy): domain Bacteria; kingdom Pseudomonadati; phylum Pseudomonadota; class Gammaproteobacteria; order Pseudomonadales; family Pseudomonadaceae; genus Pseudomonas; species Pseudomonas sp. Leaf15. The sequence continues at coordinate 123,458 of NZ_LMKI01000035.1, forward strand.
CGCGGACTTCGAGCAGGCCCGCCTGCTGCCGTTTGCCGATGAACCATCCCCGTCCGACGCTCAAGAAGAGCCTGCAACAAGGAGCACCCAGCCATGACTACCTTTTGGAGTACATGGATCTGCGTATTGACCCTCGGCAGCCTGATCGGGCTGACCTGGCTGTTGGTCGGCACCCGCAAGGGCGAAACCAAAGGCAGCGTTGACCAGACCATGGGCCATGCCTTCGACGGCATCGAGGAATACGACAACCCGCTGCCCCAGTGGTGGTTCATGCTGTTCGCCGGCACTCTGGTGTTTGCGGTCGGCTACCTGATCCTCTACCCGGGCCTGGGCAACTGGAAAGGCGTGTTGCCGGGCTATGAAGACGGCTGGACCCAGACCAAGGAATGGGACAAGGAAATGGCCAGGGCTGATGCCAGGTTCGGGCCGATCTTCGCCAAATTCTCGGCAATGCCGGTGGAAGAAGTGGCCAAAGACCCGCAGGCGCTGAAAATGGGTGGGCGCCTGTTCGCCTCCAACTGCGCGGTGTGCCACGGCTCGGATGCCAAGGGCGCGTATGGTTTCCCGAACCTGGCGGACAACCTCTGGCGCTGGGGCGGCTCGGCTGAAGCGATCAAGGCGACGATCATGAGCGGGCGCCATGCGGCGATGCCGGCCTGGGGTGAAATCCTCGGTGAAGACGGCGTGAAGAACGTCGCCGCTTATGTGCGGCATGACTTGGCCAAACTGCCATTACCGGCCGACACCACCGCCGACCTCGCGGCCGGCCAGGCCGCGTTCAACACCACTTGCGTGGCGTGCCACGGCCCACAAGGCCACGGCATGGAGGCCATGGGCGCGCCGAACCTGACCGAGCCTGCCGGTTTTATCTACGGCACCAGCCTGGCCCAGTTGCAGCAGACTATCCGCCATGGTCGCCAAGGTCAGATGCCGGCGCAGGAGGTACTGCAAGGCAATGACAAGGTGCACCTGCTGGCGGCGTACGTGTACAGCCTGTCCCATAACGCTGATGGCGCAACGCCAGAAAGCCAACCTGAGTAACTGACCTGTGGCGAGGGAGCTTGCTCCCTCGCCACAGGTTCAGCGTTCGTTCTCGACATTACGCGGCCAAGTGTCGCACCCTTCCCAAGTCCAACTTTCCCCTCCTCACTTTCGGGTCTACGCTTGTTCCCACAGTGGACCAATCCTGGCCTACGCGACGGTATTCGTTGCGGCCCTGAAAATTCCTGTCCACTCGATCAGCTTTCCATTTCCGATTTTGTCCCTACGCAAAACATGGAAAGGGCGCAGAATCTGGCTCGGAACGCATTGATACAGGTCAGTCATTGCGTTGCAATGGCCCCTCGCTTTCTACATACTTGCGGCCGATTTTACCTATAAAAAAACCTAAACCGTGGAACCTTAGAATGAGCACAGCAATCAGTCCGACTGCTTATAACTATAAGGTCGTCCGCCAGTTCGCCATCATGACGGTGGTCTGGGGGATCCTTGGCATGGGGCTCGGGGTGTTTATCGCCTCGCAACTGGTGTGGCCGGAATTGAATTTCGGTTTGCCATGGACGACCTTCGGCCGCCTGCGCCCGCTGCACACCAACCTGGTGATTTTCGCCTTCGGTGGTTGTGCGTTATTTGCCACTTCCTACTATGTCGTGCAGCGAACCTGCCAGACGCGACTGATCTCCGATGGCCTCGCCGCCTTCACCTTCTGGGGCTGGCAAGCCGTAATCCTCGGCGCCATCATCACCCTGCCGCTGGGCTACACCACCACCAAGGAATACGCCGAGCTCGAATGGCCGATCGCGATTTTGCTCGCCATCGTCTGGGTGACCTACGCCGTGGTGTTCTTCGGCACCATCGTCAAGCGCAAGACCAAGCACATCTATGTGGGCAACTGGTTCTACGGTGCGTTCATCCTGGTGACGGCGATGCTGCACATCGTCAACCACGCCTCCTTGCCGGTGAGCTGGTTCAAGTCCTACTCGGCCTATGCCGGGGCGACCGACGCAATGATCCAGTGGTGGTACGGCCACAACGCCGTGGGGTTTTTCCTCACCACCGGTTTCCTGGGGATGATGTACTACTTCGTGCCCAAGCAGGCCGAACGCCCGATCTACTCGTATCGCCTGTCCATCGTGCACTTCTGGGCACTGATCACCCTGTACATCTGGGCCGGTCCCCACCACCTGCACTACACCGCACTGCCGGACTGGGCGCAGTCGTTGGGCATGGCCATGTCGATCATCCTGCTGGCGCCAAGCTGGGGCGGCATGATCAACGGCATGATGACGCTGTCGGGCGCCTGGCATAAATTGCGCACCGACCCGATCCTGCGCTTTCTGGTGGTATCGCTGGCGTTCTACGGCATGTCGACCTTCGAAGGCCCGATGATGGCCATCAAGACGGTCAACTCGCTGTCCCACTACACCGACTGGACCATCGGCCACGTACACGCCGGCGCCCTGGGCTGGGTAGCGATGATTTCCATCGGCGCGCTGTACCACATGATCCCCAAACTGTTCGGCCGCCCACAGATGCACAGCGTTGGCCTGATCAACGCGCACTTCTGGCTGGCGACCATCGGTACCGTGCTCTACATCGCCTCGATGTGGGTCAACGGCATCACCCAGGGCCTGATGTGGCGTGCCATCAACGATGACGGCACCCTCACCTACTCCTTCGTCGAAGCGCTGCAAGCCAGCCATCCGGGTTACATCGTGCGCGCCCTGGGCGGTGCCTTCTTTGCCTCCGGCATGTTCCTGATGGCCTACAACGTCTGGCGCACCGTGCGTGCCGCCGACCCGGTAGAAGCCGAAGCCGCCGCCAAGATCGCCGTTGTGGGAGCTCACTGATGAAGCATGAAGTAGTCGAGAAGAATATCGGCCTGCTGGCCTTCTTCATGGTCATCGCCGTGAGTATCGGCGGCCTGACCCAGATCGTTCCGCTGTTTTTCCAGGACGTGACCAACAAGCCGGTCGAAGGCATGAAGCCGCGCACCGCCCTTGAAGTCGAAGGCCGCGACGTCTACATCGCCAACGGCTGTGTGGGTTGCCACTCGCAGATGATCCGCCCGTTCCGTGCCGAAACCGAACGCTACGGCCACTACTCGGTGGCCGGTGAAAGCGTGTGGGACCACCCGTTCCTGTGGGGCTCCAAACGTACCGGCCCGGACCTGGCCCGTGTCGGCGGGCGTTACTCCGATGACTGGCAGCGCGCGCACTTGTACAACCCGCGCAACGTGGTGCCTGAGTCGAAAATGCCGGCGTACCCGTTCCTGGTGGAAAACAAGCTCGACGGCAAGGACACCGCCAAGAAGCTCGAAGTCCTGCGCACACTGGGCGTGCCCTACACCGATGAAGACATCGCCGGTGCCGCCGCTGCCGTGAAGGGCAAGACCGAAATGGACGCATTGGTGGCCTACCTGCAAGGCCTTGGCACCATCATCAAAAGCAAACGGTGATCTTCATGGATATCGGGATGATTCGTGGCCTGGGCACCGTTGTGGTGATGGTGGCCTTTGTCGGCCTGGCGCTGTGGGTGTTCAGCCCGCGCCGCAAGTCGGAGTTTGACGACGCGACCATGCTGCCCTTTGCAGATGATCCCGAGGCCATCAAGCACGTCGAGCAAGCTTCTAGGAGTAACAAAGAATGACTACGTTCTGGAGTCTGTACGTCACAGTCCTCAGTCTGGGTACCATTTTCGCCCTGACCTGGCTGCTGCTGTCGACCCGCAAGGGCCAGCGCACCGAGCAGACGGACGAGACCGTCGGCCACTCGTTCGACGGCATCGAGGAGTACGACAACCCGCTGCCAAAATGGTGGTTCATGCTGTTTGTCGGCACCATCATCTTTGCCCTTGGCTACCTGGCGCTGTACCCCGGCCTGGGCAACTGGAAAGGCCTGCTGCCGGGCTACAACTACCTCGACAATGACAAGCAAACCCCCTTCGCCAACGGCCAGACCGGCTGGACCGGCGTGCACGAATGGGAAAAGGAAATGGCCAAGTCGGACGCCAAGTTCGGCCCGATCTTCGCCAAATTCGCTGCAATGCCGATTGAAGACGTCGCCAAAGACCCGCAAGCCTTGAAGATGGGTGGCCGCCTGTTCGCCTCCAACTGCTCGGTGTGCCACGGCTCCGACGCCAAGGGCGCCTATGGTTTCCCCAACCTGACCGACGCCGATTGGCGCTGGGGTGGCGAGCCGGCCACCATCAAGGAAACCATCATGAAAGGCCGCCACGCGGTGATGCCGGCCTGGGCCGAGGTCATTGGCGAACAAGGCGTGGCCGACGTGGCGGGCTTTGTGGTGACCAACCTCGATGGCCGCAAACTGCCGGAAGGCACCAAGGCCGATGTGGCCAACGGCGCGAAACTCTTCGCCGCCAACTGCGTGGCCTGCCACGGCCCGGCCGGTAAAGGCACGCCAGCAATGGGCGCGCCGGACCTGACCCACCCGGGTGCATTCATCTACGGTTCGAGCTTCGCGCAATTGCAGCAGACCATTCGTTATGGCCGTCAAGGCCAGATGCCAGCGCAGGAATTGCTGCAAGGCAATGACAAGGTGCATTTGCTGGCGGCGTATGTTTACAGCCTGTCCCATGGGGATAAGCAGGCTGAGGAGCAGTAAGCTCCCGGCAACGAAAAAGCCCCGCAGTGCGGGGCTTTTTTTCTGCCGGGCTGGGGCGATTGCAGCGCATGACCATTCGGAACCTTGCACTTGCTGCGCGTCGACGCAAAGTAGTAACGTTACTACATTAAATTTGCCGAAGGGGAATACCCCATGACCATCACCACCATTTCCAGCCGTGAATTCAATCAAGACACAAGCGGTGCCAAAAAAGCCGCCAGTAAAGGCCCGGTTTTTATCACCGATCGCGGCAAGCCTGCCCATGTACTGCTAAGCATTGAGGAATACCAGAAACTGACAGGTCTGAATGCCAATATCGTTGACCTGCTGGTGATGCCGGAAGCGGCCGAAATCGACTTCGAAACCGAACGTGCCGTGATCACTCACCGCCCCGTGGACCTTTCTTGATGTATTTACTCGACACCAACGTAATCTCCGAACTACGTAAACCCCACGCCGACGCCGGAGTAGTGGCCTGGGCAAAAAGTGTTATCGCTGCGCGCATGTTCATCTCGGCCATTACCCTGAAGGAATTGGAAACCGGTGTACTGCGCATGGAACGCCGCGACCCGGCCCAAGGGAAAGTGTTGCGTACATGGCTCAAACGCCATGTGATGCCAGCGTTCGATGCCAGGATACTGCCGGTAGATGCCGCCGTTGCACTGCGTTGCGCCCATCTGCATGTGCCGGACCAGGCCAACGAAAGTGACGCGTTGATTGCCGCAACTGCTCTGGTGCACGGGCTAACCGTGGTGACGCGCAACGTCAGTGACTTCAAGTCCAGCGGGGTTCCATTGCTTAACCCATGGGACGAATGACCTGCCTATCGGCAAAAAACGTCCATACTTGCCAAGTCAATTGATCCAGATCACATATACCATCAATTGATTTCCCCCAACGCGACCAAAGGTCGCACCCGTTGAGCAGCATCGCAGGCGTATCATTACGCCACTGCAACAGCCTATTTTTGACCCCGGTTGGCACGTACTGGCCGAGGCAAATCTCCACCGCCGTGGGATGCAATGATGAGCAACCAAATACCGGTACATGACGTTACACCGCCTGCCAAAAACGCCAGCAGCACTGTCGACCTCTACGCCTCGCGCGAAAAAATCTACACCCGCGCCTTTACCGGCCTGTTCCGCAACTTGCGTATGCTCGGTGGCGCCGGTTTGTTCCTGCTCTACTTCGGCACCGTGTGGCTGAACTGGGGTGGTCACCAGGCCGTCTGGTGGAACCTGCCGGAACGCAAATTCTTCATTTTTGGCGCGACCTTCTGGCCTCAGGACTTCATCCTGCTGTCAGGCATCCTGATCGTTGCCGCGTTCGGCCTGTTCTTTATCACCGTGTACGCCGGGCGCGTGTGGTGTGGTTATACCTGCCCGCAAAGTGTGTGGACGTGGATTTTCATGTGGTGCGAAAAGGTCACCGAAGGCGACCGCAACCAGCGCATCAAGCTCGACAAGGCGCCGATGGGCGCCAACAAATTCCTGCGCAAGTTCAGCAAGCACACGCTGTGGCTGTTGATCGGCTTTGCCACCGGCATGACCTTCGTCGGCTACTTCTCGCCCATTCGCGAACTGGTGTTCGACTTCTTCACCGGCCAGGCCGATGGCTGGTCGTATTTCTGGGTCGGTTTCTTCACCCTGGCGACCTACGGTAACGCCGGCTGGTTGCGCGAACAGGTGTGCATCTACATGTGCCCGTACGCGCGTTTCCAGAGCGTTATGTTCGACAAAGACACCTTGATCGTGTCCTACGACCCGCGCCGTGGCGAAGTGCGTGGCCCGCGTAAAAAAGGGGTCGACTACAAAGCCCAGGGCCTCGGCGATTGCATCGACTGCACGATGTGCGTGCAGGTGTGCCCCACCGGCATCGACATCCGCGACGGCCTGCAAATCGAGTGCATCGGTTGCGCCGCCTGTATCGACGCCTGCGACAACATCATGGACAAAATGGACTACCCACGCGGCCTGATCAGCTACACCACCGAGCACAACCTGTCCGGGCAGAAAACCCATAAGCTGCGCCCGCGCCTGATCGGTTATGCCTTGGTGCTGCTGGCGATGATCGGCCTGTTGGCCGGCGCATTTTTCATGCGCTCGCTGGTGGGCTTCGACGTCAGCAAGGACCGCGTGCTGTACCGCGAAAACGCCGAAGGCCGCATCGAAAACGTCTACAGCCTGAAGATCATGAACAAGGACCAGCGCGACCACACCTACGTGCTCGACGCCTCGGGCCTGCCCGACCTCAAGCTGCAAGGCCGCCGCGAGATCAAGGTCGCCGCCGGGGAAATCTTCAGCATGCCGGTAGAGCTGTCCAGCGCCCCTGAGCAACTGCCATCGAGCACCAACGAGGTGAAATTCATCCTCAGGGATGCCGATGACGACAGCGTCCACATTGAAGCCAAGAGCCGATTCATCGGCCCACAAGTCCGCTAATTAAAAGAGAGCACAACAATGCCCGCAGCTACTGCCGCAAGCCCTTGGTACAAGCACCTCTGGCCCTGGATCATCATCGGGATCCTGGCCTGCTCGGTGACCTTGACCTTGTCCATGGTGACCATTGCGGTGAAGAACCCGGACAACCTGGTCAACGACAACTACTACGAGGCCGGCAAAGGCATCAACCGCTCCCTGGACCGTGAGCGGCTGGCCCAGACCCTGCAATTGCGCGGCAAGCTGCACCTGGACGAACTCACCGGTGAAGTCGAACTGCAACTCACCGGCTACAGCAACCCCAATACCCTTGAGCTGAACCTGATTTCCCCGACCCAGCCGGAAAAGGATCGCAAGATCAACCTCACCCGCAGCGACAGCGAACCAGGCCGCTACATCGGCCAGGTCACCGACAAGGTAGAGGGCCGGCGCTTTGTGGAACTGCTCGGCGTAGAGGGCGACAAGACCTGGCGCCTGTTCGAAGAAGAAGAGGTCAGCCACGACAAGGACTTGCTGTTGGGTGATGAACCGTTGCAGGGTGCCGAAGACCTGAAAAAGTAGCTTGATCGTTCCCACGCTCCGCGTGGTAATGCAGCCAGTGACGCTCTGCGTCACAACAGCGGACGCGGAGCGTCCAGCGAGGCGTTCCCACGCAGAGCGTGGGAACGATCTGTGGAATTGAACCATGACCAGCCCAACCCCCTGCTACCACTGCGCCCTGCCCGTCCCGCCCGGCAGCCGGTTCACCGCCGACATCCTCGGCGAGCGCCGCGAACTCTGCTGCCCAGGCTGCCAGGCGGTGGCCGAGGCGATTGTGGCCGGTGGACTGGAAAGCTATTACCAACACCGCAGCGAAGCCTCGGCCAACCCCGAGGCGTTGCCGGTGCAACTGGTCGACGAGCTGGCGCTGTACGACCGCGTCGACGTACAAAAACCCTTTGTGCGTCACGAGGGCGATCTGGCCGAAGCCACCCTGTTGATGGAAGGCATCAGCTGCGCCGCCTGTGGCTGGCTGATCGAGAAACACCTGCGCAGCCTGCCGGCGGTGGCCGAGGCGCGACTGAACCTGTCCAACCACCGCCTGCACGTGCGCTGGGCCGACGGCCAATTGCCGCTAAGCCAGGTGCTCAGCGAGCTGCGCCATATCGGCTATGCCGCCCACCCTTACCAGGCCGATCGCGCCGCCGAACAATTGGCCAGCGAAAACCGCCGAGCCTTGCGCCAACTGGGCGTGGCGGGGCTGCTGTGGTTCCAGGCGATGATGGCGACCATGGCCACCTGGCCGGAATTCAATATCGACCTGAGCCCGGAGCTGCACGTAATCCTGCGCTGGGTGGCGATGTTTCTGACTACGCCCATCGTGTTCTACAGCTGTGCGCCGTTCTTTAAAGGCGCTCTGCGCGACCTGCGTACGCGCCACCTGACCATGGATGTGTCGGTGTCCCTGGCGATTGGCGGCGCGTACCTGGCGGGTATCTGGACGGCCATCACCGGCACTGGCGAGTTGTACTTCGACGCGGTGGGCATGTTCGCGCTGTTCCTGCTCGCCGGGCGCTACCTGGAGCGCCGGGCGCGGGAACGCACCGCCGCCGCCACCGCGCAGTTGGTCAACCTGTTGCCCGCTTCATGCTTACGGCTTAAAGGCGACGGTCAGAGCGAGCGCATCCTGCTCAGCGAATTGGCCGTGGGCGACCGGGTGCTGGTGCATCCAGGTGCCGTGCTGGCGGCCGATGGAGTGATTCTTGACGGCCAGTCGAGCATTGACGAGTCGCTGCTCACCGGCGAATACCTGCCGCAGCCGCGTAACGTCGGCGATGCGGTCACCGCCGGCACACTCAACGTCGAAGGGGCGCTGACCGTCGAGGTGCGCGCGTTGGGGCATGACACCCGCTTGTCTGCCATCGTGCGCCTGCTGGAACGTGCTCAGGCCGAGAAACCGCGCCTGGCGCAAATCGCCGACCGCGCTGCGCAATGGTTTCTGCTGTGCTCACTGATCGCGGCCGCGCTGATCGGCCTGCTGTGGTGGGAGCTGGACGCATCACGGGCGTTCTGGATTGTGCTGGCGATGCTCGTGGCAACCTGCCCCTGCGCGTTGTCGCTGGCCACACCGACCGCGCTCACCGCCGCCACCGGCACACTGCACAAACTCGGGTTGCTGCTGACCCGCGGCCACGTGCTGGAAGGCCTGAACCAGATCGACACGGTGATTTTCGACAAGACCGGCACCCTCACCGAAGGCCGCCTGGCCCTGCGTGCCATCCGCCCTTTAAGCTCGTTGAACAGCGACGATTGCCTGGGCCTCGCCGCCGCGCTGGAAAACCGCTCCGAGCACCCGATTGCCCGCGCCTTCGGGCGTGCGCCGCTGGCCGCCGAGGAAGTCCTGAGTTTCCCAGGCTTAGGCCTGGAAGGTCGTGTGGGCGAGCATCAATTGCGCATCGGCCAGCCGGGCTTTGTGTGCCAATTAAGCGGCTGCGCGATTCCCGCCTCGCCGGACGAAGCAGGCCAATGGTTGCTGCTGGGCGATCATGAAGGCGCCCTCGCCTGGTTCGTGCTCGATGACCGCCTGCGCAGCGATGCGCCCGCCCTGCTGGCCGCGTGCAAAGCGCGAGGCTGGCGCACGCTGCTCTTGTCGGGCGACAGCTCGCCGATGGTCGCCAGTGTCGCGCTGGAGCTGGGGATCGACGAGGCCAAGGGCGGCTTGCGCCCCGACGACAAACTGCAGGTGCTGCAACAGTTGCACCAGCAAGGCCGCAAGGTGCTGATGCTCGGCGACGGCGTCAACGATGTGCCGGTGCTCGCCGCCGCCGATATCAGCGTGGCGATGGGCTCGGCCACCGACCTGGCAAAAACCAGCGCCGATGCCGTGCTGCTCTCCAACCGCCTCGACGCGCTGGTGCAGGCGTTTACCCTGGCGCGACGTACACGGCGGGTAATCATCGAAAACCTGCTGTGGGCCGGGCTGTACAATGGCCTTATGCTGCCGTTTGCCGCCCTCGGCTGGATCACGCCGATCTGGGCCGCGATCGGCATGTCGCTCAGCTCGTTGACCGTGGTGCTCAACGCCTTGCGCCTGACTCGCCTGCCGAGCCCGCAAGTAAGCAGTGCCACCCTAGTAACCCGCCCGCTGCCGGCTTGAGCCGCGTGGGCCTGGAGTACCGATGCCAGCTCTTTACGTGATGATTCCGGCGGCGCTGCTGTTAGTCGGCGTGGCCATTTACATTTTCTTCTGGGCGGTGGACAGCGGTCAGTACGATGACCTCGATGGCCCGGCCCACAGCGTGCTGTTCGACGACCAGGACCCGAACCACTTGGCGGGCGTCGACGAAGCCAACCGGGCCGAGCAACCGCCCAAAGACCCGCCCCATGCTTGAGCTGGCGCCACTGCTGGTTTCGGCCTTGATCCTCGGGCTACTGGGCGGCGGCCATTGCCTGGGCATGTGCGGCGGGCTGATGGGCGCGCTGACCCTGGCAATCCCCAAAGAACAACGCAGCCGCCGTTTTCGCCTGCTGCTCGCCTACAACCTGGGGCGCATCCTCAGCTACGCCGCCGCCGGGTTACTGATCGGCCTGGCCGGCTGGGCAGTGGCCAACAGCCCGGCGGCGATGTTCATGCGCGTGCTCGCCGGGTTGTTGCTGATCAGCATGGGCCTGTACCTGGCGGGCTGGTGGAGCGGCCTCACCCGTATCGAAAGCCTGGGGCGCGGCCTGTGGCGCTCTATACAGCCGGTCGCCAACCGTTTGCTGCCGGTGTCCAGCCTGCCACGCGCATTGCTGCTGGGCGCGCTGTGGGGCTGGTTGCCATGTGGGTTGGTCTACAGCACGCTGCTGTGGGCGGCGAGCCAGGGTAATGCGCTGGACAGTGCTTTGCTGATGCTGGCCTTCGGGCTTGGAACTTGGCCCGTACTACTGGCCACCGGCTTGGCGGCAGAACGTGTCACCGCGCTGCTGCGCAAACGCAGCGTGCGTGTGGCCGGTGGCATGCTGGTGATTGTGTTTGGGGTTTGGACGCTGCCAGGCCCGCATCAACACTGGCTAATGGGCCATTAAATCGCCATGTGGCATAGCGCCGCTCCCCGTTGATGCAAATCAAGATGGCACCTGCGGCGCGCCCCTAGACTCGGCCCACTAGCCAATCCGGGGGACCGCCCGCATGCTCGACGCCATTCGTTGGGACACAGATCTGATTCACCGCTACGACTTGGCGGGGCCGCGCTACACGTCCTACCCCACCGCCGTACAATTCGACAGCCAGGTCGGCACCTTCGACCTGCTCCACGCCCTGCGCGACAGCCGCAAGGCCGTACGGCCCTTGTCGCTGTATGTGCATGTGCCGTTTTGCGCGAACATCTGCTACTACTGCGCCTGCAACAAGGTCATCACCAAGGACCGTGGCCGTGCCCAGGCCTACCTGCAACGCCTGGAGCAGGAAATCCAGCTGGTGGCCTGCCACCTCGACCCGAAACAGCCCGTGGAGCAACTGCACTTCGGCGGCGGCACCCCGACCTTTCTCAGCCACGACGAACTGCGCCAGGTGATGACGCGCCTGCGCCAGCACTTCAACTTGCTCGATGATGATTCCGGTGACTATGGCATCGAGATCGACCCACGCGAAGCCGACTGGGCGACCATGGGGTTGCTGCGCGAACTGGGCTTCAACCGCGTAAGCATCGGCCTGCAGGACCTGGACCCCGAGGTGCAGCGTGCGGTCAACCGCCTGCAAAGCCTGGAAGAAACCCGTGCAGTGATCGATGCGGCGCGCACCCTGCAGTTTCGCTCGATCAATATCGACCTGATCTACGGCCTGCCCAAGCAAACGCCGCTGAATTTTGCGCGCACCGTCGAAGAGGTGATCAACCTGCAACCGGATCGCGTGTCGGTGTTCAACTACGCGCACCTGCCCGAGCGCTTTATGCCGCAGCGGCGCATCAACACCGACGAGTTGCCCTCGCCGGCAGAAAAGCTGCTGATGCTGCAAACCACCATCGAACAGTTGACCCGTGCCGGCTACCGCTACATCGGCATGGACCACTTTGCCCTGCCGGATGACGAGCTGGCCGTGGCTCAGGAAGAAGGCACGCTGCAGCGTAACTTCCAGGGCTACACCACCCACGGGCATTGCGATTTGATTGGGCTGGGGGTTTCAGCGATCAGCCAGATCGGCGACCTGTATTGCCAGAACAGCAGTGACCTCAATCACTACCAGAACGCCCTCGCCGGGGCGCAACTGGCCACCAGCCGTGGCTTGGTCTGCACCACGGATGATCGTTTGCGCCGGGAAGTGATTCAGCAGTTGATCTGCAATTTCAGCCTGGCATTCGAGCGGATCGAACAGGCTTTCAACATCGATTTTCGCGGCTATTTCGACGAACTATGGCCACAGCTGGAGACAATGGCCGCCGATGGCCTGATCGAACTGGATGCCCACGGTATTCGCGTATTGCCGGCCGGCCGCTTGCTGGTGCGCTCGGTGTGCATGGTGTTCGATGCCTACCTGGAGCACCAGAACAGGCAGCGATTCTCGCGGGTGATCTAAGGGCTTTATTTCGCCATCAGGCTCATGGCTTCCATCTGAGCTTCAGGCGACTCATCTTTCAGCGATTTGGCCAGTTGTGATTGGGCGGTCATTAAACCGGCCTGTATCGTCGCCACGTCGCCCTGCAAACCCGCCACTTTGGCTTGGCGTGCTTGCGGGGTCAACGTGGTGTCATTCATGGCTGCCGAGAGCTGAGCCATCTTTTCGGCAAGCTGCTTTTTCAGCTCGCGGATCATCTTCAGCAACTGTTTGATGTTGTCTTTCAGATTGCTTTCATCAATATCGCTATTGGAGGATTTCTCAGCCGAAGCCATGCCCATCCCCGCGCCGGAAATGACCACCTTCACACCTTCAGCCGCATTAGGTTCAGCGGGCTTGTCCTCGGTAGCGGCCTTGGACGCGGCGTCTTTATCCCTGGCCGCATCGGCGGCCTTCCAGACCGATACCGTTGCAACGTTGATCGATGGGTTTGAGACAGTGCTGACTGACATGATCTGAGCTCCAGCTCATAGAGAGACACCTGTGTATCGGCACCGATACAAAGAGCTTTATACCGTTGCTGCTTTTTTGTACACGCTGGCCTCAGCCACCCTCGGTGCGTTACCCTTACGTCTTATGTGTGTTTTCCCACAAGGATTTAAGAAATGTCCGAGCCAGTTAAACTGCGCGCTCACAGCCAGGCTCACTGCAAGGATTGCAGCCTGGCCCCCCTCTGCCTGCCACTTTCATTGAATTTGGAAGACATGGAAGCGCTGGACGAAATCGTTAAACGCGGTCGCCCGCTGAAAAAAGGCGAGTTTCTGTTTCGCCAGGGCGACAAATTCGATTCTGTCTATGCAGTACGTTCGGGCGCGCTGAAGACCTTCAGCCTGAGCGACGGCGGCGAGGAGCAGATCACCGGCTTCCACCTGCCCAGCGAACTGGTCGGGTTGTCTGGCATGGACACCGAGATTCACCCGGTGTCGGCCCAGGCCCTGGAGACGACCTCGGTGTGCGAAATCCCTTTCGAGCGCCTGGATGAATTGGCCCTGCAGCTGCCGCAACTGCGCCGCCAGTTGATGCGGGTGATGAGCCGCGAGATCCGTGACGACCAACAGATGATGTTGCTGCTGTCGAAGAAAACCGCCGACGAGCGCATCGCCACGTTTTTGGTCAACCTGTCGGCGCGCTTCCGTGCCCGAGGGTTCTCGGCCAACCAGTTCCGCCTGAGCATGTCGCGCAATGAAATCGGCAATTACCTGGGCCTGGCGGTGGAAACCGTGTCCCGCGTGTTTACCCGTTTCCAGCAAAACGAGCTGATTGCCGCCGAAGGCAAGGAAGTGCATATCCTCGACCCGATCCAGCTCTGCGCGCTGGCCGGGGGCTCGCTGGAAGTCTGAAGCGCACGCTTGCGGCCGCGCCAATCGGCAAGGCCGCAGGTATACTTCGAGTCCGTTTTCCGCTCCCAGGACTCTTCGACGATGACCTTCGATTCGTTCGACATCAAATCCCTGATCCGCCCCGTCATCGACTTCCCCAAGCCTGGGGTGATCTTTCGTGACATTACCCCGCTGTTCCAATCGCCCCGCGCCCTGCGCCTGGTGGCCGACAGCTTTGCCCAGCGTTACGTCGAGGCCGACTTTACCCACATCGGCGCGATGGATGCCCGTGGCTTCCTGATCGGCTCGATCATCGCCTACCAGTTGAACAAACCACTGATCCTGTTCCGCAAACAGGGCAAGCTGCCGGCTGACGTGCTGGCCGAGGGTTACCAGACCGAATACGGCGAGGCCTTTCTCGAAGTGCATGCCGACAGCCTGTGCGACGGCGACTCGGTGCTGATGTTCGATGACCTGATCGCCACCGGCGGCACCTTGATTGCCGCGGCAAACCTGGTACGGCGTATGGGCGCGAAGATCTTCGAAGCGGCGGCGATCATTGACCTGCCGGAGCTGGGTGGCTCGCAACGTCTGCAGGATATGGGCATTGCGACGTTCTGCCTGACGCAGTTTGGGTTGACCGAAGTTTAAAAGTTGCCTGGGCCGGCGCTATCGCAGCATAGGTATCTACACAACCGGTTAACACGGAGTCTGTTGCAAGTGGGCTGTTGTGGCGAGCAGGCTTGCCCTGCGTTGGGCTGCGAAGCGGCCCCAGTNCATAGGTATCTACACAACCGGTTAACACGGAGTCTGTTGCAAGTGGGCTGTTGTGGCGAGCAGGCTTGCCCTGCGTTGGGCTGCGAAGCGGCCCCAGTAAAGGCACTGCAATTTTCCTGAAAGAACTCAGCGACTGGGTTTGGGGCTGCTTCGCAGCCCAACGCAGGGCAAGCCTGCTCGCCACAGGAGAAATTGGCGGCCTTCAAAAGTTGTGTAGATACCTATGNAGCGACTGGGTTTGGGGCTGCTTCGCAGCCCAACGCAGGGCAAGCCTGCTCGCCACAGGAGAAATTGGCGGCCTTCAAAAGTTGTGTAGATACCTATGGCTATCGCAGGCAAGCCAGCTCCCACATTTTGATTTGCATTCCAAGTGTGGGAGCGGGCTTGCTCGCGAAGAGGCCCTCAAGGACACCCCACATCACAATCCCATCTGCTTGCTGATGATCTCGTTCATCACCTCACGGGTACCACCGCCAATCGACAGAATGCGGTTATCCCGATACAGCCGCTCCACCAGGCTGCCACGCATATACCCCTGGCCACCCAGAATCTGCACAGCGTCATAGGTCACCCGATCCGCCGTATCCGTGGCCAGGTTCTTGGCCATGGAAATCTCCTTGATCACACTCTTGCCGGCCGCCATCTTCGCTGCCTGGCGGTAGGTGAACTCGCGGGAGACTTCCACTGCGGTGGCCATTTCCGCCAGCCGATGCTTGAGTACCTGGAATTTGCCGATGGGTTTGCCGAAGGCTTCGCGCTGGCTCGCCCACTTGAGGCTTTCTTCCAGGGCCAACTGCGCGGTCATGTTCGCCATCAGTGCCAGCGCCAGGCGTTCGCTCTGAAAGTTGCCCATGATGCAGGCAAAGCCCATGTTCTCGACGCCGATCAAGTTGCCCACAGGTACTCGGCAATCGTCGAAGAACAGCTCAGCCGTGTCCGACGCCCACCAGCCCATTTTCTTCAACGGTTGGCCGACGGTGAACCCTGGCGTGTGTTTTTCGATCAGCAACAGGCTGATGCCGCCGAAGCCCGGCCCGCCGGTGCGCACGGCCACCGTATAGAAGTCGGCGCGAACGCCGCTGGTGATAAAGGTTTTGCTGCCGCTGACGCGATAAAAGTCGCCATCTAAAATAGCGCGGGTTTGCAGGTTGGCCACATCGGAGCCGCCACCGGGCTCGGTGACGGCCAGGGCGATGATCTTCTCACCGGCCAGCACTTGAGGCGCAACACGCTCACGTAGCTGCGGCCGCGCCCATTTGACGACAGGCGGCAGGCCGATATCCAGCGAGCCCAGGCCCGCGACCACGCCACCCGAACCGCAACGCATCAACTCTTCGCTGGCGGCGACCTTGGCGAACAGGTCGCCTTCGTGGCTGCCGCCCAGGCTTTCGGGGTAGCCGATGCCCAGGATCCCCGCCGCGCCCGCCTTGAGGTACAGCTCGCGGGGAAAGCCCTCGGCCTCCTCCCATTGCTCGATGCCCGGCAACATCTCGCGCTCGACAAAACGGCGCACGCTGTCGCGGACCAATTGGTGGCTGGGGTCGAAGTAGTCCTGATAGGCAGACATCGGCAAGCTCCACGGTGAGGTGGAGAGAACTTACCAAGCGCTTGCTTGGTTATCAAGTGCAGCGAGATTTAGCCTGATCGTTCCCGCGCTCTGCGTGGGAATGCATCCCGTGACGCTCCGCGTCACTACTTTAGAGCGGACGCAGAGCGTCCATGACGGCGTTCCCACGCAGAGCGTGGGAACGATCTGTAGCTCCCACATTTTAGAGCGCGATCGGCTTGCGACCGGCAAACGAATGCGCGAGCGTGCCGCCATCCACCAATTCCAGCTCGCCGCCCAACGGCACGCCATGGGCGATACGCGAGGTGATCAAGCCTTTGTTGGTCAGCAACTGGGCGATGTAATGCGCGGTCGCCTCGCCTTCCACCGTCGGGTTGGTTGCCAGAATCACCTCGGTAAACGTGCCCTGCTCTTCAATGCGCGTCACCAGTTGCGGGATGCCGATGGCTTCCGGCCCCAGGCCGTCAAGCGGCGAAAGGTGCCCCTTGAGCACGAAGTAGCGCCCGCGATAGCCCGTCTGCTCGACGGCGTACACGTCCATCGGCCCTTCCACCACACACAGCAGCGTGTCGTCGCGGCGCGGGTCCGCGCATTGCGGGCACAGGTCTTCTTCGGTCAGGGTGCGGCACTGGCGGCAGTGACCCACGCCGGTCATGGCCTGGCTCAAGGCCTGGGCCAACCGCGTGCCGCCGCTGCGATCACGCTCCAGCAGTTGCAGCGCCATACGCTGGGCGGTTTTCTGGCCCACGCCCGGCAAAGTGCGCAGGGCGTCGATCAGTTGGCGAATCAGGGGGCTAAAGCTCATGGGCGAAGGGTCCGACAAAACAACGAGACGCGGTTTATACCCGCGCCTCGGATTAGCGTCAAATGCTCAATACTGCGCGACGCGCACCACCAACTTGCCGAAGTTGCGCCCCTCGAGCAAACCGATAAAGGCTTCGGGTGCCTGTTCCAGGCCATCGACCACGTCTTCGCGGAACTTGATCTTGCCGTCGCGCACCCACGGCGCCATGGCGCTGAGGAATTCGGGCTGGCGATCGCCATAATCGTCGAACACGATAAAACCCTGGATGCGCACGCGCTTGGTCAACAAGGTACGTTGCAGTGCTGGCAGCCGATCAGGACCGCTGGGGGCTTCATGGGCGTTGTAACCGGCGATCAGGCCGCACAGCGGAATGCGTGCCTTGGGGTTGAGCAGCGGCAGCACGGCGTCGAAGACTTTGCCGCCGACGTTTTCAAAGTAGATATCCACGCCTTTGAAACAGGCCAACGCCAGCTCATGGGCAAAATCGGCGCTCTTGTGGTCGATACAGGCGTCAAAGCCCAGCTCATCGACCACGTAGCGGCACTTGTCCGCGCCGCCGGCAATACCCACCACGCGCAAACCCTTGAGCTTGGCCACCTGCCCGACCACCGAACCCACCGCGCCGGAGGCAGCCGCCACCACCAGGGTTTCGCCGGCCTTGGGCTGGCCGATATCCATCAGGCCCATGTACGCGGTCATGCCAGGCATACCCAATACACCCAGCGCCATCGAGGGGCTGGCCAGGCCTTTGGGCAGCGGGATCAGGTTGTTTCCGTCTGAGATGCTATGGCTCTGCCAGCCGGTGGAACCCACCACAAGATCACCCGCTGCGAATTTCGGGTTACGCGATTGCTCGATACGGCTGACAGCACCACCGGTCATCACTTCGTCGATTTCCACCGGAGCTGCGTAGGACGGCGCGTCACTCATGCGCCCACGCATGTAGGGATCGAGGGACAGGTACAGGGTTTTGAGCAGCACCTGGCCATCTGCCAATTCCGGCAGGTTCACGCGTTCCAGGCGAAAGTTTTCCGGTGTCGGCGCGCCTTGCGGGCGCGAGACCAGGACAATACGCTGGTTAAGAATGGGTTCTTGAGGCATGAGGGGCTCCTTTAACGAATCTTTCGGTATAGGGTGCAGACCCTGCGTGCCGTGTCAGGGTTCATATTAGACGCGCAGCGTCTTGGGGCGGCATTCCCACGCAGAGCGTGGGAACGATCACACCACAAACAAAAATGCCAGGCGCGATGCCTGGCATTTGAGTCTAGCTAACGCTGCACAATCAGAACGGCAGCTTCATGCCCGGCGGCAGTTGCATGCCGGCGGTGACGCCACCCATTTTTTCCTGGCTGTTGGCTTCGATCTTGCGCACGGCGTCGTTGACGGCCGCGGCGAACAGCGCTTCGAGCATTTCCAGGTCATCTTCGCCCACGCCTGGCAAAACGCTTGGGTCGATGCTTACGCGCTTGATGTCGTGACGACCGGTCATCACCACGCTGACCATATCGCCACCGGCTTTACCGGTGACTTCGGCGTTGGCCAGTTCTTCCTGCATCTTGGCCATCTTTTCCTGCATCTGCTGCGCCTGCTTCATCAGGCCGGCCATGCCACCTTTCATCATGGGAATCACCTCAAAGTACGTGGATCAATCAATTAGTAGCCCGGTTTTATGACGCTTGGGGCACCGGGGCTTCGACAGGTTCAATAGTATCGTGACGCACCACTGCACCGAACTGTTGCATCAACTGCTGGATAAGCGGATCGCCATGGATCGAGTCTTCGGCCTCACGCTGACGGTTGATGCGCTTACGAGTCGCCGCCTGGGCCGGGGTTTCCTGCTCCGGCTTGATCAGTTCGATGGCGATGGTCAACGTGCGTGCATGGTATTGGTTCAGCGCATCGTTGAGTCGGCGTTGCTGGGTCGCGTTGAACAAGGCGCTGTGGGCCGGGTCCAGGTGCAACAGCCAGTGGTCGCCCTCGATGGAAATCAAGGTGCAGTTGGCAGCGATGCTGCCGGTCATGCCGGAGATTGGCAATTTAGGAAACAATTCCAACCATTGCAACGCCAGGCCGGTGGCCGGGGCGGCAGCGGGTTCCGCTTCGGGCTCGGGGGCCGGCTCGGCGGTGTGCTCGCTGGCCAGGTCGTCCAGGTAGCTGTAGGCCGAATCCATGTCCGGCTCGATGTAATCTTCGTCCAGCGGCGGCTCGTCATCGAGGTCGATACCCGGCGTAGCGGCGTCCACCTGCGCAACAGTCGGCTCGGGGACCGGCGCCGACACCCATTCCGGCGCGTCAGGGACCGCGCTGTCCGGGGTCGGCGTGGGCATCGGCGTCAGCTCGGGCTGCTCGCCGGTGGTTTCCAGCACGGGTTCCACGGCGGGCACTTGCTCGACTTCAGGTTCAGGCTCAGGTTCAGCTTCTGCGTCTACCGGATCGTTCCAGGGCAGGTCAACCACCGGCGCGGGAGCAGGTTCAGGCTCAACCACCGGCGCGGGTTCGATCACCGGCGCGGCAACCACAGGCTCGGGCGTCGGCGCAGGTGCAGGTGCAGCAACTACTGGCGCGACTACCGCCGCGCCAGCCACTGGTTTGGCGGAATCAACTGTGGCCTGGCTGATCCCCACTGGCTTTAGCGGCTGTCTCGGTGCGTCTGCCGAGTCGGCGGGCCGGAAGGCCAGCATCCGCAGCAAGACCATTTCAAAGCCGCCGCGCGGGTCTGGCGCCAGAGGCAGATCCCGGCGACCGATCAGGCCCATCTGGTAATAAAACTGCACGTCTTCGGCCGGCAACGCCTGGGCCAGCGCCAACACGCGGTCGCGGTCGCCATGGCCGTTGTCGACACCTTCGGGCAATGCCTGGGCGATGGCCACGCGGTGCAGCACATTGAGGATTTCCGAGAGCACGCCATTCCAGTCCGGGCCTTGCTCCGACAAATGGCGCACGGCTTCGAGCAACGCCTTGGCGTCACCTTCGATCAGCGCATGCAGCACGTCGAACACCTGACCGTGGTCCAGCGTGCCAAGCATGGCGCGCACATCCGCGGCCATAACCTTGCCTTCACCAAAGGCGATAGCCTGGTCGGTGAGGCTCATGGCGTCACGCATCGAACCATCGGCAGCGCGGCCAAGCAGCCACAACGCGTCGTCTTCGAACGGTACGTTCTCGACGCCGAGCACATGGGTCAAATGCTCGACCACGCGCTCGGGCGTCATGTTTTTCAGGGAAAACTGCAGGCACCGCGACAAAATCGTTGCAGGAAGTTTCTGCGGGTCAGTGGTGGCCAGGATGAACTTAACGTAGGGCGGCGGCTCTTCCAGGGTTTTCAACAGTGCGTTGAAGGAATGGCTGGAGAGCATGTGCACTTCGTCGATCAGGTAGACCTTGAAGCGCCCACGGCTCGGCGCGTACTGCACATTGTCGAGCAGCTCGCGGGTGTCTTCGACCTTGGTGCGGCTCGCGGCGTCGATCTCGATCAGGTCGACAAAACGCCCCTCGTCGATCTCGCGGCATACCGAACAGGTGCCGCAGGGTGTCGACGTGATGCCGGTTTCACAGTTCAGGCACTTGGCAATAATGCGCGCGATAGTGGTCTTGCCGACCCCGCGAGTACCGGTGAACAGGTAGGCGTGGTGCAGCCGTTGGCTGTCCAAGGCATTGATCAGAGCCTTGAGCACATGGGTCTGGCCGACCATTTCGCGGAACGAGCGCGGGCGCCATTTACGTGCAAGAACCTGATAACTCATCGAAAACCGTCGCAACTGGGAAGCGGAAGCCGGTAATGCTAGCGGAGCAAGGGGGAAATTGCATCCGGCACGCTCGTCTAATCTGACTAAGCTCTCCTGAATGGCCCCACAAAGGCCTGAACCCGGAGAGTGTATGCGCGTAGTCCTGGGCGCTTTATGGATGATTTCCGTAGTTAGCCTTGCGGCGCCCGCGCCGTTGCGCTTTGCGGTTTCCGACAGCTGGGCAATGCCCATGGCCCAGATAGAGGGCGACCAGCCCACCCAGGGCATTTTGTATGACTTGATGTTGAGCCTGGCCACCCAGGTCGGGCGCCCGGCCGAGTTCCATGTGTTGGCGCGGGCACGTCTGGCCAGTGCCATGGAGCGCGGTGAGGTCGATGTGCGCTGCTATGTCGCCCAGGATTGGCTCGGCAACCTGTCCGGGGACTACACCTGGAGCGTGCCCTTGATGGTGCAGCGCAATGTGTTGGCCAGTGCCCACGCGCCGCCTGTTCAGGTGGCCACGTTGGCACCCCAGGCCATTGGCACGGTGCTCAACTACCGCTATGCCGTGCTCGAACCGCTGTTCGCCAGCGGCCAACTGACCCGCGACGATTCGCGCAGCGAGGAGTTGGTGCTGCACAAGCTGGTGGCTGCGCGCTTCGAATACGCCGTGATCAACGAATGGACCCTGGACCGTTTCAACCTGAAAGTGCCCCCAAGCCTGCGGCTGCACAACGTCGCGGTGATCGACGAGCAAAACCTGGGCTGCATCGTGCGCAATGACCCGAACGTGCCGGTGCAACGAATCTTGCGCACGCTGCTACGGATGAAAATGTCGGGCGAGATCGACGACCTGATCAAACTGTACACCGGGGAAAATGCGCGACCGCTGCGCACTCCTTACAAAAGCTCTCCTGACAAGAACACTCCTGACAAAAACTGACAGTGCCGCGCCATAGACTGGGCTCCCTTAACCGCCCGCTCTCAAGGAGCCTGCATGCACACCGTCGCCCATTACTTTTTGCTCTACGTCGACAGCCCGGCCACCAGCGCCAACTTCTATAGCCGCCTGCTGGGCAAGCCGCCCGTGGAGCTGAACCCGACGTTCGCCCTGTTCATTCTCGACAACGGCGTCAAGCTGGGGCTGTGGTCGCGTCATACCGTGGAGCCTGCGGCCCACCTCACCGGCGGCGGCGGTGAGGTCGGTTTTTCGCTGGCGGACCCAGCCGCCGTGGACACCCTGCACGCTCAGTGGGTAGAACGCGGCGCGACCATCATCCAGTCACCGACCCACCTGGACTTCGGCTACACCTTTGTCGCCGAGGACCTCGACGGCCACCGGCTGCGCGCGTTCAGCCTGAGCGATTGAGCGCCAGCGCCCTTCAAGGCTGATGGCGGCGACACTGGCCAGCACGATCACCGCGCCCAGTATCACTTGCAGGGCAATGTGCTCGCCCAGCAGGGTCGACGCCATCAGCATGGCCACCGGCGGAATCAGGTACATCGCCACCGAGGCGCGGCTGACGTCCACGTGCTTGAGTACATAACCCCAGGCCAGGTACGCCAGGGCGCTGGGAAAAATCCCCAATACCAGCACCGACAGGTTCTCCGGCAACGGCGCCTGGGCCACGGCAGCCGGCAAGCCCGGCAGGTTCACGCACAGCATCAAGGTGCCCGCCCACACCATGTAGCACGCCATGGTCAGTGGGCTGTAGCGATGGGCGTAGTGCTTCTGGATGGCGAAATACACGCTCCACGACACGGCAGCCAGCAGGATCAGCAAGCCGCGCGGGTCGATATCACCGACGCCATGATCGCGCCAGATCACCACCAGCACACCGAACAAGCCGAGCAAGACGCAGCCCCAACGCCAGAGGCTGACCCGTTCTTTCAAACAGAAAAACGCGATTACCACACTGAACAGCGGCGCCGATTGCGCCAGCACACTCGATGCCGCCGCCGTCACCCACTGTTGCCCGTAGTTGAGGCTGGTGTGGTGCAGGAACACGCCGAAAAACCCCAACACCATCAACCAAGGCAAATCCCGCACACGCGGCCGGCCGATGCCTGCCGCCAGGGCGATGCCGCCCATGAACACCGAGGCGATCAAAAACCTCAGCAGCGCCAATTGGCCGGGGCTGTAGCTGTGCAGCCCCATGTGCACGCCAATCGGCGAATAGGCCCAACAGAGAATCACGCCAGCGATGACTAGCGTAAGCTTTACGGGTGACGGGGCATTCATCGACGGCATCCAGATACTGAGAAGGAATACCGTCAGTCTTGAGCCGCGCAAGGCGCAGGACAATTAAGCGTTTCTGACTTCTGAAATCATTGGAACTGAGCAATGGAACTGGCCCAACTGAAAATGGTGCGCGCCGTGGCCCAAACCGGCAGCGTGGCCCAGGCCGCGCTGCAACTGCACTGCGTGCCATCCAACATCACCACGCGCATCAAGCAGCTGGAAAGCGAGTTGGGCACGCCGCTGTTTATTCGCGCTGGCCGTGGGCTGGCCATCAGCGCCGCCGGGGAAATCTTCCTCGATTACTGTGAGCGCATCCTGGCCCTGGTGGATGAATCCAAGCGCGCAGTGGATGCCAACGCGATTCCACGTGGCACGCTGCGCATCGGCGCGGTGGAATCCAGCGCCAGCGGCCGCCTGCCGCCGCTGCTGGCCGAATACCACCGGCGCTACCCGGACGTCAGCCTGGAGCTGGTCACCGGCGCCTGGGCGCAACTGCTCGACGACCTGCAACACCACCGTATCGATGTGGCGCTGGTGGCCTCAGGCGGCAAGCGCGCCAAGCTCGAACACAGCGTGGTCTACAGTGAACGCCTGGTGCTGATCGCCAGCGCCTCCAGCGCGCCGATCAACAGTGCCGAAGACTTGGCAGGCCGCACCTTGCTGGTGTGGCCGCCCGGTTGTCCGTATCGCGCGGCGCTGGAGAACTGGATCAAACCGCACGCCTTCAAGCCGAGCATCGCCAGCTATGCCAGTTGGGGCACGATCATCGGCTGCGTCAGTGCGGGAATTGGCGTGGCCTTGGCGCCGGAAGGCATCCTGGCCCGCTATGAGCAGGCCAACCAACTGGCGTCCTACCGGTTCGAGGAATTACAGGCCGTGGACAACCTGCTGTTCTGGCACACAGACACCCAGCGCCACCTGGCGCGGGATGCGTTTGCCGGGCTGCTGCGGGAGACGTTTGGCTAGTCGGCTTGCGGCGCAGCCAAGCGTGCGTACTGGTTTTGGCTGATCCAGCCGGTGTAGGTATGGTCTTTGGCATTGGTGAATTCGACCTCTGCCCAGCCGTCCTTGAACGCCAGCACGCCGACCACATCGTCCTTGACGATATACGCGCGTTTGGCCGCTTCAGCGCCTGGTTTTTTCAGCAGGTAAGCCTTGTCGGCCGTCACGGTCACCAGGCCGATCCATTGCTTGCTGGCCGTTTGGGCCAGGTCCAGGCCGGTGGCGATTTCCGGCATCAGCACGCTGATGCAACCGGGATGCTCGCGCCCCTGCTCCACCGTCAAGGTCACGCCGTCGGAGGACGCTGCGACGCTGCCAGGGTAGGCCTTGTCTAGCCAGGTGGTGAGCGCTTCAGGCTGGCCTTGCAGGTAAAACGTGCAGCTGCGGGTCACACCCTCGCCCAGTTCTTCTGCGTAGTAGCCTTCGACCTGATGCTCAGGGGTGACCGCCAGCATCAATCCCTCGTATTTACCAGAATGCAGCTCAGCGGCACCTGCCAACGCGGGCACCAAGGCGCACAACGACAACACACTCATCGCTAGAAAACGGCTCATCTTATTTCTTCCCTTCCAATGCTTCGTAGGCCTTTTTGATACGGCTGTCGTAGTCACCGTAATCCTTGCCGTTATAGTTACGCGCCATGGCCACGTAGTCTTTATCTTTCATGGCCTTGATCAGGGCCGGGCTCTGGCTGCAAAAACCAATAAACGCTTTTAATTGGTTACCGGCATTGACCTTCAGGGCGGCAGCAAATTCAAACACCGTCTTGTAACCGCAGGAGGTGTAGTTGAACCCCATTATTTGAAACATGCCCCAGGACGCCGACATCAATGCCGCCTCCTGGTCCAGCGCAAACGCTGTGGCCATGGTCTCCCAGGCTTTGGTCTGGTCCTTGTTATT
This sequence comes from Pseudomonas sp. Leaf15, assembly GCF_001421425.1. Taxonomy (NCBI): domain Bacteria; kingdom Pseudomonadati; phylum Pseudomonadota; class Gammaproteobacteria; order Pseudomonadales; family Pseudomonadaceae; genus Pseudomonas; species Pseudomonas sp. Leaf15. The sequence goes on from NZ_LMKI01000035.1 coordinate 148,427, forward strand.
GACCTGCCACTGCGGCCCGGCCTTTCTCACGTAGATATAAGACAGCAGCGGGTGCGCCTGATCGTAGATGTGCTTGGTGTACTTGCGAAACAAGTGGCCTTCAAAGGCAATCACCGGCAACTTGGCCGGCCCGAACCCGGAACGCCCGCCGGATTCGACCGTGGCGAAAGCCTTGATGATATTCACCGAAATGCCGCTGCCCAACTGGGTGGCAGCGCTCTGAAAGTCGGTATCGGTCAGCGTCATGCCGCCATCGCACGTGGCCTGGAGCATCAGCTGCCGGTTGCGCCGCTCGGCCTCGATGGTCGCGCGCATGCGCTCCAGGTACACATTGACCGTGGCCTGGACCGCATCGCCGCCGTTATTGCCAAACGCGTTGAGAAAGCTCGGAATGCGCATCGCCGGGAAGGCTTTTACCGGCACTTTCACCGCTTCTTCGATCAGGCTGTTGAAGGTTCGGCCGGTGGGGTCGATCACGCCATCGGGGTGCGCATATTTGAGATGCCGGAACTGATACTGGCTGATGCACTGCACCAATTGCCCATCGCACTTACCGTTTTCGGCCAGCGCAAAGCCCATCTTGGGAATGATCAAATTGAATAAATACTGAATGCACTGAACATCGGCGGGCAAATTGCGCGCTTTACCCGGCGCGCCCACTGAAGCGCTGATAAGACGGGGCAACCCTGGCAGGCTTTTCATCACAGACATCCTTGTTAGTTAAGGAAGTGATAGCACTTCAATATCAGCGCTGCACACTTGTCATAACACACTTGTCATAACTTGAAACAAGTGGCTGCGCGAAACTAACAAGATGGTTTTGGCTTGTCCAGTAGACCACCTCAACGGTGTGAGGCAGCCAGCAGGTACGGCTATTTTTTTCGTTCCAGCGCCTCGAAGGCTTTTCGGATGCGCCGGTCGTAGTCGCCATAGTCTTCGCCGTTGTAATGACGCGCCATGCCGGTAAAGTCCTTGTTCCTCATGGCCTTGAGCAACGCAGGGGTTTTGCGGCAAAAGCTGACGAACGCCATCAATTGTTGGCTGGCATTGAGTTTCTGTGCGGTGACAAACTCAAACACGCTTTTGTAACCACACAGGGCAAAGTTGAACCCCATGATCTGAAACATGCCGTAGGACGCCGACATCAGCGCTGCCTTCTGATCCAGCGTGAACGCAGCGACCAGTGTCTGCCAGGCCTTGGCTTGATCCTTGTTATTGGCCCGCCATTGCGGCCCGGCCTTTTCCAGATAGGGGTAGGACAAAAAGGGGTAGGCCCTGTCGTACTTATGTTGAGTGTACTTGCGGAAGATATGGCCCTCGAAGGCGATAACCGGCAACCTGGCCAGCCCGAACCCGGAACGCCCACCGGACTCGACCGTCGCGAACGCCTTGATCAGATTCACCGAAATACCGTTGCCCAGCACTGCGGCCGCGTTCTGAAAGTCAGCCTCGGTCAGGGCGATTTGACCGTCACAGGTGGGCCTGCTGATTAACGGCGGGTCGGCAGGGACAACGGCAGTGGCTTTGCCTGCATCGTCGACCAGGCTCTTGAACGTCCGACCGCCAGGGTCAATCACACCATCAGGTTTGCTGACCTTCAGGCGATTCGCCTGATAGGCACTGATGCGCTGCAACAACAGCGGGCCGCACTTGCCGTCTTCCACCAAGGGCACTGCGGGCTCAATCAGATTAAACAGGTGCTGAATGCATCGAACATCGGCAGGCAGGTTCTGCGCTTTGCCCGGGGTGCCGACTGAAGCACTGATAATGGCGGGTAAAACTGGAAGGCTGGACATGGCAATCATCCTTGTTGATCAAGGGAGTGCCATCACTTCTTTACTACTCCAGCACTGGGTCGCTTACAAGAATGACGCTAGCAGGCCGCTGAATGTTTTCCAGCACAAAGCCGCCATCGCTGCGCAAAAATGCCAGATGAACGAGTAAAAGCGTGTTTGATTTGAAACAGGAGGGGCGTCACAAGGAAGAGCGTTATGGAGGCAACCCCACCAGCCACACCCCGGCACACAATGTTCCCGCTGTGGCTGCTGCCTTCCGGCTCTGACCAGGTTCACGGGTAATCGTTGCGGGGGGACCGATGGGGTCACCATAACGACGCTGGCCTCTCGGCAAGCCGCGCCATTGTACCGATCTCATCGGAAGTTACAACCATTGGTTCCGGATTAAAAATATCAAGGGGCTCAAGCACTTGTCCTCAACCTCGATAACCTGCCAGAACCCTGTGGGAGACGGGCTTGCCCGCGATTGCGGTGTATCAGTTGGGGCATTCGTTGGCTGACACAGCGCAACGCACCCTAGGCATCTACCCAACTTCTGTGGCAAGTGGGCTGTTGTGGCGAGCAGGCTTGCCCTGCGTTGGGCTGCGCAACAGCCCTAAAAACAGGTTCAGCGTTCTTTCAGGAGTACCTCGGTGTCTACACTGGGGCTGCTGCGCAGCCCAACGCAGGGCAAGCCTGCTCGCCACAGAGAAATATGGCAGCTTTAAAAATTGTGTAGATACCTATCTCTCACCTTGGGCAGATTACTGTGCTTGCACCACTTCATCGGCCCTGCCGCCCTCCTCCTGAATTACCAAATGAATGAAATGCAGCTTGGCGATCACCGCCGGCGGCAACACAAAGGGGTAGAAATCCGGCTGGCCCATGCTGCGTGACAGTTCGTTGAGCATGCCGGCCAGTTCGATCCAGGCGTTGACGAACGACAGGAAGGCCGGGCCGCCAGGGTGTTCGGGCTCAAAGAGCGTGGCCAGCGGGAACGGCTGGTAATCCAGGTCCATCTCGCGGGCGCTCATGCCAAAGCCCAGCGCGGTGTCGACGGCATCCATCATATGCAGGTAGTGAGCCCAGGTTTCGGCCCAGTCTTCCCAAGGGTGCATGGTCGCGTAGGCGCTGACGCAGGTTTGCTGCCAGTCGGGGCGCGGGCCGTTTTGGTAATGCTGGTCGAGTGCCTCGGCGTAACTGGCGCGTTCGTCGCCAAACAGGCGGCGAAACGGTTCAAGCCAATGGCTGTTGGCAATCAGCCGATCCCAATAGTAATGGCCGACTTCGTGGCGAAAATGGCCAAGTAACGTGCGATACGGCTCGCGCATTTGCACACGGACTTTCTCGCGGTGGGCGTCGTCGGCTTCCTTGATATCGAGGGTGACCAGGCCGTTGGCGTGGCCGGTGGTGGGTGCGTTGCCTTCAAGGTCGATGCCGATGAAATCGAAGGCCAGGCCGCTGTCTTCGTCAACACTTTTGGGCACCACTTGCAGGCCCAGGCTGATCAGTTGCGCCACCAACCGGCGCTTGGCGGTTTCGACTTTGCGCCAGCGTTCGGGGTTTTCCGGGATCGACAGGTCAGGGATGGTACGGTTGAGGCTACACGCCACGCACAGCGGCGCGGTGCTGTGGGCCGGAATCAGCCAGTTGCAGGCGGCTGGGGTGTCGAGGTTGGCGCAGCGACGGAAGGCGCCGGCGTCAAGGTTATCGTCCTGTAGCCATGTGCCAGCGACTGGGCCGGGCTGTAACGACGACAGCCGGCTTTGCTGGGGTTGATAGCCCAACAGCGCAGAACAGACCAGGCACTGGCTGTTGCGAAAGAACAGCGACTGGCCGCAGCGGCACTGCCACACCTTGCTGTTGCGCGAGGATCCGGCCACGAACGGTGCGGCGATGCGCGTACTGAGTTGCTCGAAGTAGCGGAACATGGCGATCTCTCCCTGGGTGACCAAGACTAGATCATTTACCGTGAAGGATCGTTCCCACGCGCGTGGGAATGCCTGCGGTGACGCTCTGCGTCACGAGGTTCAAGAGCAGACGCAGAGCGTCCAGGGCTGCATTCCCACGCGGAGCGTGGGAACGATCATCAGACGGTGATGTTGTGTTTGGCCAGGAAAGCGACGAAGGCCTCTTCGTCCAGCACCTTAAGGCCCAGCTCGGTGGCCTTGGCCAGCTTGGAGCCCGCGCCCGGCCCGGCGACCACGCAGTGGGTCTTGGCCGAGACGGAACCGGCCACCTTGGCGCCCAGGCTTTCGAGCTTGTCCTTGGCCACATCGCGGCTCATCAGCTCCAGGGAGCCGGTCAGCACCCAGGTATGCCCCGCTTCCGGCAAGCCTTCGACGACCTTCTTCTCGCTCTGCCAATGCATCCCGAAGTCTTTGAGCTGCTGCTCGATAGCCAGGGCATGGTTGGCATTGTCCGGGTTATCAAAAAACTCGCGCACCGCCTTGGCCTGCTTCTCGGGCAGCGCCTGGCGCATATCCAGCCAGTCTGCCTTGATCACGCCTTCGAGGCTTACGAACTTGTCGGCGAGTTTTTGCGCGGCGCCAGGCCCTACGCTGGGTACATGCAGCTTGTCGAGCAAGCCGCCCAGGGTGGTGCTGGCGGCGAATTCGGCGCTCAGGTCGCCCTGATCCTGCAATTGCAGGCCGCATTCATCCGGCGACAGCAGCGCGCCAATCACGTCCTGGTTATGGCTGTCTTCAAAGAAGCTGTGAATCTCGTGGGCCACTTCCAGGCCCACGTCCGGCAAGTACGTCAGCACTTCGGGCAAAGCCTGCTGCACGCGCTCCAGGGACGCCAGCGAGCGCGCGAGCACCTTGGCGGTCTCCTCGCCCACATCCGGAATGCCCAAGGCGTAGATAAACCGCGCCAGGGTCGGCGTCTTGCTGTTTTCGATGGCGGTGATCAGCTTTTTGCTGGAAATATCGGCAAAGCCTTCCAGGTCGATGATCTGCTCGTATTTGAGCTTGTAGAGGTCAGCCGGCGAGCCGATAAGCTTTTCATCCACCAACTGCTCGATGGTTTTGTCGCCCAGGCCGTCAATGTCCATGGCGCGGCGCGACACAAAATGGATGATCGCCTGCTTGAGCTGCGCGCCACAGGCCAGGCGCCCGACGCAGCGGTACACCGCGCCTTCGCTGACGGTTTCCTTGCCCTTGCTGCGCTTGACCAGTTGCGTACGCTCCACATGGGAGCCGCACACCGGGCAGCTTTGCGGGATTTGCACGGCGCGGGCGTTTTCCGGACGGCGCTCGGTGACCACCGAGACGACTTGCGGGATCACATCACCGGCACGGCGAATGATCACGGTGTCACCGATCATCAGGCCCAGGCGTGCGACTTCGTCCATGTTGTGCAATGTGGCATTGGACACGGTGACTCCGGCGACCTTGACCGGCTTCAAGCGCGCCACCGGCGTTACCGCGCCGGTGCGGCCCACCTGGAATTCCACGTCGAGCAGTTCGGTCAGCTCTTCCATGGCCGGGAATTTATGCGCGATGGCCCAGCGTGGCTCACGGGCGCGGAAGCCCAACTCACGCTGGGAAGCAATGCTGTTGACCTTGAACACCACGCCGTCGATCTCGTACGGCAGGCTGTTACGCCGCTCGCCGATATCACGGTAATACGCCAGGCAATCCTGAATCCCATTGGCCAACTTCAGCTCATGGCTGATCGGCATGCCCCACTTCTGCAGTTGCTGCAGGTTGCCGATATGGGTGTCGCTGATGTCGGTGGTCACGCCATAGCAGCAGAACTCCAGCGGACGGCTGGCGGTGATCTTCGAGTCCAGTTGACGCAGGCTGCCGGCGGCGGCATTACGCGGGTTGGCGAAGGTCTTGCCGCCCACTTCCAGCTGCGAGGCGTTCAGCCGCTCGAAACCGGCCTTGGACATGAACACTTCGCCGCGCACTTCCAGGGTTGCCGGCCAGCCGCTGCCGTGCAGTTTCAACGGGATATTGCGCACGGTGCGCACGTTGACGCTGATGTCTTCACCCGTGGTGCCATCGCCGCGCGTGGCGCCGCGCACCAGCTCGCCGTCCTGATACAGCAGGCTGACCGCCAGGCCGTCGAGCTTGGGCTCGCAGCTGTATTCCACCGCCGCGCCGCCAAACAGATCACCCACCGGCAGGTCGAGACCTTCGGTCACCCGGCGATCAAATTCGAGCATGGTGGTTTCATCGAAGGCGTTGCCCAGGCTGAGCATCGCAATCTCGTGCTTGACCTGGGTAAACGCCGACAACGCCGCACTGCCGACCCGCTGCGTCGGTGAATCACGCGTCACCAGTTCCGGGTGCTCGGCCTCCAGGGCCTTGAGCTCATGAAACAGCCGGTCGTACTCGGCGTCGGGAATGCTCGGCTCGTCGAGAACGTGGTAACGGTAGTTGTGCTGATCCAGTTCAGCGCGCAGTTCGAGGATGCGGGTGTGGGCGGCGGTCATGGGTGTTCTCTCATAAAGCAAAAGAGCAGCCGAAGCTGCTCAATATGTTAGTGCGCTTATTCTACTGACAACGCTGAAGACCAATCCTCAGCGTTTTTGTGTCAGGGCGCGACGCTCGAACTCGACGATGCGCTGACGGTAATGCTCGATGGTCTGGGCAGTCAGAACGCTGCGTTGGTCGTCCTTGAGCTCGCCGTTGAGTTCCTGGGAGAGCTTGCGGGCTGCGGCCACCATCACGTCGAACGCCTGTTTCGGGTGACGCGGGCCTGGCAGACCGAGGAAGAAGCTCACCGCCGGCGTGCTGAACAGGTCGATATCGTCCAGGTCGAAAGTGCCCGGCTTGACCGCGTTGGCCATGGAGAACAGCACCTCGCCGTTACCGGCCATGCTTTCGTGGCGGTGGAAAATATCCATCTCGCCAAAACGCAGGCCGCTTTCGAGGATGTTCTGCAAGAGTGCCGGGCCTTTGAAGCCGGCGGCGTCGCGGCAGATCACGCTGATCACCAAAACCTCTTCGGCGGCCGGCTGATCGTTTACCGACTGGCGCGCTGCAGGCTTGCCGACGTTTTCATCGGGGAAATCATCATCACGGCTGCTGAAGCTCGGGCCTTCGTCGACGTCGAGGTTCAGGTCGCCCTGATGCGGCTCGGCCACAGCGGCACTGGCGCGCTTGCCACGCTTGGACGACGGCTCGCGGGCTTCACGCACCGGCGCACTCATCGACGGCAAGTCGTGCTCGTCCAGTTGCGGTTCTTTATGGGTATCCAGCACACGGGGCGGCCCCAGCAGCTCGGCGCTGCCGTCGTCGTCGGGCAAGTTGGACAGGTTACGGTCCAGACGGAATTTGAGCTTGCCCTTGCCACCGCGCATGCGGCGCCAGCCATCAAAAAGAATACCGGCAATGACAATAATGCCGATGACGATCAGCCACTCGCGCAGACCGATTTCCATGTAATCCCGTGCCTCTAATAAAAAATGCTGAAAAATAAGGGGTTTAGCAACGTCCAAACCGCTTTAAAACGTGGCGCCAACTCTATGTTCTGACTGACGTTTTGCCCACGCATACGAGGAATTGACAATAAACTAGCACGACCTTCGATAACTTTACACAGTTGGCGCGAAATGTGTCGATTTGCCATCTTTCAGCGACCTGGAAGATCTCTTACACCAGCCGCCAACTGTGAGCTTCGAGTCGCAAGCTATAAGCCTCTAGTACATACGGCTTGTAGCTTACAACTAGCGACTCGCCACTAGGCGTCCACCATCGCCATCGCTTCTTCGACATCCACCGCCACCAATCGCGAACAACCCGGCTCGTGCATCGTCACGCCCATCAACTGATCGGCCATTTCCATGGCGATCTTGTTGTGGGTGATGTAGATGAACTGCACGGTCTGGGACATCTCTTTAACCAACCGAGCGTAGCGTCCAACGTTAGCGTCATCCAGCGGCGCGTCAACTTCGTCGAGCATGCAAAACGGCGCCGGGTTCAACTTGAAGATCGCAAATACCAGGGCCAATGCGGTCAGGGCCTTTTCGCCACCGGACAACAAATGGATGGTGCTGTTCTTCTTGCCTGGCGGCCGCGCCATGATCGTCACCCCTGTATCGAGTAGATCTTCGCCCGTCAGTTCCAAGTAGGCGCTGCCTCCACCGAAAACTTTCGGGAATAACGCCTGTAAACCGCCATTAATCTGATCAAAGGTATCCTTGAAGCGATTACGGGTTTCCTTGTCGATCTTGCGAATCACGTTCTCGAGCGTGTCCAGTGCTTCGACCAGGTCGGCGTCCTGAGCGTCCAGGTAACGTTTACGCTCGGACTGTTGCTGGTATTCGTCGATGGCTGCCAAGTTGATCGCGCCGAGGCGCTGGATACGCGCAGCGATGCGTTCGAGCTCTTCTTCGGCGTCTTTTTCGTTGGCCTGGGCGGTCAAGGTAGTGAGCACGCCGTGCAGGTCGTAGCCGTCTTCCAACAACTGGTCTTGCAGGGTCTTGCGGCGCACGGTCAGGGCTTGCCATTCCATGCGCTGCTGTTCGAGCTGGCCGCGAATCAGCTGGGATTGCTGCTCGGCCTGGGTCCGGCGCTTCTCGGCGTCGCGCAATTCGCGGTCGGCGTCTTCCAGGGCGATTTGCGCGGTCTTGAGCTCTTCGTCGACGGTCATGCGCTTGTCGAGCAACTCTTCGAGCTTGAGGCGCAATTCTTCCAGCGGCGCTTCGCCCTCCTCCAGGTTGAGGCTCAGTTGCTCGCGCTTCTCGGTCAGGCGTTCGGACTGCATCTCCAAACGCTCAAGCGCCTGGCGCGTCGAGGTGTGTTGGGCCTGCAACGAGCCCAGGCGCACTGCCAACTGATGGGCGTGATCTTTGTGCTGACGGGCTTCCTGGCGCACGCGATCAAGGCGTTCGCGCAGGCTGTCGCGCTGGGCCAGCAGCAGTTCGCGCTGCTCGGTGTCCAGCGCCATGCTGTCGAGGGCTTCCTGCAAGTGCAGGCGCGCCTCGCCGATTTGTTCGTGTTCGAGGGCGCGCTGCTCGCCCATCTCCGCCACTTCTTCGTCGAGGCGGGTGCGGCGCAGGGTCAGCTGCTCGGCCTTGGCCTTGCTCGCCGACAACTGGGCCTTCAATTCGCCTTGCTGGCGCGCTTCGTCCTGCAACAGCCGGCGCAGGTGCTCGCGGCCGGTCTCTTGTTGGCGCTGGGTGGCACGCAGGGTTTGCAGTTCGGTTTCCAGGCTTTCGAGGGTGGCCTCGCGCTCTTCGCGCTCGGCGCCCAGGTTGACGATTTCCTGGCCACGGGCCAATACGCCGCTCTCGGCCTCACTGGCGCGACGCACGCGCAGGAAGTGCCGGCCAACCCAGTAACCGTCTCGACTGATCAGGCTTTCACCGGCGCCCAATTGGCCACGCTGGGCCAGGGCCTGTTCCAGTGATTCAACCGGTTTGACCTGGCCCAGCCACGGCGCCAGATCAACCGCCGCCTCAACCTTGTCGAGCAAACTGCCCGGCACTCGCGTGCCATCGACGGCGGGGCTGAGCAAACGCAAATCGCCCTGGGCAAACCCGGCCAGGTCGAAACCGCCAAAATCATCCACCAATACGGCTTGCAGGTCGGCGCCCAACACGGTCTCGACCGCCAGTTCCCAGCCCGCTTCAACTTTTAAGCCTTCGGCCAGGCGCGGGCGCTCGGCCAGGTGCTGGTCACGCAGCCATTCGGCGGTGCCGGTGCCTGGATCCAGCGCGGCCTGCTGCAAGGCTTCAAGCGACGCCAAGCGCCCGTTGAGCCGCTGCAAATCGCCCTGGGACTGCTGCTGGGCCTGGGTCGCCTGCTGCAGTTGCTGACGCAATTGCTCCAGGCGCTCCACTTGCTGTTCTTCGCTGGCCTCAAGTTCTTCCAGGGTCATTTCACTTTCGGCCAGCTGCTCGCTCAGCGCCATGATCGCCGCGTCTTCCGGGTCGGCGGCGAGCAACGCGCGCTCCTCCTGCATGCGGCGCTGGCGTTCGGCCAGGCGCTCCATGCTGGTTTCCAGTTGCTGGATGCGCGATTGCTGCACCTCAGCCTGGCGGCGCGGCTCGGCGGATTTCAGGTTGAACGTGTCCCACTGCTCCTGCCAGCCGTGCATGGTGGTTTCGGCTTCTTCCAGGGCGGCGGCGGCCTCTTCGGCGGCGGCGCTGGTGATTTCCTGCTCGGGCGTGAGCATGTCCAGCTCTTCGCCCAACGTCAGCAGCAACGTACGGTCGTGGCCCAGGTGCGATTCGGTTTCCAGCCGCGCGCGTTCGGCCTCTTTCAAATCATCCTGCAACTGGCGCAGGCGCTGCTGGCCGTGCTGGATGCTTTGCTCGACCCGGGCAATATCGCCGCCCACCGAGTAGAAACGCCCCTGCACCAGATTGAAGCGCTCGGACAGGTCATGGTGACCGTCACGCAGGCGCTCGATGCTGGCGTCGGCATTACGCTGCTCGGCCACCAGCGCTTCAAAGCTGATTTCCTGGGTGCCGATGATCGCTTCGCGCTGGCCGACCTGATCATTCAGCGCCTGCCAGCGCAGGGCCGACAGTTGCGCCTTGAGCTGGCGCTCCTCGCCCTTGTATTCCTGGTACTTCTCGGCGGCCTGGGCCTGGCGGTGCAGGCGTTCCAGTTGACGCTCCAGCTCTTCACGCAGGTCGGTCAGGCGGGCGAGGTTTTCGTGGGTACGACGGATACGGTTTTCGGTCTCGCGGCGGCGCTCCTTGTACTTGGAGATGCCGGCCGCTTCTTCGATAAAGTTACGCAGGTCTTCGGGCTTGGCTTCGATCAGCTTGGAGATCATGCCCTGCTCGATGATCGAGTAGCTGCGCGGGCCTAAGCCGGTGCCAAGGAAAATATCGGTGATATCGCGTCGACGGCATTTGGTGCCGTTGAGGAAGTAACTGTTCTGGCTGTCGCGCGTCACTTTGCGGCGAATCGAGATTTCCGCGTAGGCCGCGTATTCGCCGATCAAGGTGCCATCGGAGTTATCGAACACCAGTTCGATGCTGGCCTGGCTCACCGGCTTGCGGCTGGTGGAGCCGTTGAAGATGACGTCGGTCATCGACTCGCCACGCAGGTTTTTTGCCGAGCTCTCGCCCATCACCCAACGTACGGCATCGATAATGTTCGACTTGCCGCAACCATTGGGCCCGACCACCGCCGCCATGTTACTGGGGAAGTTCACCGTGGTCGGGTCGACGAAGGATTTGAACCCCGCCAGTTTGATGCACTTGAGCCGCACGCTTAGGCGCCTGCCAACGCAGCGATGACCAGCGAGCTGCTGCGCTCGCAGTAGGCCGACAGCACCTGGCGGATCTGCGGCAGGTCACGGGCGAGCACCGCCGCGAGCAGTTGCTCGAACAGCGCCAGGTACTCACTCATCTCCGCCTTGCGCTGGTCCAGGGCCAGGTAATAGGCACGGTTCATCGCCGGCTGCAGGTTTTCGACGGTTTCCTGCAAGTACGGATTGTTGGCGAAGGGGTACGCGGCGCGCATCACGCTAAAGCTTTCTTCGACGAAGGAACGTATGTCCTCACGCTCGAAACTGGTGATCAGGCGTTGCTGGATCTGCAGGAACGGCGCCATGTCGGCCTGGACCTTCCAGCCCTCAGCCACCGAATTGCCGAGCAGGATGTACAACTCGCCCATCAGCGTGCACAGGCTCTGCACCTTGTGCGCGGTGAGTTCGGTGACGTGGGCGCCACGGCGCGGCAGGATCGCGATCAGGTGGCGACGCTCGAGGATCAGCAAAGCTTCACGCACGGAGCCACGGCTGACATTCAATGCCAGCGTGACTTTCTGTTCCTGGATCCGCTCCCCAGGCTTGAGTTCGCCGCGAATGATACGTTCGGCGAGGTGGTGAGCAATTTGCTCGGCGAGACTGTCCGGCGCCTTGAACGTCATGTTTTCCCTTCAAAATCTGCTATCGGTACAAGCGCGGCAGTGTAGCGCATTGGCTGGCTGATGGCGCTACGCCCACAGGCGCGAATGTGGCATGAAATAAGCAACGCTGAAAAGCCAAAAGCCAGCAAAAACACCGGTTCCAGAAGACTGGACCATAATTGAAAGTGTTGCGATCGCAATTTCTTGACCTCCTGGTCAGAAAATCGTTGACCGAAAAGTCAGACATGACTAGATTCGGCGCAAAGCGGTTAACAACAATAATGAGTCTGCGAGGCCTTCCGTGATCCAGTTTTTACTTAACCAGGAACTCCGTAGCGAGCACGCCCTGGACCCCAACCTGACCGTGCTCAACTATTTGCGCGAGCATTTGGGCAAATCCGGTACCAAAGAAGGCTGCGCCAGCGGCGATTGCGGTGCGTGCACCGTGGTAGTCGGCGAATTGCACACCGACACTCAAGGCGCGGAGCAGATCCGCTATCGCAGCCTCAATTCCTGCCTGACGTTTGTGTCGTCATTGCACGGCAAACAACTGATCAGCGTCGAAGACCTCAAGCATCAAGGCCAACTGCACAGCGTGCAACAGGCCATGGTCGAGTGCCACGGCTCGCAATGCGGCTTTTGCACCCCAGGCTTTGTGATGTCGCTGTTTGCCCTGCAAAAGAACAGCGACGCCCCCGACAGCCAGAAAGCCCATGAAGCGCTGGCCGGCAACCTGTGCCGTTGCACCGGTTACCGCCCGATTCTGGCCGCCGCCGAACAGGCCTGTTGCAACAAGCCGGCGGATCAGTTCGACAGCCGCCAGGCCGAGACCATCGCCCGGCTCAAAGCCATCGCGCCCACGCAAACCGGTGAACTCAACAGCGGTGACAAACGTTGCCTGGTGCCGCTCACCGTCGCCGACCTGGCCGACCTCTACGACGCCTACCCGCAAGCGCGTTTGCTGGCGGGCGGCACTGACCTGGCGCTGGAAGTCACGCAGTTTCACCGCGTGCTGCCAGTGATGATCTATGTGGGCAACATTGAAGAGATGAAGCGCATCGAGTCGTTCGACGACCGCCTGGAAATCGGTGCGGCCACACCGCTGTCCGATTGCTACAGCGCGCTGCACCACGAATACCCGGACTTCGGCGATTTGCTGCACCGCTTCGCCTCACTGCAAATTCGAAACCAGGGCACCCTGGGCGGCAATATCGGCAACGCCTCGCCCATCGGCGATTCGCCGCCACTGTTGATCGCTCTCGGCGCGCAGATCGTGCTGTGCAAGGGCGACACCCGTCGCACCCTGGCGCTGGAAGATTACTTTATCGACTACCGTGTCACTGCGCGCCAGGACAGCGAGTTTATCGAGAAGATCATCGTGCCCAAGGGCCACGCGCTGTTCCGCGCCTACAAGGTTTCCAAACGCCTGGACGACGATATTTCCGCCGTGTGCGCCGCTTTCAACCTGAAGATCGACAACGGTGTGATCACCGACGCCCGCGTGGCGTTTGGTGGCATGGCAGCCACGCCCAAACGCGCGAAAAGTTGCGAAGCCGTATTGGTCGGCGCCACCTGGAACGCCGCCACGGTGGAGAAAGCCTGCGCCGCCCTCGCCCAGGATTTCACCCCGCTGTCGGACTTCCGCGCCAGCAAGGAATACCGCCTGCTCAGCGCGCAGAACCTGCTGCGCAAATACTTCATCGAACTGCAAACACCGCACATCGAGACTCGGGTGACCGCTTATGTCTAACCATCACGCCGTCGTTAAAACCCAGGCCGAACTCGCCGAACTGTTTGCCCAGGACCTGACCACCGGAGTCGGCCGCAGCGTCAAGCATGACAGCGCCGCCAAGCACGTCAGCGGTGAAGCGCAGTACATTGATGATCGCCTCGAATTTCCTAACCAGTTGCACCTGTATGCGCGCATGTCCGACCGTGCCCACGCACGCATCATCAGCATCGACACCGCGCCCTGCTACGCCTTTGACGGCGTGCGCATCGTCATCACCCATGAAGATGTACCGGGCCTCAAAGACATCGGCCCGCTGATGCCCGGCGACCCGTTGCTGGCCATCGACACCGTGCAGTTTGTCGGCCAAGTGGTGCTGGCCGTGGCCGCCCGCGACCTGGAAACCGCACGCAAAGCGGCCATGGCGGCGGTGATCGAGTACGAAGACCTGGAACCGGTGCTGGACGTGGTCGAGGCCTTTCGCAACAAGCACTTTGTGCTCGACAGCCACACCCACCAACGCGGTGATTCGGCGGGCGCACTGGCCACCGCGAAAAACCGTATCCAGGGCACCCTGCATATCGGCGGCCAGGAACACTTCTACCTGGAAACCCAGATTTCCTCGGTAATGCCCACCGAAGACGGCGGCATGATCGTCTACTGCTCCACGCAAAACCCCACCGAAGTGCAAAAGCTGGTGGCCGAAGTACTGGACGTGTCGATGAATAAAATCGTCGTGGATATGCGCCGCATGGGCGGTGGTTTTGGCGGCAAGGAAACCCAGGCCGCCAGCCCCGCGTGCCTGTGCGCGGTGGTCGCGCGCCTGACTGGCCAGCCGACCAAGATGCGCCTGCCGCGTGTCGAAGACATGCTGATGACCGGCAAGCGCCATCCGTTCTATATCGAATACGACGTGGGCTTTGACGACAGCGGCCGTTTGCACGGCATCAATCTGGACCTGGCAGGTAACTGCGGCTGTTCGCCGGACCTGTCCAACTCGATTGTCGACCGCGCCATGTTCCACTCCGACAACTCGTATTACCTGGGCGACGCCACCGTCAACGGCCACCGCTGCAAGACCAACACCGCGTCCAACACCGCGTATCGCGGCTTTGGTGGCCCGCAAGGCATGGTCGCCATCGAGGAAGTCATGGACGCCATTGCGCGCCATCTGGCGCTGGACCCGTTGGCGGTGCGCAAGGTCAATTACTACGGCAAGACCGAACGCAACGTCACCCACTATTACCAGACCGTCGAGCACAACATGCTCGAAGAAATGACCGCCGAGCTTGAAGCCAACAGCCAATACGCCGAGCGCCGCGAAGCGATCCGCCTGTACAACGCCCACAGCCCGATTCTGAAAAAAGGCTTGGCGCTGACGCCGGTGAAATTCGGTATTTCGTTTACCGCCAGTTTCCTCAACCAGGCCGGTGCGCTGATCCACATTTACACCGACGGCAGCATCCACCTGAACCACGGCGGCACCGAGATGGGCCAGGGTTTGAACATCAAGGTCGCGCAGGTGGTGGCTGAAATATTCCAGGTCGAGATCGACCGCGTGCAGATCACCGCCACCAACACCGACAAGGTGCCCAACACCTCGCCAACCGCCGCCTCCAGCGGTGCCGACTTGAACGGCAAGGCCGCGCAGAACGCTGCCGAAACCATCAAGCAGCGCCTGGTGGAATTTGCCGCGCGCAAGTACGACGTGAGTGAAGCGGACGTGCAGTTCCACAACGGCCACGTGCGCGTGCGCGATCAGATCCTGACCTTTGAGGCGCTGATCCAGCAGGCGTATTTCGCCCAGGTTTCGCTGTCGAGCACCGGTTTTTACAAGACCCCGAAAATCTTTTACGACCGCAGCCAGGCGCGGGGTCGGCCGTTCTACTACTTCGCGTTCGGCGCGGCCTGCTGCGAAGTGATCGTCGACACCCTCACCGGCGAATACAAGATGTTGCGCACCGACATCCTTCACGACGTGGGCGCCTCGCTGAACCCGGCCATCGACATCGGCCAGGTCGAAGGCGGCTTTATCCAGGGCATGGGCTGGCTGACCATGGAAGAGCTGGTGTGGAACAACAAGGGCAAGCTGATGACCAACGGCCCGGCCAGCTACAAGATCCCGGCCGTGGCGGACATGCCGCTGGATTTGCGTGTGAAGCTGGTGGAAAACCGTAAAAACCCGGAAGACACGGTGTTCCATTCCAAGGCCGTGGGCGAGCCGCCATTCATGCTCGGGATTGCTTCGTGGTGTGCGATCAAGGATGCCGTGGCGAGTTTGGGCGACTATCGCCATCAGCCGAAGATTGACGCGCCGGCGACTCCGGAGCGGGTGTTGTGGGGCTGTGAGCAGATGCGGCAGTTGAGCGCTGCAAAAGCCGTTGAGACTGAACTGGCTTGATCGTTCCCACGCTCTGCGTGGGAATGCCGCCCTGGACGCTCTGCGTCCGCTGTTGTGACGCAGAGCGTCACGGTATGCATTCCCACGCGGAGCGTGGGAACGATCTGACTGGAGGTGACTATGAACAACTGGATCAGCGCCCTCGCCGACCTGCAGAACCAGGGTGAACCCTGCGTGCTGGTGACCATCATCGAAGAGCTCGGCTCCACGCCGCGCAATGCCGGCTCAAAAATGGTGATCAGCGCCGCGCACACCTTCGACACCATCGGCGGCGGGCACCTGGAATACAAAGCGATGCAGATCGCCCGCGACATGCTGGTGCGTGGCCAGCAGAACACCCATCTGGAGCGCTTCAGCCTCGGCGCCAGCCTGGGCCAATGCTGCGGCGGCGTGACGGTGTTGCTGTTCGAACCCATGGGCCAGGTGCAGGCGCAGATCGCGGTATTTGGCGCCGGCCATGTCGGCCGCGCGCTGGTGCCGTTATTGGCGAGCCTGCCGTGCCGGGTGCGCTGGATTGATTCGCGTGATCAAGAGTTTCCGGAACACATCCCTCAGGGCGTGCGTAAAATCATCAGCGAAGAGCCGGTCGACGAAATTGCCGACCTGCCGGTGGGCAGTTACTGCATCGTGATGACCCACAATCACGCGCTGGACCTGGAACTGACGGCCGCGCTGCTCAAGCGCAATGACTTCGCCTATTTCGGCCTGATCGGTTCAAAAACCAAGCGGGTCAAGTTCGAACACCGCCTGCGTGATCGCGGCTTCGACACCGCGCACCTGCAACGCATGCGCTGCCCCATGGGCCTCACCGAGGTGAAGGGCAAACTGCCGGTGGAGATCGCCATCTCCATCGCCGGCGAAATCATCGCCACCTATAACGCGAATTTCGGCCAGCACAGTGCAAGCGCCGAACCTATTGCCAAACTGCTGCCGGCCTCGCGTCGCAGCCAAGCTATCTAAAACATTGAGATCACCATGCCTTTGACTCGCAAAGCCTACCGTGCCGCCATTTTGCACAGCATCGCCGACCCCGCCGAAGTGGGGATCGAAGCCTCCTATGAGTATTTCGAAGACGGCCTGCTGGTGATCGATAACGGCCAGATCAGCGCCCTGGGCCACGCCAGCGATTTGCTGCCGACCCTGCCCGCCGACATCGACGTGACCCATTATCAGGATGCGCTGATCACGCCTGGCTTGATCGACACCCACATTCACCTGCCGCAAACCGGCATGGTCGGTGCCTATGGCGAGCAGTTGCTGGATTGGCTCAACACCTACACCTTCCCGTGTGAAAGCCAGTTCGCCGAGAAGGCCCACGCCGAGGAAGTCGCGGGTATCTTTATCAAGGAACTGCTGCGCAATGGCACCACCACGGCGTTGGTGTTCGGCAGCGTGCACCCACAGTCGGTGAATGCATTCTTTGAAGCGGCCGAGAAACTCGACCTGCGCATGATCGCCGGCAAGGTGATGATGGACCGCAACGCGCCGGACTACCTGACCGACACCGCCGAATCCGGCTACCAGGAAAGCAAGGCGCTGATCGAACGCTGGCACGGCAAAGGCCGCTTGCACTATGCCGTCACGCCACGTTTTGCGCCGACCAGCACCCCGCAGCAACTGGCGCTGGCCGGGCAACTGCTGGGCGAATACCCCGACCTGTACATGCAGACGCACATCAGCGAGAACAAGCAGGAAGTCGAGTGGGTAAAAGAGCTGTTCCCGGAGCGCAACGGCTACCTGGACGTGTATGACCATTACAA
Source organism: Pseudomonas sp. Leaf15 (assembly GCF_001421425.1). Classification (NCBI taxonomy): domain Bacteria; kingdom Pseudomonadati; phylum Pseudomonadota; class Gammaproteobacteria; order Pseudomonadales; family Pseudomonadaceae; genus Pseudomonas; species Pseudomonas sp. Leaf15. The sequence continues at coordinate 165,916 of NZ_LMKI01000035.1, forward strand.
ACTGCTGGGCGAGCGCTCGGTGTTTGCCCACGGCGTACACCTGTGTGATGACGAGTGCGCACGGTTGGCCGAGACCGGTTCGGCCGTGGCGTTCTGCCCGACCTCGAACCTCTTCCTGGGCAGCGGCTTGTTCAACTTGCCGATGGCCGAGAAGCACAAGCTGAATGTCGGCCTGGGCACCGACGTGGGCGGCGGCACCAGCTTCTCGCTGCTGCAAACCCTGAATGAAGCCTACAAGGTCATGCAACTGCAGGGCGCGCGGTTGAGCCCGTTCAAGTCGCTGTACCTGGCCACCTTGGGCGGTGCACGGGCACTGCGCCTGGAAGACAGGATCGGCACGTTGCAGCCGGGCACGGATGCGGACTTTTTGGTGCTGGACTACAACGCTACGCCGCTGCTCAGCTATCGCTTGAAGCAGGCCAATAACATTGCCGAGACGTTGTTTGTGTTGATGACGCTGGGGGATGACCGGACGATTCTACAGACCTACGCGGCCGGCAAGCTGGTGCATCAACGTTGATCTGAGCCACACCCTAAAACAAATGTGGGCGCTGGCTTGTGTGGGAGCCGGGCTTGCCCGCGATGCAGGCACCGAGGTGTATCAGGTACACCGCGGTGATGCGATCGCAGGCAAGCCAGCTCCCACACAAGCCCGCTCCCACACTTTTAGTCCCAGGCAATTACAGTTTGACTGAAGAACGCCCTGGCTTCTTGGTCTGCAGCAAATGCGAGAACACCGCGTGCAAATCATCCGACGCGCTTTCCTCGTCGAGGTTGAGCTTGCTGTCGATGTGATCCATGTGATGCATCATCAAATTCACCGCCAGCGTTGCGTCGCGTGCTTCGATCGCGTCGATCAACTGGGTGTGCTCATCGTAGGAACAGTGCGAGCGGTTGCCGCTTTCGTACTGGGCGATGATCAACGAGGTTTGCGACACGAGGCTGCGCTGGAAGCTGATCAGCGGCGCATTCTTTGCGGCTTCGGCGAGCTTCAAGTGGAATTCGCCGGAGAGGCGGATACCGGCACCGCGATCACCCCGTGAGAAGCTGTCGCGCTCATCGTTGACCATCTGGCGCAATTCGGCCAATTGCTCAGCCGTGGCGTGCTGCACCGCAAGCTCAGTGATCGCCCGCTCCACCAGCCGCCGGGCGAGAAACACCTGACGGGCTTCTTCGACACTTGGGCTTGCCACTACCGCACCGCGATTGGGCCGCAGCAGTACCACGCCTTCATGGGCCAGGCGCGAGAGGGCGCGGCGGATGATGGTGCGGCTGACGCCGAAGATTTCGCCCAGTGCTTCTTCACTCAATTTGGTACCGGGCGCCAGGCGTTGTTCGAGGATCGCCTCGAAGATATGCGCGTAGACGATATCGTCCTGGGTTCCGCTGCGACCGGCCTTGCCGGCTCGCGGTTGTTTCTTGAGAGGTTGCAACTGTTCGTTCATGGGCACTCGGGTTTGGAGAACGGCGGCGAATTAACGGTAATACGTCAACAGCGTGTTGCTGGCAAGTATCACCTAAAAACAGGGCACATTGTACACAACCCAGTGCGCCAACACACTGTACGGCTATTTGCGGTGGCGGCTGTATTGCAATGAGTGGTTACGTTTGAGTTTAGGCTTGAATTCGCTTTTTCCCAGGTAAAAGGAACACCTCTCCATGACCGACGCCACCCAAGCGCCTTTGCGCCCGTTGGCCGACACTTCTGCGTCGGCCGTCGTCGCCGGCTTCATCGCCATGATGACCGGCTACACCAGCTCCCTGGTGCTGATGTTCCAGGCCGGCCAGGCCGCCGGCTTGACCACCGCGCAGATTTCTTCGTGGATCTGGGCGATTTCCATCGGCATGGCGGTGTGCAGCATTGGCCTATCGTTGCGCTATCGCACGCCGATCACCATTGCCTGGTCCACGCCCGGCGCCGCGCTGCTGATCACCAGCCTGGGCGGTGTGAGTTACGGCGAGGCCATTGGCGCGTATATCACCTGCGCCGTGCTGGTGACGCTGTGCGGGCTGACCGGCAGCTTTGAAAAACTGGTCAAGCGCATTCCCGCCTCATTGGCGGCTGCCTTGCTGGCGGGGATTCTGTTCAAGATCGGCAGCGAGATTTTCGTCGCCGCGCAACATCGCACCGGGTTGGTGCTGGGGATGTTTTTCACTTATCTGATCATCAAGCGCCTGTCGCCGCGTTATGCCGTGCTGGCCGCGCTGGTGATCGGCACACTGTTGTCGGGACTGATGGGCTTGCTGGACTTCAGCGGTTTTCATCTGGAAGTGGCAACGCCGGTGTGGACCACGCCACACTTCTCGCTGGCGGCCACGATCAGCATCGGCATCCCGTTGTTCGTGGTGGCGATGACCTCGCAGAACATGCCCGGCGTCGCCGTGCTGCGCGCCGACGGCTACACCGTGCCCGCCTCGCCCCTGATCACCGCCACCGGCCTGGCCTCGCTGGTGCTGGCGCCGTTCGGCTCCCACGGCATCAACCTGGCCGCGATCAGCGCGGCGATCTGCACCGGGCCACACGCCCATGAAGACCGCAACAAGCGCTACACCGCAGCCGTCTGGTGCGGGGTGTTCTACGGGATTGCCGGGGTGTTCGGCGCAACCTTGGCGGCGTTGTTCGCTGCACTGCCCAAGGAACTGGTGCTGTCGATTGCGGCCCTGGCGCTGTTTGGCTCGATCATCAACGGCTTGAGTATCGCCATGAATGAGCCGAAGGAACGGGAAGCGGCGCTGATCACCTTTATGGTCACCGCGTCTGGCTTGACGCTGTTTTCCATCGGCTCGGCGTTCTGGGGGATTGTGGCGGGGGTGCTGACGCTGCTGATTCTGAACTGGCGCAAGGCATAAAAAAACGGCGACCCTAAGGTCGCCGTTTTTTTAGTATCACTTAGCCGCGTTGATCGGCTTTTCCGGATACCAAACGTCCAGCAGTGGGCTGACTTCAGCGCTTTTCAGCTCGCTGCGGCCTTTGAGCCAGCTTTCAACAGCTGCGCGTTGCTCTTCGTTGACCGAGCCACGCTTCTGCAGGCAAACCAGACCGAAGTCATCGCCGCCAACATAGCCCAGACCGTTGGCTTCCATGGCTTCTTTGATGAATGCTTCGAGGAAAGCATCGGTAGCTTCTTCACTCAGGTCTTCTTTGAAGTCCAGGTTCAGTTCGAAACCCAGCTCTTGAAATTCATCAACGCACAGTTTTTTGCGCAGACGCTGGGAACGGTTAGTCGCCATTGGAACAATCCTCTTAAGTAATAACGGCCGGCACTTTAGCAGTTTAAGCCGACCTTTGCCCGACTCTATGGGACGGGCGGCCATTGCTCTGCAAAAAAACCCGAAATACCCGCTATCGTTCAGCTACAACTGGATCCACCTTGGGGCATAATGCCGACACTTTCGTGACCAATGAGGGATTTTCTTCCATACCCCTCACCTTTTTCACCCTTCTCAGCAGTAGGGTTTTATTCCTTATGATCAACTCTTTTCGTTCAGTACTCCTTGCCGGTTTTCTTCTACCACTGGCCTTTTCCGCCACCGCCGCCCCGATCAACAACAGCCTGCCGCCGAATGTTCAGCAGGCACTGCAGAAAGCCAAAATACCCAATACTTCGCTGTCGTTGGTGATGCTGCCCCTCACCGGGCCTGGCACGCCGACCGTGTTCAACGCGGATGTTTCGGTAAACCCGGCCTCCACCATGAAGCTGGTCACCACCTACGCAGCCCTGGAAATGCTCGGCCCCAACCACCAATGGAAGACCGAGTTCTACACCGACGGCACCCTCAGCGGTGGCGTGTTGCGCGGCAACCTCTACCTCAAGGGCGGCGGCGACCCCAAGCTGAATATGGAAAAACTCTGGCTGTTGATGCGTGACCTGCGCGCCAATGGCGTGCAGCAAGTCACCGGCGACCTGGTGCTGGACCGCAGTTTCTTCAACCAGCCGCAATTGCCTGAATTCAATGACGACGGCAACGACGAGAACAAGCCGTTCCTGGTCAAGCCCGACGCCCTGCTGGTCAACCTCAAGGCCCTGCGTTTTGTCACCCGCAATGACTCGGGCCGGGTGATCGTGTCGGTCGAGCCGCCGATTGCGAGCATCCGCATCGACAACCAGGTCAAAGTCTCCAACGCCAAGCAATGCACTGGCGATGTGCGCTACAGCCCGGTCACCGCCGCCGATGGCAGTGTCACCGTGACGGTCAGCGGCCAGTTGGGCGATGGCTGCAGCTCGCAGACTTACCTGTCGCTGCTCGACCACGCCACCTACACCGCCGGCGCCGTGCGTGCGATCTGGCAGGAGTTGGGCGGCACCATCCAGGGCCGTGATATCCAGGCGCCGGTACCCAAAGACGCCAAGGTGCTGGCCCGTGCGTTCTCGCCGGACCTGGCGGAAATCATCCGCGACATCAACAAATACAGTAACAACACCATGGCCCAGCAGTTGTTCCTGAGCCTGGGCGCGCAGTTCCGTAACGACGCCGATGGCGACGATGCCAAGGCCGCGCAACGCGTGGTGCGCCAGTGGCTGGCGAAAAAAGGCATCACCGCGCCGCACCTGGTGATGGAGAACGGCTCCGGCCTGTCCCGCGCCGAACGCGTCAGCGCCCGCGAAATGGCGGCCATGCTGCAAGCGGCGTGGAAAGGCCCGTACTCGGCGGAATACATCAGTTCGCTGCCGATTGCCGGCACCGACGGCACCATGCGCAAACGCCTGAAAACCACGGCCTTGCGCGGTGAGGCTCACGTCAAGACCGGCACTTTGAACACCGTGCGCGCCATTGCCGGGTTCAGCCGCGATAACAACGGCAACACCTGGGTGGTGGTGGCAATCCTCAACGACTCGAAGCCATGGGGTGCGTCGTCGGTGCTCGATCAGGTGCTGCTGGACCTGTATCGCCAGCCGAAGCTGACAGCCGCAGCGCCCGTCTTGTAACTGATCGTTCCCACGCTCCGCGTGGGAACGCAGCCTGGGACGCTCTGCGTCCCAAAGCGTGACGCAGAGCGTCACAAGAGGCATTCCCACGCAGAGCGTGGGAACGATCAGGCGCGCAAGCGCTCGGCCTCCACCCGGTCGCGGCCCGCCTGCTTGGCCACATACACCGCCGAGTCCACGCGCAGCAGCAGCCCGTCAATCCCTTCATCGATCCGCCGGCTGGCCACACCGAAGCTGGCGGTCACCACGCCCACCACCTCCATCGGTTCGGTGCGCAGCGACTGCCACAACTCCATCGCCAGGCGATAAGCCTGCTCGGCATCGGTATGCGGGCACAGCACCACAAACTCTTCGCCGCCCAAACGACAAAACACATCCGTGCGGCGCAGGCGCCGGCCGATGCGTTTGCACACTTCCTGCAACACCCCATCGCCCACCGCATGCCCGTGCTGATCATTGATGCGTTTGAAGTGATCAATATCGAGCATGATCAACGACAATGTGCCCTTGGTTCGGTTGAGCCGGAGCATCTCGGCCTTGAGGCGGTCCTGAAAATAACGGCGGTTATGAATGCCCGTCAGCGAGTCGGTAATCGACAGCGCGCGCAGCTCCTCTTCGACCCGCTTCAGATCGGAGATATCCGACACATAGCCATGCCACAACGTGCCACCGCCGGTTAACTCCTCCGGCGTGGCCTCGCCGCGAATCCAGCGCAGGCCGCGCTGCGGCAACACCACCCGGTACTCTTCGCGCCAATGGCTTAACTGCAGCGCCGACAGCCGGATCGACAGGCGCACCCGTTCCACGTCTTGCGGATGAATGCGTTCGAACACCTTGTCCGCGTTTTGCTGCAATACGCCCGTGTCGATTTCATAGATATCGCGCATACCATCGCTGGCATAGATGAAACGCCCCTTCCCCTTGGGTTCAAGGGTGAACTGAAAGATCCCGCCTGGCACGTGGGCACTGAGTTTCTTGAGCAGGCGGTCGCGCGCGGCCAACGCCTCGTAGGCGCGTTTTTGTTCGGTCACATCCAGGTAGATCGCCAAGTGCCCGATCCACAGGCCGTAGTCATCCAGCAACACGGTGGTAAGCATATTCACCGTCAGGTAGCTGCCATCCTCGCGCAATACTGTCCACTCGCGCGCCTCGTGCAGGTTGTCCGGGCTTTCCACCAGCATCGCCTGGCTCGCCGGAATACGCTTGCCCAGGGCCACACTCAAACTGGCCGCGCGCGCTTCGAGTTCATGGGCCAGATGCAGGCTTTCCAGGGTCAGTCGCCCCACCACCGCCTCGGATTTGAACCCGAGCATTTTCTCGGCACCGGCATTGAAGGTGTTGATCACCCCCCGCAAGTCAGTGGCAATGATCGCAACATGGGTGGCGGCGTTCAGCACACTGCGCAATTGCCCGTGGGCGGCGCGAAGCTCCTGCTCACGCAGGTGCAACTGCTGTGTGCGTTGTTCAACCAGCTTGAGCGCACGCTGGCGCTGGCTGACCAACACATACAGCAACGCACTGAGCAGCAGGCTGAGGAGCACGCCCATGGCCAGGAGGGTGTGCATCGACGAGTGATTGGCCTGGTCGAACACCTGGCTGGCGCGAATGCTCAAGGCATACACATGGTCGCCGAGGGTGAGGCGGCGCGTGGCGACAAGGCCGCTGTCGCCCACCGCGTTGCTGGACGCGTACAGCACACGTTGCTGCGTGTCGGAGGTGTCGACGATCTGCATCACCAGGTTGTCGCGGCTGGGCTTGGGCAACCCATCGGCGACCAGTTGGCGCATGCTGATCACTGCCATCACATAACCATGGGGCTCGGTGTCGGCGGGTTTGCTCACGGGCGCCACCAGCAAAACGCCGGCAGCATAAGCCGGTTCTACGCCCACCAACTGCATGGGCTGGGACACCGCAGGCCGGCCGCTGCTTTGCACCCGCTCAAGCACCGAACGGCGCAGGGGCTGGGCCAACAGGTCGAACCCCAAGGGTGACCCCAGCAAGCTTTGGGTCTGGCTGTACAACACCGGCACATACTCGTCGCGCTCGGGCGCAGGCGCCAGTTCACCCGCAGCGTTCAACTCTCGAATGGCGAAAGGTGTACCCCGCTGACGCGAGATTTCCTGTTCAAAAGCACTGCGCTGTTCGCGAAATATACGCGGCGCCCAGGCATAGGCGCGGGCGCGCAGAAGCAAAGGCTTGGCGAAACCATCGAACTCGGCGCGGGACACGTCACTGGAATTGACGAAGAAACGCTGCAGGCTGGCCAGGCGTTGCTCCTGGTCTTCGAAACGCTCTTGAAGGCGGGTGTAGCGTTCGTTGACCAACAACTGGAAACGCTGGCGCATTTGCTGCTGGTAGAGGTCGGCGGCCGCCCAGGCGACGATGACCGTCAGCGCCCCACCTGCCAATAACACCACCAATGCCACCAGCCAAGCCGACGCCTGCTCACTGATAAAGCCTAGTATTTTCGGGCGAACGGCTTGCATCGGCATAGGCAACACTCACAACGCCAGCGTGCGGGGGGTGTCACTTTGGCTAGGCGTTAAGTTATAGCCATGAGGCCGACGTTTGACCAGTGCAAAAAAGCCGCAAGCCCGGAATAGTCCGGGCTTGCGGCTTTTTGGTGCAGCTTGAGTGTGGCGATCAGCGCGCGGTGATTTTCCACGCCCGGTGAATCTTGGCGTTACGTGCGAAATCCGGGTCCAGGGTCTTGTCGCTGATTTCCTCGACCGCGTAGCGCTCGCTGAGGTTGTCCTCCAGCACGAACTTGCGGAAGTTGTTCGAGAAGTACAGCACGCCGCCAGGCGCCAGGCGCGCCATGGCCAGGTCGAGCAACTGCACGTGGTCACGCTGTACGTCGAAGATGCCTTCCATGCGCTTGGAGTTGGAGAAGGTCGGCGGGTCGATGAAGATCAGGTCGAACTCATCACGGCTGGCCTCCAGCCAGGCCATCACATCACCCTGCTCCAGGCGGTTCTTGTCAGAGAAACCGTTAAGGGAGAAGTTGCGACGTGCCCAGTCCAGGTAAGTCTTGGACAAGTCGACGCTGGTGGTGCTGCGCGCGCCGCCCTTGGCTGCATGCACACTCGCGGTGGCGGTGTAGCAATACAGGTTGAGGAAACGCTTGCCGGCCGCTTCCTTCTGGATGCGCATGCGCATCGGGCGATGGTCAAGGAACAGGCCGGTGTCCAGGTAGTCGGTGAGGTTAACCAGCAGCTTCACGCCGCCTTCGCTGACCTCGGTGAACTTGCCCTGGGCGCTTTGACGTTCGTACTGTTTGGTGCCGCTCTGACGTTCGCGACGTTTGACTACCACGCGGCTCTTGTCGACATTCAGCGCCTGGGGAATCGCGGCCAGCGCATCGAACATGCGCGCAGAAGCTTTTTCCGGATCGATGGATTTCGGCGCGGCATATTCCTGCACATGCACCCAATCGTGGTACAGGTCGATCGCCATCGAGTATTCCGGCATATCGGCGTCATACACACGGTAGCAGTCAACACCTTCGCGCTTGGCCCATTTGCCCAACTGCTTGAGGTTCTTTTGCAGGCGGTTGGCGAACATCTGCCCGCCTTCGCTGAGGCGCGCCTGCTCAACCACCGGGGCTGGAGCCGGCTTGATCGGGTTGCCGTTCTTGTTGTACTGGCGCTCGACCGGCTCGGTCGGGGCTTGATCGTAAGCGGCTTGCTCACGCTCGGCCTGACGCTGCTCCGGGGTGCGGCGCTCGCCAGTGACGAACTGGTCCGGGTTGACCTTGATCAGCAGCAACTTGCACGGCAACGCGCCGTTCCAGAACGAATACTGTTTGTGGCTGCGGATGCCCATGCGCTTGCCCAGGTCCGGCGCGCCGGTGAACACCGCCGCTTCCCAGCCCATGCACGCCTGGCGCAAGCGCTCACCGAGGTTCTGGTAGAGGTACAACAGGCTGGCTTCGTCACCCAGGCGCTCGCCGTAGGGCGGGTTGCAGATCACCAGGCCTTTCTGGTTCTGGTCCGGGCGCGGCTCGAAAGTACCGACTTCGCCCTGGTACACCTTGATCCAGTGGCTTAAGCCTGCGCGTTCGATGTTGTTACGCGCGGGTTGGATCAGGCGCGGGTCGGCTTCGTAGCCACGTACCCACAATGGAGGCTTGTTCATGCCGATGGCGGCACGCTCGGTGGCCTCGGTATGCAGCTTTTTCCACAGCGCCGGTACGTGACCGAGCCAGGTGGTGAAGCCCCACAGCTCACGATTCAGGTTGGGCGCCATGTCGGCGGCGATCATTGCGCCTTCCACCAGGAAGGTGCCCACGCCACACATCGGGTCCGTCAGCGCGCCACCTTCGGCCGCAATGCGCGGCCAGCCGGCGCGGATCAGGATCGCGGCGGCCAGGTTTTCCTTCAAGGGTGCGGCGCCCTGCTGCAGGCGATAACCGCGCTGGTGCAGGCTGTGGCCGGACAGGTCAAGGGAAAGGATGGCTTCGCCACGGTCCAGGCGCAGGTGAATGCGCAGGTCCGGGTTGATCTTGTCGATGGACGGACGTTCGCCGGTCGGGGTGCGCAGCTTGTCGACAATCGCATCCTTGACCTTCAGCGCGCCGAAGTGGGTGTTGTCGATGCCCGAGCCGTGGCCACTGAATTCAACGGCCAGGGTGCCGTCCGGGACCATGTGGTCTGCCCATTCGATATCCAGCACGCCGTGATACAGGTCTTCGGCGTCCTTCATCGGGAAGCGCTTGAGCACCAGCAGCACGCGGTTGGCCAGGCGCGACCAGAGGCACAGGCGGTAGGCGGTTTCCATGTCGGCCATGCCGCGCACGGCCGAGGTGTGCTCGCGCGCGTCTTCAAGGCCAAGCCCGACGGCTTCCTCGATCAGCAGGCCTTCGAGGCCCTTGGGGCAGGTGAGGAAGAGTTCAAAACGGTCCGACATGGGGCATTCCAGGCTTTTCAGCAATAAATGAACGGGCGACGCATCGCCGGCTCGGTTTTCAATCAAGCACTTTTCTTGAAGAGTGCTCGCGTGGCACGAATGTGCCGTTCCACCCCGGCTGCCGGGCGTTTGAGCCTTAATTGCCGGGGCAGATAAATAAATCATCGCAACAAAAAGAAATATTCCGACCCTTCGTCGAATAATAACCAACTGCAACGGGCGGGCATTCTCACTAAAGGATTAAACCCATCCTCTATGCAGGGCACATCATAGCTGGGTTTGCCTATTAAATGGGGCGAAAAGCCATCCCAGCTTATGGCTATAGCATCGTTATCGTTACGTGCTTATGACAAAACGATCATTGAATCCATGTGACCTATTGGTTAGAACTCAACACAGGTTGGCGCCGTAACGACGCCGACACATAGGCTCGCCACGCCGGCAGCGAGCCCACCAATGGCAGGAAAACCCTGCCCGGCCCCACGCGGGGCCGAAGGATATCTAGACAGTCAACAAGTGAGGGAAACACCCTATGAGAAGACTTAAGCGTGATCCGTTGGAAAGAGCATTTTTACGCGGATATCAATATGGCGTTCATGGTAAATCCCGTGAGCTTTGCCCATTTACTCTACCGTCGGTACGCCAAGCCTGGATCAACGGCTGGCGAGAAGGACGCGGCGACAACTGGGACGGTATGACTGGCACTGCGGGAATCCACAGACTCAACGAACTTCACGCCGTCGGCTGACACGGGGCACTTAATCCGACAACTACCTTGAAGATTTTTTTAACGACTTAACCACGCACGTCCTATCCGGGCGGCGGGCTTCGGCCCAGGGGGCTCCTTTTGGAGCCCTTTTTAATGCTCGGAAATTGGCTGATCTACTGATCGTTCCCACGCTCTGCGTGGGAATGCCGCCCAGGACGCTCCGCGTCCCGATTTGAAGGTGTGACGCAGAGCGTCACTTGATGCATTCCCACGCAGAGCGTGGGAACGATCTATCACGATCTATCAGCGCAAAGCCGCGATGGCATCCACCGACTCGCGAATCAACGCAGGGCCTTTGTAGATAAAGCCGGAATAGAGCTGCACCAGGCTTGCGCCGGCGGCGATCTTCTCGGCTGCGTGCTTGCCTTCGGTGATGCCGCCGACGGCGATGATCGGCAAACGCCCCGCCAGCTCGGCCGCCAGCACCTTGACGATATGGGTACTCTGGTCCCGTACCGGGGCGCCCGACAGGCCGCCCGCTTCGTCACCATGCGCCAGCCCTTCAACGCCTACGCGGCTTAAGGTGGTGTTGGTAGCGATCACCGCATCCATGCCCGAATCCACCAGGGCCTGGGCAACCAGCACGGTCTCTTCATCGCTCATGTCCGGGGCAATCTTGATGGCCAACGGCACACGCTTGCCATGGCGCACGGCCAGGTCTTCCTGGCGCTGGCGCAAGGCTTCGAGCAATTGCTTGAGGGAATCGCCAAACTGCAGGCTGCGCAGGCCTGGCGTGTTGGGCGAACTGACGTTGACCGTGACGTAGCTGGCGTGGGCGTAGACCTTGTCCAGGCAGGTCAGGTAATCATCCACAGCGCGCTCGACCGGCGTGTCGAAGTTCTTGCCGATATTGATGCCGAGAATGCCTTTGTACTTCGCGGCTTGAACCCGCGACAGCAAGTTATCAACGCCCAGGTTGTTGAAGCCCATGCGGTTGATGATGGCCTCGGCTTCGGGCAAACGAAAGATACGTGGCTTCGGGTTGCCCGGCTGCGGACGGGGCGTCACGGTGCCGATCTCGACAAAGCCGAACCCCAGTTGCGCAAAGCCGTCGATGGCTGCGCCGTTCTTGTCCAGGCCGGCAGCCAGCCCGACCGGGTTGGGGAAATCGAGCCCCATCACCGACACCGGCATTTTTGCCGGCGCCTTGCATACCAGGCCATTGAGCCCCAGGCGACCACCGGCACCGATCAAGTCCAGGGACAGATCGTGGGAGGTTTCCGGGGAGAGTTTGAACAACAACTGGCGGGCCAGGGTATACATGGGCGGGCTAGACTCGGATGGCGGCGAAAGGTGGCGCGATTATAGCCGGGGTGGCACGCCGGGTGCGAGGCGTGCCGTCCATTCGTCACTGGCGTTGTGCAACCAACGCTTCGTACTGCGCCCAGATTTTTTCTGCATACCGCAGGCGCAATGCCTCGCGCCCAGGTGCCGGCCCGGCATTATAGGAACCCACGGCTGTCCAGTTGTAACCGAAGCGCTGGATGAAGTCGGCCAGGATCGAAGCGCCCACTTCGACCGATAAACATGGGTCGCTCAGCAACCGTTCTTCGGTAATCCCCTGCTTGGCCAGACGCGGCAAGTGTATGCTGTTGATTTGCATCAGGCCTATATCCCGCGAGCCATCACTATTGCTCTGGTTCATCGCGCCGCCGCGTGCGCCCGACTCCACGACAGCGATGGCCTGCAACAACTCCGGCTCGATGTCGTAGCGACGGGCAACGTCATCCCAGCAACTGGCCCAGGCCTGATGACTGCCCATCAGCAGGCTCAACAGCACCCCGTTGCCCAGGCGCCTAATCATGTTGCACCTGGCCACAGGCCGAACAGACGCGCTGCACACGCCCCGCCCCTGAGTGGTGCCGGACGGTGACGGCACAGGTAAAGCGATAACCCCTGCCGTATATGGTCTTGATAAAGCCCTTATCTTTCCTCAAGTGCTTGCGCAATTCGTAGATACAACGGGTGAGTGACTCCTCCGCGACTTCACCACGGGACCAGGCCTGCTCAAGTAAACGATCCTTGGTCATCAGCACACCATCGGATGCCAGCAGCAACCGCAGCACCTGCCACTCCTTGGGCGGCAGCTGAATATCCACACCCTCGCCCGTCAAACGGCCATCCGCATGCAAGGTCCACCCGGCAAAAAACCATGCGACCGTCAGCCCTTCATCCACGAGGGTCATATTCACCTCTGCACCTGACTACTGACATTGAATTCCTTGTTTCCAGAAACGGCCGATACGCCAACCTCGCGACTATAAAAAGCCGGCCTCGGAACAACGTTAGGAAAAAACCCATGTAATCGAGGTTTTCGGTGGGCATCGCGTAGGACTTTTCACCATCGCCGACGGCAACCGTTCTGGAATACGTCGATTGGCGCTCAAAGGGCTAAGGGGTTTCCGGGGCTTCACGGCTTTCACGCATGAATGCACGTTGCACACGCTCATATTGGCGTTGTGTCAGCGGTGGCGGCCCCACGGCACCGGCCAGCATGCGCGGTTCGGCCCCTACCGCACGGGCCTGGATCACAAACAGCCGAACGGCGGCCCGTCGGCTTTGACCCGCGTCGCCCTCACGTGGAAAACCACCCAGCCACAGACGCCTGCCTTGGGGCACCCGCACCACCGTGCTGATCCCTACTCGCCCTACAGCCCCGGCCGAGCCTGGCTCGAGCTTGCTGTCCAATTGACGGCCATCCTCAAGCGTCAGTTGCATTTCAATCTGATTGGCCGCCGCAAAGCGTGGTAGCACGCTGGCTTCGGTGCCATACCCCACGGGCTGCCACTCGCCACTGTCAGCGCCAGGCTTGGGCAGGTAAAAGGTATGGTTGTCGTGGAATACCGCCGGCACATTCTCCTGGGTAAGGATCACCGGGAACGCAGTGACCTTGGCTTTACGCCGACGCTCAAGCACACCGAGCTGAGCCATCAAACGATTGTCGTCCAAAGGTTCCAATACCCGCGTCACGGTGGCCCCGGTGCTGGCTTCCCGAGCGAACGCTGCCCCCATCCTGTCGAACTCGCTGCGGTCCACATCGACCTGCCAAAGCGCTACTTCAATCGGCCGCTTGGGCTTGTCCAGTTCCACCACCAGCTCCTCGATGGCCTTGACCTGGGCCGGCTTGCCCTTGATCAACAAGCTGTTGGAGTCCGGATAAGCCATCACCAAAAGGCTCTTGTCGGCCAGTAACCCCGGAGGACGCTGCGTGGCATCCTGCTGCTCGATGGCCAGCAGCTTTTCGATCATCGTGGCCATGCCCGGTACATTGACCTTGTCATCGCCCATGGCGTACTGACGGTCGGCCACGTGGGTGTTGAACACCTGGACCACACCGAAAGCCTGTTTGCCCACACGCACTTCGGTGCGTGGCCTGTCCATCAATTGGGCCAGGTGCAGCACCTGGTCGACATAATTAGGTGGCCCGGACACGTAGAACGTGCGCGCGCCGCTCTCTCTGAGTGGATAACGTGATTCATCCAGCCCCGAACGGCGCATGAACCCGCGCAACCTGTCGACCGGAATGTGCCGCAGCACCACCGCCGAGCTTTTCGCTTCGCCGGCGTCATACAGATAAAGCGCCTGCCCGTCGCTGTACCAGATCAGGCCCTGTTGCTCGGCCACTGTCGTCAGGGTTTGCTGCGCCGCTTCCAGATCGAAAGTGCCAGAAAGGCGTTTACGCGCCACTTCACGGCTGACAACCACAGGCAACCCCAAGGGCAACGACAACGCGGTGAAAAAGGTATGCAGGCTTTCATCCCGTGCCTGATAGCTTTCCCCCCAAGCGGGAACGTTGGCCCACAGCACGGCACAGCACAGCAGCCAGCGGCACAGGCGGGCGCTGCTCATCGGTAGTAGCTCATCAGGGTGGGTGAATCGATAGGCACCTTGGGTGTTCCTGGCAGTCGGGCGCAAAGAAGCGGCCATACTGAAAGGCACTCGAGTTTCAATCTTGATGGAAAGGTGACGGCAGGCTCCATCCGCCGCCCCGTGGCATGTGCCTTGCTACGGACTCTGCATCAGAGCCCGCGCCAACGTCGGAGCAGGCTTACAGACAAAGGCGTCGTTACCCGGCAATGGCTTGTACTGCCATGCGAAGGAGCGATGCTTTTTTTTTGACAGAAAAGGTAGGTGTTGATGAACGACTCGGTCGGCAACAGCCCGGTGAACACCCCACTGGCGTGGGTCAACGGCAGTGACGCCCCGGAAAAGAGCAGCCTGGACCTGGGTTTCATGGCACTCAGCGACTGCGCTTCATTGGTGGTCGCCGCCACCCAGGGGTTTGCCCAACCTTACGGGTTGACGCTGAACCTCAAGCGCCAATCCTCCTGGGCCAGCCTGCGCGACAAACTGGTCAGCGGTGAACTGGACGCCGCCCACAGCCTGTACGGGTTGATCTATGCCGTGCACTTGGGCATCGGCGGCGTAGCGCCCACCGATATGGCCGTGCTGATGGGGCTCAACCAGAACGGCCAGAGCATCAACCTGTCCCACGGCCTGCAACAGCAGGGCGTGACCACTCCTGAGGCACTCGACCGCCATGTGCACCAAAGCCGGACAAAGCTGACGTTCGCCCAGACATTTCCCACCGGCACCCACGCCATGTGGCTGTATTACTGGCTGGCGAGCCAAGGCATTCACCCTTTGCAAGACGTCGACAGTGTGGTGGTACCACCGCCGCAGATGATCGCGCACCTGCAAGCCGGGCGCATTGACGGTTTTTGTGTTGGGGAGCCCTGGTGCGCCAGCGCGGTCCAGCAAAACCAGGGGTTCACCCTGGCCACTACCCAGTCGATCTGGCCGAATCACCCAGAAAAAGTGCTCGGTTGCACCCAGGCGTTCGTCGATCAATACCCGAACACCGCCCGCGTACTGGTCATGGCGATCCTTGAGGCCAGCCGTTTCATCGAACAAAGCCAGGAAAACCGTCGCTCCACCGCACAACTGCTCAGCGCCCGTGAGTACCTTGATGCGCCGCTCGACTGCATCGAACCCCGCTTGCTCGGAAATTATGACGACGGCCTCGGCAACCAGTGGCAAGACCCGCACGCCCTGCGTTTTTTCGCCGATGGCGAGGTGAACCTGCCGTACCTCTGCGATGGCATGTGGTTCATGACCCAGTTTCGCCGCTGGGGCCTGCTGCGCGAAGACCCGGACTACCTGGGCGTGGCCCGCCAGGTGCAGCAACTGGACCTGTATCGCCAAGCCGCGGCTGCGGTTGGCGTCCCGGCCAATGCCCAAGACATGCGCAGCAGCCAGTTGATCGACGGCAAGATCTGGGACGGCTCCGACCCCGCCGCCTACGCCCGCAGCTTCCGCCTGCATGCCCTGGCGGACCTTACCAGCCGCCAGGCATTGCGCTGACAGGACCACGACTATGTTACGAATCCTGTTGATCAACGACACCCCGCGCAAGGTCGGGCGCCTCAAAGCCGCCTTGACCGAAGCCGGTTTCGAGGTGATCGATGAGTCCGGCTTGACCATCGACTTGCCGGCGCGCGTCGAAACGGTGCGCCCGGACGTGATCCTGATCGATACCGAGTCACCTGGCCGCGATGTGATGGAGCAAGTGGTGCTGGTCAGCCGCGACCAGCCGCGCCCCATCGTGATGTTCACCGATGAGCACGACCCCAATGTGATGCGCCAGGCGATCAAGTCCGGGGTCAGCGCCTACATCGTCGAAGGCATTCAGGCCCAGCGCCTGCAGCCGATTCTCGACGTGGCCATGGCCCGCTTTGAAAGCGACCAGGCCTTGCGCGCCCAGCTCCAGGCCCGTGACCAACAGTTGGCCGAGCGCAAGCGCATCGAGTTGGCCAAGGGCATGCTGATGAAAATGAAGCACTGCAATGAGGAAGAGGCCTACACCCTGATGCGCCGCCAGGCCATGAGCCGCCAGCAGAAACTGATCCAGGTGGCCGAGCAGATCATCGCCATGAGTGAGCTGCTCGGCTGAACTGGCGCAGCTCTTGCTAAGCATTCATTACAGGTAGCCAACGGCGGTTGCCCCTTCTACGACAAAGACGTCGCCCATCCGGTTTGCACTCGCGAACTCGATGGCGGCGTTTTTTTTCGTTTTGGCCCCGGCGATTGGGGCCAACAGGCCTTCTGACAAGACCCCCAACCGTTGAGGTGCGTGATGAAATCAAGCTTCTGGAAATCCGGGCACACCCCGACCCTGTTTGCCGCGTTCCTGTATTTCGACCTGAGCTTCATGGTCTGGTACCTGCTGGGGCCACTGGCGGTGCAGATTGCCGCCGACCTGCACCTGACCACCCAGCAACGCGGCCTGGTGGTGGCCACGCCAATCCTGGCAGGCGCGGTGCTGCGCTTTTTGATGGGCATGCTGGCCGACAAGCTGTCACCCAAGACCGCCGGGCTGATCGGCCAGGTGATTGTGATTGCCGCGCTGTTCGGCGCCTGGAAACTCGGCATCCATAGCTACGAACAAGCCCTGTTGCTGGGTGCGTTCCTGGGCATGGCCGGTGCTTCCTTTGCCGTTGCGCTGCCCTTGGCCTCCCAGTGGTACCCCGCCGAGCACCAGGGCAAAGCCATGGGTATCGCCGGCGCCGGCAACTCCGGCACCGTGTTTGCCGCATTGCTGGCGCCGGTGCTGGCCGCCGCATTTGGCTGGAGCAATGTGTTCGGCTTCGCGCTGATCCCATTGGTGCTGACACTGATCGTGTTCGCCTGGTTGGCGCGCAATGCGCCCGAACGCCCGAAAGCCAAATCCATGGCCGACTACTTCAAGGCCCTGGGCGACCGCGACAGCTGGTGGTTCATGTTCTTTTACAGTGTGACGTTCGGCGGCTTTATCGGCCTGGCCAGCGCCCTGCCCGGCTACTTCAACGATCAATACGGCCTGAGCCCGGTGACCGCCGGTTACTACACCGCCGCCTGTGTATTTGGAGGCAGCCTGATGCGCCCCTTGGGCGGCGCGCTGGCCGATCGTTTCGGCGGCATTCGCACCCTGCTCGGCATGTACGGCGTGGCCGCGATCTGCATCGCCGCCGTGGGTTTCAACCTGCCCAGTTCCTACGCCGCACTGGCGCTTTTCGTCTGCACCATGCTCGGCCTTGGCGCAGGGAATGGCGCGGTGTTCCAACTGGTGCCCCAGCGTTTTCGCCGCGAGATCGGCGTGATGACCGGCCTGATCGGCATGGCGGGCGGCATCGGCGGCTTTGCCCTGGCGGCAGGCATGGGCGCAATCAAACAAAGCACCGGCAGTTATCAGCTGGCCTTGTGGTTGTTTGCCAGCCTGGGCGTGTTGGCCTGGTTCGGCCTGCACGGCGTCAAGCGTCGCTGGAGAACGACGTGGGGCTCGGCCGCCGTGACTGCCGCACGCGTCTGATGAGCCTGCAACTGAGCGTCGCCCAGGCCAGCGCCATCGGCCCGCGCGCACAAAACCAGGACGCTCTGCGGGTGGTCACGCCCATGCCGGAACTGGCCGCGAGCAAGGGTTACCTGTGCGCCATCGCCGATGGTGTCAGCCAATGCGCCGACGGTGGCCTGGCCGCCCGTTCGACCTTGCAGGCGCTGGCCCTGGACTACTACGCCACACCGCAAACCTGGGGCGTGGCCCAGGCCCTGGAGCGTTTATTGCTGGCGCAGAACCGCTGGCTGCAGGCCAACGGTGGGGGCCAGCCGCTGCTGACCACCCTCAGCGCCCTGGTATTTCGTGGCCAACGCTTCACCCTGGCGCATGTCGGTGATTGCCGGGTGTATCGCTGGCTGGACGGCGAGTTGCAGCGCATCACGCAAGACCATGTGTGGGAGCAACCGGGCATGCAGCATGTGCTCAAGCGCGCCCTCGGCCTGGATCAACACCTGGTGCTGGACTTTCTCGACGGTGAACTGCGCGAAGGCGAGTGCTTCCTGCTGCTCAGCGATGGCGTGTGGGCCACGTTGGGCGACCACAGCATCAGCGCGATCCTGCGCGAACAAACCGATCTCGACGCCGCGGTGAACACGCTCGTGAATGCCGCGCACCTGGCCGCCAGCCAGGACAATGCCAGCGCGCTGCTGGTGCGTATCGACCAGCTCGGCGCCGCGACCCTGGGCGATGCGCTCGTGCAGTTGCAGCAATGGCCGCTGCCACCGCCCCTGAAGGCCGGGCAACGCTTTGAAGGCTGGCAGGTTGAAAGCCTGCTGGCGCAAAGCCGACAGTCATTGCTGTACCGCGTGCGCGATGCCCAGCAGCAAGCCTGGCTGTTGAAAACCTTGCCGCTCAACCGCGACGATGACAACGACGCCGGCCAAGCCTTGCTGTCGGAAGAATGGTTTCTGCGCCGAGTAGCCGGCCGCGCATTTCCTGAAGTGCATGCAGCCAGTGGGCGTCAGCATTTGTACTACGTGATGCGTGAATATTCGGGGCAGACCCTCGCCCAACTGTTCCAGCAACAAGGCCCGCTGCCCCTGGCGCAATGGCAGTCCATTGCCGAGCGTTTGCTGCGCGCAGTGGGCCTGCTGCATCGACGGCAGATCCTGCACCGCGACATCAAACCGGAAAACCTGCTGCTGGGCGATGATGGCGAGTTGCGTGTGCTGGATTTCGGCCTGGCTTACTGCCCGGGGCTTTCCGAGGACCGCGCCCATTTGCTGCCCGGCACCCCGAGTTTTATCGCGCCCGAAGCCTTCAGTGGCGAACGTCCTACGCCGCAACAGGATTTATACAGTGTCGGCGTCACGCTCTATTACCTGCTGACCGGGCATTACCCCTACGGAGAAATCGAAGCTTTCCAACGGCCACGTTTCACCCAGCCCGTCAGCGCCAGTCGTTACCGCCCCGATTTACCGGAGTGGTTGCCGTTGAGCCTGGACCGCGCTGTGGCCGCGCAGCCCGCAGAGCGTTATGAAACCGCCGAGGAATGGTTGCTGGTGCTGGAACTGGCCGACCGCCGTGAATTGAGCGTACGCCCCAAACCCTTGCTGGAGCGCGAGCCGCTCAAGGTCTGGCAAACCCTGGCAACCGTCTCGCTGCTGGTCAATCTGGTGCTGCTGTACTGGCTGCTGCACCACTAGGGGGCGATTTGCCACACAGTATCGATGGCAATCCCAATAAAGCGGGCGCCTGGCGACTTGGCACAACCGCTGCATTAGCTTCATCAACAACTCACATATAGCCGCCCCTTCAACGTCGAAGGATCGAGCTTCCCGAGAGAACGGGACCGGACAAAGGTGTCCTCGCCAGGTAACTGGTGGGGGCGCCTTTTTTGTTTGCGCACGATTTGTCGAGCCATTGCGGAGAACGACATGAAAAAACTCAAATTGGTGATGATCGGCAACGGCATGGCCGGGGTTCGCACCCTTGAAGAATTGCTCAAGCTGAGCAGCGACCTGTACGACATCACGGTGTTCGGCGCCGAGCCCCACACCAACTACAACCGCATCCTGCTGTCACCGGTGCTGGCCGGCGAGCAGACCTTCGAAGAGATCGTGCTCAACGACCTCGACTGGTACCTGGACAACCACATCAAGCTGTTGCTCAACCGCAAAGTGGTGCAGATCGACCGCGTAAGACGCATCGTCATCGCCGAGGACGGCAGTGAGGCCGAGTACGACCGCCTGTTGATTGCCACCGGCTCGACGCCTTTTATCCTGCCAATCCCCGGCAATACCTTGCAGGGTGTGATCGGCTACCGCGACATCGCCGACACCCAGGCCATGATCGACACCGCCAAAACCCACAAGCACGCGGTGGTCATCGGCGGTGGCCTGCTCGGCCTGGAAGCCGCCAACGGCCTGATGTTGCGCGGCATGCACGTGACCGTGGTGCACATCGGCGAATGGCTGCTGGAGCGCCAGCTGGACAAGACCAGCGGCCAGTTGCTGCAAACCGAACTGGAAAGCCGTGGCCTGGTGTTTCGCCTGTGCGAGCAAACCCAGGCCCTGCACGACGCCGGCAACGGTCGTGTCGGCTCGGTGCAGTTCAAGAATGGCGACATCATCCCCGCCGACTTGGTGGTGATGGCCGCCGGCATCCGCCCCAACACCGAACTGGCAGAGAAATCCGGCATCCCCTGCAACCGTGGGATTCTGGTCAATGACACTCTGCAAACCTACGACCCGCGCATCTATGCCATCGGCGAGTGCGCCAGCCACCGTGGGATCGCCTACGGCCTGGTGGCGCCCCTGTTCGAACAGGCCAAGGTCTGCGCCAATCACCTGGCCCAACTGGGCTTTGCCACTTACAAAGGCTCGGTGACCTCGACCAAGCTGAAGGTCACCGGCATCGACCTGTTTTCCGCCGGGGATTTCATGGGTGGCGAAGGCACTGAGACCATCACCCTCTCTGACCCGATTGGCGGCGTGTACAAGAAGCTGGTGATCAAGGACGACATCCTGGTCGGCGCGTGCCTGTACGGCGATACCGCCGACGGTGGTTGGTATTTCCGCCAGATCCGTGAGAACCACGCGATTGGCGAGATCCGTGATCACCTGATGTTCGGTGAGAACGCGCTGGGCGATGTGGGCCATCAAGGCCAGGACAAAGCCATGAGCATGGCCGACAACGCCGAAGTCTGCGGCTGCAACGGCGTGTGCAAAGGCACCATCGTCAAGGCGATCCAGGAACACGGATTGTTCAGTGTCGATGACGTCAAAAAACACACCAAGGCCGCCAGCTCCTGCGGCTCCTGCGCGGGGTTGGTGGAGCAGATTTTGATTAACACCGTGGGCGGCGCCGCCGACGTCAAACCCAAAAGCGAAAAAGCCATCTGCGGCTGCAGCGACCTCAACCACGGGCAAATTCGCCAGGCGATCCGCGACCAGCACCTGCTGACCATCGCCGGCACCATGAGCTACCTGAACTGGCGCACCCCCAACGGTTGCGCCACCTGCCGCCCGGCCCTGAACTATTACCTGATCTCCACCTGGCCCGGCGAGGCCAAGGACGACCCGCAATCGCGCCTGATCAACGAACGCGCCCACGCCAATATTCAGAAAGACGGCACCTACTCCGTAGTCCCACGGATGTGGGGCGGTGTGACCAATCCGTCGGAGCTGCGGCGCATTGCCGACGTGGCCGACAAGTACAACGTGCCAATGGTCAAGGTCACCGGCGGCCAGCGTATCGACCTGCTGGGCATCAAGAAACAGGATTTGCCCGGTGTGTGGAAGGACCTCGACATGCCCTCCGGCCACGCTTACGGCAAATCCATCCGCACCGTGAAGACCTGCGTGGGCAGCGAGTTCTGCCGCTTCGGCACGCAGAACTCCACACAGTTGGGCATCGAGCTGGAGCACGACCTGTTCAACATGTGGTCGCCGCACAAGGTCAAGCTGGCGGTGTCCGGTTGCCCACGCAACTGCTCGGAAGCGGGTATCAAGGACGTCGGCATAATCGGCGTCGACTCCGGCTGGGAGATGTACATCGGCGGCAACGGCGGGATCAAGACTGAAGTCGCGGAGTTCTTCGTCAAGCTCAAAACCGCCGAGGAAGTGCGCGAATACAACGGCGCGTTCCTGCAGCTGTATCGCGAAGAGGCTTTCTACCTGGAGCGCACCGTGCATTACCTGCAACGGGTAGGCATGGAGCACATCAAGAAAGCTGTTCTGGAAGACCCGGCCCGGCGTCAGGCCCTCAACGAGCGCCTGCAATTCTCGCTGTCATTCGAACAAGACCCGTGGAAAGAACGCCTGGAACAGCCGCTGCTGAAAAAGGAATTCGAAGTCATCCCCGTCAAGCAGTTGGAGGTGTCGGTATGAACTGGCTGGATATCTGCGCCCTCGATGAGATCAACGCCCTGGGCTCGCGCATCATCAATGGGCCAAAAGGCGATATTGCGATTTTTCGTACCAGTGACGATGAAGTTTTCGCACTCGATGACCGCTGCCCACACAAAGGCGGGCCGCTGTCCCAAGGCTTGATCTACGGCAAACGCGTGGCCTGCCCGCTGCACAACTGGCAGATCGACCTGGCGTCGGGCGAAGCCCAGGCGCCGGACATCGGCTGCGCCCATCATCACCCCGCCCGTGTGGAAAACGGCCGGGTGATGCTGGCCCTGCGGGACGCCGGTTGATGAGCCGCCAGACCACTGCGTCCACCTGCTGTTACTGCGGGGTGGGTTGCGGCGTGCTGATCGAGCATGACGGCACGCAGATCCTGGGTGTGCAAGGCGACCCGAGCCACCCGGCTAACTTCGGCAAGTTGTGCAGCAAGGGTTCCAGCCTGCACTTGACCGGCGACCTGGCGGCCCGCGCCTTGTACCCGGAACTGCGCCTGGGCAAAGGCCTGGCCCGTGCCCGCACCGACTGGGACAGCGCCCTGGACCACGCGGCCAACGTGTTCGCCGACACCCTTGCCGAACATGGGCCGGACAGCGTGGCGTTTTACATCTCCGGCCAGTTGCTGACCGAGGACTACTACAGCTTCAACAAGCTGGCCCGCGCACTGGTGGGCACCAACAATATCGATAGCAATTCGCGGCTGTGCATGTCTTCGGCGGTGGTCGGCTACAAACGCAGCCTGGGTGCGGATGCGCCGCCGTGCAGCTATGAGGACCTGGAATCGAGTGACTGCGTGATGATCGTCGGCAGCAACATGGCCTACGCCCATCCGGTCCTGTTCCGACGCCTTGAGGAAGCCAAGGCACGGCGCCCGCAAATGAAAGTGCTGGTGATTGACCCACGGCGCACGGATACCTGCGATTTGGCCGACTTGCACCTGGCGATCCTGCCGGGCACCGATGTGGCGCTGTTCCATGGGATCTTGCACCTGTTGCTGTGGGAAGACTGGATCGACCGCGACTTTATCCAGGCGCATACCGATGGGTTGCTCGAATTGAAGCGACTGGTGCATGACTACACGCCGCAGATGGTCACGCAGTTGTGCGGCATCAGCGTTGAGCAGTTGCGTCTGTGTGCAGAGTGGGTCGGCACCTCCAGCAGTTTTCTCTCGCTGTGGTGCATGGGGCTTAACCAATCCACCGCCGGCAGTGCCAAAAACAGTGCGCTGATCAACCTGCACCTGGCCACCGGCACTATTGGTCGGCCGGGTTGCGGGCCGTTTTCCCTGACCGGCCAACCGAATGCCATGGGCGGGCGCGAAACCGGCAGTTTGTCGAACCTGCTGCCGGGGCATCGCGAGGCGGCCAACCCTGAGCACAGGGCCGAAGTCGCGGCTTATTGGGGCGTCGAAACGTTGCCAGCGTCTACCGGGCTGACGGCTATCGAACTGTTCGAACAGATCCAGGCCGGCAAGATCAAGGCCGTGTGGATTGCCTGCACCAACCCCGCGCAATCATTGCCGGACCAGAACAGCGTGCGTGCGGCATTAGCGGCCTGCCCATTCGTGGTATTGCAGGAGGCTTTTCGCACGACCGAAACCGCCGCCTACGCCGACCTGCTGTTACCCGCCGCCAGTTGGGGCGAGAAAGAAGGCACGGTGACCAATTCCGAACGGCGGATTTCCCACGTACGACGCGCCGTCGCCCCACCTGGGGAAGCACGGCCGGACTGGGCGATTACCGTGGATTTCGCACAGCGCCTGGAGCAACACTTGCGTCCGGGGTTGCCGAGCTTGTTCGCCTTCGAGCAACCGGCGCAGATCTTTGATGAATACAAGGTGCTGACCCGCCACCGCGACCTCGACTTGTCGGGTATCAGCCATGCCCTGCTCGACCGGCTCGGCCCGCAGCAATGGCCATTTCCAGAGGGCGCACACGCCGGCACGCCGCGCCTGTACACCGAGGGTGTGTTCCCGACAGACAGCGGTCGCGCGCACTTTATCGCCGACCCTTACCGCGCCGCCAAAGAACAACGTGATGCGCGCTTCCCATTGACCCTGATCACCGGGCGCCTGCGCGATCAATGGCACGGCATGAGCCGCACCGGCACGGCCGCGCAATTGTTCGGCCATGTCAATGAAGCCTTGCTGAGCCTGCACCCGGATGAGCTGCGTCGGCATCGTTTCAAAGAGGGCGACCTGATCAGCCTGAAAAGCCGTCGCGGCAGTGTGATTGTCGCCGTCAGCAGTGATGACAGCGTGCGCCCAGGTCAGGCGTTCCTGCCCATGCATTGGGGTGATCGTTTTCTCAAGGGCGGTGTTAATGCCCTTACCCAGCCGGCGTTCGACCCCTTGTCGAAACAGCCCGAACTCAAACACAGCGGCGTGCGCCTGGAGGCCGTGCAACTACCGTGGCAGTTGTTCGCGTTGATCGAAGGAAATGTACAGCAACACTTTGACGCCCTCCGCCCGCTGTGTGAGGGCTTTGCCTACGTCAGCTTGAGCCTGGCCGGGCGTGAACGGCCGGCTCTTCTGGTGCGCGCAGCCCATACCGAAGCGCCCGATTTGCAACTGTTAACCCGTATCGACGAACTGTTGGGCCTCAATGACGGCCCGGTCATGGCCTATGACGATCCGCGCCGCTCGATTGGCAAGCGGGTAAAAATCGAAAAAGGCCGCATTACCGCGCTGCGCCTGGCCGGCGAAACCCTGGCGCGGCATTGGCTGCAGAGTTTGTGGCTGGAAGGCCGTGCCGACGATCAACTTCGGCGCTGGTTACTTGCGCCGCTCAGTGCACCACCGGGAGGCGCAGCGGCCAGCAGCAAAATTGTGTGCAACTGCAAGAACGTCAGTGAAAGCGCGGTATGTGCCGGTATTGGCCGTGGCCTGGACCTGGCCGGGCTTAAACAGGAACTGGGGTGCGGCACGCAATGCGGCTCCTGCGTTCCGGAAATCAAACGTCTTTTGGCCAGCACGTCGCTGCCAATCGCAATCAGTGTGTGAGGGGATAAACATGAGCGCAAAAGTCTGGCTGGTAGGCGCAGGCCCCGGTGATCCGGAGCTGTTAACCCTCAAAGCGGTACGCGCCCTGCACGCGGCCGATGTGGTGCTGATCGATGACTTGGTCAACGCTAGGGTGCTGGAACACTGCCCGGACGCCCGGGTAGTCACCGTGGGCAAGCGCGGCGGCTGCCGTTCGACACCCCAGGATTTTATCCAGCGCCTGATGTTGCGCTATGCGCGCCAAGGCAAATGCGTGGTGCGGCTCAAAGGCGGCGACCCGTGTATTTTCGGCCGGGGTGGCGAAGAAGCGCTGTGGTTGCGAGAACACGGGATAGAGGTGGAATTGGTCAACGGGATTACCGCGGGCCTGGCGGGTGCAACGAACTGCGATATTCCCCTGACGCTGCGCGGGGTCAGTCGCGGCGTCACGCTGGTCACCGCGCATACCCAGGACGACAGCAGCCTGAACTGGCGCGCCTTGGCCGAGGGCGGGACGACATTGGTGGTGTATATGGGCGTGGCGAAGCTGGAGGAGATTCGTCAGCAATTGCTGGAGGGTGGCATGGCAGCGGATATGCCAGTGGCGATGATCGAGAACGCCTCATTGCCTCAGCAGCGCGAATGGCGCAGCACTCTGGCGCACATGCACACCGATGCACAGGTATTTGCTCTGAAAAGCCCGGCGATCCTGGTGATCGGCAGTGTTGCTGGCGCAGAGCAAGCCGCCTGCATTGCGGTGTCAGCGAGCGCCTGAGGCAAATTTCAGGCAAAAAAAAGCCCGGCCTAAGCCGGGCTTTTTCTACTACTCAGTAATTACTGAGCAGCTTGAGCTTCAACCGACGCTTCTACGCGACGGTTAACAGCGCGACCAGCTTCAGTTGCGTTATCAGCAACTGGGCGGGATTCGCCGTAACCTACCGCGGTGATGCGGCTAGGAGCAACGCCGTCTTTAACCAGGACTTGCTTAACAGCGTCAGCACGACGCTGGGACAGCTTCTGGTTGTAAGCGTCTGGACCGATGGAGTCAGTGTGACCAGCAACTTCTACGTTGGTAGCTGGGTACTGAGCCATGAAGTCGGCCAGGTTTTTCACGTCGCCGTAGCTGTTAGGCTTAACAACCGACTTGTCGAAGTCGAACTTAACGTCCAGCTCAACACGAACAACCTGAGCAACTGGAGCTTCTGGCTCTGGAGTTGGCTCTGGAGCTGGTGCTGGGGTAGGAGCTGGAGCGACTGCGCCAGCGTTGCCGCCGAAGTTCACACCCAGGCCAACCAGTGCGGAGTAGTCCCACTTGCCGTTGTCGATGCCGTAGTCAGCTTCAACGCCAGCACGAGCGAACAGGTTGTTGGTGAAGTAGTACTTCACGCCAGCGCCAGCGATTGCCAGAGTGGTCTGGTCACGACCTTTGTGGCCATCAGCTTCAACGTTGGTACGGCTCTGGTGACCGAAACCACCTTCTACGTATGGACGCAGGGAATCAACACCAGCCTGACCGAAGTGGTACTGAGCAGTTACGCTGCCAGTGTCACCTTTGATCTTCTGGGAACCAGTACCGTCGTTCGAACGGGTGTGGTTGGTGGTGTCGTAGTTCAGGTTGATCGACACGTCGTCGGTCAAGAAGTAACCGATGCTAGCGCCAGGGTTGAAGCCGTCTTCGATGTGCTTGACGCTATCGTTGAACTGCTTCTTGTAGAACAGCTGGCCTTCAACTGCGCCTTGGCCTTGTGCCAGAGCGCCGAAAGAAGTGGCAGCAATAAGAGAACCAATGGCAAAGCCCAAGGTGTTTTTCAGTTTCATCCGTTAAATCCCCATCTGGTGATTGTAAAGCAGTCCCACAAACCGGGGGACAACTCGGCGACAAGTCTAACAGAACTTGCCTACACGTAAGAGATATTTGCCACGCACTAAGTTTCAGTCTCGCCCGCAAATTTCTCACGTAATTTATCAAGAGCACGCTTGTAACGCATTTTTGTAGCACTCAAACCCATGTGCATGATGTCAGCAATTTCCTGAAACTCCAGCTCTGCGACAAATCGTAGCACCAAAATTTCCCGGTCAATCGGATTCACATGCACCAACCAGCGATCAAGTCCGGCCTTTTCCTCGGGTACCGGCGCCTTTTCTTCAGACGCTTCCTCAAGGGGGTCCAGACTCAAAGCGTCCATCAAGCGACGCTTTCGCCGTTCCTTACGATACTGCGTGATGCACTCGTTGTACGTGATGCTATAGAGCCATGTCTTGAACTTCGATTTTCCCTCAAAGTTCTTCAGGCCGTATAGCACCTTGAGCATCACTTCCTGACAGACATCATCCGCGTCTCTATCGTTCCCCAAATACCTTGAACAAACGTTGAACAGAGTGCGTTGATATCTGCGCATCAATTCTTCGTACGCGCGTGTTACGTGAAACAGCTCCGTGTGCGAGCGCGCGACCAACTCCTCATCAGAGAGCTCACGGGGGTCATAGCGCGTGGACAGCGTTTGGGCTTTATTCAAAACAAGTCGTGCCGACAGTCAGGTCAATGTCCGCTACAGCCCGGTCACCCGGGTTTGCGGCGGCGTACATTAGCAGGATTTGCCGGGTTAGCGGCTACTGACCTGCTGCTCGAGGAGAATCCGATTGGACAGCGATACCAGCTCACCGTCATCGGTCAGCACCGTCGTCTTGACCGTGCCGATCTCCTCGATTTGCCCTTCAACCTCGCCCACACGCACCTGTTGCCCAACCTGATACAGCTCACGCACATAGATTCCCGCAAGAATCTGACCGGCAATTTCCCGGCTTCCCAAACCCATGGCCAGTGCAACGGCCAGACCAACGGTAATCAAAACAATTACAATCACGTGGTTGAGCAGGTCGGTTTTGACCTCCAACTGGCTGATCGCGACGGAAATACTGATGATGATCACCAGTCCCTGGGCGATTCGCCCCAGGCCCGCAGCATAGTCCAGCCCCACGCCTTCAGCGGCCCCGCGCACCAGCCCGTTGGCCAGTTGCGCCAGCAAAACACCTACCAGCAACACCAGCGCGCCGCCGAAAACCTTCGGCAAATACAGCGCCAGCATGTCGAGCGTAGCTGAAACTCGCTCAAGTCCAAGGGATTGAGCCGCAGAAACCAGAAAAATAAGCAGAACAAACCAATAAACGATCTTCCCGATGAGGGTGGAGATCGGCACCTGCAACCCGGCGCGGCCCAGCAGCTTAGTCAGGCCGGTGCCTGCCATCAAGCGGTCCAGCCCCAATTTTGCGAGCAACTTGGACAGCAGGGTATCGAGCAACTTGGCCACGACAAAGCCCAGCAACACCAAAACCAGAGCACCAAACAGGTTGGGAATGAAATTCGCCACCTTGGTCCACAATGCGGTCATCGCGGTGACCAGGCTCTGGGTCCAGAGATCAAGTTCCATATTCAATCAGCCTTATCAGCAGTGCGAGCAAGAGGTTTACGACGCGAAACCGGCGATACGTGGGCCGAACCATTGTTCAGGGCCATCATCAACGCCGGCAACCAACGACCCAGCAGCCCGAACAGGTCACCCGCCCCTACCTGACGATTGGCGGTTTTCAACACGCGGCCCAGGCAGGCATCGTCATCACGGTTGGATGGCGAAGCATTGAGCATGTCACGCAAAGACTGTTCGAACGGATCGTGCATAAAGACCTCTCGCAAGTGAGTTAAAAGACGAGGGTTAAATTCTTGGGGTCACATATGCCCCTGCTTGTGTTCAGGTCATATTCAGGTCAAACCCAGCGCAATCGTCGAAATAACCACCATTGTCCGAGCGCTACCGAGACCATCAACAAGCAGGCAATCACGAATCCATAGGGGCTGGCGGAGAACGGAATCCCGCCCACATTTATGCCCAGCAAACCGGTCAGAAAACTCATCGGCAGGAAGATCCCGGTGATGATCCCGAAGCGGTACATCGTGCGATTCATGCGCACGCTCAAGCGCCGGTCTTCGGCCTCAAGCACCAGCCCCACGCGCTCCCGGGTCAGTTCGAGCTCTTCCAGGTAACGGGTCAGGCTGTTGTTCAACTCGTTCCAGTAGTCAGCATCGTCGTCACAGAACCACGGCAATTTGATCCGCGTCAGCTGGGCAAAAATATCCCGCTGCGGCGCCAGGAAACGCTTCAGTCCGGCAGCCCGTCGGCGGATCTGCAACACGTTGCCGTGCTCCGGCGTATACCGTTCGTCGGCATCGAGTTTTTCTTCCTCTAAATCGACGACTTCGGACAGGTCGGTGACCAGATCCTGCACTTTATTGGTCAGGTACTGCGCCATATAAAGGATGAGTTCAGAGGCGGTTTTTGGCCCTTTGCCCTCCGCCAGTTGCACCAGCAGCTCGTCGGTAGCCCGCAATGGGCGCAAGCGCAGGGAAATCACGCGGCTGGCGGCCGCGAAAATACGCACCGAGACCATGTCTTCCGGCTCGGCGCCCGGGTTGAGGTTGACCCCACGCAGAAACAGCAGCAATTCGCTGTCCGGCAGCGGCAAGAGGCGCGGGCGGGTGTTCTCCTCCAGCAACAGGTCGCAGGCGAATTCGCTCAGACCGCTGGATTTACGCAACCAGGTCTGGGTCTGTGGATGGCTGCGATCCCAATGCAGCCACAGGCTTTCCTGGGGCTGCAGCTGTAAATCGTCGAGCTCAGTCCGGGCAATCGAACGCGCACCGCCTTTACCGTCCAGCACCAGGGCATGCACCAGCCCCCACTGCGCGTTTTCTTCCTCGAACATCCTCACCCCTTTCGGCTACTGCGGTTTATTCAGGCATTTTCAGCGGGCTTGGCGAAACGATCACGCCATTATTGTCGGCGTAGATGTATTCGCCAGGGCGGAAGGTCACGCCGGCAAACGTCACTACCACGTTCAGGTCGCCAATGCCGCGCTTGTCGGTCTTCATCGGGTGCGGTGCCAACGCCTGCACACCCAGGTCAGTCTGGGCGAGGACATCGACATCACGCACGCAACCGTAGATCACCAACCCTTCCCAGCCATTTTTTGCAGCTTTCTCGGCGATCATGTCGCCCAGCAGCGCGCGACGCAGGGAGCCGCCGCCGTCCACTACCAGCACCTTGCCGGCGCCTGGTTGGTCGGCTTGTTCCTTGACCAGCGAGTTGTCTTCGAAGCACTTGATGGTGACGATTTCACCGCCAAAGGAGTCTCGGCCACCGAAATTACTGAACATCGGCTCAACTACCTGCACCAGCTCAGGGTAGGCGTCGCAAAGATCGGGCGTCACGTAATGGATCATCGGGAAACTCCTGTCATCAAGGAAGAGGTCGAACATCCCACGGTGTACATCAGAAAAACGCGTCACAACGGTTGAACTTTAAGTGCGCTCTCGTCAGTCGCGGCCATGATCAGACTCACATCGTCGCAACGCAATAGCCACTGCACGACTGAATATGACCAGAAACGTTTGCCGCGTCATATCTTAGCCGCAACCTCGCGCGAGTGAAACGCCCCTGGCAGAGCGGCTGCGTCAAACCATGGCGATGACCTGCGGCTCTGCCGCGAATAAAGGTGTCAGTGGTTCTTTCAACCACTGCGCCACCAACGGCCACACTTCAACCTGCGCGGCCTTGCTGACCAGCATCTCGACATGTCCGAAATCCCCGCTGAAGCCTTGCTTGCGCCCCAGGCACAGGTATTGGCGATGCTCAGAGCCCACTTGTTCGAATAATTTGCGACAGGCCCAGTCCGGGTCCTGTTGATCGCCGGCAGCGCTGACCGCCAGCAGCGGCACGTCGACATCGGCCAGGCCTTTCCACCAGTCCTGGTTGCCATCGCCAAAACGACCGAACAGGCCATTCCAGCGCATCGCTTCGATCATCACGCCCGCCGGCTCGTCCTCGGGGCCGCGTTTGAGCCGTACGCCGGATACTTCACCAAAACGTTTCAAGAGCAACCGGCCGGTCCACTCCAGCGGCGGAATCTTCAACGGCCAGTGGGTGCGGCTGACCTGGCAACCGAACAGCGCCACCGACGCCACAGCTGGCGCGCCAAGGTGCTGACCGCCCAGGGCCGCTGCCAAGGCGGTGCCGCCCAGGGAGTGGCCGACCCAGTGCGGGATTTGTGCGCTCTGCTCACGGACAAATGCGCCGATCGCCGGCAAATCGTAACGCGCGTAATCGGCGACGCGATTTCTGGCGTAGTCCTGATTGCGCTTGGACAGGCCATGGCCGCGCATTTCCGGGATCCATACATCAAATCCCTGACGCGCCAGGTAAGCGCCCAAGCCGATACCTTTGGGCGAATACCAGAAGCGCCGATTGGAAAAACTGCCGTGCAATAAAATAACCGGCGTGCCCCGGTTTTCCGGGGCATCCGCCAAACCCAAACGGGTCACAGCCAGCTCGACGGTGCCGTCGGGGCTGTTACCGGGTTTGAGGCGGTACACATCTTCACTCAGGTCGCCACGACGTTCAGCACTGATCAAGGCGACGGGAAATAGGTTGCTGCTGCTTTGCATAATGCTCTTGCACAAAAAAGGGCGGCGTCCGGATGGAGTTCCGCCCTGTACAGATAAGAATGCCGGTCACCCAGGCTGGGGGACCGGCACTTTTGACGTCACGACCTTAGGCGGACGCTTGGCCTTCCGCCAGGAAGAACCAGGTTTCCAGCACGGAGTCGGGGTTCAAGGAAACGCTTTCGATACCCTGTTCCATCAGCCATTTGGCCAGGTCCGGGTGGTCGGAAGGGCCTTGGCCGCAGATGCCGATGTACTTGCCGGCCTTGTTACAGGCCTGGATAGCGTTGGCCAGCAGCTTCTTGACCGCAGGGTTACGCTCATCAAACAGGTGCGCGATGATCCCCGAGTCACGGTCCAGGCCCAGGGTCAGCTGAGTCAGGTCGTTGGAGCCGATGGAGAAGCCGTCGAAGAACTCCAGGAACTCTTCGGCCAGGATGGCGTTGGACGGCAGTTCGCACATCATGATCACGCGCAGGCCGTTTTCGCCGCGGGACAAGCCGTTTTCAGCCAGCAGGTCGACGACCTGGCTCGCTTCGCCCAGGGTGCGTACAAACGGCACCATGATCTCGACGTTGGTCAGGCCCATCTCGTTGCGCACGCGCTTGAGGGCACGGCATTCCAGCTCGAAGCAGTCGCGGAAGGCTTCGCTGATGTAACGCGAAGCGCCACGGAAGCCCAGCATCGGGTTTTCTTCTTCGGGCTCGTAGAGCTTGCCGCCGATCAGGTTGGCGTACTCGTTGGACTTGAAGTCCGAAAGGCGCACGATGACCTTTTTCGGGTAGAACGCCGCCGCCAGGGTGCTGATGCCTTCCACCAGCTTCTCGACGTAGAAACCCACTGGGTCGTTGTAGCCGGCGATGCGTTTGTCGACGCTTTCCTTGATCTCCAGCGGCAGGCCGTCGTAGTTCAGCAGGGCCTTGGGGTGCACGCCGATCATGCGGTTGATGATGAACTCGAGGCGGGCCAGGCCCACACCGGCGTTCGGCAACTGTGCGAAATCGAAGGCGCGGTCGGGGTTACCGACGTTCATCATGATCTTGAACGGCAGGTCCGGCATGGCATCGATGGAGTTTTGCTTGATGTCGAAGCCCAGTTCACCTTCAAAGATGAAGCCGGTGTCGCCTTCAGCGCAGGACACCGTCACACCCTGACCGTCTTTCAACAGTTGGGTGGCGTTGCCGCAACCCACAACTGCAGGAATCCCCAACTCACGGGCAATAATCGCCGCGTGGCAGGTACGCCCACCACGGTTGGTGACGATGGCGCTGGCGCGTTTCATCACCGGTTCCCAGTCCGGGTCGGTCATGTCGGAGACCAGCACGTCGCCGGGCTGGACTTTGTCCATTTCGGACACGTCCTTGATGATCCGCACCTTGCCGGCGCCGATGCGCTGGCCGATGGCGCGGCCTTCCACCAGCACGGTACCGGTTTCTTTCAACAGGTAGCGTTCCATCACGTTGGCCGAAGTGCGGCTCTTCACGGTTTCCGGGCGCGCTTGCACGATGTACAGCTTGCCGTCGTCACCGTCCTTGGCCCACTCGATGTCCATCGGGCACTTGTAGTGCTTTTCGATGATCATCGCTTGTTTGGCCAGTTCGCTGACTTCTGCGTCGGTCAGGCAGAAACGCGCGCGTTCGGCCTTGTCGACTTCAACGGTTTTCACCGAGCGACCGGCCTTGGCCTCGTCGCCGTAGATCATCTTGATGGCCTTGCTGCCCAGGTTGCGGCGCAGGATGGCCGGGCGGCCGGCCTCAAGGGTGTGTTTGTGGACGTAGAACTCGTCCGGGTTGACCGCGCCTTGTACGACGGTTTCGCCCAGGCCGTAGGCGCCGGTGATAAACACCACGTCACGGAAACCGGATTCGGTGTCCAGGGTGAACATCACGCCGGCGGTGCCGGTTTCCGAACGCACCATGCGCTGTACACCGGCAGACAGGGCCACCAGCTTGTGGTCGAAACCCTGGTGTACGCGGTAGGAAATAGCGCGATCGTTGAACAGCGAGGCAAACACTTCCTTGGCTGCGCGGATCACGTTTTCAACGCCGCGGATGTTCAGGAAGGTTTCCTGCTGGCCCGCAAAGGAGGCGTCCGGCAAGTCTTCGGCGGTGGCCGAGGAGCGCACGGCAACCGCCATGTCCGGGTTGCCGGCCGACAGTGCCGCAAAGGCGGTACGGATTTCTTCGTTGAGCTTTTCGGGGAACTCGGCGTCCATGATCCATTGGCGGATCTGGCTGCCGGTTTTCGCCAGGGCGTTGACGTCATCGACGTCCAGGGCATCCAGCGCGGCGTGGATCTGGGCGTTGAGGCCGCTCAGCTCGAGGAAATCGCGGTAAGCCTGGGCCGTGGTGGCGAAACCACCGGGCACCGAGACTCCAGCGCCTGCAAGATTACTGATCATCTCGCCGAGGGATGCGTTCTTGCCCCCCACATGCTCTACATCATGGACGCCGAGCTTATCGAGGGAAACTACGTACTCTACCAAGGTGATCTCTCCACTTTCTGTGTTGGAAAAGCTCAGGACGCCGGCGGCTCAGTAGGAGCAAACGCCAGCGCTTGTGGCCTGGACCTGGAAAATAAGTGAGAATGCGGCCCACTGCGGGACGGCAAAATCGCGCCTATCATATCCAAGATTCGCCATCAGCTTAAGGCCCAGGGCTCAAATGAAACGATCTGCTTTCTTTATTTCCGACGGCACCGGCATTACAGCCGAAACATTGGGCCAGAGCCTGCTCGCGCAGTTCGAAAACATTACCTTCGCCAAATTCACGCGGCCGTATATAGACAGCGTGGATAAAGC
The DNA here is from genome assembly GCF_001421425.1 of Pseudomonas sp. Leaf15. Lineage (NCBI taxonomy): Bacteria > Pseudomonadati > Pseudomonadota > Gammaproteobacteria > Pseudomonadales > Pseudomonadaceae > Pseudomonas > Pseudomonas sp. Leaf15. Next base: position 200,518 of record NZ_LMKI01000035.1, read on the forward strand.
GCGGGCCATGGTACAACAAATCAATCTGGCGGCCGAAAAAGACGGTTTTCGCCCGATCATTTTCGACACCATCGTCAACCAGGACATTCGTGAGATCCTGGCAACCTCCAATGGTTTCATGATCGACATCTTCTCTACGTTCCTGGCGCCATTGGAACAGGAGCTGAGTGAACATTCCTCCTATTCCGTGGGCAAGTCCCATTCCATTGGCCATAACTCCAACTACATGGAGCGTATCGAGGCGGTGAACTTCGCCCTCGACAACGATGACGGCGCTCGCACCCACTACTATGACAAGGCCGACCTGATCCTGGTGGGCGTGTCTCGCTGCGGCAAGACCCCGACCTGCCTGTACATGGCCATGCAGTTCGGTATCCGCGCGGCCAACTACCCGCTCACCGAAGACGACATGGAGCACCTGACGCTGCCCGCCGCCCTGCGTGCGCATTCGCACAAGCTGTTCGGCCTGACCATCGACCCGGACCGTCTCACCGCCATCCGCAACGAGCGCAAGCCCAACAGCCGCTACTCCAGCTATGCCCAGTGCGAGTTCGAAGTGCGCGAAGTGGAAAATTTGTTCCGTCGCGAGAATATTGCGCACATCAATTCCACGCATTTTTCGGTGGAAGAGATTTCGGCGAAGATTTTGGTGGAGAAAGGTGTGGAGCGCCGCTTCAAATAGTGGGTGCCTGCACGGGCGCCATCGCAGGCAAGCCAGCTCCCACAAGGGAATGCATTCCAAATGGGGGAGATTCTGGTGGAGAAAGGTGTGGAGTGCTGATTCGAGGAGTGGATGCCTGAACTGGCCCCAGTAAGCCAGCTCCCACAGGGGAATGCATTCCAAATGTGGGAGCTGGCTTGCCTGCGATGAACGATAACGCGGTAAACCTGCCTACAGCTGAAACCTGTCACCGCCCTGCCCCAGCGCGGTGGCGAGCGCGTCAAAGCCCTCACGCAGCAACTGATCGTCACCCGACGTATTACAGATACTCGCCCGAATAAACTGCGGCACCGCCGTCTGCCCTACGGCAAACGCCTCTGCGGTGGCGATCAGGTAATTATTCTGCTTAAGTTCCGCCTCGATTTCCGACGCACGCCAGGGCTCCGGCACTTCAATCCAGAAGTGTGGGCTGTTGAGGTGAGTGCGGTATTCCAGCCCCACCAGCAGATCACGCACCAGGGCCTTGCGCCGGCTGATCTCGTTGATTTGCTGGCGCAACAGGTATTCTGCCGTGCCGTTTTCGATCCACTGTGTCGCCAGCTCCAGCGTCACCGGCGTGGCCATCCAGCAGGTCGAGCGCAAGGCCGCCGAAATCCGGCTGACCAATGCCGGTGGCGCATGCACATACCCCACGCGCAATCCGGCAGACACCGCCTTGCTCAGGCTGCTGATCAAAATCGTACGTTCGGGCGCGAAAAAACTCAGCGGCGGCGGGCGATCTTCCACCAACACACCGTGGGCTTCGTCTTCCAGAATCAGCAGATTATGCTCGCGGCACACCTTGGCCAGCGCTTCCCGGCGCGCGACCGACAGCACGGCCGTGGTCGGGTTCTGAATCGTCGGGGTGCAGTACAACGCCGAAACCCGGTGATTACGACAGACTTCATCCAGCGCACCGGGCAGCACGCCTTCGTCATCCATCTCCAGGCCGATCAGCCGTACACCGAGCATGCGTGCGGCGGTGATAAGCCCTGGGTAAGTCAGTTGCTCAGTGACCACCGTATCCCCCGCCCGCAGCAACGCCATCATGGCGCAGAGCAGGCCATGCTGGCCGCCATTGACGCAGATGACCTGCTCGGGAATCGGATGAAAATCGCGCTGCACCAGCCATTGCGCACCGGCCTCGCGGTAGCGCGGCAAACCGGCGTCCGGCGTGTAGGCGCTGATGTCCTGGAGGAACTTGGCGTTGGTCGACAAGGTTTGGAAGCTTTGGGCCAGGAACACCGTTTCTTGCCCGGGAATGTGCATGTTTCGGCTCATGTCGAAATACTGGCGCGGCTCTTCGCTGACGTTGCGAAAGCCTTCATCACGCTGGCGCTCCATCCCACGCTTGCGCACGAAGGTGCCGTCACCAACACGTGCCACCACTAACCCCAGTCGCTCCAGCTCGCCGTAGGCGCGGCTGATGGTGCCGATGGTCACGCCGAGATTATCGGAAAGAACCCGATGGGGCGGCAGTTTGCGCCCCGGTTCAATCAAGCCTTCAAGGATGCCCCGCTCCATCACATCGGACAGGCGTTTGTACTTCACGCCCTGACCGCTGGCCAACCCCTCACGCATAATTGACACCATGTCAATATTTGTTTTGACAGCCATCATTCGCCCTAATAGTGTGCTTTTACGGGTTCAATCACCGGGTGAAACAACTTAATACACAGTCAATATAGAGTTCAATTCCGGCTCAGGGAAGCAATAAACGATGCCAATGTCCGCCGTTCTTGAAAACACTACAAAAACAAAAAATCAGAAACAGTGGCTGGCCGGTCTGGTCACCAGCGTGATGTTTCTTATCGTGTGCCTGAGTTGGGGCACCACCTGGCTGGGCATCAAGATCGCCGTCGAAAGCGTGCCGCCGCTGACGTCTGCCGGGCTGCGCTTTCTTATCGCGTTCCCGCTGTTCCTGTGTTTTGCCCTCGTGCGCCGCGAGCCGATCCTGTTCCCGCGTGAAAGCCGCTGGTTCTTCGTATTTGTGACCCTGTCTTATTTCAGCGTTCCCTATTACTTGCTCAACTACGGCGAAATGCATGTGTCGTCCGGCCTCACCGCCCTGCTGTTCAGCTGCATGCCGGTGTTCATCCTGATTTTCTCCGCGCTGTTTTTGCGCGAGCGCATCTACTTTTCCCAGGTGGTCGGCATCGGCATCGGTTTCGGCAGCCTTTACATGATCATCAAGAGCCAGGGCCTGCACCTGGACCACGCCGAATTCTTCGGCGTGCTGGCGATTCTGACCGCCGCGATCATGCATGCCTTGTGCTACGTCATCACCAAGCAAAAAGGCAGCGCCATCAGCGTGATTACCTACAACACACTGCCCATCGGTATTGCCGGGCTGATGCTGTTCGTGGCCGGCCTGTGGTTTGAAACACCGACCTTCGAAAACATCACCCTGCGCTCCTGGAGTGCGCTGTTCTACCTGGGGCTGGTGGCGTCGGTGGGCGGTTTTATTGTGTATTTCATGTTGCTCAAACGTTTGAGCCCGATCATTTTGTCGTTCGTGTTCATTATTTTCCCGGTGTTCGCGGTGATCATCGGCGCCTGGTACGAAGGCGTAGAAATTTCCCGTGACCTGATGCTGTACTCGGCCATCCTGCTGGCGGGATTTGCGATCACCAAGTTGCCGGTTGAAAAACTCCTGGCCAAGAAAAATTGACCCTTAAACCACAACGACAACAACGCGAGAGAAACATGGAAGTACTCCGCCCCACCGCTCTGGAACAGATCTATGCCCACGCCAGCCGCAGCTACCCGGACGAATGCTGCGGTTTTGTCTTCGCCGATGGCAGTGTGTACCTGGGCAACAATATCCAGAATGAGCTGCACCACAAGAACCCCGAGATGTACCCGCGCAGCGCGGCCAATGGCTATACCTTTTCGGTGGCCGACACCCTGCTGCTGAACAAGGCGTTTCGCAGTGACAACCCGGTGGTGGTGATCTATCACTCCCACCCGGACGTCGGCGCCTATTTCAGTGATGAAGACCAGGACAAGGCACTGTTCCTGGGTGAGCCGATCCACCCTGTCAGCTACCTGGTGGTGGACGTGCGCCAGGGCCAGGCCCTGGGCTCAAAGCTGTTTGCCTGGGATGGCAAGCAATTCGCCCTTAAACCCTTCAACGACCTGCACACGGAGTTGTCCATGAACGCTGTCTCTTTCCCCGATATCCTGGTTCGCGTGGCCAAGCTGCCGGAATCGACCCTTGAGGGCACTGGATCGACATTGCGCGAAGTCATTGAAAACCTCTGCAGCAGCCACCCGCAGCTGCGCTCGCACCTGTTCCACGAAAACAACAACCAGCTCAAGGAACACTTCCTGTTCACCGCCGAGGAAGAATTGATCGGCGCCGATGAACCCTTGCCGGAAAAGGCCAGTATCGAAGTGCTGCTGGCCACCTCCGGCGGCATGGACGTCGACGCACTGAGCAACGAAGAAGTCCAGCGCTACGTGCGCCACATCACCCTGCCCGGCGTCGGCCGTGAAGGCCAGTTGAACCTGAAAAAAGCCAAGGTGCTGATCATCGGCACCGGCGGCCTGGGCTCGCCCATCAGCCTGTACCTCGCGGCAGCCGGCATCGGCACCCTGGGCCTGGTGGATTTCGACGTGGTCGAGAGCAGCAACCTGCAACGCCAGATCGTGCACGGCAACAGCACCCTGGGCATGCCCAAGGTCGAGTCGGCCAAGCGGCGGCTGCAAGACCTCAACAGCCATATCCAGATCAATGCCCACAACACCGCCCTCAACGCCGACAATGCGCTGGAGCTGGTAGGCGCTTATGACCTGGTGATCGACGGCACTGACAATTTCGACACCCGCTACCTGGTCAACGATGCCTGTGTGCAGTTGGGCAAGCCGTTGGTGTACGGCGCCATCTACCGTTTCGATGGGCAGATCAGCGTACTCAACTACAAAGGCGGGCCGTGCTACCGCTGCCTGTTTCCTTCAGCACCGCCGGCCGAGTTGGCACCCAACTGCAGCGCCGGTGGCGTGATCGGTGTGCTGCCGGGTGTGGTCGGAATGATCCAGGCCACCGAAGCGATCAAATTACTCATTGGCATTGGCGAACCGCTGTCGGGCCGCCTGATGCGCTTCGACGCGCTGGCCATGAAGTTCAGCGAGATCCGCTTCAAACGCCGCGCCGACTGCCCATGCTGCTCAGACCTGCGCCACAGCGAAAGCGTCGCGCCAGCCGTGTGCGCGGATGCCGTTCCGAGCCAGCCCGCGTTGGCCGAAGAGCGCTATATCAAACCACGCGTGCTCAAGCAACTGCTCGAACACCCGCGCAGCGCCGACGTGTTGCTGGATGTGCGCGACGCCAGCGAGCTGGAAGTGTGCAAATTGCCGGGCGTGGTGCATATCCCCCTGGCCGAACTGGACGGGCAATTGGGCCGCCTGAGCCGCGACAATACCCATTACCTGATCTGCTACGCCGGAACCCGCGCCGAGCAAGCCGCCAGCACTCTGCTGGCCGCCGGCTTCGCCAATACCAAAGTCCTGCAGGGCGGCATGAAACATTGGGTTCGCGACGTCGAACCCGACATGCCTTTGTACTGATCCGGGGGCTGAGCGATGTTGCATAACTCCATTCTCGACGTGATCGGCCATACGCCGATCGTGCGCCTGGCGCAGTTTTCCGAAGACCTCGGCATCGAGGTCTACGCCAAGCTCGAATCCCTCAACCCTGGCGGCAGCCACAAGGCGCGTATCGCCCTGGGCATGATCCTCGACGCAGAACGTCGAGGCGTGCTGATTCGCGACTCCGGGCAAACCATCATTGAGCCCAGCGGCGGCAATACCGGCATTGGCCTGGTGATGGCCGGCAATGTGCTGGGCTACAAAGTGGTGCTGGTGATCCCTGACAACTACAGCCCCGAAAAGCAGAAACTGCTGCGCTTGTACGGCGCCAAGGTGGTGCTGTCGGACAGCCGCCTCGGGAACAATTCCCACGGCGAAAAGTGCATGGAACTGCAGTTGGAAAACCCCAATTTCGTGATGCTCAACCAGCAGCGCAACGGCGCCAACCCGCAGACCCACCGCGACACCACCGCACCGGAAATCCTCCGCGCCTTCGGTGAACAGCGCGTGGACTACTTCGTCAGCGGCATCGGCACCGGTGGCCATATCACCGGCATCGGCGAAACCCTCAAGGCGGCCTGGCCTGCGCTGCGCGTCATGGGCGTGGAGCCGGAAGAATGCGACCTGCTCAAGGACCAGCACGCGCCGCACCATATCCAGGGCCTGTCGATCGGCTTGATCCCGAGCATTCTTAACGTGGGTGTCATTGACGGCATGCTCAAGGTCTCGCGCCTGGCGTGCATCGACATGATCAAACGCATCATGCGCACCGACGCCATCAGCCTGGGTTTGTCTTCGGCCGCCAACATGGTGGCCATCGCCCAACTCGCCCCCGAACTCCCGCCCGAAACGGTGGTGTTGACCATGGTCTACGACAATGCCGACAGCTACCTGCCCAATTTCGAATAACCGGTTTTTCAACCATCCAGACTGTGGGGGTGCCTCCATGGGGGGCTTTATCGACATGCAACAGCTGCACGATGAGTTGCTGACCCACCTCATCCAGACCCTGACGCCTGCGCAGATGAAGCAGTTGGAACCGCATTTGGCGCCATTGATCCAGAATGCCGCACAGGCCGTGGCAGAGGACTTGATTGCCTATGCCTACCGCGACCCGGCGTCCCGTGGGCGGGGCGAGCTGATCCTGGAGTCCTACGCCTCGTTCAAGGCGGTGTTGTTCTACCGACTGGCACACTTGGTGTGGAATTTTCCCGACCAGGCCAACGGTCTGTTCTCACGCATGGCCCTCAAGCTCAGCAACCAGGGCAAAATCCTCTCCGGCGCCGAAATCCACCCCGCAGCCCGGATCGGCCGACGCTTTGTGCTGGACCACGGTTTCGGCACCGTGATCGGTGAAACCTGCGAGATCGGCAACGATTGCTACATCCTCTGCGGCGTGACCCTCGGTGCCCGAGGCATTGCCAACAACCCGGACGGCAAACGCCACCCGCGCCTGGGCAATAACGTCGAGGTTGGCTCCGGCGCGCGGGTGCTGGGCTATGTGCAGATTGGCGACAACGTGTTTATCAGCCCTTCGTGTGTGATCACCCAGGACGTGCCTGCGGGCACCAAGGTCAAAGTGGTCAACCAGATCCAGTTACAAAAGAACGCCGAATCGGATCACAGCAATTACCTGGGGGCTTTCGCGCTGGATGAACGTTTGCACGTGGTCGGCGAAGTCAGCGCCAGCCACAAGGTCACGGTGCTGGATGCCGACTTTCACCCTTTGCACGGGCTGATGCTGGAGCCCACGGTGAAGGAGCGTCATCACTTGCAGTTTCGCCTGCGTCGCCTGGACACCGGCGACCATCTGCCACGCTTGCCGCTGAACCTGAAAGTCTGTGGCCCCGAATTTGAGATCACCCTGCTCTCCCCGCCTGGCTTGAGCGCAATGGTGCGTCACCTGCTGCAAGCCAGCCCACTGATCGTCGGAGGTTGAACATGTCCGTGCATACCATGGAAACCCTGGCGCTGTTTGACAGCGCGCCCTACCAGAACGCTTTCAGCGCCCGGGTGATTGCCGTCAGCGAACAGGGCATTGCCCTGGAACACACGCTGTTCTACCCCACCGGCGGCGGGCAACCGGGCGACACCGGGCACCTGACCCTGGCCGATGGCACGCGGGTCAACGTGACCGGCACCGTGCGCGACCCGGTGTTGCGCTCGATCATCTGGCACCAGGTTGAACACTGCCCCGAGCAATTGACGGCCGGCGTACAGGTGGATGCCGGCCTGGATTGGGAACGCCGCTACCAGCACATGAAAATGCACACCTGCCTGCACCTGCTGTGCTCGATCATTGATGCGCCCGTCACCGGCTGCAGCATCAGCGCAGACAAAGGCCGCCTGGACTTCGACTTACCGGAAATGACCCTCGACAAGGACAGCATCACCCGCGACCTCAATGCCTTGATCGAACAAGCCCATGCGGTGAAAACCCTGTCGATGCCCGCTTCGGAGTATTCGACGCTGCTGCAGATCACCCGTACCCAGGCGGTGGCGCCACCGGTCATCCAGGGCTCTGTACGCGTAATTGAAATTGCCGGAATTGATATCCAGCCGTGCGGCGGCACCCATGTGATCAACACCGAAGAAATCGGCCGGGTGTTCTGCGAAAAAATCGAGAAGAAGAGCAAGCACAACCGCCGGGTGATTCTGCGGTTTGAGTGAGCTATGGATGCTGCCAGGTGCGAGTGCGGACATTACCCCACACTCGCCAACCCGGTATCCGGCTTTATTGCTTTCGCTCGCTCACTTGCTTGGTCAAGGTCTCGAACTGCTGTTGAAGTTTTGACATCGCCTGCTCAAAGGTCTGTTCAATCTCAGCAATTTGCGCCTCAAGCTTCTGGTTTTCCTGCTTCAAGTGATCAATGGAGCCAGGGGCATGCGCTTTGGATTCATCGGCTGTGGCCGACTCTTCGCTTTGCGGATCGGCGGGTTGCTCAGGTGCCACGTCATTCGACGAAGCCGTCTCGGTGGTGTCTGACTGATCCGCAGGTGTCTGGTCTTGAGGGGCACCTTTACTGATCATCTGCGTCAGATTTTCCAATTTTTGCGTCAGCGTATTTATTGCAATATTGAGTTGATCCAACAAATTTTTGAATACGTCTTTCATCTCGGTGATTTGAGCAGCCAATTCATCAATCCCTTGAGACTGGCTTTGCTCCGTCTTCGGTGTCTCCTGACTCTGCTGAGCCTGGGTGTTCTGCGTGGTGGGTGTTTCAGGCGCAACAGACTGATCGGCAGCGCCACGGCCCTGTGGCTGAGCATCCGGCGCAACGGGTGCATCTGCAGTCTCGTTACCTGAATTACCGAGTTGCTTGGTCAGGTTTTCAATTTTCGTATTGAACTCAGTGAGCTTCGCCTTAAATTTTTCGACCAACACATTGTATTTAGCAATAAGGTTTTTATTTTTACGCGTCAGGTCTGCGATCTCACCCTGTGAGTCAGCGTTCTGAGGTTGCTGGTTGACGATCTTGTTATGGCTGGAAAATTGACCACGCTGTTCCGGACCCACCGGAGCGCGAGGCCGCGCTGAATCTTGTGAGGTATTGTGATTGGCCTGTGCATCGGTATTGTCGTCAGATGAGACAGGTGGCCGCGTCGGGGGCATCTCGTAGCGGTATTGGGGCGCATACTGTTGATTGTTTATGGTTGTCATAAAGGACCTTTCAGTTTTTCACGGATTCTTACGCTGGGTTCGTCGGACGATCTGGCACAACAAGTCATCCTCCAACCTAATTGGCCAGTATCGAAAAATCGTTCCTTGGCGTAAGAAAAATTGAGTGCCAGCTTGGGCCAGTGACATAACACCCCCTGTGTCAAAGCCGCAGTTCGTACAGGAAACTGACAGCAAATTTACGCGCCTGTAACATTCAGAAACGTACAATCCCGCCTGCAACGTCTCGTTGCCCCTGACTCACGAACACAGCGCCCGCCCCTTCTCGGTGGGTCATTCGTGCAGCAGCTAAGCTCACCCTCATTACGCCCCTGAACCTGAACGCTGCAGGACTGAATGCCTATGAACAAAGTGTTCCGCGATTACCTGCCGGCATCCACCCTGCGCTTGCTGCCCAACCGCTGGGACCTGGTCGCGCTGCCGCTGGTGATCGGCTTTCTGCTGTTTTTCTCCCTCACGGCCCGGGAAACCTGGGCGCCCATCGCCACGTTGCAGAGTGAAGTCATTTCCCTGGACCCGGCCAACCTGCCGGAATACGCGATGCGCACCACGATGCGCATGCTCGCAGCCATGGTCGCGGCGCTGGTTTTTACCCTGCTGTACGGCACCCTGGCCGCCAAAAGCCGACGTGCTGAAAAGCTGCTGGTGCCGGTGCTCGATATCCTGCAATCGGTGCCAGTGCTCGGCTATATCTCATTCACGGTGACGTTCTTCCTGCTGCTGTTCCCCGGGCGCGTGCTCGGCGCCGAGCTCGCAGCGATCTTTGCGATCTTCACCAGCCAGGCCTGGAACATGACGTTCAGCTTCTATCAGTCGCTGCGCATGCTGCCCCACGATTTGGTAGAGGTGTCGACCAACCTGCGGCTTTCCGGCTGGCAGAAATTCTGGAAGCTCGATGTGCCGTTCGCCATGCCGGGGCTGGTGTGGAACATGATGATGAGCATGTCCGGCGGCTGGTTCTTCGTGGTGGCTTCCGAAGCCATCACCGTCGGCGACAAGACCATCACCCTGCCGGGCGTAGGTTCGTACCTGGCCTTGGCGATCGCCCAGAAAGACCTGCACGCCGTGGGTTACGTGATTCTGGCGATGATTGTGGTGATCCTGCTGTATGACCAGTTGCTGTTCCGCCCGCTGGTGGCCTGGGCTGACAAGTTCCGCATGGAAACCACCGCGTCCCAGGGCGCGGCGCCACAATCCTGGCTGTTGAACCTGATCCAGCGCACGCGCATCGTGCAGCGCATCCTGCGCCCCATCACCCGGGCCTTCAGCCGCATCGGCAACAAACGCTTCAGCCTGGCGGGTGGTGCGTTCAAGGCGTTGCCGGCCGAAACACCGGCGGCGTCAAAAGTGATCGACTGGGTGTGGGGCACGCTGATTGCGCTGCTGGCCGCGTATGCGCTGTACCACATCGTGCAATACGTCGGCACCGAAGTGACCTTCGCCGAAGTCGGCCATGTGTTTGTGCTGGGCCTGATCACCTTGCTGCGGGTGGCCGGGCTGATCCTGATCGCTTCGCTGATCTGGGTGCCGCTGGGCGTGATGATCGGCTTGCGCCCTGCGCTGGCGGAAAAAATCCAGCCGTTGGCGCAGTTTCTCGCGGCCTTCCCGGCGAACCTGTTGTTCCCGGTGTTTGTGATCGTGATCCTGCACTACAACCTCAACCCGGATATCTGGCTGAGCCCGCTGATCGTGCTGGGCACCCAGTGGTACATCCTGTTCAACGTGATTGCCGGCGCCAGCGCCTTCCCCAATGACTTCAAGGAAGCCGCCGCCAACTTCCGCATTCGCGGCTGGCTGTGGTGGCGCAAGGTGATGCTGCCGGGGATCTTCCCCTATTACGTCACCGGCGCCATTACTGCTTCGGGCGGTGCCTGGAACGCCAGCATCGTGTCCGAGTACGTGTCCTGGGGCCAGGACAACGTGGTCGCCCATGGGCTGGGCGCCTACATCGCGCAAACCACCGCCGCCGGCGACTTTCCGAAAATTGCCCTGGGCGTGGTGGTGATGTCGATCTTCGTGGTGGCGTTCAACCGCGCGGTCTGGCGGCCGATGTACGCCATCGCTGAAAACAAACTTCGTCTGAATTGATGGGATTCGCTGTGATGACTACCTACACCGAAAACACTGCCGATACCCCGCAAATCTACTCGCTGAAAAACGTCAACCGAGTCTTCGGCAAAGGTAAAGACGAGCTGCAAGTGCTCAGCGGCGTCGACCTGAGCCTGCACGAAGGCGAGATCGTCGGCATGCTTGGCCGTTCCGGCTCGGGCAAATCCACCCTGCTGCGCATCATCGCCGGGCTGATCCAGCCGTCCTCCGGCGAAGTCCGCTACAACGGCGCGCCGCTCAACGGCCCGGCCGAAGGCGTGGCCATGGTGTTCCAGACCTTTGCGCTATTCCCCTGGCTGACCGTGCTGGAAAACGTCGAAGCCGGCCTGCAAGCCCTGCAAGTCGAGCGCAAGGAAACCCGTCGGCGCGCCTTGGCCGCCATCGACTTGATCGGCCTCGACGGCTTTGAAAACGCCTACCCGCGCGAGCTGTCCGGCGGCATGCGCCAGCGCGTGGGGTTTGCCCGTGGCCTGGTGGTCAACCCGACGCTGTTGCTGATGGACGAGCCCTTCTCGGCCCTCGACGTGCTCACCGCCGAAACCCTGCGTACCGACCTGCTGGACTTGTGGAGCGGCAAGCAGCTGCCGATCAAGTCGATCCTGATCGTGACCCACAACATCGAAGAAGCGGTGCTGATGTGCGACCGCATCCTGGTGCTGTCATCCAACCCCGGCCGCGTGGTCGCCGAGATCAAAGTGCCGTTCGCGCACCCGCGCAACCGCCTGGACCCAACGTTCCGGCAAATGGTCGATGACATCTACGCCCTGATGACCGACCGACGCAGCGCCGATGCCAGCCGTGGCATACCCGAGCTGAAAATGGGCAGCCTGCTGCCGGAGGTGTCCACCAACCTGATGGCCGGCCTGATCGAAACCCTGGCCGCCGAGCCTTACAACGGCCATGCCGGTTTGCCCACCGTGGCCGAACGACGCTTGCTGGAAGTCGATGACCTGTTTCCGGTGGCCGAGATGCTCGAGCATTTGGGTTTCGCTGAACTCAAGGGCGCCGACATCACCCTCACCGAGGCCGGCAAGCTGTTCGCCGACTACGGCACCCAAGAGCGCAAAACCCTGTTCGCCGAGCATTTGATCAAACACGTGCCCCTGGCCGCGCGGATTCATCAGGTGTTGCTCGAGCGCAGCGGGCATCGCGCGCCACGGGTGCGTTTCGAGCAGGAGCTGGAAGACTCGATGACCGAAGCGTTCGTGGAAAAAACCCTCGAAAGCGTGATTGCGTGGGGGCGTTATGCGGAGATTTTTTCGTATGACGACCATACCGAGACGTTTAGCCTGGATGATGTGGAAGGCAGTATGTAATGGACCAAGTGGGAGCTGGCTTTTGTGGGAGCTGGCTTGCCTGCGATGCAGACAACTCGGTCTTTCAGCTATACCGAGGTGATGCTATCGCAGGCAAGCCAGCTCCCACAAAAGCCCGCTCCCACAGTGGATACGGGGTGGTTGTCAGATTACGAACAGATCCACAAACCGATTCACCGGCGTAGCCTCAAGCCGCGCCTGATCCTTGCACAACGCAAAAATCTCGCCACTGCGCTGCGCGGTAAACCGCGTGGCCAGGTTGGCTTTGAACTTGTCCTCCAGCAATGGAATGCCATCCACCCGACGGCGGCGATGCCCAATCGGGTATTCCACCGCGACTTGTTCAGTGTGGGTGCCATCCTTGAAAAACACCTGCACGGCATTGGCGATAGAGCGCTTGTCGGCTTCCAGGTATTCGCGGCTGTAGCGCAAGTCCTCAACGACCTCCATCTTTTCGCGCAGCTCATCGATGATCGGGTGCGCCGCGTGGAATTCATCCTCGTACTGCTCGGCCACCAGATTGCCGAACGCCAACGGCACGGCAGTCATGTATTGCAGGCAGTGGTCGCGGTCGGCGGCGTTGGCCAGTTTCCCGACTTTGGAAATGATGCGAATCGCCGACTCGTGGGTGGTGATCACGATGCGTTCGATTTCATGCAGGCGATCCTTGACCAGCGGGTGCAAGGTCACCGCCGCTTCACAGGCCGTTTGCGCATGGAACTCGGCCGGGAAGCTGATCTTGAACAGCACGTTTTCCATCACATAGGTGCCATAAGGCTGGGGCAGGCTGAACCCACGCTTGTCCTCAGGCTTGAGTGCGAGGTCTTTGTTGGTGTGGCTGAACAGCACGTCATAAAAACCCCATTGCGGCGCGCTCAGCACACCGGGGATGCCCATCTCGCCGCGCATTGCGATATCGGCCAGGCGCACGCCACGGCTCGATGCATCCCCGGCCGCCCAGGATTTGCGCGAACCGGCATTGGGCGCGTGGCGATAGATGCGCAGCGCCTGCCCATCGACAAAGGCGTGGGACAACGCCGACAGCAGCTGTTCACGGTTGGCGCCCATCAGCTTGGCGGTGACCGCCGTAGAGGCGACTTTCACCAGCAACACATGGTCGAGGCCGACGCGGTTGAAGGCGTTTTCGAGGGCAATCACGCCCTGGATTTCGTGGGCCATGATCATCGCTTCCAGCACCGCACGCACGGTCAGTGGCGCGTCACCGTTGGCCACACGTTTTTGCGACACGTGATCGGCCACGGCGAGGATGCCGCCGAGGTTATCCGAAGGGTGGCCCCATTCGGCGGCGAGCCAGGTGTCGTTGTAGTCGAGCCAGCGCACGATGCAGCCAATGTCCCAGGCAGCCTTGACCGGGTCCAGGCGCAATGAGGTGCCCGGCACACGCGCGCCAAACGGCACGACGGTGCCTTCGACAATCGGCCCCAGGTGCTTGGTGCACTCGGGAAAACGCAGCGCCAGCAGGCCGCAGCCGAGGGTATCCATCAGGCAGTTGCGGGCGGTGTCCAGGGCGTCCCGGGAATCGATGCGGTAGCTGAGGACATAGTCGGCAATGTCCTGCAGGACCTGGTCGTAGTCCGGGCGGTTGTTCTGGTCGACGTTGGCGCTCATGGCAGTACTCCAAAGTGGGTTGGGGTTAGTCCTCGGGCTTACGGTTGTTGGAGAGCAGATCTTGTGTGTCTGCCTTGAAATAGAGGATTACCTGTGGGAGCGGGCTTGTGTGGGAGCCGGGCTTGCCCGCGATGGCATCACCTCGGTTCGTCTGATACACAGAGGTGTCTGCATCGCAGGCAAGCCAGCTCCCACACAAGCCAGCTCCCGCAAGGGTTAGAACGCGTCGCCGGGGACGCGCACGAAACCTTCCATCAGCACCCGTGCGCTGCGGCTCATGATGGCTTTTTTTACCACCCATTCGCCGTTTACCTGGGTGGCCTCGGCGCCCACGCGCAAAGTGCCGGACGGGTGCCCGAACCGCACCGCGTTGCGCTCCACACCACCGGCCGCGAGGTTGACCAGGGTGCCGGAAATCGCTGCCGCCGTGCCAATCGCCACCGCCGCTGTGCCCATCATCGCGTGGTGCAGCTTGCCCATGGAGAGTGCGCGCACCAGCAAATCCACATCGCCGGCCTTGATTGCCTTGCCACTGGACGCCACGTAATCCAAAGGTTTGGCCACAAATGCGACCTTCGGCGTGTGCTGGCGCTGGGCGGCTTCGTCCAGGTGTTTGATCAGGCCCATGCGCAACGCGCCATAGGCCCGCACGGTCTCGAACATCGCCAGTGCTTTCGGGTCGCTGTTGACCGCGCCTTGCAGCTCGGTGCCGGTGTAGCCGAGGTCTTCGGCGTTGATAAAAATGGTCGGGATGCCGGCGTTGATCAGCGTCGCCTTGAAGGTGCCGACTCCCGGCACTTCCAGGTCGTCGATCAGGTTGCCGGTGGGAAACATCGAGCCACCGCCACCCTCTTCTTCCGCTGCCGGGTCCATGAACTCCAGCTGCACTTCGGCGGCCGGGAAGGTCACGCCGTCGAGCTCAAAGTCGCCGGTTTCCTGCACCGCGCCGTCGGTGATCGGCACGTGAGCGATGATGGTCTTGCCGATATTGGCCTGCCACACCCGCACCACCGCCACACCGTTAGGCGGCACGCGGGCCGGGTCAACCAGGCCGGCGCTGATGGCAAACGAACCCACCGCCGCCGACAGGTTGCCGCAGTTGCCGCTCCAGTCGACAAACGGCTTGTCGATCGAGACCTGGCCAAACAGGTAATCCACGTCGTGATCGGCGCGGGTGCTTTTGGCCAGGATTACGGTTTTGCTGGTGCTGGAGGTTGCACCGCCCATGCCGTCGATCTGCTTGTCGTAGGGGTCAGGGCTACCGATGACCCTTAACAGCAAGGCATCGCGAGCAGCACCCGGCACCTGCGCCGATTCGGGCAGGTCCTTGAGGCTGAAAAACACGCCCTTGCTGGTACCGCCACGCATGTAGGTGGCGGGGATCTTGATTTGCGCTGCATGTGCCATGGTTATCCCCTTAAGCGGTCGCCGCCGATTCCAGGAAGTCCTGGGCAAAACGTTGCAACACGCCACCCGCCTCGTAGATCGACACTTCTTCGGCGGTGTCCAGGCGGCAGGTCACCGGCACTTCGACACGTTCGCCATTCTTGCGGTTGATCACCAACGTCAGTTGCGCACGCGGGGTGCGTTGGCCGACCACGTCATAGGTTTCGCTGCCGTCGATCTTCAGTGTGTGGCGGTCGGTGCCCGGCAAAAATTCCAGCGGCAACACGCCCATGCCCACCAGGTTGGTGCGGTGGATGCGCTCGAACCCTTCGGCGGCAATCGCCTCCACACCGGCCAGGCGCACGCCCTTGGCCGCCCAGTCGCGGGACGAGCCCTGGCCGTAGTCGGCGCCGGCGATGATGATCAGCGGCTGCTTGCGTTCCATGTAGGTTTCGATGGCTTCCCACATCCGCGTGACCTGGCCTTCCGGCTCGATACGCGCCAGGGAACCCTGCTTGACCTTGCCGTTTTCCAGCACCATTTCGTTGAACAGTTTCGGGTTGGCGAAGGTCGCGCGCTGGGCGGTCAAGTGGTCGCCGCGATGGGTCGCGTAAGAGTTGAAGTCGACTTCCGGCAGGCCCATTTTCGCCAGGTATTCACCCGCGGCGCTGTCGAGCATGATCGCGTTGGACGGCGACAGGTGGTCGGTGGTGATGTTGTCCGGCAGTACCGCCAGCGGGCGCATGCCCTTGAGCGGCCGCGCACCGGCCAACGCACCTTCCCAGTAAGGTGGGCGACGGATATAGGTACTTTGCGGGCGCCAGTCGTACAACGGCGCGACTTTGGGGCCGGTGTCTTCGTGGATCGCGAACATCGGGATATAGACGGCGCGGAACTGCTCCGGCTTGACCGAGGCCTTGACCACAGCGTCGATTTCTTCGTCGCTCGGCCAGATGTCTTTCAGGCGGATTTCCTTGCCGTCGGCATCCAGGCCCAGCACGTCCTTTTCGATGTCGAAACGGATGGTGCCAGCAATCGCATAGGCCACTACCAGCGGCGGCGACGCCAGGAAGGCTTGCTTGGCATACGGGTGAATACGCCCGTCGAAGTTGCGGTTACCCGACAAAACGGCCGTGGCGTACAGGTCGCGGTCGATGATTTCTTGCTGGATCAGCGGGTCGAGCGCACCGGACATGCCGTTGCAGGTGGTGCAAGCAAACGCCACCACGCCAAAGCCGAGCTTGTCCAGCTCATGGCCCAGGCCGGCTTCTTCCAGGTACATGGCCACGGTTTTCGAGCCCGGCGCCAGCGAGGATTTGACCCACGGTTTACGGGTCAGCCCGAGCTTGTTGGCGTTGCGCGCCAAGAGGCCGGCGGCGATCACATTGCGCGGGTTGCTGGTGTTGGTGCAACTGGTAATGGCGGCGATGATCACCGCGCCGTCGGGCATTTGCCCCGGCACTTCGTCCCACTGACCGGAGATGCCTTTGGACGCCAGATCGCTGGTCGCCACGCGCGCATGCGGGTTACTCGGGCCGGCCATGTTGCGCACGACGCTGGACAGGTCGAAGGTCAGGCCACGCTCGTATTGCGCGCCCTTGAGGTCGTCTGCCCACAGGCCGGTATGGCGGGCGTATTGCTCGACCAGCGTGACCTGTTCGTCTTCACGGCCAGTGAGTTTCAGGTAGGCAATGGTTTGCTGGTCGATGTAGAACATCGCGGCGGTAGCGCCGTATTCCGGGGCCATGTTGGAGATGGTCGCGCGGTCGCCCAGGGTGAGTGCCGAAGCGCCTTCGCCGAAGAACTCCAGCCAGGCACCCACGACTTTCTGTTTGCGCAGGAACTCGGTCAGCGCCAGCACCATGTCGGTGGCGGTGATGCCCGGTTGCAGCTTGCCCGTCAGCTCCACGCCGACGCTTTCCGGCAGGCGCATCCATGAGGCGCGGCCCAGCATCACGCTCTCGGCTTCAAGGCCACCGACGCCGATGGCGATCACGCCCAGGGCATCCACGTGCGGCGTGTGGCTGTCGGTGCCGACACAGGTGTCGGGGAAGGCCACGCCATCGCGCACCTGGATCACCGGAGACATTTTCTCCAGGTTGATCTGGTGCATGATGCCGTTGCCCGGCGGGATCACGTCGACGTTCTTGAAGGCCTTTTTGGTCCACTCGATAAAGTGGAAACGGTCTTCGTTACGACGGTCTTCGATGGCGCGGTTTTTCTCGAAGGCCTGCGGGTCAAAACCACCGGCTTCGACGGCCAGGGAGTGGTCGACGATCAGTTGGGTCGGCACCACCGGGTTGACCTGCGCCGGGTCACCGCCCTGCAGGGCAATGGCATCGCGCAGGCCGGCGAGGTCGACCAACGCGGTCTGGCCGAGGATGTCGTGGCACACCACACGCGCCGGGAACCATGGGAAGTCGAGGTCGCGCTTGCGTTCGATCAGTTGGCTCAGGGAAGCATTGAGGGTGGCCGGGTCGCAGCGGCGTACCAGGTTTTCGGCGAGCACGCGCGAGGTGTACGGCAAGGTGGCATAGGCGCCGGGGGTGATTGCCTCGACAGCCGCGCGGGCGTCGAAGAAATCCAGGCGGCTGCCGGGCAGCGGTTTGCGAAATTCAGTGTTCATCGTCAGGACTCGGTCACGGTAGGTTCACAAGGCGAACTGTCGACACTGGCCTGGCTCTCTGTGGGAGCTGGCTTGCCTGCTCCCACAGAACAGCACATTGGCCAATGTGCCGGGTTCAGCCCACTCAGCGACGTTCGATTGGCACGAACTTGCGCTGTTCTACGCCGATGTACTCGGCGCTTGGACGGATGATGCGGTTATTGGCGCGCTGCTCGAACACATGCGCGGCCCAGCCGGTCAGGCGCGAGCACACGAAGATCGGCGTGAACAGCTTGGTCGGAATGCCCATGAAGTGGTACGCCGAGGCATGGTAGAAGTCGGCGTTGGGGAACAGCTTTTTCTGTTCCCACATGGTCTTGTCGATAGCCTCCGAGACCGGGAACAACACCTTGTCGCCCACCTCATCGGCGAGCTTTTTCGCCCAGCCCTTGATCACTTCATTACGCGGGTCGCTGTCTTTGTAGATCGCGTGGCCAAACCCCATGATCTTGTCTTTGCGCGCCAGCATGCCGAGGGTGCCTTCGACGGCTTCTTCGGCCGAGCCGAAACGCTCGATCATCTCCATCGCCGCTTCGTTGGCGCCGCCATGCAACGGGCCGCGCAGCGAGCCGATGGCGGCGGTCACGCAGGAATACAGATCGGACAGGGTTGAAGCACATACGCGGGCGGTGAATGTCGAGGCGTTGAATTCGTGCTCGGCGTAGAGGATCAGCGACACGTTCATGACTTTTTCATGCAGCGCGCTCGGCTTCTTGCCATGCAGCAGGTGCAGGAAGTGGCCGCCGATGCTGGGCTCGTCGGTCACGCAGTCAATCTTCTTGCCGTCGTGGCTGAAGCGATACCAGTAGCACATGATCGCCGGGAAAGCGGCGAGCAGGCGGTCGGTGACATCGTGCTGGGCGCTGAAGTCTTTCTCGGGCTCGATATTGCCCAGGAACGAGCAACCGGTGCGCATCACGTCCATCGGGTGGGCGTCGGCGGGGATGCGTTCCAATACTTCTTTAAGCGCTTGCGGCAGGTCGCGCAGTTTGCTGAGTTTGGCGCTGTAAGCGGCCAATTCGGTTTTGCTCGGCAACTCACCGTAGAGCAGCAGGTAGGCGACTTCTTCAAATTGCGCATCGGCGGCCAATTCGCGAACGTCATAGCCGCGATAGGTCAAGCCGGCACCGGCCTGGCCGACGGTGGACAGTGCGGTCTGCCCGGCCACCTGGCCACGCAGGCCGGCGCCACTCAGTACTTTTGCTTCAGCCATGGTTCTTCTCCAATTTTGTAGTTATTCAGGGAGGCGCGTTCGTTACTTTTTCGCGGCGAACAGCGCGTCGAGCTTCTGCTCGAAGGTGTGGTAGTCGATGCGATCGTAAAGCTCCATGCGGGTTTGCATGGTGTCGATCACGTTCTGTTGCGTACCGTCGCGACGGATCGCGGTGTAGACGTTCTCGGCGGCCTTGTTCATGGCGCGGAAAGCCGAGAGCGGGTACAGCACGATGGAAACATCGGCAGATTTCAGTTGATCGACTGTATAGAGAGGGGTTGCACCGAACTCGGTAATGTTAGCCAGGATCGGGGCCTTTACCTTTGACGCGAAGAGCTTGTACATCTCCAGCTCAGTGATGGCTTCCGGGAACACCATGTCGGCGCCGGCTTCGATGCAGGCGGCGGCACGCTCCAAGGCCGACTCCAAGCCTTCAACCGCCAGCGCGTCGGTACGCGCCATGATCACGAAGCTGTCGTCGGTGCGTGCGTCCACGGCGGCCTTGATGCGGTCGACCATTTCCTGCTGGGACACAATTTCTTTGTTCGGGCGATGCCCGCAACGCTTGGCGCCAACCTGGTCTTCGATGTGGATGGCGGCGGCGCCGAACTTGATCATCGACTTGACGGTGCGCGCCACGTTGAACGCCGAGGAGCCGAAACCGGTGTCGACGTCGACCAGCAACGGCAGGTCGCACACGTCGGTGATGCGGCGTACGTCGGTGAGTACGTCATCCAGGCCGGTGATGCCCAGGTCCGGCACGCCCAGGGAACCGGCAGCTACGCCGCCGCCTGACAGATAAATCGCCTTGAAACCGGCGCGCTTGGCCAACAGCGCGTGGTTGGCGTTGATCGCACCGACCACCTGCAAGGGCTGTTCACTGGCGACGGCGTCACGAAAACGCTGGCCTGGAGTGGTTTTATTGTTGGAACTCATGACTCACCTCGTGATGAAGGAGCGCCGTCCGGGAAGTGACGGGCAATATTGCGTTTGGAAGCGCCGATATGGCGGCGCATCAACAACTCGGCCAGTTCACCGTCGCGATCGGCAATCGCGTCAAGAATGCGGTGATGCTCGGCAAAAGCCTGGCGTGGACGATTAGGGGTGGCGGAAAACTGGATGCGGTACATGCGCACCAACTGGTACAGCTCGCCGCAGAGCATTTGGGTAAGGGTGCGGTTCCCGGCGCCTTGAATTATCCGGTAATGAAAATCGAAGTCGCCCTCCTGCTGGTAGTAGCCCAGGCCCGCCTGGAACGCTTCGTCGCGCTCATGGGTGTGCAACACCTGGCGCAGCTCTTCGATTTCCGCGTCGGTCATGCGCTCGGCCGCCAGGCGGCAAGCCATGCCTTCCAGGGATTCGCGGATTTCATACAGCTCGATCAGCTCGGCATGGCTCAAGGACACCACTCTGGCGCCGACGTGAGGCACGCGCACCAGCAGGCGCTGGCCTTCGAGGCGGTGGATAGCCTCACGCAAAGGGCCACGGCTGATGCCGTAGGTGCGCGCCAGCTCCGGTTCGGAGATTTTGCTGCCGGGAGCGATCTCGCCTTTGACGATGGCGGCCTGGATGCGCCGGAAAACGTTCTCGGACATGGTCTGGGAATCGTCTTGCGCCACCACCGGCGTTTCCAGTTGATCCAGCATATTGTCGACACCTTTAAAAGCAATGCCGCAAAAACTAGCCAATCAAGCCCTGTTAGTCAAAGAATAAATACACATTGTCGACAATCGTCTAATAACTCTTGCCCCACCTTCACTGGGCATGGCCGCCTGCCAGCGCTGGCGCCAGAAAAGCATCATGTTAGAATGCCCGCCGCTTTTGCCTGACATCACTTGATGAAACGGCGCACGAGGGAGTTTGCGCAGCAATGCCAGTCGCCTTGAATTGAACATCGCACTGCACCGCGTCAGGATCTATGAGACTCAAGCCCTTCCTTCTTATTATTTGCCTACTGTGCATACCTGGCCTTGGCGTTGCCGCCGAGAAGACCGTGTATGGCCTGAATGAATACGCCAAACTGGCAGGCATCGACCTGGAAGTGGCCGCCAAACTCGACACCGGCGCCAAGACCGCCTCGTTGAGCGCCCGCGATATCAAGCGCTTCAAGCGCAACGGCGAATCCTGGGTACGCTTTTATCTCGCCATCGACACCGCCCATTCCCACCCCATCGAACGTCCTCTGGCCCGCGTGAGCAAGATCAAGCGCCGCGCCGGTGACTACGACCCCGATGAGGACAAGAACTACACCGCCCGCCCAGTGATTGCCCTGGATATCTGCATGGGCACCGCTTTACGCAGCATCGAAGTGAACTTGACTGACCGCAGCGCCTTCCAATACCCGCTGCTGATCGGCTCCGAAGCGTTGAAACGCTTTGATGCGCTGGTCGACCCCAGTCTTAAATACGCAGCGGGCAAACCCGCCTGCGCCGCCGACGCTCATACCGCCGAGTAAACCGAATGCGCTCTCTGACCCTGCACCTGAGAATCCTCATCACCATCCTGGTGGTATTGGGTATTTCGGTCACCGCCTACCAGATTTTCGTGCTGGGGATCCCCGTCACCGAGGACGCCACCGACGACTTGTGGAACATCGACGCCAAGGTCGAATTCGTCGCCAACCCCAAGGACCCGGTGAAAATTTCGATGTTCGTGCCGCCCCTGAGCCGCGACTTCGTCAGCCTTAACGAGAGTTTTATTTCCAATAACTACGGCGTGAGCGTCAACCGCGCCGACGGCAACCGCAAGGTCACCTGGTCGGCGCGCCGCGCCAAGGGCAACCAGACGTTGTATTACCGCCTGGTGCTGACCAAGCGTTACAGCGGCGAAAAGGTCAAGGTCAAAGGCCCCACCTTCCGCGACAGTATCGCCGTCGAAGGCCCCGAAAAAATCGCCGCCGAAGCCCTGCTGGCGCCGATCCGCCAGCATTCGGCCGACGTCGAGACCTTTATCACCGAAGCGATCAAGCGCACCAACAACCTCAACGACGACAATGTAAAGCTGCTGCTGGCGGGCGACCCGTCCACGCCGCACAAAGCCAAGATCGTCGAACTGTTGCTGTCCATCGCCCATGTGCCGGTGGAAAAAGTCCACACTATCCGGCTCGTCGCCGACCAGCCGCAAACCCCGGAACTGTGGCTGCGCAGCTTCAACGGCAATGACTGGCTGTACTTCAACCCGGAAACCGGCGAGCAGGGCCTGCCTGCCGACCGCCTGCTGTGGTGGACCGGTGATGAAAACCTGATTTCGGTGGAGGGCGGCAAGAAAGCCATGGTGACCTTCAGCCTGAACAACAGCGAGATGAACGCGATTCGCCTGGCCAAGCTGACCGACGAAAACACCGACGCCAATTTCCTCGAATACTCGTTGTACGGCTTGCCGCTGCAAACCCAGCAGACCTTCATGATCATGGTGATGATCCCCATCGGCGTGCTGGTGATTCTGATCCTGCGCAACCTGATCGGCCTGCAAACCCTGGGCACCTTCACCCCGGTACTGATCGCCCTGGCGTTTCGCGAGACGCAGTTGGGCTTCGGCATTGCGCTGTTTACCATCATCACCGCGCTGGGCCTGTCGCTCAGATCGTATCTGGAACATTTGAAGTTGCAGATGCTGCCAAGGCTCTCGGTGGTGCTGACCTTTGTGGTGGTGCTGATTGCGGCCATCAGCCTGTTCAGCCACAAGCTGGGCCTGGAACGCGGGCTGTCGGTGGCGCTGTTCCCGATGGTGATTCTGACCATGACCATCGAGCGTCTGTCGATCACCTGGGAAGAACGCGGCGCCAACCATGCGTTGAAAGTGGCCGTGGGCACCCTGTTCGCCGCCGCCCTGGCCCACATCATCATGAGCGTGCCGGAGCTGGTTTACTTTGTGTTCACCTTCCCGGCCATCCTGTTGATCCTGGTGGGTTTCATGCTGGCCATGGGTCGCTATCGCGGCTATCGCCTCACCGAGCTGGTGCGTTTCAAGGCCTTCCTCAAGGCTGACTCGTAATGTTCGGCTTCTGGAAAACCTGGAAGGCCCTCGAAGCGCGGGGGATCATGGGCATCAACCGGCGAAACGCCGACTACGTGCTCAAATACAACAAGCGCAGCCTGTACCCGATCGTGGATGACAAGATCATCACCAAGGAACGGGCGATTGCAGCGGGCATCCATGTGCCCGAGATGTACGGGGTCATTTCCACCGAGAAGGAAATCGACAAGCTCGACGACATCATCGGCGGGCGCAGCGACTTCGTAATCAAACCGGCCCAGGGCGCCGGCGGTGATGGCATCCTGGTGGTGGCCGACCGGTTTGAAGGGCGCTACCGCACGGTGTCCGGCAAGATCATCAGCCATGAAGAAATCGAGCACCAGATCTCCAGCATCCTCACCGGTTTGTATTCCCTGGGTGGCCACCGCGACCGCGCACTGATCGAATACCGCGTGGTGCCCGACCAGATCTTCAAGAGCATCAGCTACGAAGGCGTGCCGGATATCCGCATTATCGTGCTGATGGGCTACCCGGTGATGGCCATGCTGCGCCTGCCGACCCGCCAGTCCGGCGGCAAGGCCAACCTGCACCAGGGCGCGATTGGCGTGGGCGTGGACCTCGCCACCGGCCTGACCCTGCGCGGCACCTGGCTGAACAACATCATTACCAAACACCCCGACACCACCAACGCGGTAGATGGCGTGCAGTTGCCCAACTGGGACGGCTTCATGAAGCTTGCGGCCGGCTGCTACGAGCTGTGCGGGCTGGGCTATATCGGCGTGGACATGGTGCTGGACCAGGAAAAAGGCCCGTTGATCCTGGAGCTGAATGCGCGGCCGGGGCTGAATATCCAGATCGCCAATGACTGCGGTTTGACGTTGCGTACCCACGCGGTGGAAGCGCGACTGGACGAACTCAAAGCAGCTGGCGTGACCGAAACTGCGGAAGAACGCGTGAAGTTTGTGCAGGAAATGTTTGGGCATATTCCTGCGGTAGAAGGCTGATCGCCTCATCGCAGGCAAGCCAGCTCCCACAGGAGAACGCGATCAACCAGTGGGAGCTGGCTTGCCTGCGATAGCTTTCTGACAAGCAACACCTCTATCGAGCTATCACCGACATCCCCTCTAGGACCAAACCCTTCAGGGGACTACAATCGCCACCCCCACGCCAACAGCTGATCCACCCTGCAATGTCGACCTGCTCCGTACACCCGCTGCCCTACCGGGCCAACCCCGCCGACTACTTTGCGGCGATTCGTCATGCCCCTGGCGCAGTGCTGCTCGACAGTGGCCGCCCGGCAGCCGAACGCGGGCGTTATGACCTGCTCAGCGCCTGGCCGCAAGCGACATTGACGGTAGCGCCTGACGAAAGTGGCGGCGATTTCCTGCAACGCTTGCGGGCAAACCTGACGCAGTTGGGCGAAGCGGATCTGCCGGCAGGTTATGCGCTGCCCTTCGCTGGCGGCTTGATTGGCTACTTGAGTTACGACTTTGGCCGGCACCTGGAGCAACTGCCTGATTGGGCCGTGGATGACCTGCACCTGCCGGATGCGCGCTTCGGGCTGTATGCCTGGGCGCTGATCAGCGATCACCAGGCGCAGACCAGCCAGTTGGTATTTCACCCCGCGTTGGCCGACAGCGAACGGCTTCGGTTGCTCGACCTGTTTGGGCAACCAACGGCTCAATCATCTGACACTTTCAAGCTGAACGGTCCCATGGCGCCGGACCTTACGCCCGAGGCCTACCGACAGGCCATCGTGCGTATCCAGGCCTACATCCAGGCGGGCGACTGCTACCAGGTCAACTTTGCGCAACGTTTTCGCGCGCCCTGTGCCGGCGATCCCTGGGTCGCGTATTGCGCGCTGCGAGAGGCCTGCCCTACACCGTTTTCCGGGTTTCAGAGCCTGCCGGATGACGGCGCGGTACTCAGTCTGTCGCCGGAACGCTTCGTGCAGATCAACGAACGCCAGGTGGAAACCCGCCCGATCAAAGGCACCCGCCCGCGGGGTTTGACGCCCGAAGAGGATGCCGCCAACGCCGCCGAACTCCTGGCCAGCCCCAAGGATCGCGCCGAAAACCTGATGATTGTCGACCTGCTGCGCAACGACCTCGGCCGCACGTGCCGCACCGGTTCGGTGAAGGTGCCGGAGTTGTTCAGCCTGGAAAGCTATCCCAATGTGCACCACTTGGTGAGCAGCGTGACCGGGGTGCTGGCCGACGACAAAGACGCCCTCGACCTGATCGCCGGCAGCTTCCCTGGCGGCTCCATCACCGGCGCGCCGAAGATTCGCGCGATGCAGATCATCGATGAGCTGGAGCCGACCCGACGCGGGTTGTACTGCGGCTCGCTGGTGTATCTGGATGTACGCGGCGAGATGGACAGCTCCATCGCCATCCGCAGTCTGCTGGTCAAGGATGGGCACGTGAACTGCTGGGGCGGCGGCGGAATTGTCGCGGACTCGCAGTGGGAGGCGGAGTATCAAGAGTCGCTGACCAAAGTACGGGTCTTGTTACACACGTTGGAAAACCTGTAGCACCCCACCTTTCCTGGCGCTCGTACGCGGCGCCCAGCGACAGAAAAAACCTGAATCAGAACGGCTGTGGACGAAGTATGAGCGGGCGGATAGCGTCCGGTTCAGACCGTCCACCCGCCACCTGTGAAGGATCACATGAAGCGACTGCCTATTCGTCAGAAATTAATTCCGAGATTGCATCTCACACTAACCCCACCTAATATCTCCCAAATTGGGAGGATACAGCGATGCGGATAATCGCCCTCTCTACCTTAAGGACATTCTGGGAAAGCCATCCCGCTTATACCGATGCCAAAACACCGCTGGTCGAACTGTATCGCCATATGGAGAGGACCACTTACACAACGCCACAGGCACTCAAGGCAGAGCTTAGAACGGCGAGTATTCTCAAGGGCAGCAGGGTTGTTTTCAACGTGGGCGGCAACAAGTATCGAGTGATCATGGCGATCGACTATCAACGACAGCTGGGGTTCGTGCGCTTCGTGGGCACCCATATGCAGTATGACCAGATAAACGCGGAGACCGTGTGATGAACATCAAACCTATTCATTCCCAGGAAGACCTGACTGCCGCGCTTGCGCGTGTGGAGCAGCTTTGGGGCGCGCCAATCGGCTCGCCTGAGGGTGACGAGCTGGAAATTCTCGCCGTACTCATCGAGAAGTACGAGGCGGAACACTTTCCAATGCCACCTTCGGACCCGGTGGAAGCGATTAAATTTCGCATGGAACAGCTTGGCATGACTGCCCGTGATCTGGAGCCCTTCATTGGCACCAGTGGGCGGGTGTCAGAGGTGCTTAACCACAAGCGCAAGCTGAGCCTGTCGATGATCAAGCGGCTGCATGAAGGCTTGAGCATTCCTTATGAGCGGTTACTGGCCGGGGTTTAGGCACAGTGGCCGCACGGGCCTCATCGCAGGCAAGCCAGCTCCCACAGGCTGACCGCATTCAGTGTGGGCGCTGGTTTGCCTGCGATGGGGCCATCAACAGCGCTGGGTGTATTACAGGCTCAACTGCCGATTCGATGCCTTGATAAACTCTTTCTTCAAGTCCTCAAAGGTGTGCACCGCCGGGAACTGCGGGAACTCGCGAATCACATTTTCCGGCGCATGAAACAGAATCCCGCGGTCAGCTTCACCCAGCATCGTGGTGTCATTGTAGGAATCGCCAGCGGCGATCACGCGGTAGTAAAGGGTCTTGAACGCCAGCACGGACTGGCGCTTAGGGTCTTTCTGACGCAGTTGATAGTTCACCACTCGATCATGTTCATCAGTGATCAGGCGGTGGCACAGCAAGGTCGGGAAACCCAGCTGGCGCATCAAAGGCTGGGAAAATTCGTAGAAGGTGTCCGACAGAATCACCACCTGGAAGCGTTCGCGCAGCCAGTTGACGAACTCGATGGCGCCATCCAGCGGCTTGAGGGTGGCGATCACCTCCTGGATATCGGCAAGTTTGAGCCCATGCTCGTCAAGAATGCGCAGACGCTGCTTCATCAGCACGTCGTAGTCGGGAATGTCACGAGTGGTGGCCCGCAGGGATTCAATACCGGTTTTTTCAGCGAAGGCGATCCAGATTTCCGGGACCAGCACCCCTTCCAGGTCGAGACAGGCAATTTCCACAAGACACTCCTATTGGATGTTATTAGTTGAGCGAGCAAAAGGACTGCCGAACTCTAGCGATTCAAGCGCGGCGCCGCAACGCAGAGCGGATTTTGATACCATCGCTCCCCTATAGAGCGCTCAGCGCCACTGACCTGTAGGAACCGTCCTGATGAACCAAGCCTTCGACGTCGCTGAACTCGCCGCGACTTATGCCAACAAATCCGCCCAGGACATTCTCAAGCTGGCATTCAGCCAGTTCGGTGATGACCTGTGGATTTCCTTCAGCGGTGCCGAGGATGTGGTGCTGGTCGATATGGCTTGGAAGCTGAACAAGAACATCAAGGTGTTCAGCCTCGACACCGGCCGCCTGCACCCGGAGACCTACCGGTTTATCGAGCAGGTGCGCGACTTCTACAAGATCGACATCGAGTTGATTTCGCCGGACCAGAGCAAGCTGGAACCCTTCGTCAAGGAAAAGGGCCTGTTCAGCTTCTATAAAGACGGCCATGGCGAATGCTGCGGCGTGCGCAAGATCGAGCCGCTGCGGCGCAAACTGTCCGACGTAAGCGCCTGGGCCACCGGCCAACGCCGCGACCAGAGCCCCGGCACCCGCAGCCAGGTGGCGGCGCTGGAGATCGATACGGCGTTCTCCACCCCGGAGCGCACCCTGTACAAATTCAACCCGCTGGCGCAGATGACCAGCGAGGAAGTCTGGGGCTACATTCGCATGCTGGAGCTGCCCTACAACACCCTGCATGAGCGCGGGTTTATCAGCATCGGCTGCGAGCCCTGCACCCGCCCGGTATTGCCTAATCAGCACGAGCGCGAAGGGCGTTGGTGGTGGGAAGAGGCAACGCAGAAGGAATGCGGGCTGCATGCTGGGAATATCATCAGCAAGGCTTGATTCCCTTACGGTCAATAATCAATGTGGGAGCGGGCTTGCCCGCGATTGCGGTTTATCAGTCATGAAGATATCGACTGATCCACCGTAATCGCGGGCAAGCCCGCTCCCACATTTTTTTTGCGCGACACCGTAAAAATGTACACACCAATGTAACCATAAGTGCCATTTATGTGTGCAATCCAGGGTCATCCGCACCAAAACGTAACACCCATTTCCGCATGCTGTTCGGCGCTTCAATAGCGCGCCTCCCCGTCAAAAAATAATTACCTGTTCAATCGGTCAATTTATATTGCTTTTAATTCAGCTAGTTATTTATAAAACCTAAAAAAACGAAATTAACCTTGATTTTCATAGATCCAAAACTGGCACACATGTGGCTTAAGGTGAATGACGCTTTGTATACAATAAATACAAAACATACATACACTTTGCCATCTGCAGCGTTCCTGCAGATGCGCCGGAGCCTGCCGGAATGCGTACAAGCCTCTCGAATGACATCGCACTGGATCTGCCCTCCTCCGCCCTGAACCCCGAGGCGGCAAGCCCCGGCCCATTGGTGCTCAGCCCGCGCCTGCACAACAAGGACCTGGCGCCCACCAAAGCCGAAGGCCGACGCTGGGGGCGTTACAGCATCTTCGCGTTGTGGACCAACGACGTGCACAACATCGCCAACTATTCGTTTGCCATCGGCCTGTATGCGCTGGGCCTCGGCGGCTGGCAGATTCTGCTGTCCCTGGGGATCGGCGCAGCGCTGGTGTATTTCTTCATGAACTTGTCGGGGTTTATGGGCCAGAAAACCGGGGTGCCGTTTCCGGTGATCAGCCGTATCAGTTTCGGCATTCATGGTGCGCAGATCCCGGCGTTGATCCGCGCGGTGATTGCGATTGCCTGGTTTGGTATTCAGACCTACCTGGCCTCGGTGGTTTTTCGTGTGCTGCTGTCGGCGATTCATCCAGGATTTGCCGATTATGACCACAACGCCATCCTCGGCCTGTCGACCCTGGGCTGGGCGTGTTTTATAACGATCTGGTTTGTGCAGTTGGCGATCCTGGCCTACGGCATGGAAATGGTGCGCCGCTATGAAGCCTTCGCCGGGCCGGTGATTCTGGTGACCGTGGCGTCGCTGGCCGGCTGGATGTACTTTCAGGTCGGCGGCAATATTGCCTGGTCGATCCGCGAGCCTTTGAGCGGCGGCGAGATGTGGCGCAATATCTTTGCCGGTGGCGCGCTGTGGCTGAGCATCTACGGCACGCTGATCCTCAATTTCTGCGATTTCGCCCGCTCCTCGCCCTGCCGCAAAACCATCCTGGTCGGCAACTTCTGGGGCTTGCCGGTGAATATCCTGGTGTTTGCCGCGATCACCGTATTGCTCTGCGGCGGGCAATTCCAGCTCAATGGCCGAGTGATCGAAAGCCCGACCGAAATCATCGCGGCCATCCCCAATACCTTCTTCCTCGTGCTCGGCTGCCTGGCGTTCCTGATCGTTACCGTGGCGGTGAACATCATGGCCAACTTTGTCGCGCCGGCCTTTGTGCTCAGCAACCTGGCGCCCAAGTACCTGAACTTCCGGCGGGCCGGGCTGATCAGCGCCACTGTGGCGGTGCTGATCCTGCCGTGGAACCTCTACAACAGCCCGCTGGTGATCGTGTATTTCCTCTCCGGGCTGGGTGCGCTGCTGGGGCCGTTGTATGGGGTGATCATGGTCGATTATTGGCTGATCCGTAAAAGCCAGGTGGATGTACTGCAGCTGTATAGCGAAGACCCGAATGGCGTTTATTACTACAGCCGTGGGGTCAATTTACGCGCGGTCGCGGCGTTTATTCCGGCAGCAGTCATCGCGATTCTGCTGGCGCTGTTGCCGGGTTTTGCCAGCGTGGCACCGTTTTCCTGGCTGTTTGGCGCCGGTATTGCAGGGCTGCTGTACTTGCTGATTGCCAAGCGCCAAGGGTTCTACGCCGATGTCAGCGGCGAAAGCATTGCAGTCGATAACGTCATTCATTAATCAAGGACATTCCATGCGCATCCTCGTGGTCAACGTCAACACCACCGCATCCATCACCGACACCATCGCCCAGCAGGCGCGGGCCGTGGCGTCACCGGGCACCGAAATCGTCGGGCTTACGCCGTTCTTTGGCGCCGAATCGGTGGAAGGCAACTTTGAAAGCTACCTGGCCGCCATCGCCGTGATGGACCGGGTGATGGCCTACGATCAACCGTTCGATGCGGTGATCCAGGCCGGCTACGGCGAACATGGCCGTGAAGGCTTGCAGGAATTGCTCAACGTGCCGGTGGTGGACATTACCGAGGCGGCGGCCAGCACGGCGATGTTTCTGGGGCATGCCTATTCGGTGGTGACTACCCTGGACCGCACCGTGCCGCTGATCGAAGACCGCCTGAAACTCGCAGGTCTCTATCAACGCTGCGCCTCGGTCCGCGCCAGCGGCATGGCGGTGCTGGAGCTGGAAGAAGACCCGCTGGCCGCCATGGAAGCCATCGTGCGCGAGGCGGAGCTGGCCATTCGCGACGACAAGGCCGAAGTCATCTGCCTGGGCTGCGGCGGCATGGCTGGGCTGGATGAGCAGATTCGCCAGCGTACCGGCGTGCCGGTGGTGGATGGCGTCACGGCGGCGGTGACCATTGCCGAATCGCTGGTGCGCCTGGGGTTGTCGACGTCGAAGATCAGGACTTATGCAACGCCACGGCCGAAGAAGGTGATCGGCTGGCCAGGCCACCGCTGAAGGCATCCATATTCTCCTGTGGCGAGCAGGCTTGCCCTGCGTTGGGCTGCGCAGCGGCCCCAGTAAACGCACTGAAGTTCCTTCTGAAGGTACTCAGCGCCTGGATTTGGGGCTGCTTCGCAGCCCAACGCAGGGCAAGCCTGCTCGCCACAACGGGCGCCTCACCACAGACATTGGCCGCCACTCGGCAGATCGCCGTGATCAAATCGCGCTGAACACTTGCCCCAGTTTCTGCTCGGCAAACTGCTCGATGATGAAGTCGACAAACGCCCGGGTTTTGCCGGGCAGCAGTTTGTGTTCAGCGTAGTAAATGGAGATGTTGCCATCGTCGACGTACCAGTCGGGCAGTACGCGTACCAACTTGCCGCTGGCCAGCCAAGGCACGGCAAACGGCATGCTCACCAGCGCGATGCCCAACGCCTGGTCTGCCGCGACGCAGGCCGCCTGGGAATCGCTCATGGTCATGCGCGCCTTGAGGTTCAGCGGGGCGTGCCCGCCGTGGCGACCGGTCAGCTGCCAGGAGCGCACGCGGCCGGTTTGTGGCGAACGAATCAGAATGCCTTCGCAGTGCTCAAGGTCTTCGGGCTGCAACACCCTCGCACGTGTCGCCAGATAATCCGGTGAGGCCACCAGCACTCGATGCGCCGGCGCGAGCTTACGCGCGACCACGCCCTGAGGCAGTTCAAACCCACCGCCCAATGCGGCGTCGAACCCTTGGCCAATCAGATCAACCTGGCGATTATCAAAATGCCAGTCGGGGCTGATATCGGGGAAGCGTTTCAGAAACTCGCCCAGCAACGGCACGATATACAAACACCCGACCACCGTGCCCATGCTGACTTTCAAGGTACCCACCGGCCGCCCTTCGGCGCTGGCAAGGTTAGCCACCGCGTTCTGGATGGTGGTGAGGCTGGCGCTGACTTCTTCGAGGAACAGCTTGCCGGCTTCGGTCAGCGTCAGCCGCCGAGTGCTACGCTGAAACAGCCGAACCCCCAGGCGCGCTTCCAGCTTGGCGACGCTTTTACCCACGGCCGCCGGGGTCAAACTCAGATGCCGGGCCGCTTCGGCGAAGCTGCCACCTTCGGCACTGCGCACGAAACATTCGATACTGCCAAAGCTTTCCATGTCGACCACTCTAAACTTTTGGTTTACACAGACTATAGCAATCACGGTCTACCGACATGGGTGGGTGAGGCCGATACTCGGCTCATCAACTACTTGGAGATCGACATGAACACACACAACCTCAGCGGCAAAGTTGCATTGATCCAGGGCGGCTCCCGCGGCATTGGCGCTGCCATCGTCAAGCGCCTGGCAGCGCAAGGCGCGGCCGTCGCCTTTACCTACGTCAGCTCCGCCGCCAAGGCCGAGGAACTGCAAAACAGCGTGATCAGTGCAGGCGGCAAAGCCTTGGCCATTCAGGCCGACAGCGCCGATGCCACGGCGATTCGCAACGCGGTCAACGCCACCGTCGAAGCCTTTGGGCGCCTGGATATCCTGGTGAACAACGCCGGTGTGCTGGCCATCGCGCCACTGGAAGACTTCACGCTGGAAGACTTCGACCAGACCCTGGCGATCAATGTGCGCAGCGTATTTATCGCCACTCAGGAAGCAGCCAAACACATGGGCGAAGGCGGCCGCGTGATCAATATCGGCAGCACCAATGCCGAGCGCATGCCGTTTGGCGGTGGCGGGCCGTATGCGATGAGCAAGGCGGCGCTGGTGGGGCTGACCAAGGGCCTGGCACGGGATCTGGGACCGCGTGGCATCACCATTAACAATGTGCAGCCCGGGCCGGTGGATACCGATATGAACCCGGCGGACAGTGAGTTTGCCGAGAGTTTGATGGGGTTGATGGCGGTTGGGCGGTATGGGCAGGTCGAGGAGATTGCCAGCTTCGTGGCGTATCTGGCTGGCCCGGAAGCGGGCTACATCACGGGCGCGAGCTTGACCATTGATGGTGGTTTCAGCGCCTGAGACTTCTGCAGCACTGCCAAACCAAATGTGGGAGCTGGCTTGCCTGCGATAGCGTCCTCAAGATCGCCATCGCAGCGATGCGGCGACCCGACAAGCCAGCTCCCACATTTTTTTGAGCGTGTTTTACTCAGGACATTGGCGGCAAGCCGTAGGCCGCCAGGTCGAAGTCCGCCAGCTTGCGGATGATCTGGTCGGCATGCTGGTACTTGCTGTCGGCCATGGCCTCATCGGGCACGGCGATGGCAGTCATGTGGG
This sequence comes from Pseudomonas sp. Leaf15, assembly GCF_001421425.1. Classification (NCBI taxonomy): domain Bacteria; kingdom Pseudomonadati; phylum Pseudomonadota; class Gammaproteobacteria; order Pseudomonadales; family Pseudomonadaceae; genus Pseudomonas; species Pseudomonas sp. Leaf15. Next base: position 233,784 of record NZ_LMKI01000035.1, read on the forward strand.
CGGCCTTGGCGGCGGTCACGCCAAACGGCGAGTCTTCGAACACCAGGCAATCCTCAGGCGCGACACCCAGGCGGCGGGCGGCGGTGAGGAAGATATCCGGCGCGGGTTTGGCGGCCCCCACTTCAGGGTCATCGGCGGTGACGATGGTGCCGAACAAGCCAAACCATTCACGGTGCAAGGTGGTCTTGTGGCCAAATGAATTGCGCGACGAACTGGTGCCCACGGCAATCGGGATATTGTGCGCCTTCAGGTGCCGCACCAGCGCTTCGGCCCCCGGCATGCCCAGGGCTTTGGGGAAACGCTCACTCATCAAAGGCTCGCGAATCTGCAGAAACTCCGCCGGGGTGATTGGCAAGTCCAGCGCTTTCACCACATAGTCGGCCAGGTCCTGGGCGCCTCGGCCGATGATGTGTTGCTTGATGCCCCAATCGTAGGTGCGGCCGTAGCGTTCGGCGATGATCTGTGTCACTTCGGTGTAGATGCCTTCGGTATCCAGCAACAACCCGTCCATATCGAAAATCACGGCCTTGATGGGACCGACTGCGGTACGCGGTACATTCATCGCAACAGAACCTTGGGGGAAGGACTAAAAGGATTCAGCACAATAGCGGCCTACAGCGTTGGTAAGCAACCTTGGCGGCCTTTCACCCTGCGGCGCTATTCAAGGTGCCCACAGTGCGCTGTACTTGTATGACTTCAACCGCAGCAACACGCCAAAAAAACTGCGCGTGTTTATCGACTACCTGCAAACTCAACGCCAGCCCTGATAAAAGCGAACCTCTTCATGCTCTATCGCATTGCCGCCGACAGCCTCGTGCTGTTCCACCTGTGTTTTATCCTGTTCGTGCTGTTTGGCGGGTTGCTGGCGCTCAAGTGGCGGCCAGTCATGTGGCTGCAGCCTGGGGCGTGGCGGTGGAAGTGTTCCACCTGCCCTGCCCGCTGACCCGCTGGGAGAACCTGCTGCGTCACCTCGCCGGGCAGGACGGTTATGGCGGCGGTTTTATCGAGCATTACCTGCTTACGCTGATCTACCCGGCCGGGCTGACACCAGAGATTCAACTGGGGCTGGGTGCCGTGGTGCTGCTGGTCAATATCGCGGTGTATGTGCGTTTGATCAGACGGCGTCAGGCAAACACCCCAGACCGAGCAATGTAGCTTCCACCGCCTGTTCCAGCGGCGTGTGCGGCTCGCGACCCAAGGCCGCGACCAAGCGCGTGTTATCCAGACGCAATGGGGTTTGCCACAGGTAACGCATCTCCTGCATCTCGCGAAGAGTGACGACAAAGGGCGCGGCCACTGTCAGCAACCACCATGGGAAACGACCTACGCGTGGTTGCTGGCCTGTCCTGCGCAGCACCACCTGCTGGATCGCGTGGGTCATCTGCGTGCCGTCCGTGTCCATATGCCCGGCCATGTGAAAGCGCGCAAAAGCTTCCAGGGTTGACCGGCGTTCAAGCAGCTCGACCAGGGTGCGCGCCACGTCCGGCAAATAAGCCCATTGATGCGCCACACCCGGCGCGCCCGGATAGCTCACGGCGTGTACCGGTTTGCCGGGTTTGATCAAGCCTTGGGCAAACCAGTTGTTGGCCACCCGAGCGCCGAAAAAATCCCCGGCGCGCACAATCAGCACACGGGCGCCACGGAGGGACGCCTGTTCCAGACGCTGCTCCAGCTGTACGCGGATAGCCCCCTTGCGCGTTCGCGGGTGCTGCGGCGAATCCTCATACAGCACCGGAAACACATCCGGCCCGAAGTTGTAGACCGTGCCCGGCAACACAATCGTCGCGCCCTCGGCGATGGCCGCCGCAATGCTGTTGTCGATCATCGGCATGACCAGCTCAGCCCAGTTGCGATAACCCGGTGGGTTGACGGCATGCACGATCACCGCACAACCACGGGCGGCGGCCAGCACCTCATCACGGTTGAGCGCATCGCCCTCGATCCAGGAAAAGTCGGCATTCGCCTGGCGGGCTTTGCCCACATTGCGCGTCAGCGCACACACTTCCCAGCCTGACGCGTGCAACTGCCGCGCCACTTCACCGCCGATCCCGCCGGTTGCACCCAGCACCAGAACCTTGCTCATCACCTTCTCCTCCACGGGTTGGTGAGGCCAGTGTGTGCGCAGCCTGGCTATAGATAAATTGCCGAAGACCATCCAGCCGCTATACATTTATGCATGGCATCGACAATTGGATGGGAGCTTTACCGGTCGTTCCTCGGCGTACTCAAGGAGGGATCGTTATCGGGTGCCGCGCGGCAGCTCGGTATCACACAGCCTACGGTGGGCCGGCACATCGCTGCGCTGGAAGCCGAACTGGGCGTGGTGCTGTTCACCCGCTCGCCCGCCGGGCTGTTGCCGACGGCGGTGGCCCACACCTTGCGCGCCCATGCCGACACCATGGAACGCACCGCCGCCGCCCTGGAGCGCGCCGCCTCATCCCACGGCGATGAAGTGCGCGGGGTGGTGCGAGTTTCCACCAGCGAGGTGGTCGGCGTGGAAGTACTGCCGCCGATCATCACCCAATTGCGCCGCGAGCACCCGCACCTGCGGGTTGAACTGGTGCTGACCAACCGCCTCAGCGACCTGCTGCAATTGGAAGCCGACATTGCCGTGCGCATGGTCCGCCCCAGTCAGGAGCAACTGCTGGCGCAGCGCGTCGGTTTGATTGAGGTCGGCTTGCACGCCCGCGACGATTACCTGCAACTGCATGGCATTCCTCTGCACATGCAGGATCTGGTCAACCATTACGTCATCGGTTTCGACCAGGAAAACGCGTTTATCCGCAGCCTGGCCATCAAGGGCTTTGAACGCAGCGCCTTCGCCATCAGCAGCGACAGCGACCTGGCGCAACTGGCGCTGATCCGCGCCGGTGCCGGTATCGGCGGCTGCCAGGTGCAACTGGCCCAGCGCGACCCGCGTTTGCGCCGGGTGCTGCCCGATGGCTTTGCGCTCAAATTGGACACCTGGGTAACCATGCACGAAGACCTGCGCAACAGCCCGCGCTGCCGCGTGACATTTGATGCGCTGGTGCAGGGTTTGCAGCGTTACGTACAGGCTTGAGACAGCTTCACTGGTAAAGAATCAGACTCCCTCAGTCCCTTCATAGACGCCCCCATGTCCGAAGCCTTCGAAGTCCCCAGCCCCCACGAAAAACACATTGAACACACCACCGAACATGCGCACGGGCGCGGTGACAATTTCGCCAGCCGCATCGCCGTAATGACCGCGTTGATGGCCACTCTGGGTGCCATGCTCAGCTACCAGGCCGGCTCCACCGAGAGCGAAGCGGCGATGGACAAGAACAACGCCGCCATTATCAAGACCGAAGCCGCCAACCAGTGGAACTACTACCAGGCCAAATCCAGCCGCCAGAACCTGGCGGAGCTGGCCACGCACATTCCGGGTGTGGATGCGGCGCATTACAAGGACGAGATCGAGCGCTACAAGGGCCAGAAGGAAGAGGTGCGCAAACAGGCCGAGAAGCTTGAGGCGACATCCAAGGAATGGGACCAGAAATCCGAAGAGGCGCTGCACCAGCATCACCGCTGGGCGCAGGCGATGACCGCGATTCAGATCGCAATTTCGTTGGCGGCAATTACGTTGCTGACGCGCAAGGAGTGGCTCAAGCGCATGTCTTATACCGCAGGTGGCGTGGCGATGGTGCTGGGTAGCCTGGCCTGGCTGCATCTCTGACAGCATGTGGGAGCTGGCTTGCCTGCGATGGCGGTGGGTCAGCTAACACTTATGCTGCCTGAGCCACCGCTATCGCAGGCAAGCCAGCTCCCACAGTTGATTTTTGGTGTTTTCAGGGTTGGGTTCCGTCTCCGCATCGCTATATAGTAAAACGCATAACGACCAGCACAGCCTGACTGCGAGGGAACACCGGTGACTGCACAACCCAAAGAAGCCGTGGGCGCCGCCTACAGCATCGACGCCATGCGTTACGCCCAGGCCATGGGCTGGCGACTCAACCTCGACATCAAAGGCCACCGCGTCAGCGACTTCCCCCACGCCATCCATCGCGGCGGCGACCTGGGCGATTTCGAGCATTACCCGAATGCCGGGCTGTGGATCCTGGAAATCCAGGTCGCCCACCCGAGCAAGCCCTACGGCGCTTTTTACGAAGACCTACTCGCTTAAGGAACATCCATGGAACGCTCCACCCAATTTCCCGTGCTGCTGTTTTCCTACGGCACCTTGCAGGACAAGGCCGTGCAACTGACCAACTTCGGCCGGGAACTGGTCGGCCAGCACGACGCCATGCTCGGCTATGCGCAAAGCTGGGTAGCAATCACCGACCCGCAAGTGCTGGCCACCAGCGGCAAGACCCATCACCCGATTGTCGCGCCCACCGAAGAAAAGGCTGCCAGCGTCGAAGGCATGGTCTTTCAGATTAACGCGCAGGAACTGGCGGCAGCGGATGCGTATGAGGTGTCGGACTACAAGCGCGTGTCCGTGGCGCTGGCTTCGGGTCTTACAGCGTGGGTGTACGTGCAGGCGTGAAAATGAAACATCCCGGTAATTGATTTCAATCTGCCAATGTAGGATTTAAAGTAGCGCCCCCTCGAGAATTGAATCCCGAGGGTCAGTCCATGGAGTTACACAGTGAAGTACGTCAGTAAAGTAGTTGCAGCAGCTGTTCTCGGTTTCACCCTCGCAGGCTGCACCGGCACCGCCATCAAATCCCCGCAGTACGACAGCAGCCAATACACCGTTTTGGGCCACAGTGAAGGCAGCGCCACCGGCGTGATGTTGCTCGGCATCATCCCGATCGGTCAGAACAGCCGCTTCGTGCGCGCCCAGGATGCCGCCATCAAGGCCAAAGGCGGCGACGCGCTGATCAACACTCAAGTGCAGGAAAAATGGTTCTGGGCTTGGGTACTGAATGGTTACACCACCAAGATTTCGGGTGATGTGATCAAGCTGAAAACCGCGCAGTAAGTCTCAAGTTGTCAGGGCGCTGACCCTGGCAAGCGACGTATCATGGGTCAACCTTTCGAGGATGGCCCATGAACCTCAGCATCGTTTACGCACTCGCCGCCGCCGCCCTGTTCGGCGCCAGCACCCCGCTCGCCAAAAGCCTCGGCCTGAACCTTTCGCCCGTACTGCTCGCCGGCCTGCTCTACCTCGGCAGCGGTCTCGGCCTGGCCTGCGTGCGCCTTATCCGTGATCGCGGCTGGAAACCCAGCGGGCTGACCCGTGCTGAATGGCCCTGGCTGCTCGGCGCCATCGCCTTCGGCGGCATCCTCGGCCCGGTTGCCTTGATGTTCGGCCTGACCCGCACCGCCGGCGCGACCGCCTCCCTGATGCTCAACCTTGAATCGGTGCTGACCGCCGTGATCGCCTGGCTGGTGTTCAGAGAAAACGCCGACCGCCGCATCGTCCTCGGCATGCTCGCGATCGTGCTGGGCGGCGTGGTGTTGTCATGGTCCGACGGCGGCGGCGCCAGCCACGACTGGACCGGGCCGTTTGCCGTGGCATTGGCGTGCGCATGCTGGGGGATTGATAACAACCTGACGCGCAAGGTCTCGGCCTCGGACGCGCTGTTCATCGCCGGCGCCAAGGGATTGATAGCCGGGCTGGTGAATTGCAGCCTGGCGCTTTACCTCGGCGCGCAGATTCCGGGTGTGGCGCAGCTGGCGCCCATCTTGTTGGTTGGATTTTTGGGGTATGGCATCAGCCTGGTCATGTTCGTGCTGGCGTTGCGGGGGTTGGGCAGCGCACGCACGGGTGCTTACTTCTCGACGGCGCCATTCCTCGGCGCGGCTGTTGCCCTGCTGGCATTTGGGGAATCGGTAACGGTGGCGTTCTGGATTGCATCCGCGCTGATGGCCGTGGGCGTGTGGCTGCACCTGACGGAGCGGCATGCCCATGAGCATCTGCATGAGGCGACGGAACATGGGCATCGGCACGTGCACGATGAACATCACCAGCATGAGCACGGGTTTGAGTGGGACCCGGCGCAGCCGCACAGTCATGTGCATGTTCACAGTGTGATGCGGCATAGCCATGCGCATTTTCCGGATGTGCATCATCGGCATCGGCATTGAGGGCCTGACGACAGAAGTCTGCCGGATGATGTTTTGGGAAAGGGCAAAAGACAGTCGCCCAAAAAGGCGGATTAGTTCTCTATAAAAAGCCAGGCAATACACATGACGATAGCGGAAGTGAAAGCAATCAGTGTCGGGATGACCATCCAATACTTGAGATGTCGTGGGATTTTTTCAACGTCCTCAACCCGCACTAAACGCCTCCATTGGAGTACTTTTGGCATAAGAATGATGGTGGCCATGGCGAATACGCGCACTTGTCGGCCTTCAAATGGAGCATTACGAAAAATGCGCTTGTGCATGGCTACATAGTCGCTGTGCTCCACAAAGCGTTCTGCTGCATCGAGCTTTTTGAACATGACAAAAAAAGTGAGAGGAAGGCTGAGTAGCATGATGACGCCCGCACACATGCCGATGTATTCGAAGACCATTTAATCCCTCACCGCCTCATAGAGAACTTTTCCCGTGCTTTCTCCGAGAGCGCTTGCAGCTTTGCCTAAAACGAGTCCGCCTGTGGCGCCGCCAAAGATGGCACACCCCAAAGCTCCGGCACCTGCTGTAGGTATGCCAAAAACAACCATGCAGGCCCCTATTCCTACAGAGGCACCTATACTTCCACCTAACGATGCACCACCGACTCCAAACACTAACTTACCCCCTTCAACATACGTCGCCTGCGTACACGCTTGCTCACGCCCCGTGGAACACGCCTCCGTTATCTCCAGCGCCGTCGCCCCAACATCCAGCGCTATGCCAATGTAAGTCCCCTTCTTCAATATTTGCGAGGCCTTGGCCAAATGCTTGACCCTTTCCTCATATCCACGAATTTCTCCGTGGTGCCAGTAGCTTTTACTGGAGATTCCCAACATCTTTTTAATGGAACCTTCGTTTCTCAACCCCGTACCAAAGCGCGCCATGCCCGAGATTTGGCTGTCCAACCTGGAAAATAGCGCCCTTCGTTTAACCAAAAACTCCTCCCTCGCCCCAGTGGTGCCTTTGCTCAAGTACTGCTTATGCAAACTCTCGATTTCCATAAGGGTCTTCTCAACTTGCGCCAAATGCTTGCTCCATGCACTGCTGGCACTGCCGATGCCAAGGGACGAATAGGTCAAGATGGCCTGCAACTGATCATAGTTTTTGATCAGAAATTGGTCAGTTGCGGAGTGCGCCAACAGGGCGAGCTTTATATTTTGCGCCGAGCGCATCAACTGTGCCTCTTCAGCGGTGCAAGCGGCGGTTCGGCTATCACCGATGATCACCAATTGCCCCGGCAACACCACCGTATTGCGGATGTGCTGGTTGAGGGTGTCGAACTTGGTGTGTGTATGCGGATCAAGCGCCAAGCTTAGTTTAAGCAATAGATAAGGCTGGGGATGTTCATTGATAAATGCGTAGGGTCCCTGCATGCGTGCACCTCCAAGTGGCTGAGGCGCAGGACTATAAGAAAGCGTAACGGCGCAGGTAAGACGTGCAGAGGGGCGGTTTTAACGTTTCAGAAATGGACTACTTTAATCCAGGTATATGCCCACGCATTGCGCGCTTCTGCTGATCATGTGTACACATCGCACAGGACGGTAGATTTTCAACAAAATGAATTAGAGCGGCTCAATTGACCACCCTTTTTGCGTAATACCGGCACCTTCAGGCGTAGTGCTCTTTGTAACCTTTATGCTCGTACTCCCAGCCCTTGCACGCCAGCCCCACATGCTTGGGAATCAAAGCAGCGCCGCTGCTATAGGCGGTGATGGTCCTGCGAGAGAACCCCAACTCCACAGCCGCTGCGGAAAGGGACAGGTTGTTACTGAGCATCCACTGTCGGAAATCCTGTGTCAGCATCACCTCACCGGATTGCTCCAATGCTAGACGGTGCAGCGTGACAGCTGACAGTTCGAGGTCGTTACCCCACGTCACATCAAACCCCCACTCACCGACTTCTACTTGGCTAAATCGAGCCAAATCCAGAAGAGGTTTGAGGATCGGAAAGGCATTTATATGATCGAGAAGATCAACGGTATGCCGCTTGCCGCTATTCCATTCGATCTGTAAGGCATGCTTGCCGGCAACTGATTGCACAGCAGAGATGCGAAGCTTGCTGGTCATAAGTCAGTTCCTCCGGTTTTGTTCATCCCATACGCGCTTGAGATCCGCGATATGAGCTTTTGCCCAAAGCAGGGCGGCTTTCAAGGCCTTTGTTTCTGCCCCTGTACCGAGCACAACAAGCCCTTCTGTCTGAACCAGCGACTCGCCATCCGGCGTCTGCACGTGAAAGTGCGGCGGCGCGTGGTCGTCGGGATGGATTTTTATTTCCAGCTTCGTTCACTGTGAAGGGTCGCCATGGGGAGGGACGCTAGAGAAAAAATCGCCCTAGTACAATCGTAATTTCAAACGGTTACTCAATTTGCCACTCTCGAGGTCGCAGGGTTCGTAGGCAGGACTGCCCATTTCCAGCAATCCAGGCAACGTCCTACAGACCGTTCAGAAGCGTCGGTCTCGCACTTCAAAATCGTCGAGCCTATAGTCACTCGGTCGCCCATATGGCGGCCGGGTTTGGCGACTCGATGATAAGACGGAATGTAAACGACGCTATTTCAGGCGACTGCCATTTTTGGCTGTAGACCATGAAAACTCCGTCGTTATTATCTTTGTCTCAATGGATTTAACGCATGAACCAATACATAGCCCTCACCAGCAACGACAGCGCCACACCTGCCCTTTTTGTCGATACCACCGCCCCCCTGGAAATCCTCCTCGACGCTGCGAGTTTTCGGCTGCGTGCCGTCACCCAAGTCCTTGAGAACCTTGCACTGCGTAGCGAGATCAGTAGTGATGCAGTTGTTCTCAGTGATTTTGCCTTGCTGTGTTCAATCCCGTTGCGCGATGGCTGCGACTTGCTGGACGTAATAGGCCGGCGCATGGATATGCCTTGCGCATGATTTAAAAAAGACACGTTTTCAAACGCCAGAAACTATAAAACCCCTGACTTCTCACGAAACCAGGGGTTTTGTTTGTCACAGGGGTGCTTGAAGAATAAAAAAACCGTCCCCCGTTTCGCTTTTTCGATTCCTCAGTACGCTTGCTAGCGCAGCCCTGTCTGGCGAGGTGTATTCCCAGGCATGTTCCCAAACGGCTCTTTTTCAAACGCCAAAAACCACAAACCCCCGACTTTCTCTAGGAAAATCAGGGGTTTGTGTTTGTAGAATGTGGCGGTGAAGGAGAGATTCGAACTCTCGATACAATTTCTTGTATACACACTTTCCAGGCGTGCTCCTTAAGCCACTCGGACACTTCACCGTATCTCGTCAAACCAGTTCAGTCTGTCGAGGCGCGCTAATGTAGTCGAAAGCCTTTCTGATGGCAAAGGTTTTTTTCAGAATTTTCATGCGCTTAGACGGATATGCCGTGACTCGCTCGGTGAGGGGCGGTGAATCTGCCATTCTTGGGCATCGGTCGCGAGCGTCTGGCACGGCGGCTGTGCCCTGCTGCGGGCCGTCTACCCTTGGGAATGCGGGAAAAGTCTGACTGTGTAGTCAGTCACGGCGCTTTACCGGGGCGGGCGTGGTGGGTAACGTCTGCGCATGTGCTTCTATTAACAGCCTATCTATAACAATTCCTACAAGGAACCGCGTCATGAGTGAGTTGATTGCCTACCACCTCGAAGACGGTATCGCGACCCTGACCTTGAGCAACGGCAAGGTAAACGCCATTTCTCCGGCAGTGGTTGCTGAGTTCAACGCTGCGCTGGATCAGGCCGAGAAGGATCGGGCGGTGGTGATCATCACCGGTACGCCGGGGATTCTGTCGGGTGGTTATGATTTGAAGGTGATGACGGCCGGGCCTAAAGAAGCCATTGGCCTGGTGACGTCGGGTTCGACGCTGGCGCGGCGCCTGTTGTCGCACCCGTTTCCGGTGATCGTGGCATGCCCTGGGCATGCGGTGGCCAAGGGTGCATTCCTGCTGTTGTCGGCGGATTATCGAATTGGTGTGGAAGGCCCGTTCAGCATTGGCCTGAACGAAGTGGCGATCGGCATGACCATGCATCACGCCGGTATCGAGTTGGCGCGGGATCGTCTGCGTAAGTCGGCGTTTCATCGTTCGGTGATCAATGCCGAGATGTTTGATCCGCAGGGCGCGTTGGGCGCTGGCTTCCTGGATAAGGTGGTGGCGCCGGATGAGTTGCACGCAGCGGCCCTGGAGGCTGCGAGGCAGTTGAAGAAGATCAATATGAATGCCCACAAACACACCAAGCTGAAGGTGCGTAAGGCACTGCTGGAAGCCTTGGATGATGCAATTATTCAGGATCAGGGCCACAACCTGGGCTGATGCCCCGTAGCTGAGCATCTATAGGCAAAATCTGCTCTGAGCGGGCTGTTGTGGCGAGCGGGCTTGCCCCGCGTTGGACTGCGCAGCGGCCCCAAAACCAGGCAACGAGTTGTTTCAGGAGAAACCTCAGTGCCTTTACTGGGGCTGCTTCGCAGCCCAACGCGGGGCAAGCCCGCTCGCCACAGAATAGGTGGCCGCCGTTAATAATTGTGAAGATACCTAAAGCTGATGTGCCAAAGCCCGACCTTGAGTCGGGCTTTTTCTTACAAATAAATCCGAAACGTCTTTAGCCGCTCTAGTCGGCCTATGTCGGCATACGTTGAAACATGTGCTTAAACATCGCCTATCTCCTACGTCTGTAGGGGCAATTGCCGAATACAGTGCACATCCGTACACTGCGCCACCTTTTGTCCCGATGGGCTGTGTCGATGCTTTTTCTGTTACGTATGTTGTTGATGGGCCTGCACTTTATGGTCGCCGGGGTATTGGGCGTGCTTTTGGGTGTGTGCCGGCCGTTCAACCCGGACAACAGCCGCCTGTGTGCTCGCCTGTATGCGTTGCCTGCCATGCGTATTCTGGGCTTGCGCCTGAAGGCCGATGTCGACTCGCTGCGTAACAAGCCCGGCACCTGTGTGGTCATCGCCAACCATCAGTCCAACTATGACCTGTTTATATTCGGCAATGTGGTGCCCCATCGCACCGTGTGTATCGCCAAAAAGAGTCTGAAGTGGGTGCCGTTGTTCGGCCAGTTGTTCTGGCTGGCGGGCAATGTGTTGATTGACCGCGGCAATGCGCACAAGGCGCGCCGGGCGATGCTCACCACCACCCAGACCTTGCAGCATGAGGACACCTCGATTTGGGTGTTCGCCGAAGGCACGCGCAACCTGGGTAACGGCTTGCTGCCGTTCAAGAAGGGCGCGTTCCATATGGCGATTGCGGCCGGTGTGCCGATCGTTCAGGTGTGTGCCAGCACTTACGTCAAGCATATGCAGCTCAATCGCTGGAACAGCGGTGATGTGCTCATACGCTCGTTGCCGCCGATTCCTACCTGTGGGCTGACTTCGGATGACATCCCGGCGTTGATGCAGACCTGTCAGGCGCAGATGGAAGACTGCATCGCGGCAATGGACCGCGAACTGCAAAATGCCGCAACAATAGAACTCCCCTCCAGCTAAGCTGCCCAACACCTGTCCTCCTAACAAGAAGCGATCAGCACCATGGGTAGAGTTGTTGCGGCAGCCGTTTACAGCGCCGGTAAGAAAGTCACGGATATCACCCTCGACGAAGGCGCCGCCTGGGCTGCCAAACCCAACCATTTTGTATGGATCGGCCTGGAAGAACCCAGCGCCCAGGAGCTGGCCAACCTGCAACGCCAGTTCAACCTGCATGAACTGGCCATCGAAGACGCCCTGGAAAAACACAGCCGCCCCAAGCTTGAAACCTTCGGCGATGCGCTGTTTATCGTTACCTACTCACCGGTGCGCGAGAACGGCAAGCTGGAGTTTATCGAAACCCATATCTTTGCCGGCAACGGCTACATCATCACTGCGCGCAACGGTCACTCGGCGTCCTACGGCTTTGTGCGCCAGCGCTGTGAGGCGCGGCCGTTGTTACTGGAGCATGGGGAAGATTTCGTACTCTATGCGCTGCTGGATTTCGTCACCGAAAACTACCAGCCGGTGAGCGAAGCGATCCACGCCGAGATTGATGAGCTGGAGCGCAACGTACTGTGCAGTTCCCTGAGCGAGCGCGATATACAGAACCTGCACGGCCTGCGCCGCGATGTGCTGCGGCTTAAACGTTATGTGGCACCGATGGTGGAGATCAGCCAGGAGCTGCAGAAGCTGAGCTTCCCGTTTATCGACAAGAATATGCGCCCGTATTTTCGTGATGTGCAGATCCACGTGACGCGGCAGATGGAAGACCTCACCACCCTGCGCGACATCGCCAGCCAGACCATCGAGATCGGTGTGTTACTGGAGGCTTCACGGCAAAGCGTGGTGCAGCGCAAGTTCGCCGCGTGGGCGGCGATTCTGGCGTTCCCCACGGCGGTGGCGGGGATTTACGGAATGAACTTCCAGAACATGCCCGAGCTGCAATGGCACTACGGCTATTTTGCGGTGCTCGGGTTTATTGCGGTGGGCTGCACCAGTTTGTGGGCCAGCTTTAAACGCTCGGGCTGGCTTTAAGCCGCAGCCTCTGGCTTGTGGGCGACAAAGCGCATCATCCATTCCGCCACGGTGGCACCGTGGTGGTCACGCGCCAGGCTGGCCACGCCGTGGGTGTAGACCTTTTCGCCCAGGGTTGTCTGAAGAATCTCCAGCAACTCGCGGGAATAGTCGTGGATAAACTCCGGGTGGCCCTGGAAGCACAGCACCTGGTCTTCGATGTGGTACGCGGCATACGGGCAGAAATCGCTGGAGGCAATCACGGTGGCGTTGTCAGGCAGCGTGGTGACCTGGTCCTGGTGGCTGATCAGCAAGGTCAGTTCTTCCACCACCGGGCTCATCCAAGGTGCTTTGGCGTTGAGCTTGTAGTCGTGGATGCCCATGCCCCAGCCTTGGCTGGCGCGTTCGGTCTTGCCGCCCAGCAGCAGCGCGAGTAGCTGGTGACCGAAGCACACGCCCAGCAACTTGTCGCCACGCTCGTAGCGCTCAAGCACGTAGGTTTTGAGGGTTTGGATCCACGGGTCGGTGCCGAAGGAGTCGGCCTTGCTGCCGGTGATCAGGTAGGCGTCAAACACCTCGTCGGCAGGCGGGTATTCGCCCTGCACCACGTTGTAGATGACAAATTCGGCGGCAATCGGTTGCTTGGAGAACAGGCGCTTGAACATCTGCCCGTACCCTTGGTATTGATCGATCAAGCCCGGACGCAGGATATCGGTTTCCAGGATACAGACGCGTAGCGACATAAAAAATACCTGACACGGTGATGGGAATAATGCACAGCCCAGAGCCTGCCTTGAAACACCCCAGCAAAGCAAGTCCCGCCGAGTGAACACTTGTGGGAGCCGGGCTTGCCCGCGATAGCGGTGTGTCAGCCACTGCAAATATCGGCTGATATGACGCTATCGCGGGCAAGCCCGCTCCCACAGGGGTTCTCCATCATTCAAACAGGTCGGGTCAGGCAAATAGTTCATCTCTTGCAGCCTTCTCAAGTAACAACGCCGGCGGCGAGAACCGCTCCCCGTATTGCTCAGCCAGGTAGCGCGCCCGGGCAATGAAGTCGTTCAGGCCATACTGGTTGATAAACTGCAATGCGCCGCCACTCCACGCGGCAAAACCTATGCCGAAGATCGAACCGACGTTGGCATCCGCCGTGGACAGCAACACGCCCTCCTCCACGCACCGCACGGTTTCAATCGCCTGGATAAACAGTAAACGGTCGCGCACATCCTGCGCTGAGATCTGTTTGCCGGCTTGTTCGAAGCGGGTTTTCAACTCGGGCCACAGTTGCTTGTGCCCGCCCGCAGGGTAATCGTAAAAACCGCCGCCTGCCGCCTTGCCCGTGCGCTTGTATTCATTCACCAACAGATCGATCACGACCGTAGCCGGGTGAGTCGGCAGCGCTTTGCCTTCGGCTTGCAGATCCTTCGCCGTCTGCTGTCGGATATGGCTCATCAAGCTGAGGGACACTTCATCCGACACCGCCAGCGGCCCCACCGGCATACCGGCCTTGCGCGCTTCGGTTTCGATCATCGGCGCGGCCACGCCTTCGCCGAGCATGGCGATGCCTTCGTTGGTGAAGGTGCCGAACACCCGCGAGGTGAAGAAGCCGCGGCTGTCGTTGACCACGATCGGGGTTTTCTTGATTTGCAGTACGAAATCAAAACCCCGGGCCAGGGTTTCGTCGCTTGTGTGGGCGCCCTTGATGATTTCCACCAGCGGCATCTTGTCGACGGGGCTGAAGAAATGCAGGCCAATGAATTGGCCTTGATCGGGCACCGCTGTCGCCAGGCCAGTGATGGGCAACGTGGAGGTGTTGGAGGCGATCACGGCCTCGCTGCCGACCACGCTTTGCGCCGTCGCCGTAACCTTGGCTTTGAGATCCCGGTCCTCATATACGGCTTCGATAACCAGGTCGCAACCGGCCAGGTCGGCATCGGAGGCCGTAGGATGAATCCGCGCCAAGGTGCTTTCCCGCTGTTCGGCGGTCAATTGCCCACGGCTGACTTTCTTGTCCAGCAGCGCCGCCGAATGCGCCTTGCCCTTCTCGGCTGCCGCCAGGTTGATGTCCTTGAGCACCACCTCGACGCCCGCACAGGCACTCACATAAGCAATGCCTGCGCCCATCATCCCGGCGCCCAGCACGCCCACCTTGCGCGTGACATACGGGGCAAAACCTTTGGGCCGTGAGCTGCCGGCGTTGATCTCATTGAGCTGGAACCAGAAGGTGCCGATCATGTTTTTTGCCACTTGCCCGGTGACCAGCTCGGTGAAGTAGCGGGTTTCGATCAGGTGCGCGGTGTCGAAATCCACTTGGGCGCCTTCTACCGCCGCACAGAGAATTTTCTCCGGCGCGGGAAAGCAGCCATTGGTTTTACTGCGCAAAATCGACGGGGCGATGGCGAGCATTTGCGCAACTTTTGGATTTGACGGTGTGCCGCCGGGGATCTGGTATCCCTTGTTGTCCCACGGTTGTCTGGCCTCGGGGTTGGCCAAAATCCAGGCGCGGGATTTGGCCAGCAGTTCATCACGATCTGCCGCCAGCTCATTGATCAACCCCGCCTGCAAAGCCTGCTGCGGCCGCACTTTTTTACCTTCCAGCAAATACGGCAAAGCCTTCTCCAGCCCGAGCATGCGCACCATGCGCACTACCCCGCCGCCGCCCGGTAACAGGCCCAGGGTGACTTCCGGCAGGCCAAGCTGGGTGGATTTGTCATCCAGCGCCACGCGGTAATGACACGCCAGGCAAATCTCCCAGCCGCCGCCCAGCGCAGCGCCGTTGATCGCAGCCACCACCGGTTTGCCAAGAGTTTCCAGGCGCCGCAGTTGCGCCTTCAATACCAGCACGCTGTCGTAGAAATCCTTGGCGTGGGCTTTGTCGACTTTGATCAGTTCATTGAGGTCGCCACCGGCAAAGAAAGTCTTCTTCGCTGAGGTGATAACCACGCCGGCGATGTCGGCCTTTTCCGCCTCAAGACGTGTGACGGTGGCCGCCATGGCCTCGCGGTACACGCCGTTCATGGTGTTGGCGCTCTGGCCGGGCATGTCGAGGGTCAGCACCACAATCTGGTCGTGGCCTTTTTCGTAACGAATGGCTTCGGTCATGACAAATTCCTTGGGCTCAGAGGCGTTCGATGATGGTGGCGATGCCCATGCCACCGCCGACACACAGGGTGGCCAGGCCATAGCGCTGCTGGCGTGCTTCCAGCTCGTCGAGCAGGGTGCCGAGGATCGCGCAACCGGTGGCGCCCAACGGGTGGCCCATGGCAATGGAGCCGCCGTTGACGTTGACTCGGGCAGGGTCGACCCCCATGTCTTTGATGAACTTGAGGACCACAGAAGCAAACGCTTCGTTGACCTCGAACAGGTCGATGTCTTCAACGCGCAAACCGGCTTTGGCCAAGGCCTTGCGCGTCGCCGGTGCGGGGCCGGTGAGCATGATGGTCGGGTCGGTGCTGGTGACTGCCGTGGCGACGATGCGCGCTCGCGGTTGCAGGCCCAGCTCGCGGCCCTTGGCCTCGGAGCCGATCAGCATCAACGCGGCGCCGTCGACGATGCCGGAGCTGTTGCCCGGCGTGTGTACATGGTGGATACGCTCCACATGGCTGTAGACCCGCAACGCGGTGGCGTCGAAACCCATCTGGCCCATCATTTCGAAGCTTGGCTTGAGCTTGCCGAGGCCTTCGAGGGTGGAGTCGCTACGGATAAATTCGTCGTGGTCCAGCAGCACAATGCCGTTCTGGTCCTGCACCGCGATCAGCGACTTGTTGAAGGAACCGTCTGCACGAGCCCTGGCCGCTTTCTGCTGGGACTGTAGGGCGAAGGTGTCGACGTCCTGGCGGGTGAAGCCTTCCAGTGTGGCGATCAGGTCCGCGCCGATGCCTTGTGGCGTGAAGTGGCTGTGCAGATTGGTCTGCGGGTCGAGCACCCAGGCGCCGCCGTCGCTGCCCATGGGCACGCGGGACATGGACTCGACACCGCCGACCACCACCAGGTCTTCGAAGCCCGAGCGCACTTTCATTGCGCCAAGGTTCACCGCTTCGAGGCCCGAGGCGCAGAAGCGGTTGATCTGCACGCCAGCGACGCTGACGTCCCAGTCGGCCACCAGCGCGGCGGTCTTGGCAATGTCGGCGCCCTGGTCACCCACCGGGGTGACGCAGCCGAGGACGATGTCATCCACCTGGCGTGTGTCGAGGTCGCTGCGTTGCGCCAGCGCCGTCAGCAGGCCCGCCACCAGGTTTACCGGTTTGACGCTGTGCAGGGCACCATCGGCCTTGCCTTTGCCACGGGGCGTACGTATCGCATCAAAGATCAAAGCTTGGGTCATGACATCCTCGAGCAGCCAGTGCGTGTGTGCCTACCTTCAGGCCCGATTGACACGGTTTCAATGACGGATGCGCTCATTGCTTTTGACCCCCTCGCTCGGACGAACGGTAGGCAGCTATGGGAAACCGCTGATTAATCGTTTTAGCTGTCTAGCCTCGGGGCTGCCGCGAAGATGGCAATAAGCCTCATGCCGTTTTTAGCGCAAATAATGATTAGCTGATATGAAATGGATCTAAGCCGCGAAGAACGAGGGCTCTAAGGTTGAATCAGTAGGAAGCTGCTGCCGGGTTTTGCTGGGGCAGTTGTAAGAAAAGTGCAACGTCACATCGCGATACTGAAATACATCGGCACGCATTTGACGCTCAGGAATAACAACAAAAGGCAGTCAGCCATGTTTAAACATTCGAAAGTACGTCAGGCGGGACTTATTCTGTTCGCCACCACACTGATTCTGATCTTGCCCAATTTAACCAAGGTTATCGGGTGACGATTCAGCCTCCGGATTCCGTGTACACACAGCATCAGGACTGCAGTTTTTGGCAGCACCTGCCGGGACATTGCGCATAGCGGTCCTGTTGCAGGGGCTGTCTTTTTGCGCGCAGATTTCCGGTATCGTGGGCGCCACCGCCACTTCGAACCGGACTTTCCCTTGAAACCGATCCTTGCCTTCCTCGCCTTGATGTTGGCCCTGCCGGCAACGGCCGCGCAATTGACCATCGAACTCGACCACACCCGCAAGACCTGGCAGACCGCCGACCTGCTCAAGCACCCGGATGCGCAGACGGTGCAGATCGTCGATGACGTTTCCTACAAGCGCACCATGACCTATCGCGCCGTGCCGATGGCCTCTCTGCTGCCGGGTCTGAAGCCTGCGAACCATCTGCAAGCCGTGGCACTGGATGGGTTTGCCGCCGAACTCACCGCTGCGCCGTTGCTGGAGAAACACGGCGCTCGCGCCTGGCTGGCAGTGGAAGACCCGGCCCAGCCATGGCCTGCGCTGGCAGACGGCAAACCGAGTGCCGGGCCTTTCTATCTGGTATGGACCGACCCACAAGCCGGGCATATCAGCCCTGAACAGTGGCCGTTCCAGGTGTCCGCGATCAAGCAATTGAAGACGGTGGCGGAGCGTTTTCCGGCCTTGTTGCCTGACCCGAAGTTGGCCGCGAATGATCCGGTCAACCAGGGCTTTGCGCTGTTCCAGAAGAATTGCCTGGCGTGTCACCGTCTCAATGGCGCCGGTGATGCGCAGGTGGGGCCGGACCTGAATATTCCCTACAACCCCACCGAGTATTTCAGCGGGGATTTCCTCAAGCGCTACATTCGCGACCCGCAGAGCTTGCGGCATTGGCCACAGGCGAAGATGCCGGCGTTCAGCGCCAGTGTGTTGCCCGATGGCGAGTTGGATCTGCTGGTGGGGTACTTGAAGCATATGGCGGGGCGTAAACAGCAACCCTGAGCCCATCACAAACCCAGTGTGGGAGCTGGCTTGCCTGCGATAACGGTGGGTCAGCTACACCTGTGCTGGCTGGCAGGCCGCTATCGCAGGCAAGCCAGCTCCCACACTTAAAGTGCTGTGCCTATTGCTGCTGCACCGAAACCACCGGCGTCGGCGCCACGAACACCTTGGCATGCATCTGCTCATGCCCGCCGCCTCTGCGCATGCCGCGCACCGGGCAGGCGTCGAGGTAATCCAACCCCACCGCCAGCTTCAAATGCCGCTCCGGTCGGGCCAGTTGGTTGGTCACGTCAAAGCTGTACCAGGCGTTATCCAGCCAGGCTTCGGCCCAGGCGTGGCTGGCCAGGTGCGTGCTGTCTTCGGTGTACAAATACCCCGACACATACCGTGCAGGAACCCCCAGACTGCGTGCGCAGGCCAGGAACGCGTGGGTGTGGTCCTGACACACGCCCGCCCGACCCGCAAAGGCTTGGGCGGCGCAGGTGTCGACTTCGGTGGCACCGGGCGTGTAGACCATGGTTTGGTTGAGCGCGTGCATCAGGTCGATCAACGCGCTGCGGTCGCGACGTTGATGGCAGTGCTGTCGCGCAAAGCCCAGCAAGGCTTCATCGGGTTCTGTCAGGCGCGTGCTGCGCAGGAACGGAAACGCTGACTGGCTTTCGTGTTCCGCCTCGCGCAACTCGTCGATATCCACCTGGCCACGGGCGCCAATGATGATTGCATCGTGGGGCTCATCCAGGGTCAGCACGTGCAGGATATTGCCGAACGGGTCGACTTGCGCGCGCACCGGGCGCGGCAAATCCAGCTGCCAACTGATCACATGCTGGCGCTCGCTGTCGTGGGGCGTAAGGCGCAGGTACTGAATGCTGGCGCGCACCTGGTCTTCGTAGTGGTAGGTGGTTTCGTGGCTGATGGAGAGTCTCATGCGGCCTCCAGGTAGGAACTGTAGATGGCGTCGCCCAACTGGCGCACCAAGGGGATGAAGTCGGTCAGCCAGGCGTGCAGGCCTTCCTCGAGGATTTCGTCAATCGCAGTAAAGCGCAGGCGCGCGTCCATTTCGGCGGCCAGGCGCTGGGCCGGGCGGCCGTTGATGCCCGGCAGGCTGGCGAGGATCTGGTCGATCTCTTCGCTGCACGCCCTTAACGAGCGCGGGACGTCGGCCCGTAGCAAGAGTAATTCAGCCACTTGCCGGGCGCCGGGTGCGTCGCGATAGATCTCGGTGTAGGCCTCGAACGACGACAAGGCGCGCAGCAAGGCGCTCCACTGGTAGTAGGCATGGGCCGTGCCGTCGGTGACGGCGGCGGCTTGGTCGCCGGCCATTTCATAGCGCGCATCGAGCAGCCGCAAGGTGTTGTCGGCACGCTCAATAAAGGTGCCCAGGCGAATAAAGCGAAACGCGTCGTTACGCATGATGGTGCCGTAGGTGGCGCCGCGGAACAGGTGCGAGCGCTCCTTGACCCATTCACAAAACCGGCTCATGCCGTAACGGCTCAGCCCTTGCCGGGCGATATCGCGAATATCCAGCCAGGTGGCGTTGATGTTTTCCCACATGTCAGCGGTAATTCGCCCACGTACCGCATGGGCGCTGGCCCGCGCGGCGCCGAGGCAGCTGTAGATGCTCGCCGGGTTGGCCGCGTCTAGCGCGAAAAAGTGCAGCAGGCGCTCAGCATGCAACTCGCCGTGACGCGCGTGGTAATCGTCCAGAGTGCCGGTGATCAATAGCGGCATGGCCAATTCGTGCAGGCCGTCACCGCGCCCGTCCTGGGGCATCAGCGACAGCGAATAGCTGACATCGAGCATGCGCGCGAGGTTTTCCGCGCGCTCCAGATAGCGCGACATCCAGTACAAATCCGAGGCAGTTCTACTCAACATGGTTCAATCCTCGACCACCCAGGTGTCTTTGGTGCCGCCGCCCTGGGACGAGTTGACCACCAGCGAGCCTTCGCGCAGCGCCACACGGGTCAGGCCGCCGGGGACCACGCGGGTTTCCTTGCCGGACAACACGAATGGGCGCAGGTCGATATGCCGTGGCGCGATGCCGTTTTCCACAAAGGTCGGGCAGGTGGATAAACACAGGGTCGGCTGGGCGATATAGGCATGGGGCTTGGCCTTGATGCGTGCGCGGAAGGCTTCGATTTCCGCCGCCGTGGCGGCCGGCCCCACCAGCATGCCGTAACCACCGGAGCCTTGGGTTTCCTTGACCACCAGCTCCGGCAGGTTGGCCAGTACGTGGGACAATTCATCGGGCTTGCGGCATTGAAAGGTCGGCACGTTCTGCAGAATGGGCTCTTCATCCAGGTAAAAACGGATCATCTCGGTGACAAACGGGTACACCGATTTGTCATCCGCTACCCCGGTGCCGATCGCATTGGCCAGCACCACATTGCCCGAGCGGTACGCGGCCAGCAGGCCGGGCACGCCGAGCATCGAATCGGGGTTGAAGGCCAGCGGGTCGAGGAATGCGTCGTCGAGACGCCGGTAGATCACGTCCACCGCCTTGGGGCCGTCGGTGGTGCGCATGAACACACGGTCATCACGCACGAACAGGTCGGCGCCCTCCACCAATTCCACGCCCATCTCACGGGCCAAAAAGGCATGCTCGAAAAACGCACTGTTAAAACGCCCCGGCGTCAGCACCACCACGCTGGGGTTATCCAGCGGGCTTGAGCTTTTGAGGGTGTCGAGCAGCAGGTTGGGGTAATGGTCGATGGGCGCAATGCGCTGGGCCGCAAACAGTTCGGGGAACAGGCGCATCATCATCTTGCGGTCTTCGAGCATGTAGCTCACACCGCTCGGCGTGCGCAAATTGTCTTCCAGCACGTAGTACGTGCCGTCGCCGTCACGTACGAGGTCGACACCGGAGATGTGCGAATACAGATCGCGGTGCAGGTTCAAGCCCTGCATGGCCAGTTGGTATTGGTCATTGGCCAGCACTTGTTCGGCGGGGATGATGCCGGCCTTGATGATGCGCTGCTCGTGGTACAGGTCGGCCAGGAACAGGTTCAGCGCCTTGACCCGTTGAATGCAGCCACGCTCGACCATCCGCCATTCGCTGGCGGGAATGCTGCGCGGGATGGTGTCAAACGGGATCAGGCGCTCGGTGCCCTGCTCATCCCCGTAAAGGGTGAAGGTGATGCCGGCGCGGTGGAACAGCAAATCAGCCTCACGCCGACGCTGCGCCAGCAGTTCGGCGGGCGTTTCAGCCAGCCAGCGGGCGAACTCGCGGTAATGGGGCCGGACCTGCCCTGCCCCGTCGTACATTTCATCGTAATAAGTGCGGGTCATGCCGTACTCCTTGTCACTCGGACGCAAGCAGTGTTGCAAGGCCCGCGCCATCGGCATAAACACTTAAAAATCAGTAAGTTGAATAAACAACGGATTCCGCTTGCACCTTCCTGGTGCGCAGAATGCCCGCCGTCACGCCCCGCGCTTCATCACAATGCGGGTTTTGACTATCAACAGCATAGTCAGAGTTGATTTCACTGCCCGCCCCGCCTTGCGGATAATCACCCCTATCGGCTGAACAGGACACGTCCTACAGTTTCAGCGAACCGCTCTTCCCTTTGGGCCACCCTGTTTAAGTGGCTTTTTTTTGGTGCAAGAAAAGTGAGGTACAGGGTTAGGAGATTTCATACAGCACACACAAAATCGGCCAACCCGAAGGTCAGCCGATACGCTGCTTTACTCATCACAATTGAACTACATGGGTAACCCACGCACCTCCTGCTTGACGCCCCATCCTTCGATGATGCCGCCCAGCGGTTCCACCACCGCTTCAAAGTCCTGCTCGAAGTCTCCTATGCCGTCGTAGGTTGCGAACATGATTTTGCTCAGTTCCAGGTACCAGGCGCCGTCATCGCGCGCGCTGACCTGGGCATTCAGGGATTCCCCGCGAAAGCGACCCGCAGCCCTGCGCGCACGTTCCTCATCCGGGAAAATGGCGTAGAACTCGATGGGGTGAAAACGCGAGAAGTCGAACCCGCCTTCTTTCATCCGGCGCAGTACGTTGGTGCTGATGTCTTCTTGATAGGCTGTGCTCATGAAACGTCCTCCTCAAACCGATGGATAGACTTTCCGTGCTTCCCGAAGCCCGCGCCCTACTGGCGCGGGTACTACGGCAATAACAACACCGAGGGAAAACAAGCATGTAGCTGACAAGACCAGACCTTAGCGATTCATTCGCTGATCTCAATTGCAGAGTAGCGCGAAGCTATCACCTCCACCAGAGGGGTTTCGTGGTCCTACAGGAAATGTTCAGGCGGCGGGTGAGATGTCGAGGATCTGGATGCTGTTCTGATCTTTGAGGATCTTGACCGTAGGCTCGGGCTTGCGGCCCTCCAGGTCATTGAGGTCAAGTTCGGCGGCCACGGGCACCAGCTTGTTACGGATCATGTGCGCCGCGTCTTCGAGGCTGGGCTTTTGCGCGCAGGCGAACTGCTCCACGGTCTGTACACCGTGATCATCTACGAAGGTAATCTGCCACGTTTGCATCGGTGCCTCCTCGATAAAGCCCATGTGTGGGCTCACATCTATCTGGACCTTGAGCGGTCGGCAAACGTTCCACTCAAGGCCTCGGGCACCGGATTAACTGCGCTTATTTTTCAGCGTGTTCTTTCAAGGCTTTCAAGGTGTTAAACGGTGCGTCGACCACGAACTTGTTGGCCAGCCACGAGGGCACGCTGCCGCCTGGCTCGGTGTGCACCTGGTAGGTGACTTCGGTTTGGTTATCGCCTTTTGGCACCAGTTTCCAGTAGCCGTCTACCTTCTCAACACGTACGTAACCTTTCACTTCGGGCTGGTATTTCGGCACTTCCAGCAGCTTGCGCGTCACGGTGCCGTCGGCGGCCTTGGAGGTGGTGATCTCAAGGATCGAGTCGCGGTCGGTCACCGGGAACGGCGCCTTGAACTGGGTGTAGGTCCAGCTCTTGTCACCTTCGGTCTTGAGCAGTTTTTGCGATTTGCACTCGTGAATCCAGGCGCAGGCACCGGCCACGTCTTCCTGCAGGGCCTGGATCCTGGCGATGGGGGCCTTGATCACGGTGACACCGCGATAAGCCTTGTACTTGGAGCCGGCGATTTCGCTCAAGGACACTTTGATACCGTCTTCGTCCTTGGCGACTTGCCAATCTTCAGCCTGGGCAGTGGCAGCAAACAACACCGTAAAACCGCACACCACAGCCAATCGTTTCAGCGAACCCATTGTTGTATTCCTTATTTTTGAAGTTCCGATAGTAAAGCCCATCAAGCCGCCGTCATCTGCTCCCACCAGCCGATCAAACGGATCGCATCGGCCTGATCGTTGCCGCACACCTCAAGGTCTGCCTTGAAATCACTGCACACCGCCGGCCGCTCCGGTTGCCCGAACAGCTGGCATAGCTGTTCGACCGACAGGTGCAGGCAACGTTCTCCCGCCGGTTTGCCATTGGGCATTCCCGGTAACGGCGAACTGATGGAGGGGGCAATGCAGCATGCGCCACAGCCTTCACGGCATTTCATGACCAGCAGGTCCTCGACGACTCAATGTGGATGACCGGGCTAGAGTACGCCCTTAAACAGCCGTTTTAAAATGGTCTAACAGAGGTTTTTCGCACAAAACAAAAGTGACCAACCAGTCTGCGACAGATGGTGGAAGGCGTACGTCACCTAAGCGGGCAATTTTATTGCTTGAACTCGAAATCCAGCGCCGCGCCTTCGATGTCACGGCGCTCTTCGTTACGCAGTTGCAACTGCATCTGGTTGCTGAGCAAGCGGCCATTGATCTGGAACGCACTGTTGTCGGTGGGTTTTTCCGCAAACATCGGCGGCAACAGCGGCACGCTCTTGGGTTTAGGCATGGTGCCGATGGGTTGCAAGTGCCTGACCATTTCGGTGGGCAGGGACAGGTCCAACTGTGCCGGTGGCAGTTTGGTCTGGGCCACTTCGTGGGCAGATTTGGATTTGCTCGCCATCGGTGCACGTTTTTTCACGACGGCGGTTTTTTTCTTGGCCGCCGGGGCTTTTTTAGCCGACGCCGGTTTCTTCGCGGGAGCCTTCTGCTCAGTGCTGGCTGCGGGCTTGCTTTGAGTCACGGGGGCTGCCGCCAGGACGGTGCCGACGTTACACAGGCTTAACAGGCCAATCACCACAACAGCGCGAAAAATAGAGGTCATATTGCCTACAGCATTAACGGCAGAAGGCCATATGCTCGCTTGTTGAGCGCGGCATGACAACCCTTGTGATCAGCCGGTCAATGTAAGTGTCCCCTTTTCGCGCCTCAGTCCAGGTTCAAAATCCGGCCGCAGTTTCCTGGCACAACTGGCTGGCCAACATCCCCAACGTCATCAGCGCCCGCTCTGCTTCGCGGTTCCACGGCGTGCCGCAGTTAAGCCGAATACAGTGGTTGAACTGTTCCGTATTACTGAAGATGACGCCCGGTGCGATGCTGATGCCCTGCTGCAGTGCGCGCACGTGCAGTTCCTGGGTATTGACCCTTCCCGGCAAACTGACCCACAGGATAAAGCCGCCGGTCGGGCGGGTCATCTGCGTGCCTTCGGGGAAATACTGCTGCACCGCCAGCTGGAATGCGCTGAGGTTCTTGCGGTATTCCTGGCGGATGTAGCGCAGATGCCGGTCGTAGCCACCGTTTTCCAGGTACGCCGCCACACCCATCTGGGTAACGCTGCACGCCGAGTGGGTGCTGAACATCTGCAGCCGCTGGATTTCCTGCTGATACTTGCCGGCAATCATCCAGCCAATGCGCACGCCAGGCGACAAGGTCTTGGAGAAACTCGAGCAGTAGATCACCCGGTCCAGGCGGTCATAGGCTTTAAGGGCCTTGGTACGACCCAGCTCGAACATCAGCTCGCCGTAGATATCGTCCTCGACGATCTGAATGTCGAAATCCGAAGCCAGGCGCAGCAACTGTTTCTGCCGCTCCTCGGGCATGGTCGCGCCCAGCGGGTTGCTCAGGCGTGTGGTCAGCACTAGGGCCTTGATCGACCATTGGTTGGCCGCCAGTTGCAGCGCCTCAAGGCTCATGCCCGTCGCCGGGTCGCTGGGGATCTCGATGACCTTGAGGCCCAGCAGGTCGGCCAGTTGCAGCAAGCCGTAATAGGTCGGCGACTCAGCGGCGATCAAGTCGCCTGGGCGCGTCAACACACGCAACGACATCTGCAACGCATCAACACAGCCGTGGGTGATCACCACTTCGGACGGGTCCACCACCACGCCGGCATCACGCATGCGAATCGCCACCTGGCGGCGCAGCGGCTCGAAACCGGGGCTGAACATGTAGCTGAAGGCCCGCGGGCTCTGGAAACGCGTGACCTTGGCCAGTTGCTGATGCAACGCGCGCACCGGCAAGTAGTCGACACTCGGCACGGCCGCGCCCAGCGGGAATACCCCTTCGCGGCGCGACTCGACCAATACCTGCTGGATAATGCTGCTGCGCGTGACCAACCCCGGGCGCTCAACCCGGGCGATATCCGGCGTCGGCGCCGTGAGTGCAGGCGTCTGGTGCACGTAATAACCCGACTGCGGCCGTGCACGAATCAGCCCCTGGTCTTCCAGGTTCGCGTAGGCCTGCAACACCGTGGCGTGGCTGACGTTGAGCTGTGAGCTCATCTTGCGCACCGAAGGCACACGCTCGCCGGGTTGATAAACACCGCGCCGGATGTCCTCAGCCAGTTGCTGGGCGATACGTTGGTAAAGCAACAGATTGGTCATGACGCAGCACTCGATTTCACGGGTATTTTATTTTTGTGTGAAACATACCGGCACAGTTTAGAAGTGTACGGGGACAGTTGCCACAATAGTCGAGCGCGGGCGGCAGTGATAGAAAAAACTGTTAGGGCAAGATGCATAAAAAAACCGATCAATGATCGGTTCTGTGTGTACACGGCAATCTGTGGGAGCTGGCTTGCCTGCGATAGCATCGCCTCGGTTTGCCTGCTGTACCGAGGCGCCTGCATCGCAGGCAAGCCAGCTCGCACATTGATCGATGCCGGGTTTTAGCGGGCAGCGCCCAGTTGGCCTTTTTCGTCGGAGAACACAATTTCCACCCGGCGGTTCTGCGCGCGGCCGCGCTCTGAGGCGTTGGCCTCTACCGGGTACTGGTCACCGTAGCCCTCGACCTGGATACGTTTTTCATCGATGCCCAGGTCCATCAGCACATCGGCCACCGATTGCGCGCGGTCGCGGGACAGCTTGAGGTTTTCCTGCTCGCCACCGGTGTTGTCGGTATAACCCTCTATGCGCACCACGCGCTTGGGGTTCAACTGCAGGAACTGCACGATCTTCAGCACGGTGCGGTTGGCCGAGTTTTGCAGCTCGGCGTCACCGGTGTCGAACAACACATCGCCCAACGTCATGACCAGGCCGCGATTGGTCTGGGTGGTGGTCAGGCTGGCGATTTGCTCTTCGAGCCACTTGCCCTGCTGCTGCACGCTGGCCAATTTGCTCTCACGCAGGGCCAGTTGCAGGCGTTGGCGCTCCAGTTCCAGCTTGGTGCCGCGCTCGGCATTAAGCCCCTGCTCGGTGTGTTCGCGGGCGATCTCGCTGTAGCGCTGGCTCAGGTAAGCGTAGTGCACCACATCGGGGCCGCTGCCCCAGTAGCTGGACAAGCGATCAGCGCGGGCCAGGGATTCGCCGGCGCGAATCACGTCCTTGGGCGCAAAGCGCAGCACATTCGCGTCTTCCTTGACCTTCTGGAAGTCGCTGCCGGCTTGTTGCAGCGCCTGCTCGCTGTTGGGATGGCTGACGCAACCGCCCAACGCCACGCTGCCCAGCAGCAACACACCACTCAAACCACGGATCAGCGGGCTCATTGGGCTTCTCCCAGCTGCAATTGTTTGCGTAGTCGGGCGATGCGGGTGTTGAGCACGTTCAGTTGCTCCTGGCTTTTGCGCGTCAATACCCGTGCTTCAGCGAGGCGCGCGTCCAGCTCGGCCTGTTCGGCCTGCATGCGTGCATCCTTATAAGACTGGTCGGCCATGTCGGCCCGCGCTTTGGCGAACTTGTCTTCAGCCAGTTTCAGTTCAGGCGATTCATCGGTGCTGGCGCCCACGGCATTGGCCTGTTCCAAGGCCTGCTGAGTGAGGCGTATTTGTTCATTCGGCGCAGGATCAGCTGCACATCCCGCCAGAGCGACAACGGCGAGGGCCGCGAAAAGAGGTCGAAGAGTCACTGAAAATCCTTACTTTGCTGGGGTGCCGACGGGTTGCTGCAATTGCGCTTTCCAGCGTTCGAGGTTGCGCTGCAAGGCGGCTTGCGCGACACCGGACGCGGGCAATTCTGTCATCTTTTTCGCCAGCTGTCCGCGCAGCCACGGATCGTTGCAGGCGGAGTTGTGGGAAATCGCCAGGTACAGGCCGGGCTGGTCGATAGGGATTTCGCGGGCGATCAGGTCATTGCTCATGCCCAGCGTCTGGGCCATGGCCATGCCTGAGTAGCGCCCGGCCAGCACGTAGTCGACTTCACCCAGCAGCAGTTTCTGGAACGCCGGAGTCAAGCTGGGCAGGCGTTGCAGGCTCAACTGTTGGCCGGCGAAGGTGTCGAAACCAGCGCTCAAGCGCGCACGCTCGGAGACCGCGCCTTTATGCCCGTGCAAGTCGTCAGCAGTGGTGTAAACCAGCGGCGAATCCTTGCGCGTCCACACCAAGTAGTCGATCTGCACCAGCGCCGGGTGGATGTAATCGAGGGTTTCCAGCTCGCCGAGGTTCAGCGGCGCATCGGCGAGAATGTCCATGCGCCCACTGCGCACTTCATCCAGGGCCAGCGAACGTTTGCCGCCGTAGAGCAGGTCGATTTTAACGCCCAGGTCCTTGCCGACGTGTTGCAGTACATCGGCAGTGGCGCCGATCAGGTGCGTTGGGTCTTGAGGGTCACGCCAGAGCAACGGCGGCGCGTCCGGGCTGCCGGTGATCACCAGGCGATCACACTTGCCGGCGGCTAACGCAAGGCCGGGCAATAGCGACAAAACCAGCAATACGGGACGCAGATCCATGGCGGTTTCTCCGATATTCAAAAAAGCCGGGCAAAAAAAACCCGGTCACAAGACCGGGCTCTTTATAAGTGAAGCGGCTGGATTAGACCAGCTTCTCCAACTCGGGTACGGCTTCGAACAAGTCTGCCACCAGGCCATAATCAGCCACCT
Organism: Pseudomonas sp. Leaf15; assembly: GCF_001421425.1. Taxonomy (NCBI): domain Bacteria; kingdom Pseudomonadati; phylum Pseudomonadota; class Gammaproteobacteria; order Pseudomonadales; family Pseudomonadaceae; genus Pseudomonas; species Pseudomonas sp. Leaf15. Next base: position 262,234 of record NZ_LMKI01000035.1, read on the forward strand.
GGAAGATCGGCGCTTCTTCGTCCTTGTTGATCGCAACGATCACTTTGGAGTCTTTCATACCGGCCAGGTGCTGGATCGCGCCGGAGATACCGACGGCGATGTACAGCTGTGGCGCAACGATTTTGCCGGTCTGGCCGACCTGCATGTCGTTGGGTACGAAACCTGCGTCGACGGCCGCGCGGGAAGCGCCGACCGCAGCGCCCAGCTTGTCGGCCAGGGCGTACAGGTGTTTGAAGTTGTCACCGTTCTGCATGCCGCGGCCGCCGGAAACGACGATTTTGGCAGCGGTCAGCTCAGGGCGATCCGACTTGGCCAGCTCTTCGCCGACAAAGCTGGAAGTGCCAGCGTCGTGGGCAGCGGAGACGGCTTCAACGGCAGCCGAACCACCTTCAGCGGCAACCGGGTCGAAACCGGTGGCACGCACGGTGATGACTTTTACCGAAGCGTTGGATTGTACGGTGGCAATGGCGTTACCGGCGTAGATCGGGCGCTTGAAGGTGTCAGCGCTTTCGACCGAGATGATCTCGGAGATCTGGTCAACGTCCAGCTGCGCGGCAACGCGTGGCAGGATGTTTTTGCCGTTGGAAGTGGCGGCAGCCAGGATGTGGCTGTAGCCAGCGCCCAGCTCAGCTACCAGCGGAGCAACGTTTTCCGGCAACTGATGCGCGTAAGCAGCATTGTCAGCGTTCAGGACTTTGCTCACGCCCGCGATTTTCGCAGCGGCTTCAGCCACGGCGCCAGCGCCCTGACCTGCTACCAGCACGTGAATGTCGCCACCGATTTTGGCTGCGGCAGCAACAGTGTTCAGGGTGGCCGGGGCCAGCACCTTGTTGTCGTGTTCGGCGATTACGAGGATAGCCATGATCAGATCACCTTCGCTTCGTTTTTCAGTTTCTCGACCAGTTCAGCCACCGACTTGACCTTGATGCCCGCGCTGCGTGCAGCCGGTGCTTCAACCTTGACGGTCTTGTTGGTAGAGGCGGTGGAAACGCCCAAAGCTTCTGGAGTCACCGATTCAAGCGGCTTCTTCTTGGCTTTCATGATGTTTGGCAGAGACGCGTAGCGCGGCTCGTTCAAACGCAGGTCGGTGGTGACGATGGCCGGCAGTTTCAACGAAACGGTCTGTGCGCCACCGTCGATTTCACGGGTCACAGCGACGCTGTCGCCGCTCACTTCGACTTTGGAAGCGAAGGTGCCCTGGCCGTAACCGGTCAGCGCAGCCAGCATCTGGCCAGTCTGGTTGTTGTCGCTGTCGATGGCTTGTTTGCCGAGGATCACCAGCTGAGGCTGTTCCTTGTCGACAACGGCCTTGAGCAACTTGGCCACGGCCAGGGAGGTCAGGTCTTCAGCCGACTCAACCAGGATGGCGCGGTCAGCGCCCAGGGCCAGGGCGGTACGCAGCTGCTCTTGGGCAGTGGTCGGGCCGATGGAAACCACCACGATTTCAGTCGCCACGCCTTTCTCTTTCAGGCGTACAGCTTCTTCCACAGCGATTTCGCAGAAAGGGTTCATCGACATTTTGACGTTAGCAAGGTCGACGCCGGAATTGTCCGCCTTGACGCGAACTTTCACGTTGTAATCGACAACGCGTTTGACAGCTACAAGAACCTTCATGGATTCCTCGTTACTCTCCGGTGAAAAGAAAGTCGCCTAGGCGAACCTGGCGGTTGATGCTCATCGGCACACAAGGGCACCTCCAAAAACTTCGGCGGATGACCTTGCTCACGGGAAATGATGACCGTTCGTCAGGGGTGACTGAGAGGTCATTCTTTATCGCAGCGTGTAAACTGCGCGCCATCGTTTGGACGCGCGTCACCTGTCGTGCTTTTGGACGTGCTCTTGAAACCTGCAGTCTGCCTACGGTAAGCGCAAAACCGACCGTATATTGACCGGAACGCCTATTCTGGTCAATACGCCAAAATAGCCAGTCATAAGCCGCGTTGCTTTGATTTACCTAGCCTGCAAGCAATTCAAACAAACGTTTGTATTGGACGCTGCCAGTGGTGTAGATATAATGCGCCACCTAGAGAGAAAGGTGGGTCTTGCCATTGTTGCAAGACGACACCGAACCTCCACCCATTAGAAAAAAAAGCCTGTTGAGCCTTGAGTAGGAGATAGCCTGTGGAACGCGAATACATGGAATTCGACGTGGTCATCGTCGGCGCTGGCCCGGCAGGCCTGTCTGCCGCCTGCCGACTGAAGCAGAAGGCCGCCGAAGCCGGTAAAGAAATCAGCGTCTGCGTGGTCGAGAAAGGCTCCGAAGTCGGCGCCCACATCCTCTCCGGTGCCGTGTTTGAACCACGCGCCCTGAACGAACTGTTCCCGGACTGGAAAGCCCTCGGCGCCCCGCTCAATACCCCGGTAGTGCGCGATGACATCTATGTACTGCGCAGCCCCGACGCCTCCACCAAGGTGCCTGACTTCTTTGTGCCCAAGACCATGCACAACGAAGGCAACTACATCATCTCCCTGGGCAACCTGTGCCGCTGGCTGGCCCAGCAAGCCGAGAACCTGGGCGTGGAAGTCTACCCAGGCTTCGCCGCCCAGGAAGCGCTGTTCGACGAGAACGGCGTGGTGCGCGGGATCATCACCGGTGACCTCGGCGTCGACCGCGAAGGCCATCCGAAAGAAGGCGTCTACACCCCCGGCATGGAGCTGCGTGGCAAATACACGCTGTTCGCCGAAGGCTGCCGTGGCCACATCGGCAAGCAACTGATCCAGCGCTTCAACCTGGACAGCGACGCCGACGCCCAGCACTACGGCATCGGCCTCAAGGAAATCTGGGAAATCGACCCGGCCAAGCACCAGCCAGGCCTGGTGGTACACACCGCCGGTTGGCCGCTGGACATCATGAGCAACGAGAACACCGGCGGCTCGTTCCTTTATCACCTGGAAAACAACCAGGTGGTCGTCGGCCTGATCGTCGACCTGTCCTACAGCAACACCTTCCTGTCGCCGTTCGATGAGTTCCAGCGCCTCAAGCACCACCCGGTGCTGGCCCAGTACCTGGAAGGCGGCAAGCGCATCAGTTACGGCGCGCGCGCTCTGGCCAAAGGCGGCATCAACTCGTTGCCGAAGATGGTCTTCAAGGGCGGTGCATTGATCGGTTGCGACCTGGGCACTATGAACGTGGCCAAGATCAAAGGCAGCCACACCGCGATGAAGTCCGGCATGCTCGCCGCCGAGGCCGTGGCCGAGCGCCTGTTCGCCGAATCCGAAGGCGGTGACGAACTGACCAACTACGTCGACGGTTTCAAAGCCAGCTGGCTCTACGAAGAGCTGTTCGCCAGCCGCAACTTCGGCCCGGCGATGCACAAGTTCGGCCCGATCATCGGCGCCGGCTTCAACTGGTTCGACCAGAATATCCTCGGCGGCAAAATGCCGTTTACCTTGCACGACACCAAGCCGGACTACGCCTGCCTGAAGCTCGCCAAGGACAGCAAGAAGATCGACTACCCCAAACCCGACGGCAAGCTGAGCTTCGACAAGCTGAGCTCGGTGTTCATCTCCGGTACCAACCACGAAGAAGAGCAGCCGTGCCACTTGAAGCTAAAAGACCCGAGCATCCCGATCGGCACCAACCTGCCGCTCTACGATGAACCGGCGCAGCGCTACTGCCCGGCTGGCGTGTATGAAGTGATCACCAAGGAAGACGGTGAGAAGCGCTTCCAGATCAACGCCCAGAACTGCGTGCACTGCAAGACCTGTGACATCAAGGACCCTTCGCAGAACATCACGTGGGTGACGCCGGAAGGCGCGGGTGGGCCGACTTACCCGAATATGTAAGGCGGCTGCTTGAACAAAAAAGGCTCCCAAACGGGAGCCTTTTTTATGCCCGGCACAGATCCAATGTGGGAGCTGGCTTGCCTGCGATAGCGGTGGGTCAGCTAAAGATTGGTTGACTGATACTGCGCTATCGCAGGCAAGCCAGCTCCCACAGTTTTGACCGCGTGGTGTCAGGCGACCCGTTCTTCACCTGGGTTACGCAAGAAGTAACGCTTATATTCCCGACTGAACTGCGATGTACTCTGGTACCCCACGTTATGCGCCGCCTGCGCCACGCCCAAGCCTTCCACCAGCAACAACTGCTGCGCCTTTAACAACCGCAGGCGCTTCAAATACTGCACCGGCGATAACAGCGTGCAACGCTTGAAGTGCTCGTGAAAGGTCGACGCACTCATATGCGCATACCCGGCCAATGTCTCAATGTTCAGCGGCTCGGCGTAATGGGCATGCAGGTGATGCAACGAGGTGGCAATACGTGAGAATTGCCCTTGTTGTTCCACCAATGCACGCAGCACATCCGCCTGTGGCCCGCGCAATGCGGTAAACAACACTTCCCGGACCCGCGCCGGGCCCATGATCCGGCTTTCCAGCGGATCGTGCAGGCACTGCAGCAGCCGCTCGACGCTGCCGCGCATTGCATCATCGAGCATTACCGAGCTCATGGACTCCAACGTCTGCGCCGTCGGCGGCGGCCCGGCCTGCATGCCCATGGCCATGACCAATTCACCCAGCACCACGCGATCAATCCCCACGGTGACCCCGTACAGCGGCGCGTCGGGCGCCATGGCAAAGGTCTCGCATTCAAACGGCACCGGCATCGCCTGGATCAGGTAATGCCCGGCGCCATACTCCAGTGTGCGCGGGCCCAGATAGGCGACTTTGCTGCCCTGGGCCACAAACATCAGGCTCGGCTCATAGATCTGCGGGCCGCGTGCCACGTCGCAACTGGCGCGCAATACCTTCACGCCGGGCAGGTACGTCGGGGAGAAACCGTCGCAGGGCGTGAGGTCCTCAATCAAGGCAACCAGCGTGGCATTGGCATCGAGATGGCGGGTCAACAACATGGCAAAAAACTTCGTTAAAAAGGGATAAGTGCATCATCGCAGGTCTGAGCGCGCATGAATCCAATCACAGGGCACTCCCGGACGAATAGGCATGAGGTTCGGAGCAATCGCCATAGCCGCATCCCGGCCCAGCGCGGAAAATGCGCCACCTCCCTAGTCAATTCTTTTGCGAGGTTTCTGCATGTACACCGCCATCGGTTATGCCGCCCAGTCGGCCACCACTCCCCTCGCCCCCATGTCTTTCGAACGCCGCAGCCCGCGCGCCGACGACGTAGCCATCGAGATTCTCTACTGCGGCGTGTGCCACTCCGATATCCACCAGGCACGCAACGAGTGGGGCATCGCCGTGTACCCGCTGATGCCGGGCCACGAGATCGTCGGCAAAGTCACCGCCGTCGGCGCCAGCGTGACCGCGCACAAAGTCGGCGACCTGGTGGGCGTGGGCTGCATGGTTGATTCGTGCCGCCACTGCGACGCTTGCCATGCGGACCTTGAGCAATACTGCCTCGAAGGCCCGACCATGACCTACGCCACCCCGGACCGGGTAGATGGCAGCAACACCATGGGCGGCTACTCCGACAGCATCGTGGTCAGCGAGCACTTTGTGGTGAAGATTCCGGCCAAGCTCGACCTGGCCAGCGCCGCGCCGATTCTGTGCGCAGGCATCACCACCTACTCGCCGCTCAAGCACTACGGCGTCAAGGCGGGCGACAAAGTCGGCGTGCTGGGCATGGGCGGCCTGGGCCACATGGGCATCAAGTTCGCCAAGGCCATGGGCGCGGAAGTGACGCTGTTCACCCGCTCCGCGAGCAAGGCTGAAGAAGGCCGTCGTCAGGGCGCCGACCACGTGATCGTGTCCACCGATGCCGAGCAAATGAAAGCCGCCGCTGGCAGCTTTGATTTCCTGCTGGACACCATTCCGGTGCAGCACGACCTGAACCCCTACCTCGACGTGCTGCGCTTTGACGGCGTGCATATCCTGGTCGGTTTGATCGAGCCCGTCGACCCGCCGGTCAATGCCGCCAAGCTGGTGCTGGGCCGTAAAGTGCTGGCCGGTTCGTTGATCGGCGGCATTGCCGAAACCCAGGAAGTGCTGGATTTCTGCGCCGAGCACAACATCACCTGCGACATCGAAATGCTCGATATCCGCCAGATCAACGAGGCTTACACCCGCATGATCGCCGGTGATGTGAAGTACCGCTTTGTCATCGACATGGCGACCTTGAAGGCCTGATCAGGCCTTCGCGCCCAACTCCGCAGACAGCCGCGCTGCGACCTGTTTGATCACAGGGATCAGCTCGGCCATCTTTTCCAGCGGCATGTAGGGCACGGTACTGGCGATGCTGATGCCGGCGACGATTCGCCGGCTGGCATCGCGCACCGGTGCCGCCACACAACGGATCGACGGTTCGTTGTCTTCCAGGTCGAACGCATACCCGCCCACCACGTATTCGCGCATGCGCTGCTCGAACTGCGCCCAGGATTGCTCCGGGTGCAACGGCCATTGCTGGCTCTTGCCTTCGGCGGGCAGGCTGGCTTCATACAGGCGCTGCCATTCCTGCACAGAGTCATCCAGCAACATTGCCTTGCCCACGCCGGTGCGCGCCAACGGCATGCGATGGCCGACTCGCGAGCGCATTTCCGGGCCGTAGCGGCCGGGGTTCTTGTGCAGGTAGAGCACGTCGTCGTATTCACGAATCGCCAAGTGGATGGTGTCGCCGGTCAATGCCGACAGTTCATCCAAATACGGCACCGCCAGGGTCACCAGCGGCAGTTCGTCACGGGCCTGAAAACCCAGTTCGATCAGCTTCGGCCCGAGCAGATAACCCACTTGCGGCACCACACGCAGGTAACGCTCCTCCACCAGGCAGCTGGCCAGGCGGTGGGTGGTGCTGCGGGTGGTGCCGATGCGCTTGGCGATCTCTTTCAAGTCGCGCGCACCCGCCGCCACCGCTTGCACCACGCCCAGGCCACGCAGCAGGGTCTGGGTGCCGGTGGGGGCGGCGTCTTTGACGGGGATGTGGGCGTTTTCCTGCATATCGGGCCTATAAGTATGAAAGCGAGCGCATTATGGCAAATACCGCCCTGCTGAACAGAGGAGATCCACTGTGGGAGCTGGCTTGCCTGCGATAGCGGTGCATCAGCCTACAAATAATTAGCTGACCCACCGCTATCGCAGGCAAGCCAGCTCCCACATTTTGATCCTCATAAGGCCGGAGATTAGCGTTGCTTCATGCGGTCGATGATGACCGCCAAGAGCAGGATCGAACCCCGAATCACATACTGGTAAAAAGTGTCGATATTCTTCAGGTTCATCGCGTTCTCGATGATCGCCAGAATCAACACCCCGGCAATCACATGACGGATCATGCCGATACCGCCACTCAACGACACACCGCCCAGTACACACGCCGAGATCACCGTCAGCTCAAAGCCCTGGCCGATCATCGGCTGGCCCGAGGTCATGCGTGAGGCGAGGATCACTCCGGCCAGTGCGCCGATCAAGCCGTGCACGGCAAAGATGATGATCTTGGTGCGGTCGACATTCACCCCGGCCAGCAACGCCGCTTCCTGGTTGCCGCCGATGGCCATGGTGTTGCGCCCATAGGTGGTGTAGTTGAGCAGCCAGCCGAAGAACACAAAGCACAACACGGTGATGATGATCGGCACCGGCACGCCCATCAGTTGGCCGTTGCCGAACACGAAGAAGCGTTCGTCCATCACACCGACGGCTTTGCCGTTGGAGAAGATATAGGCCAGCCCGCGCACGATCTGCATGGTCGCCAAGGTGGTGATCAAGGCGTTGATGCGCAACTTGGCGATGACGATGCCGTTGATCAGCCCTACCACCAGGCCCATGGCCAGGGCCGCCGACACGCCGAGCACCACGCTGTCGGTGTCGCGGATCACAATCCCCGCGACCACGCCGGCACAGGCAATCACCGAGCCCACCGACAAGTCGAAGTGCCCCGAGGCCAGGCAGAACAGCATGGTGCACGCCGCAATGCCCACCGTCGAAATCGCCAGGCCCAGGCCGCGCATGTTCAGCGGCGAGAGGAAGTTGTCGATAAACAACGCGCTGAGCACAAAGATGCTCAACGCGGCGAGCAGCATCACCCAGTCATCGAGAAATTTGCGTTGGTTGAAGCCCGGCCAAAAGCCCTTTGCAGTTTTTACCTGTGACATACCTATACCCTCGAATTCTTCAAGCCCGCGAACGCGGGAGAGCCAGTTGCAACAGCTTCGCTTCATCCGCCTGGTCGCGGGTCAACTCGCCAGTCAGCGCGCCTTCACTCATCACCAGGATGCGATCAGAGATGCCCATCACTTCCATCAGGTCGCTCGACACCACAATCACCGCAATGCCACTGGCCGCAAGGTTATGGATGATCTGGTAGATCTCCGACTTGGCGCCGATATCGATGCCGCGTGTGGGCTCATCCAGCAGCAACACTTTCATCGGCATCGACAGCCAGCGGCCAAGAATGGCCTTCTGTTGATTGCCGCCGGACAGGTACATGATTTTCTGTTCGGCGTTCGGCGTTTTGACTTTCATGGCCGTGATTTGCTTGTCGGCATTGCCCTTCTCCCAGCCTTCACGCAACAGCCAGCCAAAGGTCGAATGCGCGCCACGCGCACTGATGTTGATGTTCTCGGCCACGCTGGACAGCGGGATGATGCCTTCCTTTTTACGGTCCTCCGGGCACAGCAGTACGCCGGCGGCGATGGCATCGCGTGGTGAATGCAGTTGCAGGGTTTGCCCAAACAATTCCAACTGCCCGGCCGTTGCGCGTTCCAGGCCACTGAGCAAACGAAACAGCTCGGTACGCCCGGCGCCCACCAACCCGAAAAGGCCGAGAATCTCGCCCTTGTGCGCCTGCAGGCTGACCGCTTCGCGCAAGCCAGGCCCAAGCAACCCCTTGACCGTGAGTGCCACCTCCCCTCGCTCACGCGGGCGATAGTCATAGATATCCTGAATATCGCGCCCGACCATGCAGGTCACCAGTTGGTCGTGAGTCAGTGTGGCCATGTCGTCAAACGTGCGCACATAACGGCCGTCCTTGAACACTGTCACCGCATCGCAAATACGGAACACTTCTTCCATGCGGTGCGACACATACAGCACCACTTTGCCCTCATCACGCAGGCGGGTGATGATCGCCATCAAGCGGTCGATTTCCCGCGCCGACAAGCTGCTGGTGGGCTCGTCAAAAGCAATCACATGGGCACCACGGGACAACGCCTTGGCGATTTCCACCAGTTGACGCTGGCCCAGCGACAAGCGCCCGAGCTTCTCTTGGGGATCGATTTCATCGGCCAGGCCTTTAAGGCACGCCAACGCCTGCTTGCGCAGCTGGCCGCCGTTGACCACGCCGAAACGTGACGGCAAATGCCCGAGAAACAGGTTCTCGGCCACGGTCATTTCCGGCACCAGATGCAGCTCCTGGTGAATCACCGCCACGCCGTTGGCGATGCTGTCGGCAGCGTTCTTGAACGCCATGACCTGCTCGCCGATCTGCACCGTGCCGCTGCTGGGCGTGTAGGCACCGCCGAGAATCTTGAGCAGCGTGGACTTGCCCGCGCCGTTCTCGCCCATCAGCGCGTGCACCGAGTGCGGCCGCGCCTCAAAGCTGATCTGCGCCAGCGCCTTGACCCCGGGAAACTCCTTGCCGATGCCGTTGAAACGCAACGCCGCGCCGGTCATTTCCACAGTCCGATTTTGCTCAACTCTTCCTTGAAGTTGGCGCGGGTGATGAGGGTTACGTTATCCAGGGCGGTGAACTTGGCAGGCTCGGTGCCTTTGGTGACCCACTCGAACATCGCCGTGGCGGTTTTGTAGCCGGATGCATCGGGGCTGAGCAGCATTGAGCCGTAGAAGCCGGTGTCGGTTTTCTTCAACTCTTCAATCGAATCAGTGCCGTTGATGCCGACGCCAATCACGTTGGCCGCCTTGAAGCCGGCGCTTTCGGTGGCGCGCACGCCGCCCAGCACGGTGCTGTCGTTCATGCCGCCGATGATCAGGTTTTTCGCGGTGCCCGGCAGCTTTACCAGCGCCGAGTTGGTGGCGTCCATGCTGCCTGGCACGTCGAGGGTTTTCTGTGCGCTGAACAGGATGTGGTCAGCGGGCAAGCCGGCAGCCTTGAGGCCTTCGACCGAACCGTCGGTGCGTTTCTTGCCGGTTTCCAGCTCGTCAAAGGTGTTGATGACGGCGTAGGTGTCCTTCCAGTCCCAGTTGCGATGCCTGGCTTCGGCGGCCATGGACTCGCCTTGTTTCTGGCCGATCTTGTAGGCATCAAGGCCCACATAAGGCACGTCTTCCATGGGCTTGCCCTTGGCATCGACAAACCGGTCATCCACCGCCAGCACTTTCAAACCGTTGAGTTTGGCCTTGGCCATGATCGCAGGGCCGAGGGACACGTCCGGCGGGCAGATCACAAACCCCTTGGCGCCGTTGGCGGCGAGGGTGTCGATGGCGGACAGGGTTTTCTCGCCGTCGGGCACGGCGATCTTGATCACGGTGAAGCCCTGGTCCTTACCGGCCTTTTCGGCAAAGGCCCATTCGGTCTGGAACCAGGGCTCTTCAGCCTGCTTGACCAGGAAGCCGATCTTCACTTCTTCGGCCGCTGCAAAACCGCTGAAGGCTACCGCCAGCGCCACGGCGCCTAACGTCTTCTTGAACATGAACCACCTCTCTTGATTGTTGTTAGTCGTGGTACATCACGGAACGCCCGCCATCGATCATCAGGCAGGTGGCGTTGATAAACGGCGCCTCGTCGGTGGCCAGGAACAGCGCCGTCATCGCCACCTCGACCGGTTGGCCGATGCGCTTGGGCGGGTGCAAATCGAAGGCGCGCTGGCGCTCGGCATGCGGGTCAGGGAAGCCGTTCCAGTAATCGACGTTGAGCTGGGTTTCGATATAGCCCGGCGCGATGGCATTCACGCGGATGCCTTTGGGCGCGTATTCGATGCCCAGGGCGCGGGTGAGGCCAAGCAGGCCATGCTTGGCAACCGGATAGGGAAAGCAGCCGGGAATAATGTGGCTGGAATGGGTGGAGGCGATGTTGATGATGTTGCCGATGCCCTGCTCGATCATGTGCGGCAGCACGGTGCGGCAGCCGAACCAGGCACCGTCGAGGTCGATGGCGAAGCAGCTGCGCCAGTCTTCGTCGGTCATCTGGAGCGGGTCACGGAACACGTTGACGCCGGCGCAGTTGATCAATACATCCACGCGCCCAAAGCGCTCGATGGCCAGGTTGACCAGCGCCTGCCATTGCTCTTTGGAGGTGATATCGACGCCCTGCGCAACGATTTCAGCACCGCGTTCGCGCCAGTGGGCGGCGACGTGCTCGACCTTTTCGGCCTGGATATCCGCAATCACCAGCCGTGCCTGCTGGGCCTGGAAGCAGGCGACGATCGCCTCGCCTATCCCTTGGGCGGCGCCGGTGATGATCACCACTTTGTTTTTCAGCCGCTCGCCATAGGTGGGTTCGGGCACGGCGGGTAATGACAACGGTTGGGGCTGCATCGCTTCACCTGTTTTATTTTTGGTAGTGAGTGCTGATGCCGCCGACTATAAACCCATCTTTTGAAATATCTCAATATATAAATTTGCATCCCATATAGTGAGACAAAACACAAAAAAAGTGGGAGCTGGCTCCCACCGTTGATCTTCAGTGCTTTCAGCCCTGGGCAAAATCGCGCAGTGCATGACCTTCCATGCGATAGCGCACCCACTCTTCCTGCGGCTGCGCGCCGATGGACTTGTAGAAGGCAATCGCCGGCTCGTTCCAGTCCAGCACGCTCCACTCGAAACGCCCGCAACCGTTGTCGCAGGCGATCTTCGCCAGGTGGCGCAAGAGCTTCTTGCCTGCGCCGCCGCCGCGTTGCTCGGGGTTGATGTAGAGGTCCTCGAGGTACAGGCAGTTGCTGCCCAGCCAGGTGGAGTAACTGAAGAAGAACACCGCAAAGCCAATCGGCAGGCCATCCCGTGAACAGATCAGGCCATGGGCGGTGGCGCCCTCGCTGAACAGGCTGCGCTCGATATCCACCACGCTGGCGATCACTTCATGGCGGGCTTTCTCGTATTCGGCAAGCTCGGTGATGAAGGTCAGGATCTGCGCAGCGTCGCTGGGCACGGCAGGGCGAATCTCGATGGTCATGGGCGGGCCTTGGGCAATGTCAAAGGCCACATACTAAGGCGCTTTGATGACTGATTGCAGTGCAATTTGATTACTCCGGCCACGCGTAAAGCAAGCACCACCAACCACAGAACAAACCCGGCACGCGCGCATGGTAAACAGTCGGCATAACGCTAATAACTCACGCTAATAAATTCCAGGTTGCCCCATGCATTCCACACCTGCGGTAAACACCAAGCTGTTCGCCCTGTTCTGCCTCGCCAGCTTCTTGTTGTCATTGTCCTACGGCTCGACGTTTTTATTGTCGTTGCTGATCCATTCGCGCGGCGGCAATGAACACGACGCCGGCAGCGTAATCTCCATGGCGATGCTCAGTACGTTCGTGGCGGTGCTGTTCTGCGGGCACTTGGCCGATGCCGTCGGTGCGGCGCGCGCGATTGCGGGCATGGGCGTATTGCTGGTGGTGGCGTGCCTGGGGTTTGCCCTGACACCCGGGTTTGGCCTGGGGTTGATGCTGTTCGGTCTGTCCCTGGGGTTGGGCTGGGGCGTGTTCTACACCCTGGGGCCGATCATCGTGACACTGCTGGTGCAACCGGCGCAGCGGGCCAGATATTTTGCGCTGCTGTCGGGCAGTATGTTGAGCGGAATCGGTGCCGGGCCTTTGCTCGGCCGCGCCGCCGGCGCGCTGGGCCTGCCGCTGACAGCGGCCTTCTATATTGCCGGTGTGGCCAGCCTGGTCGGCGTGCTGCTGTTCTGGCGAATGGGCGCCCACCTCAAACACCACGCGAATGCGCCCACCTCGAAGATTTCCTGGGCGTCGAGCCGCCGCGTGCTGTCATCCAAAGCCGCGTTTGCGATCCTGATGGTTGGCCTGGGCGGCTGTGTGTTTGGTGGGCTTTCATCGTTTCAGACCAGCTATGCCGCTGCGCATGGGTTGGACTATTCGCTGTTCTTCGGCGGCTTCCTGAGCGCCGCCATTACCAGCCGGCTATTGATCGCGGGCTACGTGGTCAAGCGCGATGCGTACGGGGCCGCCTGCGTGCTGTCCGGGATCATGCTCGGCTCGATCGCGCTGTTTGCGTTTGGCGTGAGCGGCAACCTCAGTTACCTGTTGGCAGCCGCCACGCTGGGCGTGGGTTATGGCCTTACGTATTCGGTGATCAATGGGCTGGTGGCCAATGAGGCGCCGCCTGGTACGACGTCACAAGCCTTGCTGCTGTTTAGCCTGGCGTACTTTGTCGGGGTGTTCGGCTTTCCGCTGCTGGCGGGCAAGCTCATCGTCGATTACGGCTTGCCGACGCTGCTGGCAAGTGTGCTGGGCGTGGCCTTGTTCAACTGGTTGATCACGGTGGCGCGATTGATCTGGCGCCAGCGTTCGGCACACAAAATCTTACAGGTGAGTTAAGACCGTTCGTCGCCATCAAGGCACGAACCGCAAACCGGGGCGGACCAATAAGGGGTAAGGACATTAATCATATGGAGACACCCTCATGAAGAATTCCAAGTTTGCTGCCCTCGCCCTCACCGGCCTGCTGTCCGCCGCTTCGTTGAGTGCAGTTGCCGCCACCTCGTCTACCGGCACCACCAACCCTGCTACCAAGGAGTCTCAGGATTCGATGGGCACAGGGATGGAAACCAACGGTGGCGCGATTATCGATAACGGCGCAGACCCTCGCACCAAAGGCGCCGACACCCAACGCCAGGCACCGGCTGCCGTCGGTAACGGCAAAATGGGCCCAGGCGTTAACAATGAACCCAAAATCAACAAAGGCGATGACAGCAACATCCCGGGCGCCCCGAAACAACCTGCGCCTTGATGCATCGATAGCCGCACCGACACCCGATCATTTCCCAGTGAAGAGGTACGCATGAACGTCGATAGAAACCTTGAAAAAGAAGTCCTCACCCGCCTGCTGCACGCCCACCCCAACGGCCTGGGCAAGGAGGTGCTGGATAACTACCGCGGCGAAAAAAAGGTCGCCAGTGTGCTGGCGTTTTTGCAGGACCGCGGGTTTATCAAGGATGGGCATGTGACCACCGACGACGCCGGTGAATACTCGTTGAACCTGCCGATCAAGCTGACCGCCTCGGGTGTTGACGAGGCGCGTAAGCTGGAAGGCGAAGGCACGGTTTAAGCTAGACGAAGATCAAGTGTGGGAGCGGGCTTGCCCGCGATGGCAGTGTGTCAGCAGCCGATGTAGTTGCTGGCCCACCGCTATCGCAGGCAAGCCAGCTCCCACATTTTTATTTATGTTTAATCAGCCAGCAATGCGTCGACTTCAGCACTCCCAGGCGACGTCGCCGGACCCCAGCGCGTGACCGCCAGCGCCGCCGCCGCATTGGCTCGACGCGCAGCCACTGCAGGGGTTAAACCCTCGGCCAGCCCGGCCAGAAACACCCCGGCATGGGCATCACCCGCGCCGTTGCTGTCCACCGCCTGCACCTTGAAACCCGGCACATGCTCGGCCCTGCCGTGGCGACTCACCCAGCAGCCATTCGGCCCATCACGCACCACCAATAATGCTTCGGCCGACAGGTGACGATTGAGTTCGCGCAGCGCTTCGGCCAGCGTACCGGCCCCGGTAAACGCCAGGGCTTCGGGGCCATTGCTGGTCCAGATGTCGATGCGCGGCAGCAAGGCGACCATCAATGCCGAATCCGGCGCCTTGACCAACGGCCCCGGGTCGAACACCACGGTGATCTCCCGTGGCAGCGCCAGCAACCAATCAAGCAGCGCCTGGGCCTTGCCGTCGAGTAACAAGCTGTAGCCGCTGACGTAGACATAATCGTCTGCGCGCGGCACCACGCCTGCCAGGTCCTCTGCGCTCAAATCCCCTTCAGCGCCGATATGCGAAATGAACGTGCGCTCGGTGCTGGCTTCGGTCAGCGACACACACAAACCGGTGTCCTTGCCCTCGCTGGCCGCCTGGGCCATTTCCACGCCTTCGGCCTGCATGGCGGCGCGCGCCAGGTCGCCGAAGCGCCCGCTGCCATGGCGGCCAAGGTAAACCACCGGCAAACCATTGCGCCGGGCGGCAGCCATCACGTTGAAGCCCCCGCCGGCTTCGAAACTGGCGGATTTTGCCAGCACATCGCCGCCGGTAGCAGGCAGTGTGTCGAGGGCCATGACCAGGTCGACGATGACCTGGCCGGTGTGCAGCAATCTAGACATTAGCGCGCTCTACCAAAGCCGGACGACGGTCAGCTGCGCCGCCCAGTACCGCATAAATCCCACCGGCCACCAGGAAGGTGACGATCCAGCCCAGACCGTTGTGGCCCAGCCAGGAGTCGGACAACGGGCCGGCGAACCAGATGTTTTCGGCAGTGGTGCCGATGGTGGTGAAGCTGAAACCCAGCACGATCGCCACGGCCCAGGCGCCGAATGCACGCCATTCCACACCGCCGCGATACCAGTAGGCGCTGCTCGGGCTTACGTCCAGCAGGTCTTTGGGGCTGTAGTAGTGACGGTGAATCAGGTCGACCACAAAGATCCCCACCCAGGCGGTGATGGGCACGGCCAGCAGCGAGATGAAGGTGATGAACGGGCCGTAGAAACTGTCCGCAATCAACATGAAGTAGATGGAGCCGGCGAAGATCGCCACGATGTCGACGATCACCGCATGCACGCGTTTGACCTTAAGGCCCAAGGTCAAGGTGGTGAGACCGGCCGAGTACACCGAGAGATTGTTGGAGAGCAGCAGCCCGCCGAACGCGGTGATCAAGTACGGCACGGCCATCCAGGTCGGCAGCATGTCGCGGATCGCGATGATCGGGTCGGTGGCCGACGCCAGGTCGTTGTTGCCCACCGACAGCAGGCCGCCGAGGGTGATCAACAGCACCAGCGGAATGCCCGCACCAAAGGCGGCAGACGCCACCAGGCGCACGGCCTTGACGCTGCGGTGCTGGTAGCGCGACATGTCGGCACCGGCGTTGGCCCAGCCGATACCGGTACCGGCGGCCATGGTGCCGACGCCGATGATCATGGCGCTCAGTGGCGCCGGAGTGGCGTTGAACACCGCGCTCCAGTCGATGGTGGCACAGAGGAAGCCGCCCACCAGGATATTCAACGCGCCGAACACGTAGGTGGCCCACTTCTGGATCACCAGCAAGGTGGCGTGGCCGAGGCCGGATACAGACAAGGTCAGCAGCACGAAAATGCCGATAAAGATCAGCGTAAGCACAGGCGCGCTTTTGGCTTCGACCGGCGAGCCAAACAGGATCGAACACAATGACAGCAGCACAAAGGCGGCGGTGGTGGTGTTGACGGTTTCCCAGCCCAGCCGCGACATCAGCGAGACCAGCGTGGGGCCGATGTTGCCGCGCACACCGAAGATGGCGCGCGACAGCGTCAGGCTTGGCGCCCGGCCGCGACGGCCGGCAATCGAGATGATGCCAACCACGGCGAAGGAGCCGGCGGCGCCGAGGATCGCCACAATGATCGCCTGCCAGATTGCCAGGCCACGAAACGCCACCAGGGTTGCGCCGAGCGGCAAGCCGAGGATGCTGATATTGGCGGCGAACCACACCCAGAACAGTTGCAGCGGGTGGCCGTTGCACTCGCCTTCGGGGACCGGTTCGATGCCGCGTGTTTCCAATTGCCCGGCACTTTGGCCGGAAGAAGTGCTGCTCATGAGGGGTGCTCCTGGTGCCTGTATTGTTGTGGTTGTGGCAGATAGTCAAAGCTTTAATCGGTCGTCCTGACTCAAACACGATTTAATGTGGGAGCTGGCTTGCCTGCGATAGCGGTCTTTCAGTGAGTGCATCAGTGGCTGGCACACCGTTATCGCAGGCAAGCCAGCTCCCACATGTTTGCTTAGTGGTGTTCAGCGCAATGGCAGCAGCCCTTGAACCAACGCCTGCAAATCCAGGCCATTGACCTGCTTGACCTGCTCAATCATCGCCTCAGGCCAGCACTGCATGCCCAGGCACGCGCCCAACATCGCGCCCAGCATGGCGGCGATGGTGTCGGTGTCGCCGCCAAGGCTGGCCGCCAGGCACAGCGCCTCGAAGGCATTCATGTCGCCCACCGCCACTTGCTGGGCGAGGGCAAACGACACCACTACCGACTCTTGTGAGGCGACGGAGGTGCCGATCAGTTCGTAAAGCAGGTCGGCAAACAGGGCTTTGTCGCCGCTGCCGACGCTCAAGGTGCGCGCCCAACTGATGCGCGTGGAAATCCGCCCACCGGCAATCCAGTGGCCATGGCCTTCGGCCTGCTGGGCGAGCTGGGTGCCGATGTTCAGCGCTTCACCCAAATCCACACCGTTGATACCGGCCGAAACCACCGCCGCCACCGCCGCCGCGCTGGAGATGCCCAGGTTGGTGTTATGAGTGACCTGGCAGGCCTGGATCACCGCCTGGATAAACCGCGCCGGGTCGCTGACGTCGGCGGCAATACCGACCGGCGTGATGCGCATCGCAGCGCCATTGGTGGTGCCGTAACGCCCGGATTCTTCCGGGGTGTGGCCGGCGAGGATCATATCGATAGCGCGTTTGGTCGATGGCCCCAGCAAGTCCTGGGAGCCTTTGGCGCGCATCGCCGCTTCCCAGTCGATCAGGCGCTGGGCGAGCACCGTGGGTTCGATTTTGCCCCGCCCTTGCACCAGCAACTCACCGACCAGGATCGCCTGCTCGGTGTCATCGGTGATGGAGCCGGCCGGCATGTTCGGCGCGATGGGTTGGTCGGCGCCAGCCGCTTCCAGAGTGGTGATGGCCCCGAAGCGCTGCTGCACCTGCTCGCGGCTCAACGACTGGGTGGGCATGCCCAATGCATCGCCCAGGGCCAGGCCGTAAAAGGCACCGAGGGCACGATTTTGCGCGGTCATTTCGAAGCTCCAAACTGCAGGTGCAGGCGAAAATGCAAAGGGTCGAGCAAGCTTTCGACATGCTCCATGAGGCGCTCGCGGCGGTCGTAGGTGGTGCGCGAGGCTTTGAGAAACACCGTACCGGCTGGGCGGCCGAGCAACTCGGCGTCTTCATCGCTCAAGGGCTCGGCACCGATCCACTGGTCCCCTTCGGCGCCCACGTAGCCGTAGGCGGCCAGGGTGATGGTGAGGGAATTATCGATCAGGCCGACACGCGGCAGGCTTTCCAAGCCGCCGGTGGCGGGCATCAGCGAACGTTCCAGAGACACAGCGGTGCCATCGGGGGTGCGCCGACGGCGGTCGAGGGCGATAAATTGGTCGCTGCCGAAACGGCTGAGCAGGTCCGGTCGCGTCACGGCTTCCAGGCGCAGGATGTCGGTGATGACCAACGCGCCGGTATCGGCCAGCGCCTGTGCCCAGCCGCTGCGTTGATCGAGCGCCATGCCGTCAAAGGTGACGATGGAGCCGACGCCGCTCTGCGTGGCGATGTAGTTGCGCCGTTTGAGCTCCGCCAGCGCTTCGCGCAAGGTGCCACGGCTGACCGCAAACTCCTCGGCCAGTTGATGCTCGCCCGGCAGCAGGACGCCGTCGGCCATCACTCCACCTTCGATACGGCGGATGAGTTCGTCGACAACGCGTTTTTTCTTATCAAATCGGACATGTCTAATCATGTACAAATTGATAACCGAAAGCGCCCGATCTCAGCAAGCAAAATTATTTCAGGGTGATGAAAAAATTGGCCTCAAGGCTCCAGGCCAATGCGGAAAAACTCCCCGCCGCTCCATACGCCAAGCCAGTTCTGACCGTTGATCGGACGGCTGACCGCCAACTCGACCAATTGGTAAAACACGTTGCGATGCACAAGGGCTTCAAGGTTGGCGCGCACTCGCAGGTAAGGCGCGGGTTCTTGGGTGATCGGGTCGATCACCACGCGCAAGGGGTGTTCAAGGCCCGCTTCAATGTCCTCGTCGACATTGGTGGTAAAGCGCAGCACCTGGCTTTCGCCCTGCCCTTCGACTTCCAGCGTTACCGCGACAAAGGGCGCATCATCGACGCTGATGCCGACCTTTTCCACCGGAGTGACCAGGAAATAATCATCGCCATCGCGGCGGATGATGTTGGAGAACAGCTTGACCATCGGCTTACGCCCGATCGGCGTGCCCTGGTAAAACCAGGTGCCGTCACGGGCGATGCGCATGTCGATGTTGCCGCAGAAATCCGGGTTCCATAGATGTACCGGTGCCGGCCCCCTGCCCTTGGGCAGTTGAGCCAATAAGTCATTGGCCTTGGCGGAATCGGTCATAGGGTTCTCCTCTGGATTTTTATTGATCCCCCATCCCCAACAGGCCGCGGGCGTATTGGGCCAGCGGGCGGGCAATCAAGTCTTCTGGCTTGTTGTCGTGGAACGTCAGTAAACCGCCACGACTGCGAATGCGTGCAGTATCAATCAAATACTGGGTGCTGGTCTCGATCAACATGATCTGAATCACACCGTTGTCCAGGCCAACACGGTCCAACGCTTGCTGGTCGGTCCACTCATCGGCATTGCCGATTCGGTCATCGGCTGCCGCAAAGCGGCAATACAGCAGGTAATGAGCGCCCGCCGCACGGGCTTCGGCCATGGCCTGTTCGAGGCCTTCCGGCTTACGGGCGCGGCGCACCATCGGGAAATATTCGACAAAGCCGTTGAAGGCTTCTTCGGCCACCACGTTGGGACGCGGGTAGGCGCTGCCGGGCGGCACAAAGGCGCCCTGGGCGATAAACACAAAGGAGTCCGGCTGTATGCGCACCGAGGCGGTACGGCGGGTATCACTGTGGTCCAGCAGCCCGGCGTCGCTCATCTGATAGCGGGTGCCTTCGGCCATATCGCTGACGGTCATGCAGCCACTCAGCGCCACTGACGCCAGCAACAAAACCAGACTACGCATCCTAATCCTCCAGAAGCCGGTGACGGAAAACCGGCGAATGGGCACTTAATGCAGAATCCGCGCCATTCAAGAAGGATGCAT
Organism: Pseudomonas sp. Leaf15; assembly: GCF_001421425.1. Classification (NCBI taxonomy): domain Bacteria; kingdom Pseudomonadati; phylum Pseudomonadota; class Gammaproteobacteria; order Pseudomonadales; family Pseudomonadaceae; genus Pseudomonas; species Pseudomonas sp. Leaf15. The sequence continues at coordinate 282,096 of NZ_LMKI01000035.1, forward strand.
AACCAAATGTGGGAGCTGGCTTACACATTGGACTGGGTGCGGTTTTAGCCGCCGATGATCTTCATGACCGTGGCGCCGCCGGAGAAGGCCACTTCCTGCTTGTCACCCAAGGCCTTCATCAACAGCCCTTGCAAGGCCGGCAGTGCCTGATGGCGCGGTTGGTCCAGCAGGTCGCCCACGTAGTGGCGGTTGCTCGACGACAAACAGCCATGCAGCCAACCGGTCGACGACAAGCGCAGGCGCGAGCAGGTGCGGCAGAACGGCACGCTTTCGTTGGCGATCACGCCAAAGAAGCCTTTGCCCGGCACTTCGTAGCGCACCGCCGTGGCATCAATCGGCGCGTTGGCTTGCAGGTATTCGTGATGCTCGCCGATCAGGCTGAGCAGTTGTTGCAGGCTGACAAACTGCTGCAGGAACGCATTGGAATCCTTGGCCAGATGGCCCATGCGCATCAGTTCGATAAAGCGCAGCTCGTAGCCACGCTCCAGGCAGTAGTCGAGCAACGGCATCACCTGGTCGAGGTTCTGCCCGCGCAACGGCACCATATTGACTTTGATCTTGATGCCAGCAGCGCGGGCCTGGTCCATGCCATCAAGCACGGTGGCCAGGTCGCCACCACGGGCGATGCTGCGGAAGGCGTCAGCATCCAGGGTATCGAGGGACACGTTGATGCGCCGAATACCCGCGTCGACCAGCAGTGGCAACTTGCGCGTCAGCAGTTGGCCATTTGTCGTCAGGCTGATGTCACTCAGGCCCATGCCGCCCACAGCGCCCATAAAGGCTTCCAGCTTGGGGCTGACCAACGGCTCTCCGCCGGTGATGCGCAAGCGCTCGATGCCGGCCGCTTCGATCAGATAGGCCACGCCACGCGCCATGGCCTCGGCCGAGAGTTCGTCCTGGGCAGCCACCAGCCGCTTGCCGTTAGGCACGCAGTAGGTACACGCGTAATTACAGGCTGAGGTCAGGCTGATCCGCAAATTGCGAAATCGCCTGCCTTGACGATCAACGATCATGGAACACTCCGGCAGAGGATGGTTCAGGCGCGCTAAAAGCTGACTGAAAAATCAGCTTTTAGCAAGCGTCCTTGCCTGAGTATATTCCTGGGGTACTGCAAGCGGCAGCAAATCATTGCGCCATCACTGTCGGGAATGGCTTAAACAGCAGGAGCGTCGCTGCCCTTGGGCTCAGCACTCGGCAGCTCAGTGCTGTGCTTGCGCTTGTTGCCCATGCGCACGCCGATGTCCATCAGGAACTGGAAGAAGCCTTCCTGATCTTCCAGCACATTGCTCCAGAACGGCGAGTGGTACAGCGCAACGGCGCCATGTACCAACGCCCAGGCGGCGCAATAGTGGAAATACGGCGGCACGTCTTCCAGCTTGCCTTCGCTGATGCGGCCCTTGATCAGCAGGGTGAGGCGCTCGAAGTTCGAGGCGCGGATCTTGTGCAGCTCCTCGACCATTTCCGGCACTTGATGGCCCTTGACCACCTTTTCTTCCAGGCGGTCAAACAGGCGGTAGCGCTGCGGGTCACGCATGCGGAACTCGAAATAGGCGCGTGACAGCGCCTCCTTGTCCTTGTCCACATCAGCCGAATGCAACAGCTCGTTCAAATCGCGCTCGTAGTCGAGCATCAGCCGCAGGTAGATCTCGGCCTTGGATTTAAAGTGTTTATAGATCGTGCCTTTGCCGATACCCACGGCATCCGCAATCATCTCGACGGTGACGCTGTCTTCACCTTGTTCGAGGAATAACTTGAGTGCAGTGTCGAGAATTTCCTGCTCACGGCGGCGAAACTCACGGACCTTACGGGGTTCTTTGTGCATGAGGAAGAGGTCTGCAGAGGTCGGAATTAGGGAGGGTTACGCGGGCCACGACTTCATGGCGATACGATTTACCCGATGCGAGGGATTATCCCGACTGAACGGTCGTTGGGCAACGCCTATGTGAACCCACCACGCACTTTAGTTTCAGCGCGCCAACGAATGGATGGATTTCAGTCAGAAACAATACATCACAATGGCAGCCGTGCTTGCGCTCAATGAGAACTCAAGCGAAGCGCGCGTATTCCAAATCTGTTTAAAAAACGATCAATCGCGACTGGACTGAATCGGATACTGATCAATACTTGAATTGTCGGCGCGGCATCTCCCCCAAGTGACGCGTCGACCTGGGTACCGACGGACTGTGTGCCCTTGTTTTACTCCTAATGGTCTTAGCCCGGATTCACCCCCCAGAACCCGGGTTTTTTTTGCCTGCGATTTGACCGCCTCAACCGGCCACGTGGGCCAGCGGGAACAGACGCTTGAAGTTCTCGGTGGTCTGTTCGGCAAAGCGCTCAACGGATTCACCGCGCAGCATCGCCAGGTAATCGGCCACATCACGCACGTATTCCGGCAGGTTCGGCTTGCCGCGATGGGGAATCGGCGCCAGGTAAGGCGAATCGGTTTCCACCAGCAGGCGGTCGACCGGCACCTGGCGCGCCACGTCGCGCAAGGCGTCGGCGTTGCGGAAGGTGACGATGCCCGACAGGGAGATATAGAAGCCCAGGTCCAGCGCGGCCTTGGCCATATCCCAGTCTTCGGTGAAGCAATGCAGCACGCCGGCCTGGGGCAAGGCCGCTTCGCGCAACAGCGTAAGGGTGTCAGCGCGGGCGCCTCGGGTGTGGACGATCACCGGTTTGCCGGTCTGCTGGGCGGCTTGCAGGTGCAGGCGGAAGGAGGCTTGCTGCAATTGCGCGGCTTCAGGCTCGTAGTGGTAATCCAGGCCGGTTTCGCCAATCGCCACCACACGTGGGTGATTGAGCTCAGCCAACAGCCAATCCAGGGCCGGCGCTTCACCCGGCTTGAGGTCCAGCGGGTGGATGCCGACCGAACAATCGACATCGGCATAGCGATCAGCCAAGGCTTTGACGTCGGCGGCGTTGTCGGCGCTCACGCCGATGCACAGAAAGTGCCCTACCCCACGCTGGCGTGCCGCTTCCAGGGCGGCATCGAGGGAGCCGCCGTGCTGGGCAAGGTCGAGGCGATCAAGGTGGCAGTGGGAATCTACGAGCATAGGAAAGTACGACTTAATTCATGGGAAGTGTCTGGCCGACGATACACCCGTCGGCCACGAAAATTAACGCCTGCCGAGCAAGCCGACCCATTGCACCAGCAGTGCTTCGAGCAACAGCACGCGGTTGAGGTTGGCCTTGCCGAGGACTTTCTGGCGCTGGGCCAGGATCCAGTCCTGAATGTTAAGCACCTTGTCCTGCGCACTTTTTTGCGCCAGGTACTGCACCACTTTGCGCATATCCGGCAGGCCCAGGCCGTTTTCGTCCTGGGTCAACTGGTAGCGCAGGATCAGGCTCGACCAGTCGCAGAACCAGTCGAACAGCAGCAGCAACGGAATATCCTTCCAGGCGCCTTCGGCCAGTTGCGTGGCGGATTGTTCCTGTTTGAGCAGCTTCTTGACGCCGTCCACCACCTGCGCCCTTTGCTCACGCACGCCTTGGGCCTGCAGCTTCACCGCCGCCAGGGGTGAACCGGCAGCCAGGGTCAGCAACTCGACCCGCTCGTCGGCAGAACATTCCGGCAGCGCCTGCGCCAGCCATTGCAGGCTCATGGCCTCGCTCGGCAGCGGACAGGCCTGCTGCACGCAACGGCTGCGGATAGTCGGCAGCAAACGGCTGGACTGATGGCTGACCAGCAACAGCACGGTGTCGCCCGACGGCTCTTCCAGGCTCTTGAGCAAGGCGTTGGCGGCGTTGATGTTCATCGCCTCCACCGGCTCGATCAGTACCACCTTGCGCCCGCCCATCTGCGCGGTCTGCACCACGAAGCTGACAAGGTCACGCACCTGGTCGACCTTGATCGCCTTGTCGGCCTCTTCAGGTGCGAGCAGGTAGTTGTCGGGGTGGCTGCCGGCCTTGAGCAGCAGGCAGGATTTGCACTCACCGCAGGCTTGCAGGTTGACCGGTTGCTTGCACAGCAGGCTGGCCATCAGGCGCTCGGCCAGGGCGCGCTTGCCGATGCCGATGGGGCCGTGCAGCAAATAGGCATGGGCATGCTGGGCGCGCCCGGCCAATTGCTGCCATAGGCTGTCCTGCCACGGGTAGGCTTCAGCCACGGGCGCGCTCCAGGAACAGGTCGTGTCCACCGTACTGGCAGGCATAGGTCAAATCGTGTTTTCCCTTCGCTAAAAACCTAAACAACGTGTGGTATGTTCCTTTGAGGAAAACGTAAACCATAGCAATGGCCCATAAACTAAAGGGTTAGAGCAGAAACCGAGAGACCGTAGTGAGAACAATCATTGGCCTAGCAGCACTCGCCAGATCCGGAAAAGACACAGTGGCATCCATGTTGCTGACCCATCCCCACGTCACAGCGTTTGCCTTGGCTGACCCGCTCAAGGTGGGATGCCAAGCTCTGTTCGGACTTACCGATGCTGAAACCTGGAACGACGATCTCAAAGAGAAGCCAATAGCGCTGTGGGGCAAATCCCCGCGCGAATTCTTCCAGGCAGTCGGTACTGAATGGATGCGGCATCATAACCCAGAGCACTGGTTAATGAGAGCCGAGCAGGAGATTAATCGGTCGGTCGATCGCACAGCCGACGCTGTCGACGGTGCAGCGCTTGCTGGCGAAGACGCGCCTTTCGCCTTGGCGGCCCAGGCATTCTTTGACTTCACAGCCGCACAGGTGAGCGACCCTGTGCAGTTGGACACGCTGGACACACAGTGGGGTCTCACGCCGCGCAGTGCGATCAACTTGCTCAAACACCATGCTCATGCGGCATATCCCGACTTTGAGCAGTTGCGAAGCCAGCGCCCGGTGACTGCGTTGAAACATCGTAGCCAGATCCCGGCGGATGCCAGGACCATCATCATCAAGGACATCCGCTTCGAAAATGAAGCTGCCTTTTTGCGTAGCCACAACGGGAAGATCTGGCATATCAAGCGCCCTGATCTGCCAAAAGTTAAGGCTCACTCTTCTGAGCATGGCATTGTGCAAGCAGCGGAAGATGTGTTGATTCTAAACAATCAGGGCCTTGAGGAACTGCGGGCTGCTGTGGAAAAAGCCTGGAGCGACCAACTAGCGTTCCAGGCTGAGCAATCCCATCAGTTGCAGGCCTGACACCTGACGGCCCTGTAATTAAGCCGCATCGACGACGGCGATGCGGCTTACAAGGCCTCTAAACTGTTCTCGATCGACGCCTGCGCTCGATCGATGTCGAATGACTCTTCGCCCACCACCGACATCAGCAACTCTTCAAACTTTGCAATCGCGTCAACACTGCCGCCGGTTACATAATCCAGCCACAACTGCACAATCTCGACCGCGACTTCCTGGTTCACCTCCAGAGCCAGTACCAGCGCGTCAATCGCATGATTGCGGCTGATCAGCCCATCATTGATATCAGCAGCCATCACCATCGCCGCGCTTCTAAGGTTCTCAGACTGCTTCGCCCTTATAAGGGCCCGCGCCGAAAAACGCGATGCAAGCACACTTGCCTGATCGAGCTTACAGACCTTGATGACGACTTCTCCCTGGGTACTCAGCTGAGTGTAGGTCCAGTTATCACTGCGCTCGATATGCTGTGAGTAGTGATGCACATAAGGATAAAACCACAATATAGAATTGGCTGCGGGATAGTCATCGCCCACCAACTGGACAGTTCGATTGAGTAACGGATCAAAGTTTTTTTTGTACGAGTTACAAATCTTGCACGCCACAATAATATTCAAAGGCTCATAGGTAAACTGCGGATACCCAAACGTGTGTTGCCGCTCCTCAAATTCATTGCTTTGCCCTTTGACCTCAGAGCAGTTTTCGGTTGCAGACTTGGGGAATATATGATCAAGCTCTCGATGACCGACTTCATCAAGATCAATCAAGCCCTGACAATAAGCACAACGGAAGTTTTGTAATTCCAGCAAACGCGTGCGAAAACTTACAACATCGGCGTTTGACGACCACGCCTTTCCCTGGTGCCTTCGCACCGCCTTGAGCAGTGCCTCGTCCAAGTCGTCGGGCGAAATCGTTTCAAACATCAATTATTCTCCCGAGCCATAAAACGCGACTCAAGGTCTTTGATGATACTTGCCAGAACATTTCTGAGCGGGTCTGCAAGCGGTAACGAATTTAAATCCAGAGTAAGTTCTCGTTTAAAGACGTCATACTCATCATTTCCGATAATTTTCCTGCTCCGAATCAGCGCGAGCGCAATGTCGGCCATGCGCGTAAACGAAGGCGCACGCGAAGACGTCAACCCAAAAGCCTCCTCGTACACATCCGAAGCTCTCCACCCGAATGTACTGCCGGCCGGTTCCGACCTGACTACCTGCTGACCTTTCTCATTGACGCCATGATCAATCAGGGCTTCAACCCCACCCCATTGCGGGTCGACACCCGACGCAATCATAGGTGAATGTGTCACCACGATAGCCTGCGAACCCGGGAACTCGCGAAGAATACTATTTAAAACTGGAACATACTTCTGCTGCCATATCGGATGCAGGCTGTTTTCTGGTTCATCCACCAGCACAAGGCTGTTTTTATCGATGTGGGCACACAACCCTGCAAACCCCGCAATCCATCCCCACTGTCCGGAGCTCAAATCTTCACCGGACAATTGAATGTCGTCACCAGTGACCGTATTGCTGGGGGATGACGAGTCGGAACTAACATTACATTTTAAGAACGTAACCTTATCAATTTCGATCAAACCCATACGTATAAACGTTTCTAACTCATCCAGCCCCCAGTCGTGCCAAGGGTTCGTTACAAAGCCAATAACACCGTCTTCAAACCGTAACGCTGGGCGCTCACTTTCGCTGTTAAACCACCTTAACAACTTGAAAATACCATTAATCCGAAAATCAAAATGGGCAATACGCATTAATACTGCCCTTATCCTTGGCGCATGCTCTTCGATGGGCGCACTCTCAAGATAGTCCGACACGATCTTTTTGGCATAGTCCTCAATCACATCTTTCGCCATGTGCTGAACATGCACCCTAGCACTCAGCCAGGTTTTATAATGCGATAATAAGGTTTTCCCCAACCTTAAAGAAATACCTAATTCCGCTCTAAACCCAATACTATTGAAAACACTCTCGAACAGGTGCTTTCCATTCCCGCTCGGATCAGAATTTAAAAACAGAGCGGCCATCAGCGTACGCTGACTTTGGCTAATGCCCGCCATGCCATTGGTTGCTCTTTGCCCGAGATACAAAAAGCGCTTGCCCTCAATTTTTTTCTGAACACCCAGCGCCATATTTCGAGTTCTCGGGAAACGATCCAGAGGTGTTCCAGAAATACATATCAATGACTGGGGAACCGATCTCTCCCACCCGGAAGGCGAAATATCCAGTTTACGGCGCTTGGCATCCGCGTCCGTCCCTCCGCCCAGAGCAGCTTCCAGAATTTGCCGTAAAAAGTAACTCTTTCTGCTGCCGTTCTTGCCAATCAACACTGATATCCATGTTCCAAATGTTGAATCCGGATCAGAACGAAGCGTTACTTCCGCATCCAGTGACGCATTTGAAACAGTGAAAGAGTTCAGCATAAAAAGCGCTCACTATCGAAGATATGAAAATATGACAAGCATCGGAGTGTCTGAACGAAGCTCGGAGCTTAACCACGCCTGCTGGTGACAGACCACCCGCGCCAGGCGCGAGGGTTTGTAACGCAAATGCATGCGCAAGTTGGGCCTGGATCGAGCGTGTCGATCCAGGTCACTTAAAGTCTGTTCTGATTCAGAAATGGCTCCTTGCCAGTCTTACAACGCTGTCCTTAGCTGGGGGGGGGGGGTCATTGCGGATTTTGTGGTGCCGTCGCTTCTGACGCAGGCTCGGCGGGTTTTTCAACCGGCGCGGCATCGGTCGGCGGCGTCGCATCTTCCGGCGGTTTTACCGCCGGTGCCGGGCTGGAGCGATAATCGGCGCGGCGCTTGAGTTGGAACTCACGCACGGCGGCATTATGCGCATCCAGGTCATCGGAGAAAATATGGCTGCCATCGCCTCGGGCGACGAAGTACAGGCTACTGCCGGCCACCGGGTTCAACGCCGCATGGATCGCCTCGCGGCCGACCATGGCGATTGGCGTCGGCGGCAGGCCGGCAATCATGTAGGTGTTATAGGGATTGGCTTCCTTGAGGTGCGCGCGGGTCAGCTTGCCGGTGTAGCGCTCGCCCAGGCCGTAGATCACCGTAGGGTCGGTCTGCAGCAGCATGCCGATTTTCAAGCGACGCACGAACACGCCGGCGATCTGCCCGCGCTCTTGCGGCACACCGGTTTCCTTTTCTACCAGGGAGGCCATGATCAGGGCCTGGTAAGGGTCGGTGTACGGCGCATCGGCGGCGCGCTGGCTCCATTCCTGGGCCAGTACCTCGTCCAGGCGGTTGTAGGCTTTTTTCAGGAATTCGACATCGGTCATGCCGCGCACGAAGCGATAGGTGTCAGGAAAGAACCGCCCTTCGGGAAATACGCCAGGGTGGCCGAGCTTATCCATCACTTCGCCGTCGCTCAGGCCCGACAGGGTCTGCACGATCTTTTCGTGTTTGGCCAACGCTGAACGCACCTGACGAAAGTTCCAGCCTTCCACCAACGTCAGGCTGTATTGCACCACTTCGCCGCGCTGCCACAGGCCGATCAGGCCTTCGGCCGTGAGGCCTGGGGTCATGCGGTATTCGCCGCTGTGCAGCGGCTGGCCGTCGAGGTTGAAGCGCCAGTAGAGGCGCAACCAGAAGGCGCCCTCCAGCACGCCTTCGGTTTCAAGGCGATTGAAGGTGCCCGTCGGGGTCGCCCCGGCGGGAACATCGAGCAATTGTTCCTGGGTCAGATTCAGGGGCTGCTTCAGCGCAGAGTCGAGCTTCCAGGCTGAAAAGCCCAGTAGCAAGCCTGCCGAGACCAGGCCGATCTGCAGCAGTAAAACCAGTTTTCGTATCAACTCAAAATCCCAATAGCGCGCGAACAATGCCCTGCAGTTTACGGGTGAGCGGCCCAACCGACCAGCTCATCCCGGCGCAACCACGTACGGGCCAAATGCCATAAACGCTGTTGCACACGAAAACTTCGTCGGCCTGTTGCAACTGGTCCATGCTGATGTCGGCCACGGCCACCGGGATGCCCAGGGTTTGCGCCTGCGCCAGAATCTCCGCGCGCATGACGCCGGCAACCCCGCAACGATTCAGATCAGCGGTTAGTAACAAGCCATTGCGCACCAGGAACAGGTTGCTGAACACGCCTTCGATGACGCGACCGGACCTGTCCAGCATCAAGCCTTCGGCATGTTCGGTATCCTGCCATTCGGCGCGGGCGATCACTTGTTCAAGACGATTCAGGTGCTTGAGGCCCGCCAGCAAAGGCTGCTCGGCCAAGCGTGTGGCGCACGCAAACAGGCGAATGCCATCGGTTGCATGGGCCAGGGGATAAGCAGCGGGCGGATTGCCCTGCAAGATACGGCGCACAGGGACGCCAGGGTTGATGCCATAGCCGCGCAGGCTGTCGCCACGGGTGAGGATCAATTTGAGTACGCCATTACCCATGGCAGCGGCGTAAGCCAGCACTTCGCTGCGGATCAGGGTTTGATCCGCAATCAAGGCGAGGCGCCTGCACCCCTCTTCAAGGCGTTGCAGGTGACGGTCGAGCAGCACCGGTTGCCCGGCCTTGACGGCGATGGTCTCAAACAGGCCATCGCCATACGCCAGGCCACGATCTTTCAGGGGCACGCTGTCCGCTGGCTGACCGTCGACCCAGCTGTGCATCACTCGGCGAACCGGCGGAACACCAGGGAACCGTTGGTGCCACCGAAACCGAACGAGTTGGAGATCACCACGTCGATCGGCATCGGTTGCGCTTCGTGAGGCACGAAGTTGAGGTCGCAGCCCTCGTCCGGTTCATCGAGGTTGATGGTCGGCGGAGCGACCTGATCCTTGATGGCCATGACGCTGAAGATCGCCTCGACCGCGCCCGCCGCACCCAACAGGTGGCCGGTCATGGACTTGGTGGAACTGACCGCCAGCTTGTAGGCGTGCTCACCGAACACCGACTTGATGGCTTCGGCTTCCGCCAGGTCGCCCGTCGGGGTCGATGTGCCGTGAGCATTGATGTACTGCACCTGGTTGGCGTTGACCTTCGCATCGCGCAAGGCGTTGGTGATGCAACGTGCAGCACCGGCACCGTCAGACGGCGGCGAGGTCATGTGGTACGCGTCACCGCTCATACCGAAGCCGATCAGCTCGGCGTAAATAGTGGCACCGCGCGCCTTGGCGTGCTCCAGCTCCTCGAGTACCAGCGCACCAGCACCGTCAGCCAGTACAAAGCCGTCACGGCCCTTGTCCCACGGACGGCTGGCCCGGGTCGGCTCGTCATTGCGCGTCGACAGCGCACGGGACGCGCCGAAGCCGCCCATGCCGAGGCCGCAGGCGGCCATCTCGGCGCCACCGGCGATCATCACGTCGGCTTCGTCATAGGCGATATTACGCGCCGCCATGCCGATGCAATGCGTGCCGGTGGTGCACGCCGTGGCAATGGCGTAGTTGGGGCCCTGTGCGCCCAGATGGATCGACAGGAAACCGGAAATCATATTGATGATCGAGCCCGGCACGAAGAACGGCGAAATTCGACGGGGGCCGGAATCGTGCAGCGTGCGGCTGGTTTCTTCGATATTGGTCAAACCGCCAATACCCGAACCCATGGCCACGCCGATGCGCTCACGGTTGGCGTCGGTGACTTCCAGGCCGGCATTACGCACCGCCTGAAAACCGGCTGCCAGGCCGTATTGAATGAACAGGTCGAGCTTGCGGGATTCTTTGACCGAGAGATATTCCTCGACATTGAAGCCCTTTACCGAGCCGCCAAAACGGGTGGAATAGGCAGAAAGGTCCGTGTGTTCGATCAGACCAATACCACTGTGGCCAGCCAGAATGCCCTGCCAACTGCTCGGCACATCTGTACCCAGTGGCGACAACATACCCATACCGGTGACTACGACGCGTCTACGCGACACAGCACTCTCCTTTTTCTAATGACGACACTTTGCTTCGCAGCTTATTTTTCATCACCGCTTAAAGAAAAAACCGCACGCCGTTACAGCAGTGCGGTTTTTCCCTGACAGCAAGCGACGACTACAAACTATTACGCCTGGTGGGCAGTAACGTAGTCGATAGCAGCTTGAACAGTAGTGATTTTTTCAGCTTCTTCGTCCGGGATTTCGGTCTCGAATTCCTCTTCCAGAGCCATCACCAGCTCAACGGTGTCAAGGGAATCGGCACCCAGGTCTTCAACGAAGGAAGCGGAGTTGGTCACTTCTTCTTCTTTAACGCCCAGTTGCTCGGCAACGATTTTCTTGACGCGCTCTTCGATGGTGCTCATACCTTGTTTAACTCCTAATGGACAAATTCAGGCAGCTGGCCAGTGGGTAAGTGTATAGAAAGCCTTTTCAGTTTTTCAACTGAAAGCTTCACCCTCGTACCCGACCGGCCACCTGCCTATAAATTAAGTTGCAGCTTTATAACGGATTTTAGACAGCTCGTATGACATTTTTTTGAAGCGATCCGTCACAATTTAACTCATGTACATCCCGCCGTTCACCGGGATTGTAGCCCCAGTCACGTATGCCGCACCGTCGGATGCCAGGAAAGTGACCACATTTGCGATCTCTTGAGCCTGGCCCAGACGGCCCAGCGGAATCTGGGTCAGCAACGCTTCACGCTGTGCTTCCGGCAGTTCGCGGGTCATATCGGTGTCGATGAACCCTGGGGCCACCGAGTTGACCGTAATCGAACGCGAACCGACTTCACGGGCCAATGCACGGCTGAAACCCTCCAGACCGGCCTTGGCCGCTGCATAGTTTACTTGGCCTGCGTTGCCCATGGCACCCACTACGGAGCCAATATTGATAATTCGGCCCCAACGCGCCTTGGTCATGCCGCGCAAAACACCCTTGGACAGGCGAAACAGACTGTTCAGGTTGGTATCGACCACGTCGTACCACTCGTCGTCTTTCATGCGCATCATCAGGTTGTCACGGGTGATACCGGCGTTGTTCACCAGAATAGCCGGTGCACCGAACTGTGCAGTGATCTCAGCCAGCACAGCAGCAACAGATTCATCGCTGGTCACATTCAGCTCAAGACCGGTGCCTTGCACGCCGTTTTCCTTCAAGGTCGCAGCAATACGCTCAGCGCCCGAAGCGGAAGTGGCGGTGCCGATCACAACGGCGCCTTGACGGCCCAGTTCCAGGGCGATCGCCTGGCCAATGCCACGGCTTGCGCCAGTAACCAGTGCAACTTTACCTTGCAGACTCATGCAGGCTTCTCCTAAAGGGTTTCAGGCCAGTGCCGCACGCGCGGCAGCGAAGGCATCCGGGGTATTGAGGTTGGCAGTCGACACGCCATCGGCGCAGCGCTTGTTCAGGCCGGCCAGGACTTTGCCCGGGCCGCACTCGACCAACTCAGTGGCACCATTGGCAGCCAGGGTCTGTACCGACTCAACCCAGCGTACCGGCTTGTAAAGCTGCTCCAGCAGGTCGCGCTTGAGGGTGTCGAGGTCGGCGGCAACGGCCGCACTGACGTTCTGCACCAGCGGGATCTGCGGCGCCTGCCAATTGATGGCGGCGATGGACTCGGCAAAGCGCTCGGCAGCCGGGCGCATCAGCTCGCAGTGCGACGGCACGCTCACCGGCAACGGCAAGGCGCGTTTGGCACCACGGGCCTTGCAGCCCTCAATGGCGCGATCGACAGCGGCCTTGGCGCCGGCGATGACCACCTGGCCCGGGGAATTGAAGTTCACCGCGCTGACCACTTCGCCCTGGGCCGCTTCGGCGCAGGCTTGGATCACCACAGCGTCGTCCAGGCCGAGGATAGCGGCCATGCCGCCCTGCCCGGCTGGAACAGCTTCCTGCATCAGCTGACCACGGCGCTCGACCAGCTTGACCGCTTCAGCGAGGGTCAGGCTACCGGCGGCCACCAAGGCGCTGTACTCGCCCAGGCTGTGACCGGCCACGTAAGCCGGGCGCGCGCCGCCTTCGGCCAGCCACAAGCGCCACAGGGCGATCGAGGCGGTCAGGATCGCCGGCTGGGTTTTATCGGTTTGATTGAGTTGCTCTTCCGGCCCTTGCTGGGTCAGTGCCCACAGGTCGTAACCCAGGGCATCGGAAGCTTCCTTGAAGGTTTCCAGGATCAGCGGATGTTGCGCGCCCAGCTCGGCCAACATACCGAGGGACTGCGAACCCTGCCCTGGAAAGACGAATGCGAGGGATGTAGACATGTAACAAGCCCCTAATGATCTGGTCGTCAAAAATGCTCGCACCGACGGTGGGCGCGAACGAAACTGACAGATTGGATGGTCAATTGAACTGGCCGGTCACATTTAAGCACTCCCGGGCCGATTCGCCTAAGGCAACAGATCCTCAAGACGCCCGTGCAAACGTTGCGGCAGGTTTTCCTGGATCTCGATCAACGCTCGCGCAATCGCACTTTGAAAGCCCTGCACACCGGCCGAGCCGTGGCTTTTTACCACAATGCCCTGCAGCCCCAGAAAACTCGCGCCATTATGCCGTGCTGGCGCAAGGTCTGCCTGCAGGCGGCGCATCAACGGTAACGCCAGCGCGCCGACCATGCGTGAGGCCAGGTTCTGCTTGAACAAGGCTTCGATACGCGTGGCGATCATGGTCGCCAGGCCTTCGCTGGACTTGAGCAGGATATTGCCGACAAACCCGTCGCACACCACCACATCCGCCTCGCCCCGATACAAGCCGTCACCTTCGACAAAACCGATGTAGTTCAAGCCCCGCGCACCTTGCAACAAGGTGGCAGCCAGCTTGACCTGCTGGTTGCCCTTGATGTCCTCGGTGCCGATATTGAGCAACGCCACGCGCGGCCGGGCCACACCCAACGCCTCAGCGGCCACTGAGCCCATCACCGCGAACTGGAGCAGGTGCTCGGCACTGCAATCGACGTTTGCACCCAGGTCCAGCAGTTGGCAATAGCCTTTCTGCGTCGGAATCGCCGCAACCATGGCCGGCCGATCAATCCCCGGCAACGTCTTGAGCACATGCCGCGACAACGCCATCAACGCCCCGGTATTGCCGGCACTGACACAGGCTTGCACCTTGCCATCACGCAACAACTCAAGGGCCACCCGCATTGAAGAGTCGGGCTTGCCACGCAAGGCTGCCGCGGGCTTTTCGTCCATGCCGATGGTTTCGCTGGCCGCAGTAACGGTCAGGCGCGCGCGATCCACCGCCGGATGGCTGGCAATCAGTTCTTCAAGTAGGGAATGTTGACCGACGAGGGTCAGGTGCAGCGAGGGCGTAGCGGACAGGCTGGCAATGCAAGCCTGAACAATGCTGCGGGGACCGAAGTCCCCGCCCATTGCGTCAATCGCGATGACTTGAGCAGACAAGTGATTACTCGTCAGCGCCCTTGTCGATCACTTTACGGCCACGGTATACGCCTTCTGGCGATACGTGGTGACGCAGGTGAATTTCACCGGTGGTTTTTTCTACGGACAGAGTGCTTGCCGTCAGGGCATCGTGCGAACGACGCATGTCACGGGCAGAGCGGGATTTTTTGTTCTGCTGAACAGCCATAATTGATTAACTCCTAAACGTTTGGGTCACGCTTTAACTGCGCCAATACACTGAACGGGTTGGACCGCGTTACCTCGTCCTCGCTCGGCTCGGCCTCGTCATCAAGGCCCTCCGGCTGCTGGCATTCTTCCGGATGATGAGCAGGCACAATGGGCAAGGCGAGCAAAAGCTCCTCCTCGATCAGTGCATGCAGATCCAATGGATCTTCGCCCAGTTCCAGCACGTCATAACCTTTCGGCAACGACTGGGTATTCGCACCCTCTTTCACCACAGCATAACTGCATTCGCTGTGGATCGGCAGGGTGACCAGCTCAAGACAACGCTGGCAAACCATTTTGACTTCGGTGTCGATAAAGCTGTGGATTACCACAGACTTACGTTCATCTCGTTCAAAAACGAATTTAGCCTGCACCGTACCGACAGTGTCGGAAAGCGGGTCGCAGAGTCTCTCCAAATCGGCCAGCAGCACTTCACCTTGAAGGGTGGTGCCACGATCAGCCAATTTGCGCGGGTCAACGTGAGGTGGAATCGGGTCATTCAACATAGGCGCAGCATTATAGGGATGCACCCAGCCATGTCAAAGGAAATTCAGCCCTGTGCGTCAGCTGGTCGCCCCGCTAGAATCGACGGCTGCCTCGAGGAGACACCCATGCTGCCTTTATTACTCGCTTCCAGCTCGGTTTATCGCCGGGAATTGCTGGCCCGCCTGCACCTACCGTTCATCTGCAGCTCGCCGGATATCGACGAAAGCCATCGCGCAAATGAATCGGCGGTTGAGCTGGTCAAGCGCCTGGCGCAAGAGAAAGCCCGCGCCCTCGCCGCCAGTCATCCAGGGCATTTGATTATCGGCTCCGATCAGGTGGCCGCACTCGATGGCCGCATTATCGGCAAACCCCACACCTTTGAAAACGCCCGCGAGCAATTACTGGCCGCCAGCGGCAAACGGGTGAGTTTTTTGACCGGCCTGGCACTGCTCAACAGTGAGACGGGCCACTGCCAGGTAGATTGTGTGCCATTTACCGTACAGATGCGCGCATTGGACATGGAACGCATTGAGCGTTATCTGCGCATCGAACAGCCTTATGACTGCGCAGGCAGCTTCAAGGCCGAAGGGCTGGGTGTGAGCCTGTTCCAGAGCACCGAAGGGCCGGATGCGACCAGCCTGGTCGGCCTGCCGCTGATTCGACTGGTGGATATGCTGCTGGCTGAAGGCGTGCAAATCCCCTAGGCCCACCCCAAAACAAAATGTGGGAGCTGGCTTGCCTGCGATAGCGGTGGATCAGTCGACATTAAAAGTGACTGGCCCACCGCTATCGCAGGCAAGCCAGCTCCCACATTTTTGAACTACGACGAAGCTGAGATTTCAGCGCAGTGTCGGGCCTTGGAAGCCCATGTAGTAGGCCAGCTTCTCCGCCACACTGGCACCCAGCTTCTTGGAGAAGCGATCAAACGGCGATTCCTGGACAGTGAAGTCCACCAGTTCCTTCTCGCCAATCACATCGCGCGCCACGGAACTGGCACTGCCCAGACCGTCGATCAAACCCAACGGCAGTGCCTGCTCACCGGACCACACCAGGCCGGAGAACAGCTCAGGATGGTCCTTGTCCTTCAGACGATCGCCACGCCCCTGTTTAACGCTGGCGATGAACTGACGATGGGTGGTGTCAAGCACGCCCTGCCAGAACTGGGTTTCATCGGCCTTTTGTGGCTGGAACGGATCGAGGAACGACTTGTGCTCACCCGAGGTGTAGGTGCGACGCTCCACCCCCAACTTCTCCATGGTGCCGACAAAGCCGTAACCGGCCGCTGTCACACCAATGGAACCCACGAGACTGGCCTTGTCGGCATAGATCTGGTCAGCGGCGCTGGCGATGTAATAGGCTCCCGAGGCGCCCAGGTCAGAAATCACCGCGTACAGCTTGATGTCCGGGTGCAGGCCGCGCAGACGGCGAATCTCGTCATACACATAGCCAGACTGCACAGGGCTGCCGCCCGGGCTGTTGATGCGCAGGATCACGCCCTTGACCTTGGGGTCTTCGAACGCAGCTCGCAGGCCGCCGACGATATTATCGGCGCTGGCGGACTCCTTGTCGGCAATCACCCCGCGCACGTCGATCAAGGCGGTGTAGTTGTTGCCACGGGTCGCGCTTTTTTCCATGTCCATCAGCGGGCTGAACAAGGCCAGCATGGCGATAAGCCAGATAAACGTCAGCAACTTGAAGAAAATCCCCCAGCGACGCGCACGGCGTTGCTCCTGGACACTGGCCAGCAGGGTCTTCTCCAACAGCTTCCAGCTTTTATCATCACCGCTTTCGGCCTTTTCGGGCGCTTTCCACTCGTCACTCATGCCATTAACCCCAGCAAAGACTTATCAGGCCCGACTGAGCCAGGCCTGCAGTTCAGAAAAATGATCAATCGTCAGCCTGGGCTCGTATGCCTGCAAGGCTTCGGCAGCCTGGGCACCGTAGCTGACCGCCACGCTGTCCATGCCGGCATTGCGCGCCATCATCAGGTCGAAGGAAGCGTCACCCACCATCAACGCCTGACGCGGCGCTACACCGCAATGCGCCAGGATCTGCTCCAGCATCAGAGGGTGAGGTTTGCTAGCGGTTTCATCCGCTGCACGGGTGATATCGAAATAATCTTCAAACCCGTGGGCCTTGAGCACCCGATCCAGCCCGCGACGGGCCTTGCCGGTGGCCACGGCCAGGTGATAACCCTCGGCGCGAAACGCCTCCAGAGCTTGCTTTACGCCGTCAAACAGCGGCGAAGGCGTGGCCTCCAGCGCTATGTAGTGATCGGCGTAATGGTCGCGAAAGGTCACCAGCTCTGCGTCGCTGATCCGGGGGTACAAGGTACGGATCGCCTCGGGCAGGCCCAGGCCGATAATGCCTTTTACCGCCAGATCCGTGCACAACTCGAAGCCCGAACGGGTCGACGCCGCGTGCATTGAGTCGACGATGCGCCCAATGGAATTGCACAGCGTGCCGTCCCAATCAAAAATCAGCAGCTTGTAATCAGGGTGCGACACTCAAACGCTCCACGGTCTTGGCCCACATTTCATCGACCGGCGCCTGCAACTTCAGCTCGCCGCCATCGGGCAGCGGTACGGTGAGCATGTAAGCGTGCAGGAACAGGCGCTTGCCGCCCAGGTCACGAATTTCCCTGGAGAAATCCTCATCGCCGTACTTGGTGTCGCCGGCGATGCAGTGGCCCGCGTGCAGGGTGTGCACACGAATCTGGTGGGTACGCCCGGTCACCGGCTTGGCCTCGACCATCGTGGCGAAGTCACCGAAGCGGCGCAGCACCTTGAACAGGGTCAGGGCTTCTTTGCCCTCCTCGTCCACTTCGACCATGCGCTCGCCGGAGCGCAGGTTGCTCTTCTGCAGCGGCGCACGCACGCTCTTGATGGAGCTGGCCCAGTTGCCACGCACCAGTGCCATGTAGCGCTTGTCCACGCCATCGCCACGCAAGGCGGTGTGCAGGTGACGCAACATGCTGCGTTTTTTGGCGATCATCAGCAGGCCGGAGGTGTCGCGGTCCAAGCGGTGGACCAGTTCCAGCTCCTTGGCATCGGGTCGCAACTGACGAAAGGCTTCGATCACCCCGAACGTCAGGCCACTGCCGCCGTGAACCGCAATGCCGCAAGGCTTGTTGATCACGATCAGCTTGTTGTCTTCGAAGACAATCGACGCTTCCAGGCGCTGCAACAGGCCTTGGGCCAATGGCACCGGCTCGTCACGCTCAGGCACGCGCACCGGCGGCACACGGACGATATCGCCCGCCTGCAGCTTGTACTCGGGCTTGATCCGGCCTTTGTTCACGCGCACTTCACCTTTACGCAAGATGCGGTAAATCAAGGTCTTGGGCACGCCTTTGAGCCTGGCCAGGAGAAAATTGTCGATGCGTTGGCCGGCATATTCCGGCGAGACCTCGAGCAGCTGGACGCTGGGGGTCTGGGGGGCGGTAGTCGTCATGGCGGCGATGATAACAATTTTTTATGGAATTGAAGCACTTAATCATTGCTGCTATAGTCGCGAACGCCGCCAAAAGCGGCCTGGACAGAGGACTTGCGGCAAACTGCCGGCCCTGACCATCGCAATTCATCAGGACGCGAGGCCGTCCTACGGGGCTTTCGCCACCTTGGAAGGCTCGAGATTGTAACAAGCGCAGGTGACATGAGGCCTGAAGCGAGTGCAGAAAGCAGAGTGAATACTCGCGTTCTGCGCCGATATTTACGGCCAGTTCACAAAGTGCAGTCAGTCTTGAGCCAGACCACGGCGAATGCTTCGGAAACAACGCCTGTTAAGAGCTGAGTGAGAGCGCAGTCGCCCACACCTAGTCTTGTTTAGCCATGAGCGTGGACTCCCCATTGGAGTACACGGTAAATGCCAACCCGCTGCGGATTCTGCGCGCGGCAGCACCCGAATTATCAGGGATACGTGTAGGGTGGAGATGCACAACCGTCGGACCGTGTAGCATTAGGCTTATAAGACGCTTCATCTCGTCCACAGTCGCCGGTTGATTCCTCCTCCTGACCTTAGCTTTTGTTGAAGTGGTGCCTTTGTCACCACCGCTAACAAGCAGGACGCGTCCGTCGCGATACCGGCCCAATTGGCTCGTTATTGCTGGACACTGGAGTGGCCAACCACTCTTGACGCACCTGACACCGACCGTGAGAAGTCGTGTGTGCCGAACGCCGTTTCCGGCAGCCCGGAAACCGACGGTACAACATGAAAAGAATGCTGATTAACGCAACTCAACCCGAAGAGTTGCGTGTTGCACTGGTAGATGGCCAACGCCTCTATGACCTGGATATCGAATCCGGTGCGCGCGAGCAAAAGAAGGCCAACATCTATAAAGGCCGTATTACTCGCATCGAACCAAGCCTTGAGGCTGCCTTTGTCGATTTCGGCTCCGAGCGCCACGGCTTCCTGCCCCTCAAAGAAATCTCCCGCGAATACTTCAAGAAAGCCCCCGAAGGCCGCGTGAACATCAAGGACGTCCTGAGCGAAGGCCAGGAAGTCATCGTTCAGGTCGAAAAAGAAGAACGTGGCAACAAGGGCGCTGCCCTGACCACCTTCATCTCCCTGGCCGGCCGCTACCTGGTGCTGATGCCGAACAACCCGCGTGCCGGCGGCATTTCCCGTCGCATCGAAGGCGAAGAACGCAACGAACTGCGTGAAGCGCTGAACGGCCTGATCGCCCCTGCCGACATGGGTCTTATCGTGCGCACTGCAGGCCTGGGCCGCAGCAGCGAAGAAATGCAGTGGGACCTCGACTACCTGCTGCAACTGTGGACCGCTATCAAAGAAGCCTCCCTGGATCGTTCCGCGCCATTCCTGATCTACCAGGAAAGCAACGTGATCATCCGCGCCATCCGCGACTACCTGCGCCAGGACATCGGCGAAGTGCTGATCGACAGCGTTGAAGCCCAGGACGAAGCCCTGACCTTCATTCGCCAGGTGATGCCGCAGTACGCCAGCAAGATCAAGCTGTACGAAGACAGCGTTCCGCTGTTCAACCGTTTCCAGATCGAAAGCCAGATCGAGACCGCCTTCCAGCGCGTGGTCGAACTGCCTTCCGGCGGCTCCATCGTGATCGACCCGACCGAAGCCCTGGTGTCCATCGACATCAACTCGGCGCGTGCCACCAAAGGCAGCGACATCGAAGAAACCGCGCTGCAGACCAACCTGGAAGCAGCCGAAGAAATCGCCCGCCAACTGCGCCTGCGTGATATCGGCGGCCTGATCGTGATCGACTTCATCGACATGACCCCGGCCAAGAACCAGCGCGCCGTGGAAGAAAAAGTCCGCGAATGCCTGGAAGCTGACCGTGCCCGCGTACAGGTTGGCCGTATCTCGCGCTTCGGCCTGCTGGAAATGTCCCGTCAGCGCCTGCGTCCTTCCCTGGGCGAGAGCAGCGGCATCGTCTGCCCGCGTTGCAATGGCACCGGCATCATCCGTGACGTTGAATCGCTGTCCCTGGCGATCCTGCGCCTGATCGAAGAAGAAGCCCTGAAAGACCGCACCGCCGAAGTCCGCGCGCAAGTGCCGATCCCGGTTGCCGCGTTCCTGCTTAACGAAAAACGCAACTCGATCACCAAGATCGAACTGCGCACCCGTGCCCGCATCGTCATCCTGCCGAACGATCACCTCGAGACGCCGCACTTCGAAGTGCAACGCCTGCGTGATGACAGCCCGGAAGCCCACAGTGGCCAGTCCAGCTACGAAATCGCCGCTGCCGCTGCCGAAGTGGAAGAAGTCCAGCCAGCCGCTGCGACCCGTACTCTGGTTCGCCAGGAAGCCGCCGTGAAGACGGCACCGGCGCGTGCCAACGCACCGGTCCCGGCTGAAGTCGCTGCACCGGTTGCCGCACCGGCCGCCCTGCCTGAGCCAAGCCTGTTCAAAGGCCTGGTGAAGTCGCTGGTCAGCCTGTTCGCCAGCAAAGAAGAGCCTGCTGCGCCGGTTGTGGTTGAAAAGCCTGCTACCGAACGCCCGGCACGTAACGAAGAACGTCGCAACGGCCGTCAACAGAGCCGTAACCGCAACGGTCGCCGTGACGAGGAGCGCAAGCCGCGCGAAGAACGTGCACCGCGTGAAGAACGCGCGCCACGCGAAGAGCGTGCACCTCGTGAAGAACGTGCACCTCGCGAAGCCCGTGAAGAGACCCCAACCGTAGCCCGTGAAGAACGTGCACCGCGCGAAGAGCGCGCACCCCGCACTCCGCGTGCCCCGCGTGAAGACCGCAAGCCACGTGGCGAGCGTGAAGAACGTGTGCGTGAACTGCGCGAGCCGCTGGACGCCGCACCGGCAGTCGCTGCCGTCGCTGCCGAAGCCGCCAGCGAAGAACGCCCGGCCCGCCAGCCGCGTGAAGAACGCGCCCCACGTGAAGAGCGCCAGCCGCGCCCACCGCGTGAAGAGCGTCAACCACGTGCCGAGCAAGCCGCTGCCACCAGCGAAGAAGAAGTGCTGACCGGTGAAGAGCAACTGCAGGAAGACGGTCAGGACAACGCCGAAGGCGATCGTCCACGCCGCCGCTCCCGTGGCCAGCGTCGTCGCAGCAACCGTCGTGAGCGTCAGCGTGATGCCAACGGCAATGTGATCGAAGGCTCGGAAGAGACCGGCGAGAACGGCGAAGCGGCCACCGCAGAGCCAACGGGCGCCGAACTGGCTGCAGGCCTGGCGGTGACCGCCGCCGTTGCCAGCAGCGTGATCAGCGCACCGGCTGAAGCCCAGGCGCATGAGCAAGCTGAACGCGCTACCGCTGCTGTTGAAGAAACAGCGACTGTAGAAGCGCCGGTTGTTGAAACGCCAGTCGTCGAAGCCACTACCCCGATCGAAGCCCCAGTGGTTCCGGAAGTGGAAGTTGCCTCGCCAGTACGCGAAGTGCGTGAAGTGCGCGACGTTCAGCCAGAAGTCGAAGTGGCTGCCGTAGAGCCTGCACCGGTTGCCGAGCCTCAGCCAGTGGTTGAAGCCGTAGTTGAAGCGCCGGTTGTCGAAGAAGCTGCCCCGGCAGTGCGTGAAGTTCGCGAAGAACAGACCGCCTTCCAGTGGACTGCCGAACCCGCTGCACCGGTTGAAGCGCCAGCACCTGCCCCTGTGGTAGAAGAAGCGCCTGCACCGGTTGCCGAAGTGGTTGCCGAGCCAACTCCAGTGGTTGAGCCTGCACCCGTGGTTGAAGCGCCCGTAGTTGTTGAAGCCCCCGTGGTTGCCGAAGTCGCAGCGCCCGTGGTTGAAGCCGCGCCTGCCAGTGCCCTGACCGAAAACGGCCGTGCGCCGAACGACCCACGTGAAGTGCGTCGTCGTCGCAAGGAAGCTGAAGCCGCCGCTGCTGCAGCCGCTGCCGCACCGGCTGCCGAAGCGTTCGAGGCACCAGCCCCGGTTGTTGAAGCCGTGGTTGAGCACAAGGCCCTGGAAGAAGAGCACGAGCCTAAACCCCTCGTCTGATTCCATCGGCCACTAAAAAGCCCCGCCTGAGTGATCAGGCGGGGCTTTTTTATGCGGTTTGGAAGCAGCAGGAGATCGAATGTGGGAGCGGGCTTGCTCGCGAATGCAGAGTGTCAGCCAATAAATCTGGTGGCTGATGCACCGCTTTCGCGGGCAAGCCCGGCTCCCACAGTTAGTCTGTGCTGAAACTTAGCATCTGCGGTACGTCCACATCCCACAGCACACCGGGATCCTCCACCGGCACTTCCCGCACCACAGCCTTGGTAAATAACGGCTTTGCACCCCGATCACCGCTCAACGCCATCAGTCGCGGCCCAAGCGCCCGGCCAAAAGCCACTGGATGCCCGTACTTACCCGCCTGCACCGGCACACTGATGCCCTCGTCCTGGACCGCATCAATCACCCGCTCAAGGGTCGACGGCTGAATAAACGGCATATCCCCCAACACCACCAACCAGCCATCCGCCGAAGCACTGGCTGCGACGGCCGCCGCGATGCTGTCGCCCATACCTGGCGAGTCCAGCAGCAAGACTTCACAGCCATATGCCTTGGCCAAGCGAATAACGGCCAGGCGATCCGCCGAAGTGACCAGCCAACGCCGTACCACGCGCGCCGGCAAATTCAACAGCACCTGCTCGATCACTGGCCGCATTACGCCGTCAAGCCCGATGCAATCCGCCAGCAACTTGTCTTGATCAGCACCGGCCGCAGCGCGAAAGCGACTGCCCTGCCCCGCCGCCAGCACAATCGCCGCCACCATTACTCAGCTTCCACCGGCAACGGTTTCTTCTGCATCGGTGCCACACCATTCTTGATCGCGACAATTTCCGCCATCAGTGACAGAGCAATTTCCGCCGGCGTATGACTGCCGATATGCAGACCGATCGGCCCATGCAGACGCGCGATCGCCTCCGCCGACAACCCCAGCGCCGCCAGGGTTTCCCGGCGCTTCTGCGTATTGACCCGCGAACCGAGGGCGCCAATGTAGAACGCCGATGAATTCAGCGCCGTCAGCAGCGCCATATCATCCAATCGAGGGTCGTGCGTCAGGCAGACGATGGCCGTGCGCTCATCCGTCTGGATATTCAGCACCGCCTCATCCGGCATGCCGGGCACGAAGCGGCCATGCTGCTCTTCCCAGCCGTAGACGAATTCTTCACGCGGGTCGCAGATCAGCACTTCGAAATCCAGCAGGCGCGCCATTTCAGCCACGTAGCGCGACAGCTGCCCGGCGCCGATCAGCAGCAAACGCCAACGCGGGCCGTAGATGGCCCGCAGGCGCTCGCCATCAAAGGTCACGACATCGGTCTTGGCCGCGCCGCTCAAGGTGACCTTGCCACTGCTCAGGTCCAGCTCACGCGCGACAATCTGATGGTCTTCACAGCGCGCCAGCAATTGCGCGACCCAGCCGAACTCATCCACGCGCTCCTCAGTCAGGCGCAACGTGCCGCCGCACGGCAGGCCAAAACGCGCCGCCTCATCGCGGGTGACGCCGTAGGTCACCAACTGCACCGGCGGGCCGTCCTCCGGCAAGCGGCCGTCCTGCAAGCGCGCGATCAAGTCGTCCTCGATGCAACCGCCCGACACCGAGCCGATCACCACACCATCGCCACGCAAGGCCAGCATCGCTCCCGGCGGGCGTGGCGCGCTGCCCCAGGTCTGAACCACGCTGTACAACACTACTCGGTGCCCGGCACGGCGCCATTCGAGCACACTGCGCAGGACATTCAGATCCACACTGTCCATCAGGTCTCCTACAGCGGATGAAGTATTTACTTACTTTAAAGCAAGCAAAACCCCAAGCGCCACGTCAGAAACGCAAACGCCCCGAACCAGTCGGGGCGTTTGCAGGCTTTGGGTGTTGTTCACACCCTGGGCAATTTACTTGATAGCAGGCGCAGGGCCTTCGGCCACACCCAGGTCATCTTCCGGACGGGTATCGGAAATACCGGTGCCGCCGGACGCCAACTCGCTGTGCAGCTTGTCGGTGTCCAGTTCTTTTACCCACTTGGCCACAACGATGGTGGCAACCGCGTTACCCACCAGGTTGGTCAGTGCGCGGGCTTCGGACATGAAGCGGTCGATACCCAGGATCAGCGCCAGGCCGGCAACCGGCAGGTGGCCTACGGCAGACAGGGTGGCAGCCAGTACGATAAAGCCCGAACCGGTCACGCCTGCAGCGCCTTTGGAGGACAGCAGCAGCACCAGTAACAGGGTGATCTGGTGGGTGATGTCCATGTGGGTGTCAGTCGCCTGGGCGATGAACACGGCAGCCATGGTCAGGTAGATCGAAGTACCGTCGAGGTTGAAGGAGTAGCCGGTCGGGATCACCAGGCCTACTACGGATTTCTTCGCGCCCAGACGCTCCATCTTGATCAGCATGCGTGGCAGTGCGGATTCGGAGGAGGAAGTACCCAGTACGATCAACAGCTCTTCACGGATGTAGCGAACCAGCTTCAACACGCTGAAACCGTGGGCGCGGCAGATGGCGCCCAGCACCACCACCACGAACAGGATGCAGGTGATGTAGAAGCAGATCATCAGCTGGCCCAACTGCACCAGGGAACCTACACCGTAGGCGCCGATGGTGAACGCCATGGCGCCCAGGGCACCGATTGGCGCGAGCTTCATGATCATGTTGATGATGTTGAACATCACGTGGGCAAAGCGATCAATGAAGTCCAGCACCGGCTTGCCGTAGGCACCCAGGCGATGCAGGGCAAAACCGAAGATCACCGAGAACATCAGCACTTGCAGGATGTCGCCGTTGGCGAAAGCGCCGACGATGGTGTTCGGGATCACATTGAGGATAAAGCCAACCACGCTCTGGTCTGCACCGGCGGTCACATAGGCCGCGACTTTAGAGGCGTCCAGGGTCGCCACGTCGATGTGCATGCCGGCGCCCGGTTGCACAACGTTAACGACGATCAGGCCGATCAGCAGGGCAATGGTGGAAACAACTTCGAAGTACAGCAGCGCGTAGCCGCCGGTTTTGCCCACCGATTTCATGCTTTGCATGCCGGCGATGCCGCTGACAACGGTGCAGAAGATGATCGGGGCAATGACCATTTTGATCAGCTTGATAAAGCCGTCACCCAGTGGCTTGAGGGCCACGCCGGTCTGTGGGTAGAAGTGACCGAGCAAAATACCGATAACGATTGCGACGATCACCTGGAAATACAGGGATTTGTAGATTGGCTGACGAGTCGTCATTGCAAAGTTCCTCAATCGCACCGTGTGGCAAAGATCCGCCATTGCCCACGACACTTGAATTGCGAACCCTCCTGCACTGGAGGGATTTGTTGTTTGCGAGGCCTGTAGGAACATTCCTGCGCTGTAATCCTAATCGCAAACGCCGTGCCACTTTGCTCAAATCGCCTGAAGGCCTTTAGACATCAGGGCCGAGGACCCACACCACGCCCCTCGCCACTGTGGATGAGGTGGCGGAATTCCGCCCACTCACCCCATCTCGTCCTACAATTTGGCGGATATCCGCCTTGTCGCCCCACCCGGTGATGGCTAACATCCGCCACTCCATGGACGAGGCCCTCACATGCGTGAACGCACCATCGCCAGTCACTACGCCCGCGCTGCTCTGGGCGGTGCGCGCCGCGCGGGTTACGACTATTCGGGCCTGCTGCTGCAAGTGGGCATCACCCCGGAACTGCTGAGCGAACCCCGCGCCCGCATCGCCCCCGAGCAATTTACCCGGTTGTTGCAAATGCTGTGGCTGGGGCTGGACGACGAATACCTGGGGTTTGCCGAAGGCCCGAGCAAGCGCGGCACCTTCGCCATGATGTGCCACGCACTGATTCACTGCCGCACCCTGGAGAAAGCTCTGGAACGCGGCTTATTATTTTATAGCCTATTCCCGCAGGGTCCGCGCTGGCAGCTGACCAGAGAAGGCGACTTGGCCCGTTTGAGCCTGGACGATTCGCAGCTGTGGGACCCGGACCACTTTCTCAGCGAGTGCCTGCTGGTGATCTGGCATCGCCTGGGCAGTTGGCTGATCGGCCAGCGCATCCGGCTGCAGCAGGCCACATTCAGCTACCCGATGCCGGCCCATGCGGGCGAATACGACCTGCTGTTCCCCTGCCCTCAGGTATTTGGCGCGCCAAACAGCAGCCTGGTGTTTCCCGCCCGATACCTGAGCCTGCCGTTGTTACAGGACGAGCGCACCCTCAAGCACTTTCTCGAGCGCTCACCCGCTGACCTGTTGTCGCGGCCGGATGAAGGCGACAGCTTAAGCAGCCAGCTGCGCCGCCTGCTCAGCCGCGACCGCACGCCCTGGCCCGACCTGGAGGCCGTCGCCCAGCACCTGCACATCAGCCCGCAAACCCTGCGCCGGCATTTGCGCGAGGAAGGCACCAGCTTTCAGGCGCTCAAGGATGAGTTGCGGCGGGACATCGCCATTTATCACTTGGGGCGGGCGGATTTGTCGTTGCAGGAGATTGCCGAGCAGTTGGGGTTTTCGGAACCGTCGGCGTTTCATCGGGCGTTCAAGAAGTGGACGGGGCTGACGCCGGGGGCTTACCGCGCGCAGGAGAATTAGAGGGGCAGTGCCTGGGCTGGCCTCATCGCGGGCAAGCCCGGCTCCCACAGTTGATCGGGTTCACACAATCAAAAAGGTGGGAGCTGGCTTACCTGCGATGGGGCCTGTAAGGGCAATAAAGATCAAGCCGCCGGAAAGTGAATCTTGAACGCCGCGCCACCCAACGGCGAATCCCCAAGGGTCAGCCGCGCGCTGTAGCTTTCAATGATGTCCTTGACCACCGCCAGGCCAATGCCCTGCCCCGGATGCTGACGGTCCAGCCGCTCACCCCTTTGCAGAATCCGCGCACGCTGATCCGGCGGTACGCCAGGGCCGTCATCTTCGATGCACAGCTCAGTGCCTTCAAGGTTCTCCGTCAGGCTGATGCGCACTTCACTCAGGCACAGGCGATAAGCGTTTTCCAGCAGGTTACCGAGCATTTCAAGCAGTGCGCCCTTCTCGATCGGCACATCACACTCGGGCGGCAACTCAAAGGTCACGGTCACGCGCTTGTCGCGGTAAACCTTGCCCAGCGTGTCACACAGGCTTTGCAGCACCGGTTCCAGGCGCACCTGGTGACGCACCAGGCCACTTTTACGCAGGCTAGCGCGCTGCAATTGGTAGCCGATCTGCTGGCTCATGCGTTCGATCTGCGATTGCAGCACCCAGGCCTGGCCGCGTTCTTCCGGGCGCTGGGCCATGTCTTCGCTCACGCCCTGCAACACCGCCAGCGGGGTTTTCAGGCTGTGGGCCAGGTCGTCGAGGGAGTCGCGGTAACGCGCCCGTTGCTCGCGCTCGCTGTGCAGCAAACGGTTGAGCGAGCCGGTCAGGCGCAACAGCTCGCGCGGGTGTTCTTCGGTGAGGCTTTCGCGGGTGCCGCCTTCGATCTGGTCAAGTTCCTGGCTCAGGCGGCGCAAGGCTTGCAAGCCCCAGGTCAGCCCCAGCCACAACAGCGTCAGCAAGACCAGCAAGGCCGCGCCGAAACCCAGGTAGAGGTTTTCCTGCAGGCCTTCGAGGGTCAGTTGGTATTCACGCACCGGTTGCAGCGCGACGATACTGAACGCCGCGCTCTTGCCGCCCAGCAGCTTGACCTCGACGTCATACACGAAGAACTCCTGGCCGTTGGCTTCGCGAATCCGCGCAAATTCATTACCGCGCCCGTCGTAGCGCGGCTTGTAGTTGATGTTTTCTTCCTGGGTCGCCCGCGAGCGCCAGACCAGGTGGCCTTCACGGTCGTAGATATAACCGAGCAGGCGGCTGTCAGTGAGGTTGAAGCGTTCGTCCGGCAACTGCGCCGGCATCAACAGACGGTTGTTTTCGACCCGCGCGGCGGAAATCAGCGTAGTCACGTCCGAGGCCAGGCGCTGCTCGATGGAATCCTGCAGCGCCAGGCTGAACGCGCCTTGCATGGCGGGCAACAAGCCCAGCATAAACAGCACGGCCAGGGTGGTGGCCGCGAGCATCAAGCGCACACGTAGCGAGCGAATCAACGGCAGCGCTCATTGAACAGGTAGCCCAGGCCACGCACGGTGTCGATCGGCTTGAACCCGGCCGGGCCTTCCAGCTTGCGGCGCAGGCGGCCCACCAGCACTTCGATCACGTTCGGATCACGCTCGTCGTCATCGGGGTAGAGCTGTTCCATCAGGCGGTCCTTGGCGACCACTTGCTGATGGTGACGCATCAGGTATTCGAGAATCCGGTACTCGTAGGCCGTCAGCGCCAGCGGTTGCTCATCCAGCGAGGCTTGCTTGCGGTTGAGGTCCAGCAGCAACGGCCCGGCGACGATGGTCGACTGGGTGAACCCGCTGGAGCGGCGCAGCAAGGCGTTCATGCGCGCCTCCAGTTCTTCGAACTGGAACGGCTTGACCACGTAATCGTCGGCACCGGCAGCCAGGCCTTCGACCTTGTCCTGCCAGTTGCCGCGCGCGGTGAGGATCAGGATCGGAAAGGTTTTGGCCTGGCTGCGCAGTTGGCGGATCAGGTCCAGGCCGCCCATGCCGGGCAGGCCCAGGTCGATAATCGCCAGGTCGTGGTTGAATTGGCCGGTCTGGTACAGGGCTTCCTCGGCATTGGCCACAGCTTCGACCACATGGCCGCTGTCGGTCAGGCGGGTGAACAGGTGATGGCGCAGCAGCGCCTCATCTTCCACGACCAGCAATTTCATAAGGCTCTCCAAGGCAATTCAACTGTCCGACAGGGGAATATCATAGCGGCCCTGCAAGTCTTGCGGGCGCAGTTTAATGCCATTGTATTGGCCCGTCAGGTGTTCGTAGCCAGCACGGTAGGCAGGTTGCGGCGTGGTCATGCCCAAAGACTGGCCCCACGGCGCGGCCTGGCCGCCCACCTCTTCGAAGCTCACACGCTGGATCAGGTTGCTGGATTTCCTGGTTTTCTCGCTGCCGAAACCGGCAAAAGCACCGTCCGAAGCCTGAACCCCAGCAGTGGCACCGAGCATGCTTAAGGCCAGAATCAGCTTTTTGATCGCAGTCATGGGGCTTACCTCTACGCGTTTTGGCTGTTAAGGCCAGACTACGCAGGCGCCCCTGAACTCCCCCTGAACGGGCTCTGAACCTGGCCTGAACCGCTGCGGGCTATGCACTGGCGCGCCAACTGACGCAAAATACCGCGCATGACGCCTCTACCCGCTTGCTGCACCCCACTCGATGCCCATTGTCCACTGCCCATCCCGCTGCCGGGCACGGTGTTCTTGAGCACGCGATTCGACCCGGCCTTGTTGCTCGCCGATGACTTCCAGCGCAGCGCCGTGCCGCCGCCGGCCAGCATCCAGCGCTCGGTGGCCAAACGCCAGGCGGAGTTCCTAGCCGGTCGCCTGTGCGCCCGTGCAGCGTTGCAACAGCTTGACCAACTGGATTGCGTACCGGCCATCGGCGACGACCGTGCGCCGGTGTGGCCTGGGCATATCAGCGGCTCCATCACCCACAGCACCGGGCATGCAGCGGCCATTGTCGGGCACAAGGCGAAATGGCGCGGGCTGGGGATGGACCTGGAGAACCTGCTGTCATTGGAGCGGGCGGAGCGTTTGGCTGGGGAGATTCTGACGCCCGACGAATTGCAGCGCATGGCACTGGGGCCACGCGAGCAGGTTGCCCTGCTGGTGACGCTGACGTTTTCGGCCAAGGAGAGCCTGTTCAAAGCGCTGTATCCGATTGTGCAAAAGCGCTTCTACTTTGAGCATGCCGAGGTGCTTGAGTGGTCACAGGCCGGGCGCGTGCGGTTACGGTTGCTGACGGATCTGTCGGCTGAATGGTGTTATGGCAAGGAGCTGGAGGGGCAGTTTGCGGTGGAGGGGGAGCAGTTGTTGAGTCTGGTGGCTGTCGGCGCCTGACAGGTCGCTATCGCGGGCAAGCCCGGCTCCCACCTTTGATGTGCGGATACATTCAAAATGTGGGAGCTGGCTTGCCTGCGATGGCGGTCTCAAGTCTTGTCCTGATCCCTGGGCCAACTCAAGCTGAAACACGCCCCACCCAGGTTGTTGCTCTTGCTGATCAACGCCCGCCCGCCGTGCCAATAGATAATCCGCCGCACAATCGACAAACCCAGACCATGCCCGCCTGACGCTCGCGTGCGGCTGTCGTCCAGACGCAAAAATGGCGTGAAGATCCGCTCCCAGGCGCTTTCCGGCACACCCGGCCCGTCATCTTCCACATCGATGCGGCAGCGCACCTGGCCCACTTGATAACTGATCAGCACCCGACCCTGGGCATGGCGCATCGCATTGCCGACCAAATTTTGCAGGGCACGGTGCAGGTAGCGCGGCTCGGCGTCGACCCAGGCGTCATCCCAATGCGCCGAGGACAGGCAGATACCCCGGGCAACACTGACCTGCGGGCGCAGTGGCGATAATTCGCCGATCACCTGATCGAGCAAGGCATCGAGGTCGACCCGCTGGAAATTCAGCTCCGGCGCGCCTTGCTCCAGGCGGGCGTAGGTGAGCATTTCGTCGACCAGGCCGTCGAGGTCCTGGATATCGCTGTCCATGCCTTCCATATATTTACGCCGCGCCTCTGGGGTGGCGGCGTCGCCGATCATCTCCAGGCCAAAGCGCAGGCGCGCCACCGGGGTGCGCAATTCGTGGGAGACCGCGCGCACCAGCTCGCGCTGAATCGCCAGCAATTGCTGCAAGTGCTCGGCCATACCATTAAAGGCGGCGGCCAAACGCCCTACCGAATCGGCGCCACGCGCCGGCACACGCACTTCCAGGTTGCCTTTGGCGATGCGCGTGGCCGCTGCTTCCAGGCCTTTGAGGCGCCGTTCGAGCTGACGCACCAAGAGGTACACGATCAACCCGATCAGCGTGAGGCTGATCAACGCGATCAGGATCAGCCACTGCGGCGGGTACGGGTTCATTTGATACAGCGGGCCGATTTCCAGCACCCACGGCGTGCCGACCATGCCGGCGAATACGCGGATGGAGTCGCCGCCCTTGCCCAGGGCCATCACCGTATCGCCTTCCGCAACGCGACGGCGCTGGTCGTCATCCATGTCCGCCTGATCCAGCGTCATCAGGTGCATCTCAAAACCAAAGCCCTTGGCCTCTTTTATATCCGCCAGGCGTTGCGGCTGCTCGGCCACCGGGAAGCGCACCAGTTCGTCAGCCAGCAGGTAAATCGTCGCACGCGCCAGCTGCTCGCTGATCTGCTGCACTTCACCGGTGAGCACAAGCTGCGACTGTTCGCTGACCAGGCGCAGTACACGCGCGGCATGCGGGCCGGTCTGCTCCACCAGCACCTGGCCACGTTGCAGGCGATTGCGCTGGGTCAGGTCCAACTGCGCGTCCGCCAAGGGACGCAGTTCCAGGGGAATGCCGAGCAAGCGCTCCC
This sequence comes from Pseudomonas sp. Leaf15, assembly GCF_001421425.1. Classification (NCBI taxonomy): domain Bacteria; kingdom Pseudomonadati; phylum Pseudomonadota; class Gammaproteobacteria; order Pseudomonadales; family Pseudomonadaceae; genus Pseudomonas; species Pseudomonas sp. Leaf15. The sequence continues at coordinate 313,992 of NZ_LMKI01000035.1, forward strand.
ACACCGCCAGGGCACGCTGGCGCTCGATTGCGCTCATCGGTTGCAGGTTGTCGCCCATCAGCGCAAAGGTGCCGTGGGCCAGGCGCTCACGGTACTGGCCGCTGCGCACCTCATTAAGCAGGTGCAGGGCCAGCACGCCGAGCAACGCCACCAGGACCAGCGCCGTGCACATGCCGCCGTAGATACGCAGGAAGATCGAGTTCACAGCGGCATGTCGGCGGCAGCTTCAGGGACGAACAAGTAGCCTTTGCTGCGAATGGTCTTGATCAGCCGTGGGTGAATCGGGTCGTCGCCGATCTTGGGCCGAATACGCGAGATGCGCACATCAATGGAGCGGTCCTGGCCGTCGTAGCCAATCCCGCGCAAGGCGATAAAGATTTCTTCGCGGGACAAAATGCGCCCGGCATTCGCCACCAGCAGCCACAACAGGTCGAACTCGGCGCTGGTCAGCTCGATGCTGCCCTCGTGCAGCCAGGCTTCGCGCAGGGCGTTGTCCACCACCAGCGGGCCGAACTGCAGGCGCCGCAGGTTTTCCACGGCGGCGGGTATCGCCGACTCGCTGCGCCGCAACAACGCCTGGATACGCGCCAGCAACAAGCGCGGGCGCACCGGTTTGCACACGTAGTCGTCGGCGCCCATGTCCAGGCCTTGCACCTGATCCATATCGTCGGTGCGCGCGGTCAGCATCAGGATCACGCCGTCGTAGCGCTCACGGACATTGCGGCAGATGCTCAGGCCGTCTTCGCCAGGCAGCATCAGGTCGAGGATCACCAGGTCCGGTTGTTCGGCGATGATGCGCGCCGCCGCCTGGGCACCGTCGCTCTCCACGGACACCTGCAAGCCGTTGCTCTGCAGGTAATCACGGGTCAACTCGGCCAATCGCTCGTCGTCTTCGACGATCAATATCTGCCAGGCTTCCTGTGCCATGCGCTACCTCGCTTCTCATTATTGTCATGTGCGGGAAGCACAATGTGGCCTCTCTGTATGATGGGCCGATTGTAGCCATGGGCCAGCCCTCCAGTACACGCCTGGAAATCCATTCGGTGATCGCGTTTTTTTGTGATAGGGTTCGCGCCCTCAAAAATCCAACCGGCGGTTTTTGCCTTGGAATATTCGGTGACAAACGGCGTAATCCAGCAACACTGCGGCCTACACGGGCGTTCCACGTTTCATACACATTTTACCCACAGCGTTATCCACAGGTAGTGCGTTGCTAAGCCCCCCAAAACGCATTATCTTGTACCTCGGCGCTAAAAAAACCCTACATGTAGGGTTTTAAGCGAAAAACCAAACACAAATCAGACAAGAAACTCAAGCGCTTTCTTGCTCCTGTTTGGTTGAACCAAAGCATTTTTTAAAAGCCCAAACCGCGCACGCGGATGGCAACCGTTTTCCCCGCCAAATTGGCAGAAAACGGTACGGGTGTTGCAGTGCTTGGAGCGAGCAACTGTCACCCGGCAGGAATACGGCCAAGGGCTCTTTCAAGCCCCGAACCGAAGACTTCGGCATGGAAGCGGCGCGATGAGCTCCCTTCCTCCTGTCCCGAAGTTGTTATGCCAGGCCCAGGCCTGTTGTAAGTGCTTCAGGACGGAACGGTGGGCACCGTGATGGTGCCCAAATAAATATAGAATGTGGAGACAACCCCCCATGCAAACCGACACAACTCGCGAGAACCCGCAGGGCTCCGTGCCGCAGGCCGCTGATTCGAACCTGGATCTGTCCGCCACCGCACCTGGCCAACTGCGCGTGATCAAGCGTAACGGCACTGTCGTTCCTTACACCGATGACAAAATCACCGTCGCCATCACCAAAGCGTTTCTTGCAGTTGAAGGCGGCACCGCTGCTGCCTCGTCGCGCATCCACGACACCGTTGCCCGCCTGACCGAACAGGTTACCGCGACCTTCAAGCGTCGCATGCCGTCGGGCGGCACCATCCACATCGAAGAAATCCAGGACCAGGTTGAACTGGCCCTGATGCGTGCCGGCGAGCAGAAAGTGGCGCGCGACTACGTGATCTACCGTGACGCCCGTTCCAAGGAACGTGCCGTGCGCTCCCCGGCTGAAGAAGCGGCCGTGCAAGCTCACCCGTCGATCCGCATTACCCTGGCCGACGGCAGCTTTGCTCCGCTGGACCTGGGCCGCCTGAACACCATCATCACCGAGGCCTGCGAAGGCCTGGAAGAAGTCGACGGTGACCTGATCCAGCGCGAAACCCTGAAGAACCTGTACGACGGCGTGGCCCTGACCGACGTCAACACCGCCCTGGTGATGACCGCCCGTACCCTGGTTGAACGTGAGCCGAACTACTCGTTCGTGACCGCGCGCCTGCTGATGGACACCCTGCGTGCTGAAGGCCTGGGCTTCCTGGGCGTGGCCGACAGCGCCACCCACCACGAGATGGCTGACCTGTACGCCAAGGCCCTGCCGGCCTACATCGCCAAGGGTATCGAATTCGAATTGCTGAACCCGATCCTGGCCACCTTCGACCTGGAAAAACTCGGCAAGGCGATCAACCACGAGCGCGACCAGCAGTTCACCTACCTGGGCCTGCAAACCCTGTACGACCGTTACTTCATCCACAAGGACGGTGTGCGCTTCGAACTGCCGCAAGTGTTCTTCATGCGCGTGGCCATGGGCCTGGCGATTGAAGAGAAGCACAAAGAAGACCGTGCCATCGAGTTCTACAACCTGTTGTCGTCCTTCGACTACATGTCGTCGACCCCAACCCTGTTCAACGCCGGCACCCTGCGTCCACAGCTGTCGAGCTGCTACCTGACCACCGTGCCGGATGACCTGTCGGGCATCTACCACGCGATCCACGACAACGCCATGTTGTCCAAATTCGCTGGCGGCCTGGGCAACGACTGGACGCCTGTGCGTGCCTTGGGTTCTTACATCAAGGGCACCAACGGCAAATCCCAGGGCGTTGTACCGTTCCTGAAAGTGGTCAACGACACCGCCGTTGCGGTCAACCAGGGCGGCAAGCGCAAAGGCGCCGTGTGTGCGTACCTGGAAACCTGGCACATGGACATTGAAGAGTTCATCGAGCTGCGCAAGAACACCGGTGATGATCGTCGTCGTACCCACGACATGAACACCGCCAACTGGATCCCTGACCTGTTCATGAAGCGTGTCTTCGATGACGGCCCGTGGACCCTGTTCTCGCCATCCGAAGTGCCGGACCTGCACGACCTGACCGGCAAGGCCTTCGAAGAGCGTTACGAGTACTACGAAGCCCTGTCCCAGTACCCAGGCAAGATCAAGCTGTTCAAGACCATCCAGGCCAAAGACCTGTGGCGCAAAATGCTGTCCATGCTGTTTGAAACCGGCCACCCATGGCTGACCTTCAAAGACCCGTGCAACCTGCGCAGCCCGCAGCAGCACGTGGGCGTGGTCCACAGTTCGAACCTGTGCACCGAGATCACCTTGAACACCAACAAGGACGAGATCGCCGTTTGCAACCTGGGCTCGATCAACCTGCCGAACCACATCGTCAACGGCAAGCTGGACACCGCCAAGCTGGAACGCACCGTCAACACCGCCGTTCGCATGCTCGATAACGTGATCGACATCAACTACTACTCGGTGCCACAGGCGCAGAACTCCAACTTCAAGCACCGTCCGGTCGGCCTGGGCATCATGGGCTTCCAGGACGCCTTGTACCTGCAGCACATTCCGTACGGTTCGGACGCTGCGGTCGAGTTCGCCGACAAGTCCATGGAAGCGGTCAGCTACTACGCGATCCAGGCTTCCTGCGACCTGGCCGACGAGCGCGGCGCCTACGAGACGTTCCAGGGTTCGCTGTGGTCCAAAGGCATCCTGCCGCTGGATTCGCAACAGATCCTGATCGAGCAGCGTGGCCAGAAGTACATCGACGTTGACCTCAACGAAAGCCTGGACTGGGCGCCGGTACGTGCCCGTGTGCAGAAAGGTATTCGTAACTCCAACATCATGGCCATCGCACCGACCGCGACCATCGCCAACATCACTGGCGTATCGCAGTCGATCGAACCGACTTACCAGAACCTGTACGTGAAATCGAACCTGTCGGGCGAATTCACCGTGATCAACCCGTACCTGGTTCGCGACCTCAAGGCTCGCGGCCTGTGGGACTCGGTCATGATCAACGACCTGAAGTACTACGACGGTTCGGTGCAGCAGATCGAGCGCATCCCGCAAGAACTCAAAGAGCTCTACGCGACGGCCTTCGAAGTGGACACCAAGTGGATCGTTGACGCCGCCAGCCGTCGTCAGAAGTGGATCGACCAGGCGCAGTCGCTGAACCTGTACATCGCCGGTGCCTCGGGCAAGAAGCTTGACGTGACCTACCGCATGGCCTGGTACCGTGGCCTGAAAACCACTTACTACCTCCGTGCCCTGGCCGCGACCAGCACCGAGAAGTCGACCATCAACACCGGTAAGCTGAACGCCGTTTCCAGCGGCAACCACGGTGATGATTCGGTGCTGGCTGCTCCAGCCGGCCCGGCGCCAGTGCCAAAGGCTTGCGCGATTGATGAGCCGGATTGCGAAGCTTGCCAATAAGCTGAGTGAGTCCTGGGCTTGAACGCCCAGGATGTAAAAAACCGATAAACCTGGCTGCATTTGGGTTTATCGGTTTTTTTTGCTACGTGAATGCGTAGGCGAGGCCTTCCTGGGGCCGGCCACCGCGCCCACCCCACAATTCTATGCGTCCGCCAATCACCGCCATTGAATGGCCGCCATAATCCACAACACCCAGCTTGCCACTTGCCAGCTCGGAACTCGAAGACTGCCTGTAGTGGTCTTTCAGCCCTAGCCGGTCCAGCGCCTCCCAACCCATTTCGCCATTGTTCAAACTTTGCATCGCATGAGCGAAACTCTGTTTGGCAGCATTGGCGTTGTCATCATGGCCATTGCCCTCTATTTGAGCGCGCTTGGCGCTCGCGGCATACATGAAGTTTGCATCGGTAATCATGCCCGGATTATCGCCCTTGAACTGCGCGTAAGCGGCTGCTTGCCTTAACTCGCCTTTAGATAAAGTAAGCTCGAAACCGTCTCGCATTTTTACGTGGTAACCCTCTCCCGTCTCTTTCACCTCCTTGAAGACGTCGGTAGGTTTTTGACCAAACTTCATCATCGCGCCCTTTATCGCCGACACGGTGACGCAATTGCCGTCAGGGCCTTGGCTGAACCCACTCCAGATATTGTTCGGTTTTTTACCTGGGTTGCTTGCATCAGGCTTGTAGTTGAAATGCTTGGAGCCTTCGGTAATCGGCAGATTACTCATGGGCTCGCTGCCGCCGAAATTCTTCGGATTTACCCTGCCACCACCACCACCACCACCACCACCACCACCACCAGGTGACGGCTGAGGTGCCGGCGCAGGCGCCGGTGACGGCTCATCCGGGAAAAAATCCGGAAACAGCTTCTTCAACAACGCGAGCAAATCGCTGGAGGCGTCTTTCTTCAACGCCTCAAGGATCTCCTTGAACTTCTCCTCACCCAGCTCCTTGCGCTTCTCATTGAGCTTGTCGCGCAAGTCCTGGGCAGTTTGGTTTTTATTGCCCTTTTCGGCCTCATCCAGCTGTTTGAGCATCTGGGCGACGGCGTTTTTATCGACCTCTACGTCATCCTTTTTTTCCTCTGCACGGCTTACGCCCCCCAGATTTCGCCCCGCACCGCCCACGTCATAACGCACACCTCCAGCCCCATGGCCAGACACCGACAGATCCCACATATCCAACCCCCGTAAGAACCCATACCTTTAAGCCCGATAAGTGGAAAAAACGGCGTGGTCGGTTCCAACAAAAGCCTGTCAGCTGGCAATCTCGCGCAAAGTCGGAATTGTTTCCGGTCAAATAACACGCAAAAAAAAGCCCCTCGCAGGAGGGGCTCTTGTTCGCAGCTGCGTCAGGTCATCTGAATGATGGTCTGCATGATGGTGCTTTGGGTGGAGATGGTCTTGGCGTTCGCCTGGTAGTTGCTCTGGGCCTTGATCAGGTCCACCAGCTCGTTGGTCAGGTTGACGTTAGAGTTTTCCAGGGACTTGGACACGATCGAACCCAAGGTGCCGGATTGCGGGGCGTCGTAACCCGGCTGGCCCGAGGCGAAGGTCTCTTTCCAGGTGGTGCCACCCGACGGCTGCAGGCCCTGTTCGTTGTTGAAGCTGGCCAGGGAGAGCTGACCAATGGACTTGCTCTGCTGGTTACTGAAAGTGGCGAACAGCACGCCGTTACCGTCGATGTTCAGGCCGGTGATCTGGCCGGTGGCGTAGCCATCGGTGACCGGTGGGTTACGGTAGGTGGCCGAGTTGTACTGGGTGATGTTGCCCATGTTGATGGCAATCCCGCCAGGGTTGGCATTCGCGCCGTTTTTGGTCCACACACCATTGGTCACGGTACCCGGCACCCAGCCGGTCAGCTGCAAGGTGGTGCTGGAGGTGGTGCCGGTCACAATCCCGGTGAGTTTGCCGGAGCCGTCAAAGCTCAACGTCGATGCCACCGGTGGCGTCGAGCCTGTGCCGGTAGGCGCCGAACCGTCAGGGTTACGGCCGTCGATCAGGGTGTAGGACTTCCAGGTGTTGGAGTCGGTCTTGACCAGGTACTGCACCATCGGGTGCGCGTTACCCTGCGTGTCATACAACGTGGTGTTGTACTGGGTGCTGAACGAGCTGGACTCGGTTGGATCGAACGGGTGGGCCGCCTGGTCGATCACCGGCGAGGAAGAGTTCAGGTTACTGGTGGAGTCCACTTTGGTGGACGCCTTGGGCGGCAGATTCGACAGGTTCAATTGCAGGTCGGTCAGCGCGCCTTTGATGATGTTGCCATCGGCGTCCGCTGCGTAGCCTTGCAGGCGCGAGGTGCCGGTGTTGTTGGTGATAAAGCCGTCTTTGTCCGCACGGAAGGTGCCGCTGCGGGTGTATTCCAGCGAACCGTCACTGCCCTTCTGCACGAAGAAGCCGCCGCCCTGAATCGCCATGTCCAGCAAGCCGCCGGTGTTGTTGACGTCACCCTGGGTGAACTGCTGAGACACTGCCGCCAGGTTCACGCCGCTGCCGACACTGTTCTGGCCGGTGCCCAGCTTGGACGCTGCATAGATGTCGGAAAATTCCGCACGGGACGCTTTGAAACCGGTGGTCGCAACGTTGGCAATGTTGTTGCCGGTCACGTCCAGTTGTTTGTTGGCCGCATAGAGGCCGCTAAGGCCGATGTTAAAAGACATGTTTCTCTCCTTCTGCCGTATTTAGCCGGCTCTATGTACCGATAGTCTGAATTTGCGACAGCTTGACGCTGCCCATGCCGCCTGCAAGGTTGAGCAGCATTTCGCCGCCGGTCTTGCTCAACGTCACGCTGGTGACCGTTGCCGGCAGCGACGTCAACAGGGCAACCGCGTCGCCGTTGTCATTCTTGGTGCTGGCCGCGAAGGTGTAAGTGCCGGCGGGGGCGACTTCGCCATTGTCGTTCTTGCCATCCCAGATAAAGCTTGAATCGCCGGCGCTTTGGGCGCCCATGTCGATGGTGCGCACCACGTTGCCGTCTTTGTCGGTGATTTTCACCGAGACGTTGCCCGTCGCTGCCGTCACCGCCACCGAGCCGGTCATGCTTTTGCTGGTATCCACCATGGCCTTGTCGGTCTGGGTGATGATCGAACGCCCGACCAGCGACGACGCCTGCAGCGCCTGGGAAGAGCTGAAGTTGCTGGAGATCGCATTCACCGAGTCGTTCAGGGTGTTGATGCCTTCCAGGCTGCTGAACTGGGCCAGCTGCGCCACGAAGGCGCCGTTGTCTTGAGGCGAAAGCGGGTTCTGGTTTTTCAGCTGGGTCACCAGCAGTTGCAGGAACGCGTCCTTGCCCAGCGCCTGGTTGCCCGTGGCCGCCTTGGCGGCACCCTCAAGGCCGCTGTTATCTGTAGCAGTCTTGACCTTGGAGTTGAACAGGTCCTGAACCGCCGAGTTGGGTGTAGAAGTGGTATCAACAATGGCCATTATTTGGCGCCCCTTATCACTGACCCAGGGTCAGGACCTTCTGCATCATGGTTTTGGCGGTGTTCATCATTTCCGCGTTGGTCTGAAACGAGCGGCTGGCGGAAATCATGTCGGCCATTTCCTCGACCACGTTGACGTTGGGGTAGTACACATAGCCCTTTTCGTTCGCGGCGGGGTGGTTCGGTTCGTAGCGGGCTTCCAGGTTGCTCTGGTCCTCGACCACGCCGAGCACCTGCACGCCTTGGCCGGCCGCATCCTGATTCTGGAACAGCGAATCACCGCTGCCGCTCTGGCCGGCCTGGCCACCCTGGAACATGGTGGCAAACACCGGGTGACGGGCGCGGTAAGTCTGGTCAATGCTCGAAGACACGGTCTCGGCGTTGGCGATGTTACTGGCGACGGTGTTCAAACGCGTGGTCTGCGCGCTCATGCCACTGCCGGCAATATTGAAAACACTGGCGAGGGACATGGCTTACTCTCCGCGCAGGGCTGACATCAGCCCTTTGAATTTGCTGTTAAGCAGGGTGAAGCTGGCCTGAAAGTTCACCGAGTTCTCGGCATAGGCCGATTGCTCCAGCTGGGCGTCGACGGTGTTCTGGTCGATCGAGGGCTGCATCGGCGTGCGATACAGCAGCGACTCGTCACCATTGCCCAGACCCTGCGCTTCGATATGACGGCTGTTGGTCATGTTCAAGGCGAAGGTGCCGTTTTTAGTCTTGTCCTGCTGCGCGGCGAGCACGGCGGAAAAGTCCAGGTCCCGAGCCTTGTAGTTCGGGGTGTCGGCGTTGGCAATGTTGTTGGCCAGGACTTCGGCACGCTGGGCGCGAAAGCCCAGGGCTTGTTCGTGGATACCGAGCGCTTTATCGAAGCTGATGCTCATGGCGGAAACCTTTAGGCTGACCTGCTTTTCGTATCTGGGTTATAGCAAGTCGCATGCCAATTCGCTGGAGGCCCGTAATTCAAGGGGTTGCGCAAGGTTTGCCGGCGGCAATGCCAGAAAAGCGGCAATGGGCTTCCGCGTGGCGCCAGTAAAGCGGCAACGGCGGTTGCCGCTTTACCGGGCAGCGACAACGGCAGGGAAGGATGCGCCGAGGGCACCAGGTGTCTTTCGACCATTGGTCCGCACTGTTATTTCTGACAGTAGCCGGAACTGCTTGAATGGATGTCTTATCAGGAGACATCCTTTAATGCGTAATGCAGAGGCTCACCATGCTGAACATCCCACCCCTTCGTTTCGATCTGCAAGACGATTCAGCAACACCTCTCCCAAACCTGGACCTCGCCTTGGTGAACACCGATTGCGTAAAGTTGAGTTCCATATTCGCCTATGTGAAAGGCGACTTTATCAATTGCTATTTGAGGAGCACCGTCCCTGGCGGCGTGCACAACCAGAGCTTCAGAATAGAAAAAGATACCCCCCTGCTTAACCTCGTGATGCCCAAGGGACCGGTTGAGGCCAACGAAGGCAATACGGTGACTTTACAGCTGTACGTCACCCGTGACGGGGCACAATACCCTGCGCCGAACGCGCAGGTGACGATCAATAGACGCCCCATCGTTATCCCAACCCCAGGCACAGTATGGGATTTAACGAATGGCAATCCTCAAGGCTGGGTAGCCCAGGGAGGCTACGTTGGCGGGAAACTGAGCTTCAAACCCAATGAGGGTATGGTGATCAACTTGAAAGACAGCATGCCCGGCAAATCCCACATCATCACCCGCGCAGTCCCGGTGATTGCTGGGACAACCTATGACTGTCACTTCGAGGTGAGCGGTGACACGCAAGACCCCTCGGTCCTGTACATGACAATCAATGGCGCCCCAATCGGCCCCCCTGTGCGGAACTTCCTTACGGGTTTCCTACAAATCGGGGCCGGGATATACACGGCTAAAACGACAGGCTCTGTGCACCTCGGTATTCTCAACGACGCGGTGCCCAGCGGGTTTCATCGTCTCACCGTGAGCAGAATCGTGATGACACCCAAGCCTTAAAACGCATAAAAAACGGGAACCCCTTGCGGAGGTTCCCGTTATTTTTATGCCCAAGCCAACGTTACTTAGCCTGGTAAATGATGCCGGGGCTGCACTGCACCATCTGGTAGTGATCGGGTAGCCCGTTGAGCGCTTCGGACGCTCCCAGGAACAAATAACCACCACGCTTGAGCGTACCGTGAATGCGCAGCAGGATGTCCTTCTTCACCTCTGCCGAGAAGTAGATCAGCACATTGCGGCAGAACACCATGTCGAACTTGCCCAGGCTGGCATAGCTGTCGAGCAGGTTGAACGAGCGAAACTCCACGCGGCTCTTGATCGGCGCCTTGACCGCCCAGCGCCCGGCCCCTTTGGGGTCGAAGAAGCGTTGCAGGCGCTCCTGGGACAAACCACGGCCCAGGGCCAGGCTGTCGTACTCGCCGGTCTTGCAGTTGGTGAGCATGGTACCGGACAAATCGGTGGCGACAATCTGCGCGCCGGCCTTCAATTGGCCCATGTTCGTGCGCTCGAACTCATCGATCGACATCGAGATCGAGTACGGTTCCTGCCCCGAAGAACAAGCGGCCGACCAGATGCGCAGGCGCTGGCCGGGGCTGGCCTTGATGGCCTCCGGCAGCACTTTGTTCTTGAGCACTTCAAAGGGGTAGGTATCACGAAACCACAAGGTTTCGTTGGTGGTCATGGCATCTACCACCATTTCCTTAAGCCCACTGCGCGGCTGGCCCTGGATGCGCTGCACCAACTCGCCCAGGGACTTGATGCCCTGCTGCTCCATCAGTTTATTGAGACGGCTGGATACCAGGTACTGCTTGTTTTCACCGAGCAATATGCCACAGGCTTTTTCCAGGAAGACCCGGAACTGTTCGAAATCCAAATTACCCGTAGACAATGATACCGCCTCTTAAATCGTGTGACCGCCAGGAGGAAATCCCCCTAGCCGTGATCTGCTGCCTTGATCCGGTCGACTACCCGGGATGCCAGGTCGTCAGGGCGGAATTTGGCCAGGAAGTCATCGGCACCGACCTTCTTGACCATCGCCTGATTGAATACGCCCGACAAGGAAGTATGCAGGATGATATGCAATTTTTGCATGCGTGGGTCGTTACGTATCTCGGCCGTGAGGGTATAGCCGTCCATTTCCGGCATTTCAATGTCGGAGATCATCATCAGGAACTCTTCTTCCGGCTTCTTGCCTTCGTCCACCAGCTTGCGCAGGTAATCCAAGGCCTGGCGACCATCGTTCAAAGCCACCACTTCCACGCCGACGGTTTGCAGGCAACGGCTGACCTGCTTGCGCGCCACCGAAGAGTCATCCACCGTCAGCACACGCAGTGAAACTGCCTTGTGCGCGGTTTCGGCGTCTACCACGCCAACCGAAATGGTTTCCGAGGTGGGGGCGACTTCGGCGAGGATCTTTTCCACGTCGATGATTTCGACCAACTGGTTGTCGACCCGCGTCACCGCCGTGAGGTAGTGATCGCGCCCGGTGCCCTTGGGCGGCGGATGGATCTCCTCCCAGTTCATGTTGACGATGCGTTCCACCGAGCGCACCAGGAAACCCTGGGTCTTGGTGTTGTATTCGGTGATGATCACAAAGGGGCTTTCGCGGTCCTGCAAACCCGAGGAACCGGTGGCCATGGCCAGGTCGAGAATCGGAATGGTCGCGCCTCGGATATTCGCTACGCCGCAGACCACCGGGCTGGATTTAGGCAATATGGTCAGCTTGGGGCACTGCAGCACTTCCCGCACTTTAAACACATTGATGCCGTACAGCTGCTTGCCGTCCAGGCGGAAAAGCAACAGTTCCAGGCGATTCTGCCCTACCAGCTGTGTGCGCTGGTTTACTGAGTCCATTACTCCTGCCATGCCTTGACTCCTACGCTAAAACCTTTGGCTATACCTACAAGGGCAACGACGCTCACCCAACACTAAACGGCACGGGCTTTGCTATTTATTGGTCTATGAACCTTAAAACGACAGTTTTCCGACGCATCCCACGGTATCGCAGATTGCTCTGCGCATCGATGGCTTTGCTTGCCTTGGGCTCGGGCACCACGGCTCGCGCAGATAATGTCACCTTGCCTGATCTCCTTATCGGCGTCACCCAAGGCTTTCTTGAGTTCACTGTAGAAGATTATCTGGCGACCACCCAAACGCCGGGGCGTTACGAAATCCAGGTCAACCAACTGGACCCGCGCCTGCGCATGCCTATGTGCGACAAGGAATTGACGGCCAGCCTCGAAAGCCCGGCCCAGCCCATCGGCCGCGTGACGGTAAAAGTGCGCTGCGAGGGCGCCTCACCCTGGACCGTGTTTGTGCCGGCGCAGGTCAAACTGTTCCGCGATGTGGTTGTGGTCACACGCCCGCTCAAACGCACCGGCATCATTGGTTTTGAAGACGTGGCCCTGCGTGAACGCGACATCAGCCTGATCAATCAGGGCTACCTCACCGCTGTGGACCAAGCCATCGGGCAGAAACTGACCCGACCAATGGTCACCGACCAGGTCATTACGCTGGTGCATCTGGAACAGGCTGAGGTGATTCGCAAGGGCGACCAGGTGGTGATTTCCGCCAGCAGCGGCGGGCTGATGGTAAAAATGCCGGGGGAGGCGCTGTCCAACGGCGGGATGAGCGAGCAGATCCGGGTCAAGAACCTCAATTCCAACCGTGTGATCAAGGCGCAGGTGACCGCGCCGGGCCAGGTTGAGGTGGCGCTATAGATCACCGCTGTGAGATCGCTGGTGTGAAACGCCAGGTTTTCCTACACTGTGCGTGGGATGTCGACCTGTACAGGTTTATTGTCAATCGGGCCTAAAGTTTGTCCGGGTATGGCCGAAAACATGGCAAGCGTCCAAATACCCAGAGGTTTTTTTAACATGGTCATTGATTTCAGTCGTTTAAATAACACCCAGGCTTTGCCGGGCAATACGCGCACCAGCGGGGCAAAGGACGGCGTAGAAGCCAAGTCCCAGCCAGCACCTGCCGCCAAGGCAGAACAGGCCAGCGCCAGCCAGAGCGGGGAATCGGTACACCTGAGCAATGAGGCTCAACAGTTGCAGAAGGTCACTGACTCGCTGCGCGATCAACCCGTTGTCAATAAAGCCCGCGTGGCCGAATTGAAGCAGGCAATCGCTGATGGCAGCTATAAAGTCGACAGCAACCGTGTAGCCAGCAAGCTGCTTAACTTCGAAGCCGAGCGCTAGGCAAAGGCCTGCGCAGGGCTTGTGGACGCTTAAAACCCAAGGCCAGCCATGCACCACGACGAACATTTGCTTGAACTGATCATTGATGATCTGGCGCCGACGCAACTTCTGCTCGAGCTGCTCAAAGAAGAATCCCTGGCCCTCTATGGCCGGGATATGCGCTTGCTGGAGGAAATCCTGGCGCGCAAACAGTCGCTGATCGTGCTGCTGGAGCAGCATGGCAAGAAGCGCAGCGAAATTCTCATCAGCCTCGGCCTGCCGGCTGATCATGATGGCCTGGCACAACTGGCCAGCCACTCCTCGGTAGGCGATCAGTTGCTGGCGCAGAGCACCGCACTCAATCAATTACTGGCCCAGTGCCAGGAAGCCAACCTGCTCAACGGCCAGTCGATCCAGCTGCAGCAGGCTACGACCGCCAACCAGTTGCGCATACTCCACGGCGGAGAGCCCCCGGCGCTTTACAACGCCCAGGGTTCCACCTCGCGCCTGGTCAAGCCAAGCACCCGCAGCCAAGCCTGACACCGGTTTACAGCGCGCCCTATCCAAGGCGCGCTACATACTGGCAAAATGCCGGTTCTTGCGTGTAGTCGTATTTTGCCTGGAGATGGAAGAACCGTGTTCAATGCCCTTAATGCGGAAGATGCTCCGCAGCCACCCAAGGTGCTCACCACGCCTCTGGAAATCGCCAGCACGTTGCGGATGCTGCAAGAAAGCCATGACCCGCTGATCATCACTTTTCATGAACGCAGCCAGCGGTTCCAAAGCTATTTGGTGGATATTGACCGGGACAGCAAAACACTCGCCCTCGACGAAATGATCCCCCGCGACGGTGAACGCTACCTTGAGAATGGCGAACCGTTCCGCATTGAAGGTTTCCATGATGGCGTGCGAATCGCCTGGGAAAGCAACGGCACGCTGACCATCAGTGAAAAAGGCGGCCACCGCATCTACACCGGCAGCATGCCCGACGAGGTGGTCTACCATCAGCGTCGCAATGCTTTTCGCGCCGCATTGAAGCTGGCCCAACTGGTCAGCATCGAGCTGGGTGGCGAAAAGCTCAAGGCACCGATCAGCGGCAAGCTGCTGGACATCTCCGCCACCGGCTGCAAGCTGCGTTTTGAAGGCGACATCGCCGATCGCCTGCAACTGGGCCAGGTCTATGACCGCTTTATCGCCGCCCTGCCCTTCGGCAGCATGACCACCTCGGTGGAACTGCGTTACCTGCACTTCGAAGACAAGATCAACACCACCTTCGCCGGCGTGCGCTTTCACAACATGAGCGGCTTGGTACAGCGCCAGGTTGAACGTTTTGTGTACCAGTTGCAGCGCGAAGCGCGGCGCTTTGACAAGGACGACGACTTTTAAACCATAAAGGCCGCGTCAATAAAAACGGGCAGATCCTGATGGGATCTGCCCGTTTTTGCTTTCAGGGGCGTGCCCTGCTCAAGTCATGAGGATGCTCGTCCGGCCCCAGAGGTTCCGGCGGCCCTTCAAAAGCGGGTTCATCCGCGGGTTGTTGCGGGTCAGTTTCGGTTTCAGGTTCCGGCTCAGGCACAACGTTCTGCATTTGCTCCTGCACCACCGCCTCATCCACCCGCGGGTCGAGGCACGCCACCAGCGGCGAGCTGGACATACTGTCAGGCATCGCCACGTGATGCAGTGGCGCGTCGTCTACCTGATGCAGGTTGGTTACCGCCTTCGGCCGGATCCGCCATACCAGGATCAATGCACACAGGCTGAAAAACGCATACAGCATGTGGCTGCCGAACAGCTTCATCACCACACCCGCCAACAGCGGCCCGACACTCGCGCCGATGCCGTAGGTCACCAGCAACATGGCCGTCAGCGACACGCGGCGATCACCTTCCACATGGTCATTGGAGAACGCCACCGCCAAGGGATACAGGCAGAACTGCACCAGGGAACACAGGAAGCCGGCCACAAACAGTACTTCCAGCGGCACCTGGGTCATTACGGCCAACGGCAACGCCGCCACGGCCAGGCACAAGGCGAAACAGCGAATCAGCAAGGCGCGGTCATAGCGGTCCGACAACCAGCCCAATGGCCACTGAACCAACAGACCGGCAAAAATGCAGCTACCCATGAACAGACCGACCTGCTCGGTGCTCAAGCCTTGCTGCGAGGCATACAGCGGCGCCAGGCCGTAGAACGAGCCGACGATCAGCCCCGCGCCCAGCACCGTGCTCAGCGACTGCGGCACACGCTTGATAAAGAAGCGCGGCTCCATGGGCGCCGGGTGCAGCGGCGCCGGGTGAATGCGTCGGGTCATGGCCACCGGCACCAGGCACAAGGCAAAGCACAACGCCACCAGCATGAGCAACTCAAGGCCAAGCTCAGGGTGCATGACCAGGATCAACTGACCCAGCACCAGCCCGAGATAGGACGCGATCATGTAACCGCTGAACACTACGCCACGCTGCTTGGCGTCCGCCTGCTCATTGAGCCAGCTTTCGATGACCATGTACTGGCACATCATCCCCAGGCCCACGATCATCCGCAGCACAATCCAGGCCGGCAGCCAGTTGATCAGGCCATGGCCCAACACCGCCGCGCCGACAATCCCGGCACAGGTGGCATACGCGCGAATATGCCCGACGCGGGCGATAAGCCGATGGCCGATCTTGCCGCCCAGCACCAGGCCGAAGTAGTTGGCCGCCATCAAGGCACCCACCCACAGGCTGTCGACGTGGTCGGCTGCCAGACGCAAGGCAAGGTAAGTGCTGAGCAGGCCGGACCCGATCAACATCATCAAGGAGGCGAAATAAAGGGCTCGAAAAGATTTCCAGATCTGGCGCATCGGCGTTCCGAGCGGCTCCTTGAAGTGAGGGACAGGGCTATCAGCATGATAGTCCGGGGTTGCCGGGAGCGGACAGAAGCAGCGGGCCGTTTTCCGGGGAATATTTTTGCTTAATCGTTCAGACGCTGCCTGGTCGCATGCAAGGTACATATGCAACGTACAAAAGTACGCGAAACACACGGCGCCCCTGCTGTGAACCCTGATAGGCGGCAAGGTTCGACCGGTGTTGCCGGCGCGCACAAAAAAGCCCTGCCAGGACAACCTGTGCAGGGCTTTTGAAGATGGTGTCCCAGGGCCGGTTCGAACGGCCAACCTTCCCCTTAGGAGGGGGATGCTCTATCCAATTGAGCTACTGGGACAAATGACAGCCATCGGGCACTGGGCACTGCGACGGACGGCGTGCATGTTAACGGCCGAGGTGGGTTTTGTCATGTCGTCCGTGGGCTTTTTGAGTGTAGGGCGATCCTTGTTCGGCCGAGGCCTGCTTTGCCCAGCAACGACGGGACCTGGACGCTGTCGTGCAAAATGCACTACCCCAAAATGCCATCATTGCAAATTGCAACCTGGCGATGCTTTCGAGTAGACTCAACCCATTGATTTTATTGAAATAATAGATTGGCACGGGACCTGCAATACTTCTCCTACAACCCCATTCAGCCACGGCGTTTAGCGGAGAACATGACCATGAACAGTGCCCTTCTGTTAGCCCTCAACACCATAGCCCTGGCTGCACTGGTGATGTTTCATTTCCAATCGACCGGCATTAATGATCCTGCACAGATCAGCCAGGCCGTACCGCACCACCTGCAACAACGCCCGCAATTGGCGGTGATGACGCCCAACGCGCAATCGCCGGTACGCCTGACCCAAGGCACCCAGACTGCGCCGGCATCCGAACATTGGGTTTTCTAAGGAAGCCATTCATGAGCAAATCCGCCTGGCTGTTTTTGTGCCTGACTATCGCCACTGGCGTTCTGGGCCTGGGCGCCACCTCTGAAGATGGGCAAACCGCTGCAACTGTTGCTGCGGTAGTATTCACGAGCCTGCTCCTGTTGACGCTTTTCATGGGCCGCAAAATCAAATTCGATCCAGTTTTGCGCTGACCCCTGCGCTGTACCTCCCCCTTCGACCTTATGTCGCCCCGCCCTCGCAAATCGGCAAATTGCCACTAGTCTTAAAGATAAGGGCAAAAGGCCACTTTGCTTTAGGATGTGCGGCCTCATCCCCTGTGCTGGCCTGGACTTACGGGAAGTTCCGTTGCGGAATGACCCGTTTGAAAGTTTTCCAACCAGTCCGCAAAAATACAAATGAGTGCTGGCATTACGCCTTTAGGCAGTTCAATATTTGTCACAGAATTGACGCCAAGGAACTGTCAAATCTGAGGCATGATGCGGCCTCTTTGCAATTCGGGTTGAACTTTGGTCGTGAGCCTTGTCTTAACACTCATCTTGCGGCCAATTCCAAAAACCGCTCCCCTGAACTAACCGGTTAAATATATGCGCCCATTGAAACAGGCAATTTATTCCAGCCGTACGGCTGACAAGTTCGTCGTACGTCTGCCAGACGGAATGCGGGAACGCATTGCCGAGGTGGCTCGCAATCATCACCGCAGCATGAACTCCGAAATCATCGCGCGCCTGGAGCAGAGCCTTATTCAGGAAGGTGCGCTGGGCGAAGAGTTGAGCATGCGCCTGGACAGCCCTGAGCTGTCACTGCACGAACGCGAACTGCTGCAGCGTTTTCGTCAGCTCTCCCACCGCCAGCAAAATGCTCTCGTCTCGCTTATCGCGCACGACGTTGAGGCGGCCGCAGAAGCCAATTGATATTCAACTGAAAGCCGAAGCCAGCGCTATGCTGGCTTTTTTTTGCGTGAAATTTGAGGGGCACGGCAGAGGGCAGCGTGGGAGCGGGCGTGCCCACTCCCACAAGGGATCAGAGCAGAAAGATCGTCGCCAGGCCCAGGAAGATGAAGAAGCCACCGCTGTCGGTCATGGCCGTGATCATCACACTGGCACCCATGGCCGGGTCACGCCCCAGACGTGCCAGCGTCATGGGGATCAACACGCCCATCAACGCCGCCAACAGCAGGTTGAGGGTCATGGCTGCCGTCATCACCACGCCCAGTGACCAACTGCCATACAGCAAGTAAGCCACCACACCGATCACGCCGCCCCACACCAAACCGTTGATCAGGCCCACGGCCAACTCTTTGCGCAACAGGCGCGAGGAATTGGCCGTACTGACCTGGTCCAGCGCCATGGCACGCACAATCATGGTGATGGTCTGGTTACCGGAGTTGCCCCCAATACCCGCCACGATCGGCATCAACGCCGCAAGGGCGACAAGCTTCTCGATGGAGCCCTCGAACAGCCCGATCACGCGCGAAGCAATGAACGCCGTGATCAGGTTGATTGCCAGCCACGCCCAACGGTTATGCAGGGAGCGCCAGACTGACGCAAAAATATCTTCCTCTTCACGCAGACCCGCCATGTTGAGGACTTCGGTTTCACTCTCTTCACGAATCAGGTCGACCATTTCATCGATGGTCAAACGGCCAATCAGCTTGCCGTTCTTGTCGACCACCGGCGCCGAGATCAAGTCATAACGCTCAAATGCCTGGGCGGCCTCGTAGGCGTCTTCATCCGGGTGAAAACTCACCGTATCGCTGGCCATCAGATCCGCGACTTTCTTTTCCGGATCATTGACCAGCAGACGCTTGATCGGCAACACGCCCTTGAGAATGCCTTCGTAGTCGACCACGAACAGTTTGTCAGTATGGCCCGGCAGCTCTTTAAGGCGACGCAGGTAACGCAGGACCACTTCCAGGCTGACGTCTTCGCGGATGGTGACCATCTCGAAGTCCATCAGTGCGCCAACCTGATCCTCGTCATAAGACAACGCGGAGCGCACACGCTCGCGCTGCTGGCTGTCGAGGGCTTCCATCAACTCATGGACAACATCACGCGGCAGCTCAGGCGCCAGGTCAGCCAGTTCGTCGGCGTCCATCTCCTTGGCGGCAGCCAGGAGCTCGTGATCGTCCATGTCGGCGATCAGGGTTTCACGAACCGAGTCGGATACTTCGAGGAGGATGTCGCCGTCGCGGTCGGCCTTGACCAACTGCCACAGGGTCAGTCGATCATCCAGCGGCAAGGCTTCAAGAATATAAGCGACGTCGGCAGAGTGCAGGTCATCGAGCTTGCGTTGCAGCTCAACGAGGTTTTGCCGGTGAACCAGGTTTTCGACGCGGTCGTGGTGCGGACCTTCCTGGCGGTGCGTGAGGTCTTCGACCACGCGCTGACGCTGCAGCAGCTCGATGACTTGAGCGAGGCGATCCTGCAGGCTGTCTTGTGTTTTCTTTACTTCTACTTCGGTCATAGGCGAACTCCACTCCCAGCAGCGGGGCACGCCGGAAGGATCAATCAGTCAATTCATGATTGGTAAAGCGGGGTACTGAGCAACTACTGGGTAAGTCCATGGAGGTATTCCACAAGCCCCGGCGGGGCTGACGGGCGCAATGATACACGCTGCGCACGCTTTTAACGTTAAAAAACTGGAAAGAACAAGCGCTTGCGAGCCAAAGCTGAGCATCGGCTGCATCTATGAACTGCGACGACACAGCCCGGAAGGAAAACACATGAGGCCGGAAGAAAGAGCTGAAATCCTACACAAACCCCAGACGGCAAAAAGCCCGCACTAGGCGGGCTTTTTGTTTGTATGGTGCACTCGACAGGATTCGAACCTGTGACCGCTCGGTTCGTAGCCGAGTACTCTATCCAGCTGAGCTACGAGTGCAGATTGTGTTTTTAGACCAGATCACAACTGGTTGAAGCCAAGTCACCTGCATCGCTGCAACTGACTCTTAAATGGTGCACTCGACAGGATTCGAACCTGTGACCGCTCGGTTCGTAGCCGAGTACTCTATCCAGCTGAGCTACGAGTGCATTTGTTGCGCGCATTATAGGCCGTTCAATCTCTATGTAAAGCTATTTTTTCGTTTAATTTCAACAACTTAGCGAAAAAACCAGATTGCAACGTACTAAGCAAATAATGGCGGAGAACGGGGGATTCGAACCCCCGACACCCTTTTGAGGTGTACTCCCTTAGCAGGGGAGCGCCTTCGGCCACTCGGCCAGCTCTCCGCAACACGGGGCGTATATTAACCACGTTCATCCCCGTTTGCAAACATAAAAAACGATAAAAATTAAAGGCTTGGTTCTTCGTCCTTCTCTTTCTTGATCCGCAGGTAAATTTCCTCGCGGTGGACCGCTACCTCTTTCGGAGCGTTAACCCCGATACGCACTTGATTGCCTTTGACGCCGAGCACAGTCACGGTGATTTCGCCATCACCGATAATCAGGCTTTCTGCGCAACGACGAGTCAGAATCAGCATACCTTTCACCTCACGCATTTCAGTTCAGGAACAACAGTCTGCAAAAAAAAGGCGTTCGACCCATGACCTGACGGCCATAGCCCTAACGGCCTAAGTATTGTCGAGCGCACGCAAAAGACCATGCGCCCCACAAAAAAATGAAAGGCGCGGTAAACCGCGCCTTCCTGGCATTGCCTTACTCGCCCTGTCGCGCCGGCGCGTCCAGCTCAAAAGCGGTGTGCAGCGCGCGTACAGCCAGCTCCAGGTACTTCTCCTCAATCACCACCGAGACTTTGATTTCCGAGGTGGAGATCATCTGGATGTTGATGCTTTCCTTGGCCAGCGCCTCGAACATGCGGCTGGCAACGCCGGCATGGGAGCGCATGCCCACGCCCACGATCGACACCTTGGCAATCTTGGTATCGCCAACCACTTCACGGGCGCCAATCTCGCTCGCAGTGTTCTGCAGGATACGCTCGGCTGCATCGTACTCGTTGCGGTGCACGGTGAAGGTGAAATCGGTGGTGTTATCGTGCGAAACGTTCTGCACGATCATGTCGACTTCAATGTTCGCGCCGCTGATAGGGCCGAGGATCTTGAAGGCCACGCCCGGGGTGTCTGGCACGCCACGGATCGTCAGCTTGGCTTCATCGCGGTTGAAAGCGATGCCGGAAATGATCGGCTGTTCCATGGATTCCTCTTCATCAATAGTAATGAGGGTGCCCGGACCCTCTTTGAAGCTGTGCAATACGCGCAGCGGAACGTTGTACTTGCCGGCGAACTCCACCGCGCGGATCTGCAACACCTTGGAACCGAGGCTGGCCATTTCCAGCATCTCTTCAAAGGTGATCTTGTCCAGGCGCTGGGCCACGGACACCACACGCGGGTCGGTGGTGTACACGCCGTCCACATCAGTATAGATCTGACATTCATCGGCCTTGAGCGCCGCTGCCAGTGCCACACCGGTGGTATCCGAACCGCCACGCCCGAGGGTCGTGATGTTGCCCTGCTCGTCCACGCCCTGGAAGCCAGCTACAACTACCACACGGCCGGCTTTCAGATCTGTGCGGATTTTCTGATCATCGATCTGCAGGATGCGGGCCTTGGTATGCGCGCTGTCGGTGAGGATGCGCACCTGGCTGCCCGTGTAGGACACCGCCGGCACGCCACGCTTGTTCAGCGCCATGGCCAGCAAGGCAATGGTCACCTGCTCGCCGGTGGACACGATCACATCCAGCTCACGCGGCAGCGGCTGTTGATCACCACTGATCGCCTTGGCCAGATCGATCAGGCGATTGGTCTCGCCGCTCATGGCCGACAGCACCACCACCAGGTCATCGCCGGCGTCGCGGAATTTCTTAACCTTGTCGGCGACCTGCTCGATTCTTTCGACGGAACCGACCGAAGTGCCTCCAAATTTCTGTACGATCAAAGCCATTTCTAAGCCGCCTCAGCCCGTAAAGGGGCGCCCAATAAACAAATCTTCCAGCACTCAAACGGGCCCATGACTAGACCATGGGCTCATTAACAGTGCCTTAAATGCCGGCCTCGACAAACGGCACGGTCAGGGCCAGGGCCGCGTCCAGGGAGCCTGCGTCTACACCACCGCCTTGCGCCATGTCCGGACGACCACCGCCCTTCCCGCCCACTGCCGCAGCGGCTTGCTTCATTAAATCACCAGCCTTGAGTTGGCCAGTCAGGTCTTTGGTTACACCGGCAACCAGAACGACCTTTTCCTCATGGACACCGCCGAGCAGGATCACTGCGCGGCCGAGCTTGTTCTTCAACTGATCGACCAAGGCCAACAGCGCCTTGCCATCCTGGCCGTCCAGGCGCACAGCCAGCACTTTCACGCCCTTGACGTCCAGCGCGGAGGCCGACAAATCGTCGCCCGCTGCGCTCGCCGCCTTGGCCTGCAACTGCTCCAGCTGTTTTTCCAGTGCGCGGTTACGCTCCAGCACGGCCGACAGCTTGTCGATCAGGTTGTCACGGCTGCCCTTGACCAGGCCGGCCGCTTCCTTGAGTTGTTCTTCCGCCGCATTGAGGTAGGCCAGGGCCGCAGCACCGGTGACCGCTTCAATACGACGCACACCGGAGGCCACACCGCCTTCGCTGATGATTTTCAGCAGGCCGATATCGCCGGTACGGTTGGCGTGGATACCGCCACACAGCTCCACCGAGAAGCTGCCGCCCATGCTCAGTACGCGCACTTCGTCGCCGTACTTCTCGCCAAACAGCGCCATGGCGCCTTTGTTCCTGGCGGTTTCGATGTCGGTTTCTTCGGTTTCAACCGGGGTATTCTTGCGAATCTCGGCGTTGACGATGTCTTCCAGTGCCTTGATCTGCTCAGGCTTGATCGCTTCAAAGTGGCTGAAGTCGAAACGCAGGCGCTGGCTGTCCACCAACGAACCCTTCTGCTGCACATGCTCACCCAATACCTGGCGCAACGCAGCGTGCAGCAAGTGAGTGGCGGAATGGTTCAAAGCAGTTGCATGCCGCACGTCGGCATCGACTTGAGTGTCAACCGGCGCACCAACTGTCAGGTTGCCCAACACCAGCACACCGTGGTGCAGGAACGCGCCGCCGGTCTTGGTGGTGTCACGCACTTCAAAACGCCCGGAGGTCGAACTGAGGAAACCGCAGTCACCCACCTGGCCACCGGATTCGGCGTAGAACGGGGTCTGGTCCAGCACGACTACCGCTTCTTCGCCTTCGCTCAATACGTCGACCGACTTGCCTTCTTTGTAGATGGCCACGATCTTGGCCGCGCCCACGGTCGCCGCGTAGCCGGTGAACTCGGTGGGCACGTCGACCTTGACCAGGGTGTTGTAGTCCAGGCCAAAGGAGCTGGCGGAACGAGCACGCACGCGCTGGGCTTCCATCTCACGCTCAAAACCGGCCTCATCGACGGTCAGCTCGCGCTCACGGGCGATGTCGGCGGTCAGGTCCATCGGGAAACCGTAGGTGTCATACAGCTTGAACACCACGTCGCCCGGCACCACGGTGCCTTTGAGTTCAGCCAGGTCCTGCTCGAGGATCTTCAGGCCGTGCTCCAGGGTCTTGGAGAACTGCTCTTCTTCAGCCTTGAGCACGCGCTCGATGTTGGCCTGCTGCTGCTTGAGTTCCGGGAAGGCATCGCCCATCTCGGCGACCAGCGCGGCCACGATCTTGTAGAAGAAGCTGCCGGTGGCGCCCAGCTTGTTACCGTGACGGCAGGCGCGACGGATAATACGGCGCAGCACATAGCCACGGCCTTCGTTGGACGGCAGCACACCGTCGGCGATCAGGAAACCGCACGAACGGATGTGGTCCGACACTACCTTGAGCGAAGACTGGTTGTCATTGGCGCAGCCAATGGCAGCCGCCGAGGCGCTCAGCAGGTGGGTGAACAGGTCGATTTCGTAGTTGGAATGCACGTGCTGCATCACCGCACTGATCCGCTCCAGGCCCATGCCGGTGTCCACCGACGGCGCCGGCAGCGGATGCAACACGCCATCGGCGGTGCGGTTGAACTGCATGAAGACGTTGTTCCAGATCTCGATGTAACGGTCGCCGTCTTCTTCCGGCGAGCCCGGTGGGCCGCCCCAGATGTCCGCGCCGTGATCATAGAAAATCTCGGTGCACGGGCCGCACGGGCCGGTATCGCCCATGGTCCAGAAGTTGTCGGAAGCGTAAGGCGCGCCTTTGTTGTCGCCGATGCGAATCATGCGCTCGACGGGCACACCGATTTGCTGGGTCCAGATGTCATAGGCTTCGTCGTCGGTCGCATAGACCGTAACCCAGAGCTTTTCCTTGGGCAGCTTCAGCACGCCGGTCAGGAAGGTCCAGGCGAAGGTAATCGCATCTTTCTTGAAATAGTCGCCGAAGCTGAAGTTACCCAGCATCTCGAAGAAGGTGTGGTGGCGGGCGGTATAACCGACGTTTTCCAGGTCGCTGTTCTTGCCGCCGGCGCGTACGCACTTCTGGCTGCTGGTGGCGCGGGTGTAGGCGCGCTTTTCCTGGCCCAGGAAGCAGTCCTTGAACTGGTTCATCCCCGCGTTGGTGAACAGCAGGGTTGGGTCATTGCCTGGGATCAAGGAGCTGGAGGCTACACGGGTGTGGCCTTGCTCTTCGAAGAAGCGAAGGAAGGCTTCACGGATTTCTGCGCTTTTCATTAGGTTCTTCCACGGAGTCTGCGGCCAAAGGCCAGTGCGCAACATCATCAGACGGAGCGACGGCAAAGGGCCGCATTATATCGGCCCTTTGCCGGTGGTACAGCGTGTTTATGTGATAGAAACAGTCAATTAGACGGTCTGCACGATCATTTTCGGGAAAACTCGACAAATGTCTGCACCACGTGCTCCATCTGCGCCCGGCTGACGTCCAGGTGAGTGACCATGCGCAGACGCGGCGCGGCGCTCAACTTGATCCCGCGTTCGGCGGCAAAGGCCTTCAGCGTCTGGGCCTGATCGCCAATCTGCACGTACACCATATTGGTTTGTACCGGCTCCACCTCAAACCCGGCGTCGCGCAGCGCATCCCCCAGCCATTGGGCGTTGGCGTGGTCGTCCGCCAGACGCTGCACCTGATGATCCAGGGCATACAGGCCCGCCGCTGCCAGCGAGCCGGCTTGGCGCATGCCGCCACCGACCATCTTGCGCAGGCGCCGCGCCTTGGCGATCAACGCCGTGGAGCCGCACAGCACCGAGCCGATCGGCGCACCTAGGCCTTTGGACAGGCACACCGATACCGAGTCGAAATGCTGGGCAATCTCCCGTGCATCCACGCCGAGCTTGACCGCCGCGTTGTAGAGCCGCGCGCCGTCCAGGTGCAACGCCAGGCCGTGTTCACGGGTGAACGCCCGCGCTTTGGCCAGGTAAGCCAGCGGCAGCACCTTGCCCTGCATGGTGTTCTCCAACGCCAACAGGCGGGTGCGGGCGAAGTGGAAGTCATCCGGCTTGATCGCCGCCAGTACGTGGTCCAGGTCCAGCGAACCGTCGGCTTGCACCTCCAGCGGCTGCGGCTGGATCGAGCCGAGTACCGCCGCGCCACCGCCTTCGTATTTGTAGGTATGGGCCTGCTGGCCGACGATGTATTCCTCGCCGCGCTCACAGTGAGCCATCAAGGCAAGCAGGTTGCTCATGGTGCCCGTTGGCACAAACAACGCCGCAGCGAAGCCCAGGCGCTTGGCCAGCTCGGCCTCCAGGAGGTTGACGCTCGGGTCTTCGCCGTAGACGTCATCGCCACTGACGGCAGTGGCCATCGCATCGAGCATGCCGGCGGTGGGTTGGGTCACGGTGTCGCTGCGCAGGTCTATGACGGTCATCCGGGGGCCTCTGAACTTTGTTGTCGTATTGACGATTACTGCGGGCAAAGCCACGCAATATCAAGCCCCACGTGCATTCAATCGAATACCAACCAAACAAACCGATATAGGTTATCGATACGGCGATCGTGCAGTTTCTGAAAAAGCATGTTAAAAACTCTCCGCCGCCAGGGTTCTGGTGGCAACGTTCTCAGGGCGGGGTGCAATTCCCCACCGGCGGTAATTGCACGCAATGTGCATAGCCCGCGAGCGCTTGGCGCCTCGAACTGCTCACGCAGGACGGCGACAAGGTCAGCAGACCCGGTGTGATCCCGGGGCCGACGGTCATAGTCCGGATGAAGAGAGAACGGGATTGGCACCCAAGGGCCGCGCGCTGAACTCATGCCTGCATGACGCCGCTGTTCGTACCCTTGAAATCCCATTCGATTCATAACGCCCTGTTTTTTTCTTAAACAGGAGTCAGAACATGCAACCCACCGCAATCGACAGCAAAAGCAAAAACCACCACGGCGAGCGCGTCGCGTTTATCCAGGCCTGCTGGCACAAGGATATTGTCGACCAATCGCGCAAAGGCTTCCTCGCCGAAATGATCGCCCAGGGCTACCAGGAATCGGACATCGATTTCTTCGAAGTCGGCGGCGCCTTTGAAATGCCCCTGCACGCCAAGCTGCTGGCCAAGACCGGCCGTTACGCCGGCATCGTCGCCGCCGCGCTGGTGGTGGACGGTGGCATCTACCGCCATGAATTCGTCGCCCAATCGGTGGTCAGCGGCCTGATGCAGGTTCAGCTGGAAACCGAAGTGCCGGTATTCTCCGTGTCCCTGACCCCGCACCACTTCCACGCGGGCAGCGAGCACCACACCTTCTTCTATGAGCACTTCGTGCACAAAGGCCAGGAAGCCGCGCGCACCTGCGCCGACACCCTGCACAAGGTGCGTGCGATCCGTCGCAGCGAGCAAAAACTGGCTGTCTGATACATCCAGCCACACTCAAAAACGCCCCGGCAAGTTCGCTTGCCGGGGCGTTTTGCTTGATGCGTGCATATCTACCGTTTCAACATCACGCTCCTGCGGTCAAGTAAGGCGGTAATTCCTTTACTTGAACACGGAGTAACCGCGACATGGATACAAGCACAAATGCCGACGGCGTCTACGTCATCGATGCCAACACACTCACCCCCAACCCAGGGCGGGTGCCTACCAATGAACGGCCTGGCGGCCCTGGCTTCATCGAACTCCACCTGATCCTTGAGAACGAAAACGTGCGCATCGAGCGCAGACTATTCAAGGATGAATCCATCGACCAGCTGTGCATGACCACCTTTGACGGGCAAGACACGGTCAACATCTTTGCCGCCCACCCGCCGGCCGGGGCGCTTTCGACACTGAGTATTCAAATCAATCAGTCTCGCTACGAAGTCACTCTGAACTGGCGCACCCAGACATTGGTCTTGAACACCCAGGGCGGCGCTGATCGCATCCATATCGAAGAGGATGTGATTGTGCAGGTGTTTGTCCTCAGCGGCGATGGTGAAGACCGAGTGGTGAGCGCCGCCAGACACGCGAGCCTCTACACCGGAGCGGGCAACGACTTCATCGCCGCCATCGGCGGCTCGTGCCACGTTGACGCGGGCGAAGGCGAGGATGAGGTGCATGGCTACCAGGACATTCATATGACCGTGTATGGCGGCCCGGGCAACGACATCATCAGCGGCGGCAATGGTTCAAGCTATATCGACGGTGGCACAGGCGATGATCGTATCGACGGCGGGCTTGGCCACAACGTCATCAACGGCGGCCCCGGCGATGATCGGATCAAGGCCGGGCCGGCCGGCAACGTCATTTACACCGGCGATGGGCGCAAGAATGTCACCGGGCTAAAAGCCAACGACATCACCTATTTCAACTTTAAAAGCGACCTGACGGTGGATTGCGCCCTGGCCTTGCACGCGGATACGCCCACCGACTGGCCGCCCGGAGAGCTGGCGTCCCACGCCATCCACCTGGAGCCTGAAGCACTGGAACACAGCGGCCTTAGCGTCCAGGGCAGCGAACAATTCATTGAGCGGGTCAACGACGATTTGCGCTTTCTGCTCAGTTCTCCCACCGGCCAACGCGTGCTGGCCGAACTGGAACGCGCCGCCAAAATCAGCGGGCTACCGGTCACGATCCATGAGTTCTATCCCGCACCTAACGGCCTGTTCATTCCAGACCCTGCCAGCGCCGACTGGCCTTTTATCGACAATGGTCAAGCTGGGCGACCTTCCTACGGTGGGAAAATCTGGTACAACACCACCGACATTCGCCCTGGCACGCCCAGTGTCATTAACCTGTTCCACGAGCTGTGCCACGCCTACAACAACATCAGCGGTACGCTTTTCAGGGGCGAAAGCCCGGATGGCGTCGACGGCACCAAACCTCGTTTACCCATGCGCAACGCCGAGCTGCAAGCCGTCGGCCTGCCAACCACCGCTACGCCTTTTGATTTCGACCAGGACCCCAGTACCCCACCGACCAACACCAACCCACCCGCTTTCAGTGAAAACGGGTTGCGCAAAGAGCTTGGGCTACCGCCACGCCTGCAATATCACACGCCAGACTAGGCCAGGCCTTGCTCAGTGGCCGGTACAATCAATATGCCGGCACGCAGGCCATTCTTGACCTTCGGGTTCGGGAAAATGATACGCGCGCCCTCCTCCTCGATCACCCAGCGGGTCTTGGCCACGTCCTCGGCCAACAGGTAACCCTTGGCCAACGGCGAGAAGTTTTCCACATCCGCCGGCAGGTGCAGCAGGAAGGCATCACTGTGTTTGATCACTTCGCGGGAGACGGCAAACAGTTGCAGGCCATCGAGGCTCTCGGTGTCGGGCTCATTGCCCTCGATGATCTGCTTGAGGCGCGTTTCCAGGCGTGACACATCCACGCCCTGGTTCTGCCCGAACGGCCGGGCCTTGCCCAATTCCAGGGTGAAGGCCTCCGCGTCCAGCTGCTCGTAGGTAAACGCGGTGAAGGTGATCGAAGTTTTGTTTTGCAACAAAACCGCCTGCATACCGGCAGCGTTCAGGCGCGCCAGCTCATGGCGCGAATGCTGGCGCCCTTCTTTCCACGGATACAGCGCGAACTGCTCGATCTTCGAACCGCGAATGGCCGTGTGCAGGTCGTAATGCAGGCGCGAACGGCCCGGCAGGCTGAAGAAACTGCGAGCCAACTGCTCAAGCTCGGCGGCGCGCATGGCCTCCGGGCCGATGTTTTGTTCGTGGCGGCCATTGAACAGCCGGTTGACGTCCAGCTCCAGGTAACGCTCGCCGCGGCGCATGGCCTCGGGGTTACCGAACAGGAACAGAATACGTGTGCGGGGCTTGATCTCCCCACGGGCAATGCCATGCAACAGGCGGTCGAGCAATTCGATCGGCGCGGTTTCGTTGCCATGGATGCCGGACGACAGCAGCAGGTCGCCGCCGTTGTCCAATGCCAGCGGCGGGCGCACTTCAAGCGCGCCTTCGCTGAGCCAGCGCATCTGCACGCCGTCGACAGTCAGTTGAATTTTTTGCGCCGGTTCACGACCGGCGAGGGTCAGTTCAAGCAGTTTGCCGAGGGCGAGCATAAGCAGCTTCCTTAGTGGTTGCAGCCAGGACCATGGACGTGATCGTCGTCATCACCTTCAACGTCGGCCGGTTCCATTTCCAATTGCAGGCTCATCAGGTTGGTGGCCAGCGGGCGCATCAGCAGGTTGGCGTATTCGGCATCACCTTCTTCCACGTCCACGCCGATCAGCAGTTGGCCACGGCCGTCGTGCTGGATCCAGATTTCCTTGCCCTGCCACACCACGGCGACGCGGGTGCAGGAGGTTTCCAGCTGGGTGCCGTCGGTGTCTTCAAGGATCAGTTTCAGGGTGTCGGTGGTCATAAATTGTTCTCAGCAGAGGGTGTAAAAAGAGGCAGATTTAATTGATCTGGAAAGGATAAACCGAGCCCAGTTTAAGGATTTGCGTCAGTTCATCCAGTGCCGTCCGGCACTCAAGCAGCAATTGCGGGTCAGCCAGGTCGCTTTCACGCAGGCTGTCGCGGTAGTGCTTGTCGACCCATTGGGTCAGGGTTTCGTACAACGGCGCGGTCATGATAACGCCTGGGTTCACCGCCGCCAGTTCCGTTTCATTCAAGGCCACGCGCAAGCGCAGGCACGCCGGGCCACCGCCGTTCTGCATGCTTTGCTTGAGGTCGAACACTTTCACTTCACGGATCAGCCCGCCGGACGCGGTCAGGCCTTGCAGGTACTGCCAGACACGCTCGTTGGCGCGGCATTCTTCCGGCACGATCAGCAGCATCGAGCCGTCGGCGCGGGTCAGCAACTGGCTGTTGAACAGGTAGGAGCGCACCGCGTCCTCGACGCTGACCTGGGCACGCGGCACACACACCGACTGGAAGTTGCCCCCCAGCTTGCCCAACTTGCCTTGCAGTTCGGCGAGCATCTGCTCGGTATTGAGGAACGCGTCCTCGTGATAGAACAGCACTTCGCCGTTGCCCACCGCGATCACGTCATTGTGGAACACACCGGCATCGATCACCGCCGGGTTCTGCTGGCCGTACACCACGCCGTCATCTTTCAAGCCGTGCAGGCGTGCAACCGCCTGGGAGGCTTCGAGGGTCTGGCGCGCCGGGTATTTTTGCGGGGCCGGGTAACGGGTGTCGAACGCACTGCGGCCGAACACGAAAAACTCAACCCCGGCCTCACCGTATTCACGGCAAAAACGCGTGTGGTTGGCGGCGCCCTCATCGCCGAACTGCGCCACCGCCGGCAACGCGGCGTGATGGGCGAAGTGCTTGCCATCGGCAAACATCGCCCCCAGCACACGGCTGGTGGTCGGGTGCTCGATGCTGCGGTGGTATTTGCAGTTGAGGTTGGCAGCGGTGAAATGCACGCGGCCATCCGCGGTGTCGGCGCTCGGGCTGACCGTGGCGGCGTTGGCCACCCACATGCTCGACGCCGAGCAGCTGGCCACCAGCAACGGCATGGCGTGCTTGGCGGCTTGCTGGATCACTTGGGCGTCAGTGCCGCTGAAACCGAGGTTGCGCAAGGCCGCCACATCCGGGCGCTCTTGTGGCGCCAGCACGCCTTGCACAAAGCCCATGTCCATCAGGGCTTTCATTTTCTGCAGGCCCTGCAACGCCGCTTCCTTTGGGTTCGAAGACTGCTGGCTGTTGCTCTGGGACGCGACGTTGCCGTAGGACAAACCGCCGTAGTTATGGGTCGGCCCCACTAGACCGTCAAAATTGACTTCACAGGATTTCATCGGCGAGGCTCCACGAACATCTGTTTTTATAGGCATCAAGTTACTTGAACACACCACTGAACTTGTGTGGGAGCTGGCTTGCCTGCGATGGCATCACCTCGGTTTGGCTGAAAAACCGAGTCGCCTGCATCGCAGGCAAGCCAGCTCCCACACAAGCCTGCTCCCACCTTTAGATCAGTGTAATGCCCGGCGTCAGTGTTGCCGGGACCACCAGGCTTGGGGTCTCCAGCGAAGCCACCGGGTACGCGCAATAATCCGCCGCGTAATAGGCACTGGCACGATGGTTGCCCGAAGCACCCACACCGCCGAACGGCGCAGTACTGGCAGCGCCGGTCAGCTGTTTGTTCCAGTTGACGATACCGGCACGGCTTTCCAGCCAGAACTGCTGGTAGCGCGCTTCGGAATCCGACAACAAACCCGCCGCCAGGCCATATTGAGTGTTGTTGGCCTCGGCAATCGCCCCGGCAAAATCAGCGTAGCGGATCACTTGCAGCAAGGGGCCGAACAGTTCTTCATCCTCGCGCTCGCTCACGCCAGTCACGTCGATGATGCCCGGCGTCAGCAAGGCGGCCTGCGCCTGTGGCTGAGTCATTTCCAGCAGGGCCACGGCGCCATTGGCCAGCATCAGCTCCTGAGCGTCCATCAAGGCTTTGGCCGCACCGAGGGAAATCACCGAGCCCATGAACGGCGCCGGCTGTTGGTCGAATGCACCGACTGCAATCGTCGCGCTGACCGCCACCAGACGCGCCAGCAACGCATCGCCCCAGGCGCCTTGCGGCACCAGCAAACGACGGGCACAGGTGCAACGCTGGCCAGCCGAAATAAACGCCGACTGAATAATGGTGTAGACCGCCGCGTCCACATCGGCCACTTCGTCGACCACCAGTGGGTTGTTGCCGCCCATTTCCAACGCGAGGATCTTGTCCGGGCGCCCGGAGAACTGCTGGTGCAGATGATTGCCCGTGCGGCTGGAGCCGGTGAAGAACAAGCCGTCAATGCCTGGGTTGGCCGCCAGGGCCATGCCGGTTTCCCGCGCACCTTGCAGCAGGTTCAACACGCCCGCCGGCAAACCGGCTTCGACCCAGCATTGCACGGTCAGTTCGGCGACTTTGGGGGTCAGCTCGCTCGGTTTGAACAGCACCGTGTTACCCGCCAGCAAGGCCGGGACAATATGCCCGTTGGGCAAATGGCCAGGGAAGTTGTACGGGCCGAACACCGCCACCACACCGTGGGGTTTGTGACGCAATACGGCCGTGGCGTCGCCCAACGGGCCGCTCTTTTCGCCGGTACGCTCGCGGTAGCTTTGCACCGAGATGGCAATCTTGTTGGCCATGCTGGTGACTTCGGTGGCCGACTCCCACAGGGGCTTGCCGGTTTCTTCACCGATGCAACGGGCGATTTCATCGGCGCGGCTTTTCAAGGTGGCGGCGAAGGTTTCCAGCACGCTGATGCGTTCTTCCAGCGGGCGCCTGGCCCACGCTGGAAACGCCTGACGCGCGGCTTGCACGGCCGACTCAACCTGCTCGGCAGTGGCGCCATTGCCGGCCCACAACACCTGCTGGGTCACCGGATTGCGCGATTCAAACAGCTCACCCTGGCCAGCCAGCCAGCTTCCTGCGATATACAACGAATTCATTATTTCGACTCCCGAGCAGCAGACAACGCAACAGCGCGCACTTGATCACCCACCACCAGTTGCAGGCGTTTGGCGGTGTGCGGATCGACCACCAACGTGCCTGCCGCCAGCCGGGCTGGAGCGGCAGTAATACGGCACTCCTCGCGCTTGCGGTTATGGATCAGGAACGGCGTGGCGTCGTCCCCCGGCGTGCCGATGGCCAACACCAGCGACTGGCTGTCGCGCACCGCACGGATTTTGCTGGTTTCACACTCCACCGCCGGGCCGGCGTCGAAAATATCCACATAGCCCTGGTAGCTGAAGCCTTCACTCTTGAGCATGCTCAGCGCCGGCTCGGTGTCCGGGTGGACCTTGCCGATCACATTGCGCGCGTCTTCCGACAGGAAGCAGCTGTACAGCGGAAACTTGGGCATCAGCTCAGCGATAAACGCCTTGTTGCCCACGCCGGTGAGGTAATCCGCCTGACTGAACTCCATCTTGAAGAAATGCCGGCCCAGGCTTTCCCAGAACGGCGAGCGCCCGGCATCATTGGACACGCCACGCATCTCGGCAATGATCTTGTTGCCGAACAGCTGCGGGAACTCGGCGATAAACAGCATGCGCGCCTTGGCCAGCATGCGGCCGTTAAGGCCGGTGCGGTAATCGGCGTGCAGGAACAACGAGCACAATTCGGAATTGCCGGTGAGGTCGTTCGCCAGGAACAGCGTCGGAATCTCGCGGTAAATGTTCAGTTCCTGGGAGGCGCTGACGGTCAGGCCGACCCGGAAGTTGTACCAGGGCTCACGCAAGCCGACGGCACCGGCAATGGCAGAAATCCCCACCACACGGCCTTCGTCGTTTTCCAGCACGAACAGGTAGTCGGCATCACCCCGCCCGGCTTCACCGCGAAAGGTTTTTTCCGCCCAGCCAACCCGGTGGGTCAGGCGCTCTTCGTTGGCCGGCAAGGTGGTAAGGCCGGTGCCGGTGCTGCGCGCCAGATCAATCAGGGCCGGTAAATCGCTGCTGCGTACGGGACGAACGATCATGCTATCTCCTCAGACGGGCCGCTGTTACCAGCCACCCGCGAAACTCAGTCTTAAACAGCCACCAGGCGCACACTCGCGCCTTCGCCAACGCCCAACGCTTCGGCCGCTTCCAGGTCCAGGGTCACGGGCTTGCCCGGCGCGTAGTCCAGCTCCAGCATCACCGCACGGTAATCCTGTAACTGCGCGTTGCTCACCAGGTACTGGCGACCGACACCCTTGAGCATCTCGCCGATTTTTACCGGCACCACACGGCTCTGGGCGATCGAGCGAATGCCCGAGACCCGTGCGTGCAACGTCGGGCCGCCGTCGAAGATGTCGATGTAGTGGTCGGTCTCGAAGCCTTCGCGCATGAGAATGTCGAAGGTGATCTGCGCACGCGGGTGCACCTGGCCCATGGCTTCCTGGGCTTCGTCCGGCAACAGCGGCACGTAGATCGGGTAATGCGGCATCAGCTCGGCGAGGAAGGTGCGGCTTTTGAGCCCGCACAGGCGCTCGGCGGCGGCGTAGTTGAGGTCGAAGAAGTTGCGGCCGATGGCGTCCCAGAACGGCGAGTCACCGTTCTCATCGCTGTAGCCGACAATTTCGGTCACCACCGAGTCGGCAAAGCGCTCGGGGTGGCTGGCGACGAACAGCAGGCGGCCACGGGAATTGAGTTCCGACCACGGCGAACCGACCAGCGCAGGCTGCACGTAGAAACTGGTGAGCAGGCTGTTGCCGGTGAGGTCGTGGCACTGGGAAAGCACGTGGATCTTGTTGTGGATCTTCAGCTCGCGGGAAGCGTGCACGAAGGTCTCGTTACGGAAGCTGTAGAACGGCTCCGAGTAACCGGCCGAGGCGACGATGGCCGAGCAGCCGGCAAGCTTGCCGGTCTCGGTGTCTTCGAGCACGAAGAAATAGCTTTCTTCACCGTTGAAACTCACCTCGGCCGCGAAGGACGCTTCGCTGGCGGCGATTTTATCGCTCAGGCGTTCCACATCGTCCGGCAAGGAGGTGACACCAATCGGGCTGTCCGCAGCCAGACGCTGTACCTCGCCCAGATCAGCCATTTGCGCGGGGCGCATCACCAGCATGGTGTCACTCCTTAACTCGAAAAACTCACAGAGGGAAAAATGCCGGACAGGAGGCCTGCTCACCCCTTCTGATGGTGTAAGCACATCCATGTGGGAGCCGGGCTTGCCCGCGATGGCGGTGTGTCAGTCAGCACAGAGTTGCCTGTGCCACCGCCTTCGCAGGCAAGCCAGCTCCCACATTTGATCCGGTCCGGCCTTTAGAATTTTTGTTCGGCACCCGGATTGCCAGGCGCCGAACGGTCCATCAAGCTTGCGTCAGCGTCTTCACAGCACGTTC
The DNA here is from genome assembly GCF_001421425.1 of Pseudomonas sp. Leaf15. Taxonomy (NCBI): domain Bacteria; kingdom Pseudomonadati; phylum Pseudomonadota; class Gammaproteobacteria; order Pseudomonadales; family Pseudomonadaceae; genus Pseudomonas; species Pseudomonas sp. Leaf15. The sequence goes on from NZ_LMKI01000035.1 coordinate 348,938, forward strand.
GAAGCGGTCCAGGCCTTCGTTGATGTCCGCCTCTTCCACCACCAGGCTCGGGGCGAAACGCACCACGTCGGGGCCGGCTTGCAGGATCATCAGGTTTTCTTTTTCGGCCGCGTTGAACACGTCCTTGGCACGGCCTTTGAACGCATCGCTCAGCACGCAACCGATCAGCAGGCCCAGGCCGCGCACTTCGGTGAAGATGCCGTACTGCTTGCCGATCTGCTCCAGGCGTGCCTTGAACAGGTCGTGCCTGGCGTTCACACCGGCCAGCACTTCTGGGGTGTTGATCACGTCGATCACCGCCTCGGCCACCGCACACGCCAGCGGGTTGCCGCCGTAAGTGGTGCCGTGGGTGCCGACCACCAGGTGCTTGGCCAGGTCTTCACGGGTCAGCATGGCTGCGATCGGGAAACCACCGCCCAGGCTCTTGGCGCTGGTGAGGATGTCCGGCGTCACGCCGTAATGCTGGTAGGCGAACAGGTGGCCGCTGCGGCCCATGCCGGTTTGCACTTCGTCGAACACCAGCAGCGCGTTATTGGCGTCGCACAGTTCGCGGGCGCCTTGCAGGTAAGCCAGCTCGGCCGGCAATACGCCGCCTTCGCCCTGGATCGGCTCCAGCACCACGGCGCAGGTCTTGTCCGACACGGCGGCTTTGAGCGCGGCCAGGTCGTTATAAGGCACATGGGTGATGCCGGTGATTTTAGGCCCGAAACCATCGGAGTACTTGGACTGGCCACCGACGTTGACGGTGAACAGGGTACGGCCGTGGAAGCTGTTCAGCGCGGCGATGATCTCGTACTTCTCGGTGCCGAAACGGTCGAACGCGACACGACGGGCCAGCTTGAATGCGGCCTCGTTGGCTTCGGCGCCGGAGTTGCAGAAGAACACGCGCTCGGCAAAGGTGGCGTCGATCAGCTTGTGCGCCAGGCGCAGGGCCGGCTCATTGGTGAACACGTTGGAGACGTGCCACAGCTTGTTGGCCTGTTCGGTCAGTGCACCGACCAGCGCCGGGTGGGCATGGCCCAATACGTTGACCGCGATGCCGCCGGCAAAGTCGATCAGCTCGCGACCGGCCTGGTCCCACACGCGCGAACCTGCGCCACGCACGGGGATAAAGGCGGCAGGTGCGTAGTTAGGCACCATCACCTGGTCGAAATCGGCACGTTGCACCGGGGCTTGCTCAACGGACATCGGAGTCTCCTGAAGAGGAACGCCCGCCTGGAACTGGCGAGCGATGCAGGGATTGTAAGGACAGTTTTCAGTGCAGCCTTGCCGCCAAGCGACAACTTCTTATAGCGCCAACCCGCGTTTTTGGCGGGTTTACGCCAATGCGACAAATAGCGTCGCAATGGCGCAGTTTAAACGCTGCGTCGCTTCAGAGGCAGGGGCGTTGCCGGTTGATTTTAGCCGGTTGCATTAACTATCTGCCTCCCTGGTGCCGATCAGGCTTGCTGTGATGTCGGGAACGCCACTCACTGAAGGATCAGCCCCGTGACCACCCTGACTCAAACCACGCTCCTCCCACACCTCACCCGCGCCGCCGACAGGGTGCCCGCCGGGGTTCACACCCGCCTGCCGCAATGGTTGGGCAACGCCTCAAGCGCACGGCGCGAGACCTTGAAAAGCACCCCGCTTGAGTTTGCCGATTGGCAGGCCGGCACCCGCCGCCAGCAACAAGCGCCCCTGCAGCAAGCCATGGCCGCGCACTGGGCCACGCAAAACCAGCTCGACACCGCCCTGGCGGCGCTGCAGACGCCGCAAGCATTCGCGGCGCCCTTGCTGCAACAGGGGCTCAAGTCGCGCTTTGGCCTTGAGCTGGATGTCAGCGCCACTTACCTGCGCCTCTACGCACCCTCGACGATACCGTTGTTTCCTGTGGACTCGGGAGGCGTCAAGGCCTGGACCGTGTCGCTGGTGGACGCAGCGCTGCACAATTTCGACGCCGCCGAAGGCGAAAAAGCCGCTTACACCACCGACTCCACCTTCATCACCCAACCCTCAGCCGCTGGGCAATTCGACACCCTGCCCGCTGTGACCGAAAAAATCAGCATCGCGCAATTCGTCGGACTGTGCCGGGAACTGGACATCGGCGCGCAGTACCAACGCTACCTCAAGGGCTTTTTCGGCTTCCAGGACGCCAGCCTCAAAACCTCGCTGCGCGACAAGGTGATCGACAACCTCAAAGCCGAGGCCCGCACCAGCGTGCACATGGCACGCCTGAAAAAAGACGTGAGCGAATCGGCACTGCGCACACTCCAGGCACAACTGGACGGCATCCGCGGCCTGACACTCCAGGGCAAGATTGTGCTCAACCACGACCTGAGCCTGATGGGCGCACCGCTGACCGGCATCGTCCTGTTCGCCGCCGACCTGGAACTGCACCGGAGCGCAGTACCCATGGTGGCGTACATTCCGGGCGACCCACTGGCGCCCCTCAAGTATTACGCCGATGGCACCGCGTTCATGCGCGACCTGGCCGACAAGCTGCGCGATACCGACTACCAGGCGTTTTTCAGCCGTTTCGTCAACCATGAACAGCGTGGCTACTTCTTTGCAGACCTCAACAGCCGACTGTCCAAGGTCGTCTGGCACTCGCCGCAGCCCGGCGACCCGCGCCCCACCTGGCGCGATGAACCGGTGACCCGCCCCAACCTGCAGTTTTATGCGACAAAAATCACCGGCGAGCTTTACGAACACCTCTACGAGACCAAGCTCGACAAGCTGCTCAATGACGCGCGGGTGATCGCCGTCCCCACCGCAGACGCCGACAGCAAGGCACGCTGGCAACGCTGGGACGCTGTGCAGAAGGTCGCCAAGGCCATTGTCGAAGTCGCCGCCTTTATCGTGACCCCTTTTCTGCCGCCCCTGGGCGCGCTGATGCTGGGCTACACCGCCTACCAACTGCTCGACGACGCATTCGAGGGCATCGTCGATTGGGCCGAAGGGCTCAAGCGCGAGGCCTTCGGGCACTTGATGTCGATCCTCGAGCAAATGGTGCAACTGGGCCTGTTCGCAATCGGCGCACCGATTGCCAAAGGGTTGCTGCGCCAGGCACTGCCCGAAGAGGTGTGGAGCTTTTTTGAAGCGCTCACCCCGGTCACAACCGACGGCGAGACCCGCCTGTGGAGGCCCGACCTGGCGCCCTACGCCCATGACATTCAACTGCCGCCTGAATCGCGCCCCAATAACGAGGGGCTGCATGCCCATGCGGACAAACAGGTGCTGGCCCTCAATGGGCAACACTTGTGCATCCAGCAGGAATCGGGCAGCGCCTTCCTTGCCCATCCCAGCCGTGCACACGCCTATCGCCCGCCCATCATCAGCAATGGCCAGGGTGCCTGGCTGACAGCGGCAGATCGCCCGTTGACCTGGGATCGCAGCACCTTGCTGCGTCGACTCGGCCCACCCGCCGACACACTCAGTGAGGCGCGGCTGGAGTGGGTGCATCGCATCAGCGGCTCCGAGGATGCCGCCCTGCGCAAGCTGCATATGGACCGTCAGCCCCCGCCGCCACTGCTGGCTGACACCCTCAAGCGCGTCGCTATTGACCAGCAGCTGCAAGACTTTATCGACCAGATGAGCAGCGACGACCCTGTGCAGTACCAAAAAGCCGACCCCCAAACCCAGCTGTGGCTGCTGAGCCAGACCGGCCTGTGGCCCGAGACCAAGACCTTGCGCTTTCTCAACGCCAAAGGTGAGACCGTCTGGGAGCATAAAGGCCAGGAAAACGCGGCGGTGGCGCAAGTCCATGAAGCCCAGATGAAAAACGGTGACTTGCTCAAAACCCTGCTGGAAACCCTGGACGAATCGGAACGCAAAACCCTGCTTGAGGAACCATTCGGTACGCCTGCCGCCCACCTGTCTGTGCGCGCGGCCAAACTGCGTAAACAGCTGGCACGCCAGGCCCAGGCCAAGCGCGCTGCATTGTTCGACTCGCGCTACCGAGGGCTGGAAACCACTGATGACCCGCGCCAGCAAAAACTCATCGATAGCACGCCCGGCCTGCCCACCAGCGCGGCGCACGACGTGCTGTTCGGCGCCAGTCGCCAAGACTTGCTGGCCATGGATCAAGGCGACCTGCCAGTGCACCTGGCGCAGCGTGCACGCTGGGCGGCGCACCAGGTCAGGATCAGCCGAGCGTACGAAGGCTTGTACATGGACGCCCTGGAAAGCAGCGACACACAACGACTCGCGCTGCACTCGCTGGAAAAACTGCCGGGCTGGTCGCCACAGGTGCGCCTGGAAGTGCGCGACTTCAGCCGCACCGGCACACTGCGGGACAGCGTCGGCCCGCCCCATGCGCCTATCGTGCGCACCTTGGTGCGCACGATCGACGGCGATTATGTGCCCGAAAACGACAAGGGCACCCTGTTCGGCGAAACCGACCTCTATACCGCCGTGCTCCAGGCATTGCCCGACGTGCAGCGCGACGCGCTGGGTATCCACATTGGCCAGGGCCCACAGCTCAAACTGACCCTGCGCCAGTACGCGCTGGCCCGTGAGCCGCTGGGGGATCTGCTGGCAGATGCGCCTGTGCGCAAGCCCTTTTACGACCCCAGGCTGATGCGCCTGCCCGGCGGCATGGAGGGTTACGACGCCAGCGCCGCTGATCACAGCAGCACCCCTGAGGCGCTGTTATTACACGATCTGTACCCCAGCCTCGACCCGGCAGAAGTGAACTATGTACTGAGCGTCATGCGCAACCACCCCGGCTCGCCCCTGCAGACGCTGCGATACTTGAAGAATGAATACTCACAGCTGGAAACCGACCTGGCGACCTGGCGCGCCAACCTGTCCCAAACGTTCCTCAACACCGACGTACCGCTTTTTTCCTCAACGGTTGCCGAAGAGAAACTCCATCGCTGGATCTGGACCCACCAACTGCTCCGCGCCTGGCGACACGAGATCCCGCAGGACGGCGAATTTGCCCTTGGCCGCCAATTGCAACTCGACGCGCCCTTGTACGGCGAACTGCCCACCCTCAACGCCAACTTCGATCACATCTCCCACCTGAGTTTGAAGGGTTATCACACCACCCAGGGCGCTCCCGCCTTTTTGGCCCACTTTCCCAATCTGCGCACCCTGGAGATCAGCGATATAGCGCTCAATACGCTGCCTCCCGAGGTCATGGCGTACCCCCAACTCAATCGTCTGACGCTGAGCAATTGCAACCTGAACCTGACCACACAGACCCGCGCGCAACTGGCCACTTTGAGCCAATTGAGAAGCCTGGACCTTTCCCGCAACTTCCAGCTGTCACTTTCCCCCAACCTTGGGCAAATGCCTGAGCTGCAGACGCTGAACCTCAGCCAGACGCATATTTCACTATTCCCCGAACACCTTATCAATCGCCCTCAGCTCACAAGCGCCGACCTCAGCGGCAACTACCTGAGCAGGCTGCCGGAGGCCCTGTTCAGCCTGCCCGCCGAACGAGCCAGAGCGTTTGATTTGTCGGGCAACCCCCTTTCACGCGCCACCCTGGAAAAGATCAAACGCTATTGCCAGAGAACCGGCGAACACTTCGGCGCAGACGCCAACCCCTTCGAGCGCCGCCTGGTCAATGAGCTTTACCCCACCTTCACTGACGAGGAGGCGAATAATTTTATCTTCAGGTTGCCCGGTGGGCTGGATGATTCAATGCCCGCACTCGTGCGCTTGAAAGCCGACTACGAACGACTGCAAACAGACTTGCAGGAGTGGACACTGGATATACCGGACCGCTACCCGTTCCTGGACACGCCCATGGACGAAGGCGTGCGCGCACAACAGCAACTGCTTCGCCACCAGCTCAAGGCCTTGCTGGAGGAAAGCTGGCGACGGGAGACCCGCCTGGATTCAAGCCAGGAGCCGCCGACCACCGACCATGAAATGGCCCTGAACCTACCGTTGCTCGGCGATTTACCGGTGCTGAATGTGGACTTTAAACATGTGACGAAGCTGGAGCTGAGCGCAGAGCAAGCCACCTCAATCCCCGAAGGCTTTCTTGTGCGTTTTCCCAACCTGGCAACCCTGCACATCCATCGTTATGCCCTGCCGGACATTCCTGCCGATGTGTTCAAGCTGCCCAAGCTCAAGACACTGATCATGTCCCATAGCCGTATGCGGTTGACGGCAACCAGCGCCGACGCCTTGAGCGACCTGCAAAACCTTGAGTACCTGGACCTCAGTGGCAACCCCTTGGGCATCACGCCCGACGTCAGCAAGATGTCCGGGTTAACCAGCCTGATCATCGAAAATGCCGGCCTTACCGAGGTGCCCAACGGGACGTTCAACCTGCCATCCCTCGACCAACTGGACCTGAGAAACAACCGGATAACCGAGCTTCCCACGGACCTGCTTGAGGTGGCTGCGGACAGGGCCGACGGTTTTGTTCTCGGCGGCAATACGTTCTCGCCTGAAACGATCGCCCTGCTGGTGCCGTATTACAACCGCACCGCAGTGGACTTTGGCATCCCGGAGGTCAGGCAGCGCGCGCAACTGAGCCCAACGTCGTCAACCGACGCATCAGAAGAAGAAGCCGAACAATAAGGACCACTCAACCGCGCTCGGAGGGCACCGACGACAATTCAAACGGGCTGCTGCTGCGCCGCTGGTTGCGGTCTTCACGCGGGGTGGCGCCAAAAAAGTTGCGGTAAGCGCTGGAGAAGTGCGGCCCCGAGGAGAAGCCGCACGACAGGCCGATCTGGATGATCGACTTGCTGGTTTGCATCAGCATCTGGCGCGCCTTGTTCAGGCGCAGTTCCAGGTAATACTGGCTGGGAACGCGGTTGAGGTATTGCTTGAAGATGCGCTCGAGTTGTCGTCGCGACACGCACACATGCTGGGCGATTTCGTCGGTGGTCAGCGGCTCTTCGATATTGGCTTCCATCAGCAGCACGGCCTGGGTCAGCTTCGGATGGCTGGAGCCCAGGCGGTTTTGCAGGGGGATGCGCTGGCGCTCGCCGCCTTCGCGGATGCGCTCCACCACCAGCTCTTCGGAGACCGCACCCGCCAGTTCGGCGCCATGATCACGGGCCAGCACCGCCAGCAACAGGTCGAGTACCGACATGCCACCACAGGCGGTCAGGCGGTCGCGGTCCCAGTCGAACAGGTGGCTGGTGGCAATCACCTTGGGGAAACGCTCGGCGAAGTCATCCTGCCAGCGCCAATGCACGGCGGCGCGGTAGCCATCGAGCAAACCCAACTGAGCCAAGGGATACACGCCCGCCGACAAGCCACCAATCACACAGCCAGCCCGCACAAGCTGCTTGAGCGCGCTGCTGAGCTGGGAGGCGATGACGGTCGGCGGCTCATCCGCCAGCAGGAACAGCTTCTGGAAACCTTCGAGCTTGCCGGCCCAGGGCTCGCCCGGCAATTGCCAGTCGCCCTCGGTGCGCGGTTCGGCCTGCAAAAACGACAGTTCGTACACCACGTCCGGATGCACCCGCTGAGCAACGCGCAAAGCCTCCTCAGCCAGCGCAAGCGTCAGTGCTTTTGTGCTGGGCCAAATCAGGAAACCAATTTTATGGGCGGTCATGGAGTGCTATCCGAAACGAAGAACGGTGATGAAGACAAGGGCCAATGCTAGCCCGGAAACCAACACAAATCTCAAACCATATGAGATCTAATGTGGGAGCTGGCTTGCCTGCGATGGCGGCGTGTCTGTGCCAGAGAGGCAAACTGACCCACCGCCATCGCAGGCAAGCCAGCTCCCACCGGGGATCGAGGCCAACCTTAAAGCTGCGCAGCATGCACTAACTCGGTGCACAAAAGCAGTCTTGATTATTTCAGGCTACCCGAAAGGAACTGCTGTAACCGCTCGGACTGCGGGTTCACCAGCACTTCACGCGGGTTACCCCGTTCTTCGACGATACCTTTGTGCAAAAACACCAACTGGTTCGACACTTCACGGGCAAAGCCCATTTCGTGGGTTACCACCACCATGGTGCGGCCTTCCTGGGCCAGGTCCTGCATCACCTTGAGCACTTCGCCGACCAGCTCCGGGTCGAGGGCCGAGGTCGGTTCGTCAAACAGCATCACCTCCGGCTCCATCGCCAGGGCACGGGCAATCGCCACGCGCTGCTGCTCACCGCCGGACATGTGGCCGGGGAACGCATCCTTACGATGGCCCACGCCGACCTTGGCCAGGTAATGCTCGGCCTTCTCACGCGCGTCTTTTTTCGACATGCCCAGCACGTGCACCGGCGCTTCCATCACGTTTTCCAGCGCAGTCATGTGCGACCACAGGTTGAAATGCTGGAACACCATGGACAGGCGCGAACGCATGCGCTGCAATTGTTTAGGGTCGGCGGCCTTCATGGCGCCGTCCTTGTTGGCCACCAGTTTCAGCTCTTCGTTGTTGAGCAGAATCTTGCCGGCGTGGGGTTGCTCCAGCAGGTTGATGCAGCGCAAAAAGGTACTTTTGCCCGAACCACTGGAACCGATGATGCTGATCACATCACCGGCCGCGGCGGCCAGGGACACGCCTTTGAGCACTTCATGACTGCCATAGCGTTTATGCAGGTCTTGGACTTCAAGTTTGTACATGCGGTCGGTTCTCACAAAAACAGGTGGTCAGTCGTTGAGCAAGCGCCCGTGACGCAGCGCTTCGCGCCCCGCCACCTTGGCCAGCCAGAAACCCGCTTGGGCATAACGTAGCCGTTCAACGGCAAACAACACCCCGGACGTCCCCGCGCAGACAATGCTGACGCGGTCGGTCAGAGGGTCAATCACTTCAAAAATCTCATCGCCCGCTTCTACCCGGTCACCGGCTTTACGCAGGTAACTGATCACACCGGCATGGGGCGCAAACAGCAACTCGGTACCTTCGAAGGGCAAGCCTTCGCACGCGTCGTACTGCGGCGCCGGCCATTGGCCGGTGATCAAGCCTTGCTCGGCCAGGAACGCGAGGATGCCTTCGGCGTGGAAAATCGCTTCATCACGGCCGGTGTCGGCCTGGCCGCCCAATTCCAGGGTAGTCGCCAGGCACGCCAGTGGAACCTGTGCCTCGGGGAACGCCTGTGACAGACGCAACCACGGCAGCGAGCAAGCCTCATCAAACGAACTGCCGCCGGAGTCCTCCGCCAGCAGGCCGACTTTCACACCCAGGTGCGCCGACAACGAGCGCCACTGCGGCCAGTGCTGGGGCAACGCATACATGTGCAACGCGGCTTCGGCGTCGCAATGCAGGTCCAGGACGATATCGGCGGTGCAGGCGTGGCTCAGCAAGATGCGCTGCATGCCTTGCAGCTGGCTGCTCGGCGCGGGCAGTGCGTTGAGTGCGTCGGTCATCGCCTGGCGGATCATGCGCACATTGGCGTGCGGGTCATCGCCCAGCTTGCCCTTGAGCAACTCGGCAACCGGCGCGCTCAGCTCGACGAAATCACGGTTGAAGTTCTTGCCGCTGCCGACTTCGAAACGCCCCTGGTGGCTGCCTTGCAGCAACTGGCCCAGGCCCATCGGGTTGGCCACCGGCACCAGCTCGACCACGCCGTTAAGCGCGCCTTGCTGTTCCAGTTCGGTGAGGCGCTTTTTCAGCTCCCACGCCGCGCGCATGCCCGGCAATTCGTCGGCGTGAAGGCTGGCCTGAATATAGGCCTTGCGCTCGCCAGTGCCGAAACGAAAGACGCTCAGTTGGCGTTCACACCCCAGGTGGCCCCAGGGCAGCAGGTGATCGATACGTTCCATATCAGTGCTTCCGTGGAGCCAGGTAGCTCAGCCAGCGGCGCTCGGCCAACTTGAACAGGCGCACCAGGATAAAGGTCAGGCACAGGTAGAACACGCCGGCGGTGATATAGGCTTCGAACGGCAAGTAGTACTGAGCGTTCACGGTGCGTGCAGCACCGGTGATGTCGATCAAGGTGACGATGGACGCCAGGCTGGTGGTCTGCAGCATCATGATCACTTCGTTGCTGTACTGCGGCAGCGCCCGGCGCAGGGCCGACGGCAGCAGGATGCGGCGGTACAGCTTGTAGCGCGACATGCCCATGGCCTTGGCCGCTTCAATCTCACCGTTCGGCGTGGCCTTGAGGCTGCCGGCGATGATTTCGGCGGTGTAGGCGCTGGTGTTGATCGCAAACGCCAGGCACGCGCAGAACGTGGCGCTGGACAGCAGCGGCCACAGGAAGCTTTCGCGCACGGCTTCGAATTGCGCCAAGCCGTAGTAGATCAAAAACAGCTGCACCAGCATCGGCGTGCCGCGGATCACATAGGTGTAGAGCCAGGCCACACCGTTGATGACCGGCTGCTTGGACACGCGCATCAAGCCCAGGGGCAAGGCAGCAAGCAGGCCGAAGAACAGCGAGATGGCCAACAGTTTCAGGGTGGTTGCCAGGCCGCCAAGGTACAGCGGCATGGCTTCCCAGATGACGTTGTAGTCGAAGATCATAGATCAGCCGCCCTTACGCCTACCGAGTAGCGCTTCTCAAGATAACGCAGGGCCAGCAACGACACGCTGGTGATCACCAGGTACATCGCCGCCACTGCGAGGAAGAAGGTAAAAGGCTCACGGGTGGCGTCTGCCGCCTGTTTGGCCTTGAACATCATGTCTTGCAGGCCCACCACCGAGATCAGCGCGGTGGCCTTGGTGAGTACCAGCCAGTTGTTGGTGAAACCAGGGATCGCCAGCCGGATCATCTGCGGCACCATCACCCGGAAAAACACCTGGAAACTGCTCATGCCATACGCAAGGCCGGCCTCGGCCTGGCCCTTGGGAATGGCCATGAAGGCGCCACGGAAAGTTTCCGAGAGGTAGGCGCCAAAGATGAAACCCAGGGTGCCGATACCGGCGGCCAAGGGGTTCAAGTCGATATAGTCGTCATAGCCAAGCATCGGCGCGACGCGGTTTAACAAGTCCTGGCCGCCGTAGAAAATCAGCAGAATCAGCACCAGGTCGGGGATCCCGCGGATCACCGTGGAGTACAAGTCACCCAGCCAAGCCAACCAGCGCACCGGCGACAGGCGTAACGCGACCCCGATCAGACCCAGAACAATGGCCAAGGCCATGGACGACAAGGCGAGCTGAAGCGTCAACCATGCGCCATCGAGGATGACAGCCCCGTAGCCGTTCAACATGATTCAGGTCCTCGAAAAGGGGGATGAAAAAATGGCGCAAACTTCAGAATCTTCTGTTGCTTGCGCCATTCTGGACAGACAGCTGCGACGAGTTACTTAGGGTCAGCGCCGTAAATATCGAAGTCGAAGTATTTGTCCTGGATTTTCTTGTATTCGCCGTTGGCACGGATCGCGGCAATCGCAGCGTTGATCTTGTCCAGCTCGGCCTTGTCGCCTTTGCGTACAGCGATGCCGATGCCGTCACCGAAGTACTTGGCGTCGGTGAACTGTGGGCCCACGAACGCGTAGCCTTTACCGGCCGGGGTTTTCAGGAAGCCGTCTTGCAGCAGGGTGGCGTCAGCCACGGTGCCATCGAGGCGACCGGCTTCCACGTCCAGGTAGATTTCGTTCTGCGAGCTGTAAGGCACAACCGTGACGCCTTTAGGGGCCAGGACTTCCTTGGCGAAACGATCGTGGATCGAACCGCGTTGCACGCCGATTTTCTTGCCTTTGAGTTCATCCAGGCTGTCGCTGACGGTGGTGCCTTCCTTCATCACCAGCTGCGCCGGGCTCAGGTAGTAGCGGTTGGTGAAGTCCACGGATTTCTTGCGGTCTTCGGTGATGGACATGGACGACAGGATCGCGTCGATCTTGCGCACTTTGAGCGCAGGGATCAGGCCGTCGAATTCCTGCTCGACCCATACGCACTTGACCTTCATCTCTGCGCACAGCGCGTTACCGATGTCGTAGTCAAAACCGACGATGCTGCCATCCGGCGCCTTCGAGGCAAACGGAGGGTAAGCCGCTTCGATACCAATTTTCAGAGGCTTTTCATCAGCGAAGGCCTGCATGGACAGCACGGACAGCGCCAGGGCGCCCAACAGCACAAGTTTCTTCATCTTGGGACTCCATCGGTATGGGGCAAAAAGCAGAATGAGCCGTGGCCCACGATGCGACTTAAGTGAAACCGAATAGCGGTGCTGCGTCCTACCCCAAATTGATACAGGAGACGACGAGCGAGTGATCGGCATTCTAACGACAGGCCGGAAGCCGATATTTCCTCAATGCGACAACAATTTACAGAAGCACCGAGAAAGCGGTTCCAGCTCATTGACAGCCTCTGAATTTTATGCAGAGACAAAAGATATTAAACCTGTTGATGCTGCAAATTGCGGGCCTATTATTCGCAAACCCTTCTAGCACGGCAAGTCTGGCGTTTAATCTTATTTGTGAGGGTGTCTAAAACGCGGGTTTTCGGGGCGCAGGCGTAGCACATTGCCTCAGGATTGGGCGTGGGGTTACACATTTAGGCTGGACGGTAACATTCAGAAACCTCCTACGAAAGAAACCGATATTTATTGGCCTGCGCACAGATCGTTCCCACGCTCCGCGTGGGAATGCATCCTGTGACGCTCTGCGTCACGCCCCAAGAGCGGACGCGGAGCGTCCATGGCGGCATTCCCACGCGGAGCGTGGGAACGATCAGACTCCGGCCGTGAAACACATTCCAGATGTGGGAGCTGGCTTGCCTGCGATAGCGGCCTGTCAGCTAACCCGCCTGTGCCTGATACGCCCTCATCGCAGCATAGGTATCTATACAACCGGTTAGTTGGCAGGTGGGCTGTTGTGGCGAGCAGGCTTGTCCTGCGTTGGGCTGCGAAGCGGCCCCAGTAAAGGCACTGCAGTTTTCCTGAAAGAACTCAGCGTCTGGGTCAGGGGCTGCTTCGCAGCCCAACGCAGGACAAGCCTGCTCGCCACAGGAGAAATGGCTGCCTTCAAACGTTGTGTCGATACCCATGCTCATCGCAGGCAAGCCCCCACAGTGATCCGGTTTCGCCGGAGAGGTCGGACCAAGCCGCACAAAAAAGCCCCACCCGGCTCACGCCGAATGGGGCCTTATCTGACCCAGCCCGCCTTACGCGACGTTCATGGTCTTGTGCGTCTCAATCAAATGCGCCACCACACCTGGGTCGGCCAAGGTGGAGATATCTCCCAACCCGTCATACTCGGCTGTGGCGATCTTGCGCAGAATCCGGCGCATGATTTTACCCGAACGTGTTTTCGGCAAACCCGGTGCCCACTGGATCACATCCGGCGAGGCAATCGGCCCGATCTCTTTGCGCACCCAGTTTTTCAGCTCCAGGCGCAGCGCTTCGTTCGGTTCTTCGCCATTCTTGAGCGTGACATACACATAGATGCCCTGCCCCTTGATGTCATGGGGCACACCCACCACCGCCGCTTCAGCGACTTTCGGGTGCGCAACCATGGCGCTTTCAATCTCGGCGGTGCCCATGCGGTGGCCGGACACGTTCAACACGTCGTCCACGCGCCCGGTGATCCACCAGTAGCCGTCTTCATCGCGGCGCGCGCCGTCGCCGGTGAAGTACATGCCACGGAAGGTCTTGAAGTAAGTGTCGACAAAACGGTCATGGTCGCCATACAGCGTGCGCGCCTGGCCCGGCCACGAATCGAGGATCACCAGGTTGCCTTCGGCAGCGCCCTCGATGATGTTACCGAGGTTGTCCACCAGCGCCGGCACCACGCCGAAGAATGGGCGTGCCGCCGAGCCCGGCTTGAGTGCGTGGGCACCCGGCAGCGGGCTCATCAAGGTGGCGCCGGTTTCGGTCTGCCACCAGGTGTCGACGATCGGGCAACGGGATTGGCCGACATTCTTGTAGTACCAGTCCCAGGCTTCCGGGTTGATCGGCTCACCCACCGAACCGAGCAGGCGCAGGCTGCTGCCATCCACACCTTCACAGGCGGCGGTGCCCGAAGCCATCATCGCGCGGATCGCGGTCGGTGCGGTGTAGAGGATATTGACCTTGTGCTTGTCGACGATCTTGCCCACCCGCGTGATATCCGGGTAGTTCGGCACGCCTTCAAACAGCAGCGTGGTCGCGCCGTTGGCCAGCGGGCCGTAGACGATATAGGTGTGGCCGGTGACCCAGCCGACGTCGGCGGTGCACCAGTAGATTTCACCTGGGCGGTAGTCGAACACGCGTTCGTGGGTCAGGGCTGCGTACAGCAAGTAGCCGCCGGTGGTGTGCTGCACGCCTTTAGGCTTGCCGGTGGAGCCCGAGGTGTAAAGGATGAACAGCGCTTCTTCGGCGCCCATCTCTTTTGGCGCACACACAGTGCCCGCCACTTTCATCAGGTCTTCGTACCAGATGTCGCGATGCTGGTTCCACTTGATGTTGCCATTGGTGCGCTTGCACACGATGACTTTCTGGATGCTGCTGGTTTCCGGGTTGGTCAGCGCGTCGTCGACGTTGGCCTTCAGCGGAATCTTCTTACCGGCGCGGATGCCTTCATCGGCGGTGATCACCACCTTCGACTTACAGTCGATAATGCGACCGGCCAGGGCTTCCGGTGAAAAACCGCCAAACACCACGGAGTGAATCGCACCGATGCGGGTACAGGCCAACATGGCGACCACGGCTTCGGGGATCATCGGCATATAGATAGTCACCACGTCGCCGCGGTGCACATCCTGGCCGCGCAGGGCGTTGGCGAACTTGCAGACTTCTTCATGCAGCTCGCGATAGGTGATGGTGCGGCTTTCGGAAGGGTCATCGCCTTCCCAGATGATCGCAGCCTGATCACCACGCTCGGCGAGGTGGCGGTCCAGGCAGTTGTAGGAAACGTTGAGGGTGCCGTCGGCGAACCATTTGATGTCGACATGGTGGTCGTCGAAAGAGGTCTGCTTGACCGCGGTGAAAGGCTTGACCCAGTCAAGGCGCTTGGCTTGCTCGCGCCAGAAGCCATCGGGGTTGACCACCGACTGCTGGTACATGGCCTTGTAGGTCGCCTCGTCGGTCAGCGTGTTGGCTGCTACTTCGGGGCGAACGGGGTACAGGGAAGCCGCACTCATCTTTCTTACCTCGGTGACATAGTTGTTGTTGTATGGCCCCTGTTGTAGCCGGGGCAGCCCCATAGAACCATTCGACGATGGTAGTAACAAGCCCCTACAAAATGCCCTGCTATGCCCTTTCAGGGCTCTGGCCCACGGCCTGCGCGGCTTTGGCGCCTGATGAAAAAACCTTTACCACGGGATTGTTACAAAAACCGCCAATAGTGTTTATCAAAAGCACGGGTATATGAATATAACCCGCAGGCCTAAAATCAACTCCGCCAACAAGGCAACGTGATTAACACCGTAACAGCCCCCACCAAGGCAACGTTAATCCGAACTTCCCAATTTTAAAGTTACACACGTGGCCTCATAAGGGCCCCGTGACCCCTTTCGCCCTGAAGAAGGTAAATACAGAAATGAAAGCGTTAGTAGTTTTGGCCCTCTGCAGCTTGTGCGCCACCGCCGCCCTGGCCGACGAAGCCCCGACTGAGCTGGCCGGACAGAACCCACCGATCGTTGAAGACTACACTTACAGCACACACTTGGATGTGGCCAAAGTATTGTCCATGAGCAACATCCCGGATGTCTGCAACGTTGTACCGGTACAAATGGAATATGAAGACTCACAAGGCCAGCGTCATATTCTTAATTATCAAGTGATGGGCAATGGTTGCTCTAACGGGTAATAACTTTTTCAGAAAGATTTAAACCCGGATCTTGGTCGCCGCAAGAAATCGTTCTTGCGGCCAAGAACCGCCCTCTGGCCCACCGCCCACCCAATGTGGGAGCTGGCTTGCCTGCGATGGCGATCCCAGCCAAACACACCCCACACAGCCCTCCTCAATTCCCCCGCCCACAGCCCTACAAAAACTATCCCACCGCCCGTCAAAAAATTCCTACCCCAGCAAACCCTTGCAAACACACGCTCTGGCCGAAAACCACAGCATTTTGGCCCTCAATCGTGACCATCCGCCGCAACACAAAGCCGATTTTTTCCCTATAATGCGCGGGTAAATCG
Source organism: Pseudomonas sp. Leaf15 (assembly GCF_001421425.1). NCBI lineage: Bacteria > Pseudomonadati > Pseudomonadota > Gammaproteobacteria > Pseudomonadales > Pseudomonadaceae > Pseudomonas > Pseudomonas sp. Leaf15. The sequence continues at coordinate 364,837 of NZ_LMKI01000035.1, forward strand.
GGCCTGCAATATCCCTTTACACTGGGATGAAGAGCCAGACCTGAGGCCTCCGCGCGAGCCTGCATCTGTTGCTGCGCACCTCAAGCCTCAAGCAGAACCCGTAACCCTATTCCGTTTAATTGCCTGCGCGAGCTGTTGCAACAAACGATTCCTTAAGATCCACCGCGGCCTCTGGGCCGTGTGAACACCCAACCATCCGGTTTCACACGGGCACCTTTGAGCCCTCACGCAGGAGACGACACGTCATGCTGAGCTGGGACGAATTCGACAAAGAAGAAGAAGGCGAAGTAGCCGCCAAAGGCGCCAACGCCGGCCACGCCACCGAAGCCAACATGGACCGCCTCGACGGTGCCGGCGCCGCCGCCGCCATCGAAGCCCGCGCCGTCACCGCCAGTGACTCCGCCGCCATCGTGCGCGCCAAGGCCGCCCTGGACAAACTCGACGTCGCCGAAGGCCTCGCCGAACTCGAAGGCTCCGCCGCTCGCGTCGCCGTTGACGAAAAGCGCATGAT
>NZ_LMKI01000036.1:0-215306 GCF_001421425.1 Pseudomonas sp. Leaf15
CAAGCCTGCGTTCGGCCATCGTGGTTGACGGGGCGCCTCAGATCAAAATCAAGATCAAGATCTACAGCACGGCGGCCTGAAAGCCGACCTGAGTGGTTGGATCAAAAGCGAAAAGCGGATTTGCATACACCTGGGATCTGCTTTTCTGTGGGAGCTGGCTTGCCTGCGATGCAGACACCTCGGTACATCAGGTACAACCGGTTGATGCTATCGCAGGCAAGCTCCCACCTTTGACCGAGTATGGCTCTGCTGTTGCTGTTGCTCTGGCCCTTACATCCTTTTCGATGACGAAGTCAGCGGTCTTTTGATCTGCGCTTTTGATCTTGATCTTGATCTGAAATCGCCCNTGCTGTTGCTGTTGCTCTGGCCCTTACATCCTTTTCGATGACGAAGTCAGCGGTCTTTTGATCTGCGCTTTTGATCTTGATCTTGATCTGAAATCGCCCCCCAAATCACTGTCGGATTGAGGGCATGCCGAGCCACAGCGAGGCACCGAGTGTTGGGACGAGGACTTTTTGGTTACTTTTGCGTCTTTGCAAAAGTGACCCGCCGTCAGGGCGGAACCCTAGGCCGCCGTTACCTAAATAACGGATATGCACACCACCACCAACACCCCCAAAAACCAAACCCCGCAAAAGCGGGGCCTGATCACATCCAAGCGAAACCTACTTGGGCGGCACCCAGGTAACCTCGCTGATCCCAAACTTCTCCGCCCAGGGCCGGGTGGTTTTCTTGACCTGCTCATGCCCCACGCGCCCTATGCGGCTGACATGGGCAATATCGGCATCGACCGCCGCCCAATGCCACGCTTCAGCGTTATTCATCACCTCGGCGCGCACCACAAAGGATTTCGGTTGACCGTGCAGTTGATAGTGAATGGTGTAGATTTTTGCGGTACTCATGTTGCCTCCCTGTCTTGTTATAGATGGATAGGCGGGCTTTCAAAAAGGTTCACTCAAAATGACAAGTCGTACGCTGGCGCGTCATAGTGACGCACTCGTCACGCGCCCAAGGATCGCGCCATGTCCCGATTGACTCACAGCCAGCTCTACCTGCAGCGTCTGGGCTACGACTCAGCCCCGCCGCCCACGCTCAAAACCCTGCAGGACCTGCAGTTGCGGCACGTCTGCACCTTCGCCTTCGAGAGCCTGTCGACATTGCTGCACTCACCGGTGCCGATCGACCTGCCCAGCATTGAGCAAAAGGTCCTGCTGGACGGGCGTGGCGGTTACTGTTTCGAGCTTAACTACCTGTTCCTGGCGCTGTTGCAGGAGCTGGGTTTCGACGCCTGCGGGCTTACCGGCTGGGTGGTGATGGGCGGGCCGCCTGATGCGCGCACCGGGCGCACCCATCGCCTGAGCCTGGTGACCCTGGACGGCGTGCGTTACGTCACCGATGTCGGCTTCGGCGGCATGGTGCCCAGCAGCCCGTTGCAGCTGGACACCGAGGTGCCCCAGGCCACCGCCCATGAACCTTATCGCCTGACCTTCAACGGTGCCGATTACACCCTGTGGGCGCAGGTGGGCGAGGAATGGCGAGGTTTATATGTGTTCGACCTGCAAGTGCAGGCCGATATCGACTACACCATCGGCAATTGGTACGTGTCGACGCACCCGGCTTCCGTTTTCGTCGGGCAACTGAAAGCGGCGCGGTTGGCGCCGGGTAAACGGCATACCTTGGCCAATGCCAATTACGCAGTTCATTGCCTTGACCAGCCCAGCGAAAAACGCGTCGTCGAAAGTGCCGATGAGTTACTGGAATTGCTGCAGGGCACCTTCGGTATTCGTTTGCCGAAGCATCCGAAACTTCGCCAAGCCCTTGATGGCTTGGTAGTGGCAAACTCCAGGGAGCCCTGAGCTAGAGCCTTCGCTGAACCGTTTTACCTTCATGTCGATGCAAATTAATTCGAACCTTTGGCAAACGCCGAGGTTCGAACCGTTTCCTGAATAATTTGCTCACCAGACAAGGAGATGTAAAACGATGTCCAAGCTATTCGGAAAATTCCTCAAGGGTTCCTCGCTGCTGGCGCTGGTCACCGCGCCTGCTGTGGTGTTCGCCGCCGCACCGACTGGCCCGATTTCCGTCCTGGGCCTGCAGGGCAGCTATAACGACTTCAAACTCGAAGGTGGCAGCGAAAGCGACAAGGACCACATGCCCGAAGCGGGCCTGTTCTACAACTTCGGCAATAAGCTCACCGCCGAGTCCGGCTTTATTTACCAAGCCGGTATCGAAGCCAAATACGGCGAAAAAAGTAGCAATAAACTCAAGGAAGGCCAGGCTGACCTCGACCTTGGCTGGCGTGCCGCGCTGGACGCGCGCAACTTCGTCGACGTGATCGTCGGTGGTGGCTACAGCTGGACCCGTTACGAGCCGGACACCAACGATTACGACGTCAAGCTCACCAACAAATCGCCGTTCGCCAAGGCCGCGCTGGGTTACAACCACCAGTTCGATGACATGACCCTGCGCGTCGAAGCCGGTGCCCGCCGCACCATTGATGGCCGGGCCAAGCTCAAGGTCGATGGCCTGGGCAGCGACACGGTGGACCTCAAGGACCGCACCAACCCGTACGCCGAAGTCAGCCTGCTGATGAACCAGAAAGGTGACTTGCCGGTGATGGCGGGCCTGTATTACACCCGCACCGAATACAAGCTCGACGACGACTCCTATGTCGCCGACAACACCAAGCTCAAGCGCGACGAGTACGGTTTTAAAGTCGGTATCGCGTTTTAAGCGCACGCCTGAATGCGGGGCGGCCAACGCCCCGCATTCGATTGCCCGCCCGAGCCCTGGTGTTTGGCGAATTAAAAAGCGCGCCGATTGCCTGGTACGTACGTGATAACCGGCTTGGGGTTGTGCCGATCGGGTCTGGGATTGCCCACGAGCGGGGTGACTTTGTGTTTTGCTGGGAGCGCTGCGCGCTCCAACGCGGGGCAAGCCCGCTCGCCACAACAAGCCCGCGCTACTACAAACCCTCCTCACCACAACAAGCCCGCTCGCCACAACCAGCCGTTCAGCACTGCAAGCCGGTTCACCACGAGGTGCTTGTTTAGCCTAGTGCAGCAAGCTGCGCCACGGTTTCCGGAAAGCGTGCCACCAGCCGAATCAAGGTGGTGGCCTGGGCGTTGGGTTTGGCGCGGCCTTGTTCCCAGTTTTCCAGGGTGCGCACGTTGGTGCGCAGGTACATGGCGAACACCGAGCGCGAGAGGTTGAGTTGTTGGCGCACGGCCACCACTTCTTCGGCGCTCAGCGGGGCCAGGTTGTTGAGATGGACCTTGTGGGTCCGCAGGGTGACTTTGCCTTGGCGTTCTTCGGCCAGGGCGTCGAAGCCTTCGACCAGTTCGGAAAAGATTTCACGTTTCATGATGTGTTCTCGCTTTGATTTCCCTGTCCAGCAGGAGTTTTAAGGCTTTCTTGTGGTTGGGGGTAAGGTCATCCTGTTCGTGTTTGCCGTACAGGGTGAATAACCAGAACTGCGTGCCGCCCGACCACCAGTAGTAAATGACCCGCAAGCCTCCGCGTTTGCCTTTGTTGCGTCGCTCATCGACGAAACGGACCTTGCGCAACCCGCCGGTTCCCTCGATGACGTCGCCCGCTTGCGGATTCTTCATCAACTCCTGTTGAAAGCCCTGGAATAGCTCGTCACTCAGATAGTCCCTGCGATGCCGTTCAAAGGCCGGCAATTCGATAAATAGAGCATCCATGTTCTGTACGTAGCCTGCGTATAGTGTGGTGGCCCACGCGCCTTGGGTCAAGTGACCGGGCTGTGGGAACTTTCCTAAAACGCAACCACCATAAGGCCGCCTTCAGCGAGTAGATGCCAGACGAATAGGTAGAGGAGGAAGGAAATTTCTACAGTAAGAGCAGGTAAAAGAACTGACCCTCAGAAACGCAAAACGGCGCCCGAAGGCGCCGTTTTGTTTACCGCGTCACGCTAAGCGATCAAACGCCCAGCACCGCGTGCTGCACCAGGGTGAGCAACGGTTGTGGGTATACGCCCAGGAAGAACGCGAGCAGGGCGATGGCCAGCAGCATCACGCCGCCTGCCTTCTGTTCCCAATGCAGCTCGGCGTCTACGCGGCGCAGGTTTGGCTCGATCAGGTACAGGGTGACCATCACGCGCAGGTAGTAGAACACGCCGATGGCGCTGCCCAGTACCAACGAGGCAACCAGCCACCATTCGTGGGCTTCAACACCGGTAGCCACGATGTAGAACTTGCCGATAAAGCCTGCGGTCAGCGGGATACCGGCCAGGGACAGCATCATCACGGTGAGCACGGCGGTCAGGTACGGACGGCGCCAGAACAGGCCGCGGTATTCGTACAGGGCGTCGGCGTCACGGCCTTTGAACGGCGAGGACATCAGCGTAATCACGCCGAATGCACCGAGGCTGGTGATCACGTAGGTGACCAGGTACACGCCCATGGCTTCCACGGCCAGGCCTTTGCTCGCCACCAGGGCGATCAGCAGGTAGCCGAAGTGCGCGATGGAGGAGTAACCCAGCAGACGCTTGAGGTTGTTCTGGGTCAGGGCCAGCAGGTTACCGAACAGGATCGACGCAATGGCGATCACGGTCAGCACGGTGCTCAGCACGCCGGTGTTGGCCGCAGGCGAGATCTGGAACAGACGCACCATCACCGCAAACACGGCAACCTTCGACGCGGTGGCCAGAAATGCAGCCACTGGCGCCGGGGCGCCTTCGTACACGTCCGGGGTCCACAGGTGGAACGGCACCAGGGACAGCTTGAACGCCAGGCCGATCAACATCATCGCCAGGCCCAGTTGGGCAATCGGCGCGGGCATGTTGGTGGCCGCCAGGGCGTGACCGATACCGGTGAAGCTCAGGTTGCCGGCTTCGGCGTAGAGCAGGGCCATACCGAACAACAGGAACGCGGAACCGGCAGCCGACAGCACCATGTACTTGATGCCGGCTTCCAGCGAGCGCTTGTTGAAGAAGGCGTAGGCCACCAGGCCGTAAGTCGGGATCGACAGCAGTTCCAGACCGATGAACAAGCCGGCCAGGTGCTGAGCGCTGACCAGCACGATGCCACCGGCCGCAGCCAGCAGGATCAGCAGGTACAGCTCTTCCTTGTTGCCAGGATAGCCGGTGCCGCCTTCGCCGAGATAGGCGTGGGCGAGGGTGACGCAGGCCAGGGTGGCAACCAGGATCAACGCGATGTACAGCAGCGCGAAGTCATCGACCATCATCAGTGGGGTCACGGCCAATGGCGCGACCTTGAGTGCCGGGATGATCGACAGCAGGGCCAGGTTAAGCCCGGCACAGGACAGCAGGAACGTTTGCGAATGATTGCGGCGCCAGGCGATTGCCAGCATCACCGCCACAACGGTGAGGCTGGTAATCAGCAGCGGCGCAAGCGCGATAAAGTGTTGGATCGTGAATTCCATAGCGCTCTTACCGGGCCGAAGCGAGTTGAGAGAAGGCGGTGCCGATCCACTGCTGCACGCCATGCATCGTCGCGGCAGAAGTGTCCAGGAACGGTTGCGGGTACACACCGATGTAGATCAGCAGCACCGCAAGGCCGAGCACCATGATCAGTTCGCGAGCATCCATCCCTTGCAGGACGGTGTCGGACTTGGCCGGGCCGAAGTAGGCGCGGTGGATCATGATCAGCGAGTAGACCGAACCGAACACCAGGCCCGAGGTAGCAATGGCGCTGATCCACGGCGTGTGCACGAACGAACCCATCAGGATCAGGAACTCGCCGATGAAGTTACCGGTGCCCGGCAAGCCCAGGGATGCGGCGGCGAAGAACAGGCTGATGGCCGGCAGGTACGCGATGCGCGACCACACGCCACCCATTTCACGCATGTCACGGGTGTGCAGGCGCTCGTACAGCTGACCACTGAGGATAAACAGTGCGGCGGCCGAAACACCGTGGGCCAACATCTGGATCACCGCGCCTTGCAGCGCCAGCTGGCTGCCGGAGTAGATGCCGATCAGTACGAAACCCATGTGGGAAACGGACGAGAAGGCAATCAGACGCTTGATGTCGGTTTGCGCAAAAGCCAGGAACGCACCGTAGAAGATCCCGATCAGACCCAGGGTCATGGCGATCGGCGCGAACTCGGCCGAGGCATTCGGGAACAGCGGCAGGGCGAAACGCAGCAGACCATAAGCAGCAGTCTTCAGCAGGATACCGGCGAGGTCGACGGAACCTGCGGTCGGCGCCTGGGCGTGAGCGTCAGGCAGCCAGGAGTGAAACGGCACCACCGGCAGCTTCACCGCAAAGGCGATGAAGAAGCCCAGCATCAGGATGTACTCGGTGGTCAGGGACATCTTGGTCTTCAACAGGTCGGCGTAGTTGAAGGTAATCACGCCGGTGTTGTTGAAGTTGACCAGTACCAGACCCAGGATCGCCACCAACATGATCAGGCCGGAAGCCTGGGTGAAGATGAAGAACTTGGTCGCCGCGTAGATCCGGGTTTTCTTGCCGTCCGAAGAACTGTGGCCCCAGAGCGCGATGAGGAAGTACATCGGCACCAGCATCATTTCCCAGAAGAAGAAGAACATGAACAGGTCCAGCGCCAGGAACACGCCGACAACACCGCCCAAAATCCACATCAGGTTCAGGTGGAAGAAGCCCACGTGACGCTGAATTTCTTTCCAGGAGCAGAGTACCGAGAGGATACCCAGCAAGCCGGTCAGCAAAATCATCAACAGCGACAGGCCGTCGAGGGCCAGGTGCACGTTGATGCCGAAGCGCTGGATCCACACGTGCTTGAATTCAAGCGCGAAGGTGGGATCGACACCCGGTGCCGGAGCGAATGAATAGTCACCGTGGGCCCACAGCCAGAGGCCGAGCGCGAGTTCCAGGGACATGGTCAGCAACGCAATCCAGCGGGGGAGGGTGGCGCCGAAGCGTTCACCCATCCAGCAGAGCAGGCCGCCGATAAAGGGGATCAGGATTAGCCAGGGCAGAATCATGACAGGCTCGTTTCCTTTCGCAGGTTCGCAAAGTTCAAAAGGTTCATAGTCAGACCGCTACCACAACGATGGCGCCGATCACCAGCACGGCACCGATGGCCATGGAGGCTGCATACCAACGCAGTTGACCGGTCTCGCTGCGGCTCAGGGCGGTGTGACCGGCCTTGGCGGCGCGCGGGATCAAACCGATGGTCTGGTCGAGCGGGTCTTTGCGCAGTACGTGGCTGATGGCCAGGTAAGGCTTGACGAACAGTTTGTCGTAGATCCAGTCGAAGCCCCAGGCGGCGAACCACCAGGCCGAGAGGAAGCGACCTATGCCACTGTTGGCCACCGCCGTCACAAAGCGACGCTTGCCGAGGAACAGCAGGGCGGCCAGCAGGATACCGGCGATGGCGATGGCGCCCGAGGCGATTTCCAGGCTGTGCTTGGCGGCGCCACCGGCATGGCCGGCGCTTTCCGGTAGTACACCGGCCAGAGGCGGGGTGATCATGGCGCCGATGAAGGTCGATAGGATGATCAGCACCGACAGTGGCAACCAGTGGGAGATGCCGTGGCCTGCGTGTGCTTCGGTCTTGGCTTCACCGTGGAAGGTGATGAAGATCAGGCGGAAGGTGTACAGCGAGGTCATGAACGCGCCCACCAGGCCTGCATACAGCAGGTTCTGGTTACCGCTGGCGAAGGCTTCCCAGAGGATTTCATCTTTCGAGTAGAAGCCTGCGGTCACCAACGGCAGGGCTGCCAGGGCGGCACCACCGACGATGAAGCTGGCGTAGGCCAACGGCAGTTTCTTCCACAGGCCGCCCATCTTGAAGATGTTCTGCTCGTGGTGGCAGGCAACGATCACCGCACCGGAGGCAAGGAACAGCAGGGCCTTGAAGAAGGCGTGGGTCATCAGGTGGAAGATCGCCGCGTCCCAGGCGCCGACGCCCAGGGCCAGGAACATGTAGCCGATCTGGCTCATGGTCGAGTAGGCGAGGATACGCTTGATGTCGGTCTGCACCAGCGCGGCAAAGCCCGCCAGAACCAGGGTCACACCACCGACCAGCCCTACAAGGTGCAGGATTTCCGGCGCCAGGGTGAACAGGCCGTGGGTACGTGCGATCAGGTAGACACCCGCAGTCACCATGGTTGCGGCGTGGATCAGCGCCGACACCGGCGTAGGACCGGCCATCGCGTCCGCCAGCCAGGTTTGCAGCGGCAGTTGCGCGGATTTACCCACGGCGCCGCCCAGCAGCATCAGGGTTGCGAGGGTGATCCAGAAGTCGCCGACCTGGAATTTCTGCGGTGCCAGCACCAGCAGTTCCTGGATGTTCAGCGTGCCCACCTGTTGGAACAGGATAAACAGGCCGATGGCCATGAACACGTCGCCGATACGGGTGACGATAAAGGCCTTGAGTGCCGCGTTACCGTTGTTGCGATTGCTGTAGTAGAAACCGATCAACAGGTACGAGCACAGGCCCACGCCTTCCCAGCCGAAGTACAGGAACAACAGGTTATCGCCGAGGACCAGGAACAGCATGCTGGCGATAAACAGGTTGGTGTACGAAAAGAAGCGCGAGTAGCCCGCTTCACCGCGCATGTACCAGGACGCAAACAGGTGGATCAGGAAGCCTACACCCACCACAACGCCGAGCATGGTGATCGACAGGCCGTCGACGTAGAGGGCGAAGTTGGGCTTGAAGCCGTCCACCGACATCCACTGCCACAGCACCAGGGTGTAGTGACCGCCTTCCGGCGGCGCCACGTTGAATTGCCAGATGACGTAGGCGGCCACGATGGCCGACAGGCCAATGGAACCCACACCGATCAGGGCAGACAGGTTTTCCGACCAGCGTCCACGGGAGAACGACAGCAGCAGGAAACCGATCAGGGGAAATACGAAAGTCAGAAAGATCATGTTCATCCGCGCATCTCACTGGCAGCGTCGATATCAAGCGTGTGGAAGCGACGATACAGTTGCAGCAGGATCGCCAGGCCAATACTGGCCTCGGCGGCTGCCAGGCTGATCACCAGGATGAACATGACTTGCCCATCCGGCTGCGCCCATCGGCTACCTGCAACAACGAACGCCAGTGCGGCGGCGTTCATCATGATTTCCAGGCTCATCAACACAAACAGAATGTTACGGCGAACCATCAGGCCGACCAGGCCAAGGCAGAACAGGATGCCGGCGACCGCCAGACCATGCTCCAAAGGGATAGCAGGCATCGTCATTGCTCCTTGGCTTCGTTGCGGCCCAAGTGGAAGGCGGTGATGGCTGCCGCAAGCAGCAGCATCGAAGCCAGTTCGACCACCAGCAGGTACGGGCCGAACAGGCTGACGCCCACGGCTTTCGCGTCTACGGTGGTGTGGCCGATGGCCTGGCCGCTCTGGTGAGCGAACAGCACATACAGCAGTTCACCCAGCAGCAGGGCTGCCAGGATGACCGGGCCGAGCCAGATGCCGGGCTTGAGCCAGACGCGCTCCTGGGCGACCGAAGCCGGCCCCAGGTTGAGCATCATCACCACAAACACGAACAGCACCATGATGGCGCCGGCGTAGGCGATCACTTCCAGCACACCGGCGAACGGTGCGCCGAGGCTGAAAAACGTCATGGCCACGGCGATCAACGAAATGATCAGGTAGAGCAGGGCGTGCACAGGATTGGTATTGGTGATCACGCGAAGCGTGGACACCACTGCAATACCGGACGCGAAATAGAAAGCGAATTCCATCTTTCTTCCTTAAGGCAGCAAGCTCTTCACGTTGATCGGCTCGGCTTCGTTTTGTGCGGCGCCCTTGGGCTTACCGGCAACGGCCATACCTGCAACACGATAGAAGTTGTAATCAGGGTTTTTACCGGGACCAGAGATCAGCAGATCTTCTTTCTCGTACACCAGGTCCTGACGTTTGAACTCGGCCATCTCGAAATCCGGTGTCAGCTGGATCGCGGTGGTCGGGCAAGCTTCCTCGCAGAGGCCGCAGAAAATGCAGCGCGAGAAGTTGATGCGGAAGAAGTCCGGGTACCAGCGACCGTCTTCGGTTTCAGCTTTCTGCAGGGAGATGCAACCCACCGGGCACGCTACGGCGCACAGGTTGCAGGCTACACAACGCTCTTCGCCATCGGGGTCGCGGGTCAGTACGATACGGCCGCGATAACGCGGCGGCAGGTACACCGCTTCTTCCGGGTATTGCAAGGTGTCGCGTTTGCGAAAGCCGTGACCGAACACCATCACCAGGCTTCGCAACTGGGTACCGGTACCCTTAACGATGTCGCCAATATATTTGAACATGGGTCAAATCCTCACTGAACCGCGCCGGCTGGCGTGTTCAACAACACAACGGCAGCCGTCACCAGCAAATTGATCAGGGTCAGCGGCAGGCAGAAGCGCCAGCTGAAATCCATCACCTGGTCGTATCGTGGACGCGGAATGGAAGCGCGCAGCAGGATAAACAACATGATGAAGAACGCGGTCTTCAGGAAGAACCAGAAGAACGCCAACTGCGGCAGGATGCCGAACGGACCGTGCCAGCCGCCGAAGAACAGCGTGACCAGCAGGGCCGAGATCAAGATGATGCCGATGTACTCGCCAACGAAGAACATGCCCCATTTCATGCCGGCGTATTCAATGTGGTAACCGTCAGCCAGTTCCTGTTCCGCTTCCGGCTGGTCGAACGGGTGACGGTGAGTCACGGCGACGCCAGCAATGAAGAAGGTGCAGAAGCCGAAGAACTGCGGAATGATGAACCACAGGTTCTGCGCCTGGTACTCGACGATGTCGCGCATGTTGAACGAGCCGACCTGCACCACGATGCCCATCAGCGCCAGGCCCATGAACACTTCGTAGGACACGGTCTGGGCCGAGGCCCGCAAGCTGCCCAACAGGGCGAACTTGTTGTTGCTCGACCAACCGGCGAACAGCACCGCGTAGACCGACAAACCGGCCATGGCGAAGAAGAACAGCAAGCCGATGTTCAGGTCCGCCACGCCCCAGGTCGGGGTGATCGGGATGATCGCGAAGGCGATCAGCAAGGCACTCATGGCCACGACCGGTGCCAGGGTGAAGATCACCTTGTCGGCAAACGGTGGGGTCCAGTCTTCCTTGAAGAACATTTTCAGCATGTCGGCGGCGATCTGGAACATGCCGAATGGGCCAACGCGGTTCGGACCGTAACGGTCCTGCCACCAGCCCAGCAGGCGACGTTCGACGAAGCTGAGCAGGGCGCCCGCAACGACTACGGCCAACAGGATCACGATGGCCTTGACCACCGAAATGATCACGTCAATTACTTCCGGCGTGAACCAAGTCATTGCGCTGCCTCCTGCAGACCGTCAACGGTTTTGCCGAAAATCGCAGGCGGAATACCCGCCAGGCCTTTAGGCAGTGCAACCAGGCCAGCACCCAACTCATCGTTGATACGCAGCGGCAGACGCAGGGTCTGGCCGGCCACGTTCAGGCTGAGCAAGGCACCGTCGTTGACGCCCAGGCGGTCGGCTTCGGACTTGGCCACTGACACGTAGGCTTCAGGAATGCGACTTTGCACCGGCGCGGCTTTGGAAGAGGTTTCTTCGCTGCCGAACAGGTGGAAGAACGGCACAACCTGCCAGGTGCCCTGGGCCGGGTTGAACGGACGCGGTACTGCAGCGAACCAGTTCAGCGCGTCACCGGTGCTTTCGATCAGGCGGGTGCCCGGGTCGCCAGCGCGGATGTGACCACCGACTTCGTCCTGGAACTTGTTCCAGGCTTGCGGCGAGTTCCAGCCCGGCGACCAGGCAAATGGCACCTGCTGACGTGGCTCGACCGAGCCCGAGTAACCTTCCATGGAGAAGGCGAACGCGGTGTCCGGGTCTTGCGGGGTACGCGGTTCGTGCACGCTGATGTTGGCGCGCATGGCGGTACGACCGGAGTAACGCAGCGGTTCACGGGCCAGTTTCATGCCCTTGATGCGGAACGCGGCGGACGGTGCAGCGTCGACGATACGGGCCAACTGCGGCGCGCTTGCGGCGACGGCAGCCGTTACGTGGTCGAGCTGGGTCCAGTCGATTGGCTGGTTCAGCAGAGTGGCGCGCAGGGCATGCAGCCAGCGCCAGCCTTCGTGAACCAGGATGCTGGCGTCCATGTATTTCGGGTCGAACACCTGGAAGAAACGCTGGGCGCGGCCTTCCTGGCTGACCAGCGTACCGTCGCCTTCGGCGAAGGTGGCGGCTGGCAGTACCAGGTCGGCACGCTCGCTGGTGGCGGTCTTCTGGTGGTCGGCCACGATCAGTACTTTGGCGGCGTCCAGCGCAGCGTCGACCTTGGCCGAATCGGTGCGGGTGTACAGGTCGTTTTCCAGCACCACGATGGCGTCGGCATTGCCGTCGATCACCGCTTGCAGGGCCGCGTCCAGGGACTCGCCACCGAGCATGGCCAGGCCAAGGCTGTTGGCTTCCGGCACGACCAGGCTGATGGAACCGTTCTTGTCGCGCAGCTTCAAGGCCTTCGCGATATTCGCAGCAGCCTCAATCAGTGCCTTGGAACCCAACGAGGTACCGGCAATGATCAACGGGCGCTTGGCCGCGAGCAGGGCGTCGGCGATGCGCTGGGCCAGTTCAACGGCTTCAGTGTCCAGGCCGTCGACAGCAGGCGCGCTGGCGTCGAGGGCGTGGGCCACGGCGAAACCGATGCGGGCCAGGTCATCCGGCGCTGCGTGAACGCATTCTTCGGCGATGTCGTCGAGCTTGGTTTCAGCCAGGCTTGCGATAAACAGCGGGTTCAGCGCGTGCTGGCCGATGTTTTTTACCGCGGCGTCAAGCCAGGGCTGAACACGCATGGCGTCGGCCATGTCTTCGGCCTTGCCTTTGACCGACTGACGCAGCGACAGCGCAATACGCGCGGCGGTCTGGGTCAGGTCTTCGCCGAGGACAAAGATCGCATCGTGGTCTTCGATGTCGCGCATGTTCGGCACTGGCAGCGGGCTGTCGTTCAGCACTTGCAGGACCAGACGGATGCGCTCCAACTCAGCGGCTTCGATACCGGAGTAGAAGTGCTCGGCACCCACCAGCTCGCGCAACGCGTAGTTGCTTTCGAGGCTGGCGCGCGGCGAACCGATACCGACGATGTTGCGGCCGCGCAGCAGGTCGGCGGCTTTATCCAGCGCGTCGTCCAGGCTCAGCTTGGCGCCACCGGCCAACAGCGGCTGGCGTGGGCGGTCTTCGCGGTTGACGTAGCCATAGCCGAAACGGCCACGGTCGCACAGGAAGTACTGGTTGACCGAACCGTTAAAGCGGTTTTCGATGCGACGCAGTTCGCCGTAGCGCTCGCCCGGGGAGATGTTGCAACCGCTGGAGCAGCCATGGCAGATGCTCGGCGAGAACTGCATGTCCCACTTACGGTTGTAGCGCTCGGAGTGAGTCTTGTCGGTGAACACACCGGTCGGGCAGACCTCGGTGAGGTTGCCGGAGAACTCGCTTTCGAGCACGCCGTCTTCAACGCGACCGAAGTACACGTTGTCGTGGGCGCCGAAGACGCCCAGGTCGGTGCCGCCGGCGTAGTCTTTATAGAAACGCACGCAACGGTAGCAGGCAATGCAGCGGTTCATTTCGTGGGAAATGAACGGGCCGAGGTCCTGGTTCTGGTGGGTGCGCTTGGTGAAGCGATAACGGCGCTCGTTGTGGCCGGTCATCACCGTCATGTCTTGCAGGTGGCAGTGACCGCCTTCCTCACAGACCGGGCAGTCATGCGGGTGGTTGGTCATCAGCCATTCGACGACACTGGCGCGGAACGCCTTGGATTCTTCATCTTCGATGGAGATCCAGGTGTTGTCGGTGGCTGGGGTCATGCAGGACATGACGATACGACCACGGGTGTCGTTCTCGTCGGTGTACTGCTTGACCGCGCACTGGCGACAGGCACCAACGCTACCAAGCGCGGGGTGCCAGCAGAAATACGGGATGTCGAGGCCTAGTGAGAGACATGCCTGTAACAGGTTGTCTGCCCCATCGACTTCGAGCGCTTTGCCGTCTACGTGGATAGTGGCCATGGTTCAAAGTTCTTCGTTGGCCCGTTGTCAGCGGGCGTGGCTAATGGAATCTTGTTATTCATGGGCATCAACACAGCCTTTACGGCGTCAGCCCATGAGAAAGCGAAGGGCACGGACCCTTCGCCTTTTAAAGCGTTACGCGCCGACTACGATCGGCCTTGCCAGAGGCGGGACGGCGGCGCTGACAGGCGCGATGCCGGCTTCGAACTCCGAGCGGAAGTATTTGATTGCGCTGCCCAATGGCTCCACGGCGCCCGGTGCGTGAGCACAGAAGGTCTTGCCTGGGCCGAGGAAACCGACCAGACCCAGCAGGGTCTCGATGTCGCCTGGCTGGCCTTCACCGTTCTCGATCGCCATCAACAGCTTGACGCTCCAGGGTAAGCCGTCACGGCACGGGGTGCAGAAGCCGCAGGATTCACGGGCAAAGAACTGCTCCATGTTGCGCAGCAACGAAACCATGTTCACGGTGTTGTCCACCGCCATCGCCAGGCCAGTGCCCATACGGGTACCGACCTTGCCGATGCCGCCGGCATACATTTGTGCGTCGAGGTGCTCGGGGAGCAGGAAACCGGTACCGGCGCCACCTGGCTGCCAGGCTTTCAAGGTGTAGCCGTCGCGCATGCCACCGGCGTAGTCCTCGAACAGCTCGCGTGCGGTGACGCCGAACGGCAGCTCCCACAGGCCAGGGTTCTTGACCTTGCCGGAGAAGCCCATGAGCTTGGTGCCCATGTCTTCGCTGCCTTCGCGCGCCAACGATTTGTACCAGTCAACGCCGTCGGCGATGATCGCCGGCACGTTGCACAGGGTTTCAACGTTGTTCACGCAAGTCGGCTTGCCCCACACGCCGACGGCGGCAGGGAAGGGCGGCTTGGAGCGCGGGTTGGCGCGGCGGCCTTCGAGGGAGTTGATCAGTGCGGTTTCTTCACCGCAGATGTAACGCCCGGCGCCGGTGTGCACGAACAGTTCGAAGTCAAAACCCGAACCGAGGATGTTCTTGCCCAACAGGCCTGCGGCCTTGGCTTCTTCCACGGCACGGTTGAGGTGCTTGGCGGCGGTGGTGTATTCGCCACGCAGGAAGATGTAGCCCCGGTAGGTTTTCAGCGCGCGGGCGCTGATCAGCATGCCTTCGATCAGCAGATGGGGCAGTTGCTCCATCAGCATGCGGTCTTTCCAGGTGTTGGGCTCCATCTCGTCCGCGTTGCACAGCAGGTAGCGGATATTGATGGATTCGTCCTTAGGCATCAGGCCCCACTTCACACCCGTGGGGAAGCCTGCACCGCCGCGACCTTTGAGGCCGGCGTCTTTGACGGTCTGGACGATATCGTCCTGAGCCATGTCGGCGAAGGCCTTGCGCGCCGCCGCGTAACCGTTCTTGGCCTGGTACTCGTCGAGCCATACCGGCTCGCCGTCGTCACGCAGGCGCCAGGTCAGCGGGTGGGTCTCAGGCGAACGCTTGATCAGGTTGGCCGGGCCGAAAGATGTAAGGGTCATGGGTAGCCCTCAAGCAATTGGGTGACGCCAGCAGGCTGCACGTCACCGAATGTGTCGTCGTCGATCATCAACGCCGGCGCCTTGTCGCAGTTGCCCAGGCAGCACACCGGCAGCAGCGTGAAGCGGCCGTCCGCAGTGGTTTGGCCAAGGCCGATGCCCAGCTTGTTCTGGATCTCGCTGACCACCGATTCGTGGCCGCCGATGTAGCAGACCATGCTGTCGCACACGCGAATGATGTGGCGGCCGACCGGCTGACGGAAGATCTGGCTGTAGAACGTGGCCACCCCTTCAACGTCGCTGGCGGGGATGCCGAGGATTTCGCCGATGGCGTAGAGGGCGCCGTCCGGCACCCAGCCACGTTCCTTCTGGACGATCTTCAAGGCTTCGATCGACGCCGCGCGCGGGTCTTCGTAGTGATGCAGCTCGTGCTCGATGGCCGAGCGCTCGGTTTCACTCAGGGTGAAACGATCTGTTTGGATAAGCGTGCTGTTCATGCTTAGCGGTCCACGTCGGCCATAACGAAATCGATACTACCCAGGTACGCAATCAAGTCCGCGACCATCTCGCCTTTGATCACCGAAGGGATCTGCTGCAAGTGGGCAAAGCTTGGGGTACGAATCCGGGTGCGGTAGCTCATGGTGCCGCCATCGCTCGTCAGGTAATAACTGTTGATACCCTTGGTCGCTTCGATCATCTGGAAGGATTCGTTGGCCGGCATCACCGGGCCCCACGAAACTTGCAGGAAGTGCGTGATCAGGGTTTCGATGTGCTGCAGCGTGCGCTCTTTGGGCGGCGGCGTGGTCAGCGGGTGATCCGCCTTGTACGGGCCGGCTGGCATGTTGCGCATGCACTGCTCGATGATCTTCAGGCTCTGGCGCATTTCTTCGACGCGCACGATGCAACGGTCGTAGGCATCGCCATTGGCCGCCAGCGGTACTTCGAACTCGAAGTTCTCGTAGCCCGAGTACGGGCGCGCTTTACGCAGGTCGAAGTCGCAACCGGTCGAACGCAGGCCGGCACCGGTGACGCCCCATTCCAGGGCTTCTTTGGTGTTGTACTGCGCGACGCCGATGGTACGGCCCTTGAGGATGCTGTTGTCCAGCGCAGCCTTTTGGTACTCGTCCAGACGCTTGGGCATCCAGTCGATGAATTCCTTGACCAGGCGCTCCCAGCCGTTCGGCAGGTCGTGGGCCACACCGCCGATGCGGTACCACGCCGGGTGCAGGCGGAAACCGGTGATGGCTTCGATGACCTTGTAGGCGCGTTGACGGTCGGTGAAGGTGAAGAACACCGGGGTCATGGCGCCAACGTCCTGGATGTAAGTACCCAGGAACAGCAGGTGGCTGGTGATGCGGAAGAACTCGGCCATCATGATGCGGATGGTGTCGACGCGGTCCGGCACCTTGATACCGGCCAGCTTCTCGACCGACAGCACGTACGGCAGGTTGTTCATCACGCCGCCGAGGTAGTCGATACGGTCGGTGTACGGGATGAAGCTGTGCCAGGACTGGCGCTCGGCCATCTTCTCGGCACCACGGTGGTGGTAGCCGATGTCCGGCACGCAGTCGACGATTTCTTCGCCGTCCAGTTGCAGGATGATACGGAAGGCACCGTGAGCCGAAGGGTGGTTCGGGCCCAGGTTGAGGAACATGTAGTCCTCGTTGGTGCCGGAGCGCTTCATGCCCCAGTCTTCCGGACGGAAGCGTGCAGCCTCTTCTTCAAGCTGTTGCTTGGCGAGGTTGAGGCTGAACGGGTCGAATTCGGTGGCGCGCGCAGGGAAGTCCTTGCGCAGCGGGTGACCTTCCCAGGTCGGCGGCATCATGATGCGCGTCAGGTGCGGGTGGCCCGGGAAGTCGATACCGAACATGTCCCAGACTTCGCGCTCGTACCAGCTGGCATTCGGCCAGATACCGGTGACGGTCGGGATGCTCAAGTCGCTTTCGGACAGCGCGACCTTGATCATCACGTCGCTGTTACGTTCCAGCGACATCAAGTGGTAGAACACGGTGAAATCGGCACCGCTCGGCAAACCTTGACGCTTGGTGCGCAGACGCTCGTCCACGCCATGCAGGTCATAGAGCATGACGTACGGCTTGGGCAGGTTGCGCAGGAAGCTCAGGACTTCGACGAGCTTGGCCCGCGCCACCCACAGCACCGGCATGCCGGTGCGTGTGGCCTGGGCGGTGAAGGCGTCAGGGCCAAAACGGTTATTGAGTTCGACAACCACATCCTGGTCGTCTGCCTTATAAGGCGGGATGCGTCGAGCACTGCCTGTAGTCATGGTTTTTTATCGCTTTCGGTCAACGTAAAGAATGAAGCCAGGTTTTCGTTCTATAAAAGAAGCGGGCTGGATCAGACTTCGTCGGGGCTGCGCAGGTTGGTGACTGCGATTCGCTGTTCGCGGCGCTGTTCCTTTTGTGACGGCATCTCGGCGCGATAAACGCCTTGATCACCGACCACCCAGGAAAGCGGACGACGCTCCTTGCCAATCGACTCCTGCAACAGCATCAAGCCTTGCAGAAAAGCTTCAGGGCGGGGCGGGCAGCCAGGCACGTAGACGTCCACGGGCAGGAACTTGTCCACCCCTTGAACGACGGAGTAGATGTCGTACATGCCACCGGAGTTGGCGCACGAACCCATGGAGATAACCCACTTTGGCTCGAGCATTTGCTCGTAGAGACGCTGAATGATCGGCGCCATCTTGATAAAGCAGGTGCCGGCGATAACCATGAAATCCGCCTGGCGCGGTGATGCCCGGATAACTTCGGCGCCAAAGCGCGCGATGTCGTGGGGCGCCGTGAAGGCGGTGGTCATTTCCACGTAGCAGCACGAAAGGCCGAAGTTGTACGGCCACAGGGAGTTTTTACGCCCCCAGTTGACCGCGCCACTCAGCACGTCTTCGAGTTTGCCCATGTAAATGTTTTTGTGGACTTGATCTTCTAACGGATCGGAAACGGTTTCCCGTTCGCCGATAGGGTACTGATCGTTAGGAGCATCCGGGTCGATCCTGGTGAGATTGTATTGCATCGCCAAAGCCTCATTGTTTCAGCTTCGCTTGCCGCTTACGACGAGCTTCCGGAGCCCAGTCAAGGGCGCCCACTCGGAATAGGTAGACAAGGCCTGCCAACAGAATTGCTATGAAAACGAGGGCTTCGACGAATCCGGTCCAGCCGCTTTCGCGGACGGACACAGACCAGGCAAAGAGAAAGAGGGCTTCGATATCGAAGATCACGAACAGCATCGCGACCAGATAGAATTTGGCTGAGAGCCGCAAGCGGGCGCCACCTGTAGGCAGCATGCCGGACTCGAACGGTTCATTTTTGCTGCGGCCCCAGGCTTTTGACCCGAGGAGGCTGGAGACGCCGAGCATGAAGGCGCAAAGGCCGACAACACCGAGGAGGAAAATGGCAAAGCCCCAGTTGTGGGCCATGAGTCCTGTCGCTTCGGTCATGCTGGAAATCCTTAACAGAGAGCAAAGGTCTCTGAGCTCGAAAAAGTAACGATGCAGTGACGATATGTCGCAGCGCAATCAATCGCGGTGATTTTATGGCTAAACACCGGGCAAGTAAAATTCCTATAGCGAAATTATTCGATGGAATAAGCACATAGTGCACCTTCTTGGGGCTGTAGCCCTTGTGGGGCGGGGATTAGCGGGCATTTAATCAAATGTGTTTTGTTTAAGCGGTAAAGAAGTTTTCATCGGCCAAATGATAATGAATATTGTTTGCGCGGGGTTTAAGCGAATGTTTCTCGTGTGGCGTGGGAAGTTATTGTTACTTGCTTGATTGCGGCTAGTTGCTGGAGGGGATCTTTTAACCGATTTGATTCAGGCAAATACCGCTCTGGGTCAATGTTTTGCGCAAAACCCCTAAGATTCGACACGGTTAAGGTGGGAGCTGGCTTGCCTGCGATAGCGGTGGGTCAGTGGCAGATTTTCAACTGATCTACCGCTATCGCAGGCAAGCCAGCTCCCACAGTAGGCGTGTGGTGTTTTCAAGCAGGCAAAAAAACGCCCCGAACCAGTCGGGGCGTCAGATCAAGCGGCAGTGCGGTTAGGTCTTCCGTGGGGCCGCACTGGCCGTGTACTCGCTGCTTAGTGGAACTGCTCTTCTTCGGTCGAGCCGGTCAGCGCGGTCACGGACGAGGTGCCGCCCTGGATCACGGTGGTCATGTCGTCGAAGTAGCCGGTGCCCACTTCCTGCTGGTGCGCCACAAAGGTGTAACCCTTGGCGGCATCAGCGAACTCTTGCTCCTGCAGTTTCACGTAGGCAGTCATGTCGTTGCGGGCGTAGTCGTGCGCCAGGTTGAACATGCTGTGCCACATGTTGTGAATGCCGGCCAGGGTGATGAACTGGTGCTTGTAGCCCATGGCCGACAGTTCGCGCTGGAACTTGGCGATGGTCGCGTCGTCCAGGTTCTTCTTCCAGTTGAAAGAAGGCGAGCAGTTGTAGGACAGCAGCTGGTCCGGGTATTCCTTCTTGATCGCCTCAGCAAAGCGACGCGCTTCGTCCAGGTCCGGCTTGGCGGTTTCGCACCAGATCAGGTCAGCATACGGCGCGTAAGCCAGGCCACGGGCGATCGCCTGGTCGAGACCGGCGCGTACTTTATAGAAGCCTTCCTGGGTGCGTTCGCCAGTCACGAATGGCTGGTCGTACGGGTCGCAGTCGGAGGTCAGCAAGTCGGCCGCGTTGGCGTCGGTACGCGCCAGGATGATGGTCGGCGTGCCGGCAACGTCAGCGGCCAAGCGTGCAGCAGTCAGCTTTTGTACGGCTTCCTGGGTCGGAACCAGTACCTTGCCGCCCATGTGGCCGCATTTTTTCACCGACGCCAGTTGGTCTTCGAAGTGCACGCCGGCAGCGCCTGCCTCGATCATGCTCTTCATCAGTTCGTAGGCGTTGAGTACGCCGCCGAAACCGGCTTCTGCGTCAGCCACGATTGGCGCGAAGTAGTCGATGTAGCCTTCGTCGCCCGGGCCTTTACCGGCTTTCCACTGGATCTGGTCGGCGCGGCGGAACGAGTTGTTGATGCGTTTGACCACGGTCGGCACGGAGTCCACCGGGTACAGCGATTGGTCGGGGTACATGGATTCTGCGGAGTTGTTGTCCGCAGCCACTTGCCAGCCGGACAGGTAGATCGCCTGGATACCGGCTTTTACCTGTTGAACTGCCTGGCCGCCAGTGAGGGCGCCCATGCAGTTGACGAAATCTTTTTCGGGACGGAAGGACGGCTTGGCACCCTGGGTGACCAGCTTCCACAGCTTCTCGGCGCCGAGTTTTGCAAAGGTGTGCTCAGGTTGAACCGAGCCACGCAGGCGGACGACGTCAGCAGCGGAATAAGCGCGGGTTACGCCTTTCCAGCGTGGGTTTTCAGCCCAGTCTTTTTCAAGGGCTGCAATTTGCTGTTCGCGTGTCAGTGCCATGGGGAAAACCTCGTCGCATAGGTCTGGGTGGAAAATTCCATTTGCCAGCCACGTATCAAGTGCGTGGTTGTGGCGGCTCGCTGACCAGAAGCTTGGGCGGCCAAGTCAGGTTCGACGGGGAAGGCGACGGGATGAACGCGTTGCGAGAGGAGGAATTGAGCAGGTAAGGGCAAACTGCGAACAGTCTTCGGGCGTCGTGGGCCTTGGTACGATCCATCAGTGTGTAGCCGGGTTACCTGGTTAGCTTCCGTCCCTCGGGACAACTTCGTTCCAGTCGCAACCAACGTCAAACACACCTTGTGGGCGGTACAGACACGAATCGGCTCAGGTGGGTAGCTTAGAGCGGCGATCCGAAGGCCCTTGCCAGGGCCCCTGATTAGCGGGAGCGAGGCCATCATGCACAGGCTTTTTTGGCTCGTCAAATGTTTTGTAGTGCTTTTTTTCAGGCACTACATCTTTAGTCTAATGCGACTCGCCAGTCAGTTTTTGGTGCTTTAGTTCAGCGTATCGACCTTGACCCGCAAAGTCAGGTCATCGCGGCCCTGAGTAGAGTAGCTGCGGGTTGTAGAGGATTTGTCGGCCTGGGTCTCGCGATTGATGCCTGCCAGTGGAATCCATTCACCCAGGCGGCCACTGACCGTTGTGTCGGTACTTTGCACATTCACTACATCGGGACGTTCCTGGCTCATTCGGTCACGGTTGGTACTGATGGCCAGGTGTACGGTCTCGCCCGTGACGCTGGCAGTGACGTAAAAGCCCTGGGTGACGTTGCGATACTGGGTCTGGTTTTGCGGGCGACCGTAGGCGTCTGGCTGCGTGGTGGTCAGTGGCACGCTCTGGCCGACCTGGATCAGCGCGGGCACGCCCTCACTGGCCTGGATCTGCTGAATGCCGCCGTCGCGGCTGGCGGTGCCGTAACTGATGATGCGGGTTTGGCTGTCGCCGCTGTTTTGTTGGTTGTTTTCGTTGCTGTCGACGGTGATCAGCAGGCGCTTGGCGGGTGTGTCCAGCTGTGCAAGCAAGGCACGCAGGTCCTGGATCTTGCCGGGGTCCGCTTTAACAATAAGCTGGTTGCCGTAGGCGCTGACGGTGCCGTCCTTGCCGATAAAGTTTTGCGCAACGGGCAGCAGGTCGGCGCTGGTGCGGTTGCTCAGGTTGACGACTTCGGTGTCGGCCATGACGCAGGCGCTGGCAGTGAAGAGGAGGGCGGTGAGCAGGGTGCGTAGGGACATGTCCGTTATCTCTGCGAGTCAATTAGGCGTGATAGTGCCAGTTTGTCGGCCTGGCAGGTCGCAAGTTGAATCGTAGACGGCAAAATGCCCTGGCAGGCAGGGCATTTTGGGAGTTGCTGATGGCGCTATCGCAGGCAAGCCAGCTCCCACAGAGGAATGCATTCCAAATGTGGGAGCTGGCTTGCCTGCGATAGGGGCGACTCGATCTCGAATCAGCCCTCGCGCACCATATCGACGTGCGGAATCCCGACTTCCAGGAACTCATCGCTGACGATCGTGAAACCCAGCCGCTCATAAAATGGCGCCGCGTACACCTGCGCACTCAGGAACTGCCTGGTCTGGCCACGTTTCTCGGCCGCGCCGATCACGGCTTCCATCAGTTTGTCGCCGACCTTCAGCCCGCGCCAGTCCTTGAGTACCGACACGCGACCAATCTCGCCGCTAGGCAGCAGGCGAGCGGTGCCAATCGGAAAATCGCCTTCGAATGCAAGAAAATGCATCGCGTCGGCGTCATCCGCATCCCACTCCAGCTCCGGTGGAACCGATTGTTCAGCGATAAACACCGCCTCACGAATGCGCCGAATCTCAGCGATATCCTTTTGCCAGTCCGCGACACTTACGTGAATCTTATTCATCGGCAAATCCCAGGCTTCCTTGCTTGACCAGTTCGCACAGCAGGTCACGACCGTCTTCGTCGGCCAGCCAGGTGCCGAGGTTTTCGCTGTGCAGGGCGTCGGCCGAGCAGACCAGTTTCAACAGTTCGCGCAGTTTGCCTGGCAGGTAACGACTCTGGCCGCTGGCAAACAGCAGTACGTCATCGTCGACTTCAGACCACGCCATACGCGCGCTCGGGTTGCGGATCAGAATCGCGCCGTTTTCCAGGCTGCTGATAAAGTCTTCTTCACCCAGCTCTTCACCGGCGACCAGTTCCGGGTAGCGCGGCTCGGTCATGAACTGGCCGAACCAGGTCAGCAGCATGCGCTCGTCGCTCATGTGCTCGGCCAGCAGGCCTTTGAGGCGGTCGAGTGCGTCCGCCTGAATCTGGTGTGGGTCGCTGACCGGTTGGGCGTCGGCGTCGGTATAGCGCTCTTCGTCGGTCAGATACTGGCTGAGGAAGTCAGTGAAGTGGGTCAGCACTTCGGCAGCGCTCGGTGCGCGGAAGCCCACCGAATAGGTCATGCAGTCATCTTCGGCGATGCCGAAGTGTGCCAGGCGCGGCGGCAGGTAAAGCATGTCGCCCGGTTCCAGTACCCATTCTTCGCTCTGTTCGAATTCCGCCAGGATGCGCAGGTCGGCGTGTTGCAGCAGCGGGCTTTCGGAATTGCACATCTGGCCGATTTTCCAGTTGCGCTTGCCTTGGGCCTGCAGCAGGAACACGTCGTAGTTGTCGAAGTGCGGACCCACACTGCCACCGGGTGCGGCGAAGCTGATCATTACATCGTCAATGCGCCAGCTCGGCAGAAAGCGGAAGTGCCCCAGCAGCTCGGCAACTTCGGGTACGAATTGGTCGACGGCCTGCACCAGCAGGGTCCACTCGCGCTCTGGCAACGTGCTGAACGCATCTTCGGCGAACGGGCCGCGGCGCAGTTCCCATGGGCGCTCGCCGTGTTCGATCACCAGGCGCGAGTCAACTTCTTCTTCCAGGGCCAGGCCGGCCAGTTCGTCGGCGTCGATCGGGCTTTCGAAATCAGGGATGGCCTGACGGATCAGCAGCGGTTTTTTCTGCCAGTAGTCGCGCAGGAATTCCCGTGCCGTGATGCCGCCCAGAAGTTGAAGAGGAATATCAGGATTCATGTGTAACCTATTGAAAGAAAGCACTTTTAAGACAGGAATAAAAACGCCCGGCGCGGCCGGGCGTCTCAAAGGGTCGCGCGCTGATCAGATGCGCTTGGCTTGCTCTACCGCGTTGCCGATGTAGTTGGCCGGGGTGAGCAGTTTCAGCTCGGCCTTGGCAGCGGCTGGCATGTCCAGGCCATCGATGAAAGTTTGCAGCGCTTCAGGGCTGATGCCCTTGCCGCGCGTCAACTCTTTCAGCTTCTCGTACGGGTTTTCGATGTTGTAGCGACGCATCACGGTCTGGATCGGCTCTGCCAGCACTTCCCAGCAGGCATCCAGGTCAGCGGCGATCTTCTGCGCGTTGAGCTCAAGCTTGCTGATGCCTTTGAGGCTGGCTTCGTAGGCGATCACGCTGTGGGCAAAGCCCACGCCGAGGTTACGCAGTACGGTGGAGTCGGTCAGGTCACGCTGCCAGCGCGAGATCGGCAACTTGCTGGCCAGGTGCTGGAACAGGGCGTTGGCGATACCGAGGTTGCCTTCTGAGTTTTCGAAGTCGATCGGGTTGACCTTGTGCGGCATGGTCGACGAACCGATCTCGCCGGCGATGGTGCGCTGCTTGAAGTAGCCCAGGGAGATGTAACCCCAGATATCGCGATCGAAGTCGATCAGGATGGTGTTGAAGCGCGCAATCGCGTCGAACAGCTCGGCGATGTAGTCGTGGGGTTCGATCTGCGTGGTGTAGGGGTTGAAGCCCAGGCCCAGCTCGTCTTCGATGAAGGCGCGGGCGTTTTCTTCCCAGTCGATTTCCGGGTAGGCCGACAGGTGGGCGTTGTAGTTGCCCACGGCGCCGTTGATTTTGCCCAGCAGCGGCACGGCCGCGACTTGAGCGATCTGGCGCTCCAGGCGATACACCACGTTGGCCAGTTCTTTGCCCAAGGTAGTCGGCGAAGCCGGTTGGCCGTGGGTGCGCGACAGCATCGGCACGTCAGCGAAGCGGATGGCCAGCTCGCGGATAGCGTTGGCGGTCTGGCGCATCAGTGGCAGCATCACGTCATCACGGCCTTCGCGCAGCATCAGGGCGTGGGACAGGTTGTTGATGTCCTCGCTGGTGCAGGCAAAGTGGATGAACTCGCTGACCTGGGCCAGTTCCGGCAGCTTGGCCGCTTGCTCTTTGAGCAGGTATTCGATGGCTTTGACGTCGTGGTTGGTGGTGCGCTCGATCTCTTTCACACGCTCGGCGTGCTCCAGGGAGAAGTTTTCCGCCAGGGTGTTCAATACAGCGTTGGCTTCGGCGGAAAACGCCGGCACTTCGCTGATGGCAGGGTGAGCGGCCAGGCGCTGGAGCCAGCGCACTTCAACCAGAACGCGAGCACGGATCAGGCCGTATTCGCTGAAAATAGGGCGCAGGGCCTGGGTTTTGCCGGCGTAGCGGCCGTCAACAGGGGAAACCGCAGTGAGCGAAGAGAGCTGCATGGGGTGTTCTCGGACAGTCGGGCAACGAAATGGGGCGCGTATCATACATGAAAAAATTCGCCGGTCCGTCGCCAACTGACCGGCGTATTACGCGTGAGGCTATAAAAAAGCGGGTTGCTGCGACTTATTCGTTGCGCATCAACGGGTAAAGCTCTTTGAGCAATTTGCGTCGGCTGATCACCAACTGCCAGCGGTGACCGCCCAACTGACGCCACAACCGCGCCGAACGAATACCGGCCAGGAGCAGGGCGCGGATTTTCGAGGCGTTGTTCGGTTGCTGCAGGTTGCGCATGTCGCCGTGCACCTGGATGCGCTGGCGCAAGGTGCTCAGCGTGTCTTGGTACAGCGCACCACAGGCGGCAATCACGTTTTCGTGGGCCGGGCCGAAGTGTTCCACCTGGGATTGAATCTGCGGCAGGCGTTTGCCGATGGTTTCGAGCAGGTCGTCGCGCTTGGCCAGTTGCCGCTCAAGGCCGAGCATCGACAGCGCATAGCGCAGCGGCTCTCGTTGCAAGGTGCTTGGGTCGCGCTCAAGGGCGCCGATCAGCGCACGGTAACCTTCACGCAGCGCCAGGTCGTCACCGCCATACACCTCCAGGGTGTCCTTGGGGTCGCGGATCAGCAGGCTGCCGAGCATGCAGGTCAGGCCTGCTTCGGTCACCTGGCCGGTCTTGGCGATCTTGTCGACCAGCACGGCGGCGAGGAAGACCCCGCCGAGTGCCGTCAATTGCTCCTGGGTCGGGCTCATGCCGGGTTGCTCCAGGCTTCGGCGACTTCAATCACGCCGCCGCCCAGGCAAATTTCGCCGTCATAAAACACCACCGATTGGCCCGGCGTGACCGCGCGTTGCGGGTCATCAAACGTGGCGCGGTAGCCGCTGGCGGTTTTTTCCAGGGTGCAGGGCTGGTCGCTCTGGCGATAGCGCACTTTGGCGGTCAGGCGGCGTGGCGTGCTCAGGTCGATCGGGTTGACCCAATAGATTTCCGAGGCCAGCAGGGCGCCCGAGAACAGCAGTGGGTGCTCATTGCCCTGGCCCACCACCAGCACATTGTTTTCCAGGTCCTTGACCAGTACGTACCACGGCTCTTCGCCGGCGTCTTTCAGTCCGCCGATGCCCAAGCCCTGGCGCTGGCCGATGGTGTGGTACATCAGGCCATGGTGGCGGCCGATCACTTCGCCGTCGGTGGTTTTGATTTCGCCCGGTTGCGCCGGCAGGTATTGCTTGAGGAAGTCGCTGAAGCGGCGCTCGCCGATAAAGCAGATCCCGGTGGAATCCTTTTTCTTGGCGGTGGCCAGGCCGTGTTTTTCGGCGATCTTGCGCACTTCGGGTTTTTCCAGCTCGCCGACCGGGAACAGGGTCTTGGCGATCTGTTCGCCGCCGACGGCGTGCAGGAAGTAACTCTGGTCCTTGTTCGGGTCCAGGCCTTTGAGCAGTTCGGTGCGGTTATCGACGTCGCGACGGCGCACGTAGTGGCCCGTAGCAATCAGGTCGGCGCCGAGGATCATGGCGTAGTCGAGGAACGCCTTGAACTTGATTTCGCGGTTACACAGGATGTCCGGGTTCGGCGTACGACCGGCCTTGTATTCGGCGAGGAAGTGTTCGAACACGTTGTCCCAGTACTCGGCGGCGAAGTTGGCGGTGTGCAGCTTGATGCCGATCTTGTCGCACACGGCCTGGGCGTCGGCCAGGTCGTCCATGGCGGTGCAATATTCCGTTCCATCGTCTTCTTCCCAGTTCTTCATGAACAGGCCTTCCACCTCATAACCCTGCTCCATGAGCAGAACGGCGGAAACGGAAGAATCCACGCCGCCGGACATGCCGACGATGACGCGCTTCTTTTGTGTGTCAGAAGGGGCTGGATCACGCATAGGGTTTCAACGGGTGTCTTGAAAAAGGACGCGATTCTAACAGGCTCACGCCCGCAAGGCTAAAGAGAAGGGCGGATCAATTCGAGGCTATGGCGCTGGCCGGCCAGATAATCGTCGATACAGCGGATGATCAGCTCACTGCGCCAGTCGTCGCGCAGGGCCATCAGCTCCTCACGGGTCAGCCAGCGGGCGCGGACAATGCCTTCATCGAGTGTGTAGTCGGGGTGATGTTTCAAGGCTTTGGCGGTAAAGCATACGCGCTGATAAGTCACGCCATTGCTGGGCGCTGTGTACAGGTAGATGCCGACAATACCGGTGGCCTCGACGTCCCAGCCGGTTTCTTCGAGGGTTTCGCGCACGGCCGCTTCGGTGAGGGTTTCATGTGGGTCCAGATGGCCAGCCGGCTGGTTGAGCACGGCGCGGCCGCCCTTGAGCTCCTCGACCATCAGGAAGCGGCCGTTGTCTTCGACGATAGTGGCGACGGTGATGTGGGGTTGCCAGGTCATTGGATGCCTCGATTCAGGATGCGACGCGGTCTTTGGGCCGGATTACAGTCAGTGTGGGAGCGGGCTTGCTCGCGAATACGGTGGGTCAATTTATGCATCGGTGACTGGTACACCGCTTTCGCGAGCAAGCCCGCTCCCACAGTTTGATTGGGTTTCTTCAATCAAATAGGTGATAGGTACAAACAGAAACCCCGGCACATGGCCGGGGCTTCTTTGCATCCTTACAACCTTACTTCAACTTGGCAATCGCCGCATTGAGGGTGTTGCTTGGGCGCATGGCTTTGCTGGTCAGCTCCGGGTTCGGCGCGTAGTAGCCGCCGATGTCCACTGGCTTGCCCTGTACGGCGTTCAACTCGGCAACGATGGTTGCCTCATTGTCGGCCAGGGTTTTGGCCAGTTCGCCGAACTGCGCTTGCAGTGCAGTATCTTCAGTCTGAGCGGCCAGGGCTTGAGCCCAGTACAGCGCCAGGTAGAAGTGGCTGCCGCGGTTGTCGATGTTGCCGACTTTGCGCGATGGCGACTTGTTGTTGTCCAGGAACTGGCCAGTGGCCTGGTCCAGGGTCTTGGACAGCACCAGGGCTTTCGGGTTGTTGTAGGTGACACCCAAATGCTCAAGGGATGCGGCCAGGGCCAGGAACTCACCCAGGGAATCCCAGCGCAGGAAGTTCTCTTCAACCAGTTGCTGCACGTGTTTCGGCGCCGAACCGCCGGCGCCGGTTTCGAACAGGCCGCCACCGTTCATCAGCGGCACGATCGACAGCATCTTGGCGCTGGTGCCCAGCTCCATGATCGGGAACAGGTCGGTCAGGTAGTCGCGCAGTACGTTACCGGTCACCGAGATGGTGTCCAGGCCCTTGCGGGTGCGCTCCAGAGTGAACTTCATCGCGTCGACAGGCGACATGATGCGGATGTCCAGGCCTTCGGTGTTGTGGTCTTTCAGGTAAGCCTGAACTTTCTCGACCACCACGCCATCGTGCGCGCGCTGTGGGTCCAGCCAGAAGATGGCCGGGGTGTTGCTGGCGCGAGCACGGTTGACGGCGAGCTTGACCCAATCCTGGATCGGCGCGTCTTTGGTCTGGCACATGCGGAAGATGTCGCCGGCTTCAACAGCCTGTTCCATCAGCAGGGTGCCCTTGCTGTCGGTGACGCGGACTACGCCGTCAGCCTTGATCTGGAAGGTCTTGTCGTGGGAACCGTACTCTTCGGCTTTCTTGGCCATCAAGCCAACGTTTGGCACGCTGCCCATGGTGGTTGGGTCGAAAGCGCCATGGGCCTTGCAGTCTTCGATGACGGCTTGGTAGATGGTGGCGTAGCAGCGATCCGGAATCACCGCCTTGGTGTCGTGCAGCTGGCCGTCGGTGCCCCACATTTTGCCGGAGTCACGGATCATGGCCGGCATCGAGGCGTCGACGATGACGTCGCTCGGCACGTGCAGGTTGGTGATGCCTTTGTCGGAGTTGACCATCGCCAGGGAAGGGCGAGCGGCGTAGACCGCCTGAATGTCAGCTTCGATCTGCGCTTGTTGCTCGGCCGGCAACGCCTTGATGCGAGCGTACAGGTCGCCGATGCCGTTGTTCAGGTTGAAGCCGATCTGTTCCAGCACGGTAGCGTGCTTGGCGAGGGCGTCTTTATAGAACTCGGCAACGATCTGGCCGAACATGATCGGGTCGGAGACCTTCATCATGGTGGCTTTCAAGTGAACGGACAGCAGCACGCCTTGCTGCTTGGCGTCTTCGATTTCAGCGGCGATGAACGCGCGCAGGGCTTTTTTGCTCAGCACGGCGGTGTCGATGATTTCGCCGGCTTGTACCGAGGTCTTTTCTTTCAAGACGGTCGCAGTGCCGTCTTTGGCGATCAGTTCTATTTTTACCGCGTCAGCGGCTTCGATCTGCACGGCTTTTTCGCTGCCGTAGAAGTCGCCGTTGCTCATGTGTGCGATGTGCGACTTGGAGTCGGCAGCCCAGGCGCCCATTTTGTGCGGGTGCTTGCGCGCGTAGTTCTTAACCGACAGCGGGGCGCGGCGGTCGGAGTTGCCTTCGCGCAGTACCGGGTTCACGGCGCTGCCCTTGACCTTGTCGTAACGTGCGCGGGTTTCTTTTTCCGCGTCGGTGGTTACGGTTTCCGGGTAGTCCGGCAGGGCGTAGCCCTGGGCTTGCAGTTCCTTGATCGCCGCTTGCAGCTGCGGGGTCGAGGCGCTGATGTTAGGCAGCTTGATGATGTTGGCTTCAGGCGTAACGGCCAGGTCGCCCAGTTCGGCGAGGTGGTCCGCGATTGCCTTGTTGCCCAGTTGCTCGGGGAAGCTTGCGAGGATGCGCGCGGCCAGGGAAATGTCGCGGGTTTCCACAGCAATATCAGCGGAAGCGGTGAAGGCCTCTACGATAGGCAGCAGTGAATAGGTGGCGAGGGCTGGGGCTTCGTCGGTGAAGGTGTAGATGATCTTCGAGCGGGTGGGCATATTCGGATTAACTCTCTTCTTTGCTGAAAGCGTGCGCAGAAACTCGAGATGCGCCGGGTGGAGCGCGTTCGTTCAAAGTCATCCATGAGCGAAATGTCGAGGTTTCTTCGCGGTGATGTTGGTTTGCATCAGTCGAGCGTCAAGCGGGTGGACTATTGTATTAGTCCTGCTTTGTAGCGGAAGGCTTTGTTCTAGAGCGGTCCGCCGTCGTGACTCTTTGGTCAGCGGCGGCATTATACATAGGTCGCTATGCTTACGCCGAGCCTTCATACAAAAGGTGTGTCGTCCATTGGTCTAAAGGTCGCAGGGCCCAGACTGCGACCAAAGTCGCACGATGTGCTCAAGATTGGCGATTTTGTCTTTGCTTTCAGGCTTGTAGGCGACAAATTATGCTGTTTTCGATGCAAATGAGCATGGCGTGAGGTTTCAGTCGCCATTTATCTGGAGTAGGCTCGAACGCAGCCAGATGTTCAATCCATAGATGGAGTTCAGCATGGGATACAAGAAGATTCAGGTTCCGGCAGTCGGCGACAAAATCACCGTCAATGCAGACCATTCTCTCAATGTTCCTGACCAACCGATCATCCCTTATATAGAAGGCGACGGTATTGGCGTCGACATCAGCCCGGTGATGATCAAGGTGGTCGACGCAGCTGTTGAAAAGGCCTACGGCGGTAAGCGCAAAATCTCCTGGATGGAGGTGTATGCCGGCGAGAAGGCGACTCAAGTCTACGACCAGGACACCTGGCTGCCCCAGGAAACCCTGGATGCGGTCAAGGATTACGTGGTTTCCATCAAAGGCCCGCTGACCACGCCGGTGGGCGGCGGCATCCGTTCGCTGAACGTGGCCCTGCGTCAGCAGCTCGATTTGTATGTGTGCCTGCGCCCGGTGCGCTGGTTTGAAGGTGTGCCCAGCCCGGTCAAGAAGCCTGGCGATGTGGACATGACCATCTTCCGTGAAAACTCCGAAGACATTTATGCCGGTATCGAGTGGAAGGCCGGGTCGCCGGAAGCGATCAAGGTGATCAAGTTCCTCAAGGAAGAAATGGGCGTTACCAAGATCCGTTTCGACCAGGACTGCGGGATTGGCATCAAGCCGGTTTCCAAAGAAGGCACTGAGCGACTGGCGCGCAAAGCCCTGCAATATGTAGTGGATAATGACCGCGATTCGCTGACCATTGTGCACAAAGGCAACATCATGAAGTTCACCGAAGGTGCCTTCAAAGAGTGGGCGTACGGTATTGCCGAAAAGGAATTTGGCGCGACCCTGCTCGACGGCGGCCCGTGGATGCAGTTCAAAAACCCCAAAACCGGCAAGAATGTAGTGGTCAAGGACGCGATTGCCGACGCCATGCTCCAGCAGATTCTGTTGCGTCCGGCGGAATATGATGTGATTGCCACGCTTAACCTTAACGGTGACTACCTGTCTGACGCGCTGGCGGCGGAAGTAGGTGGCATTGGTATTGCGCCGGGGGCCAACCTTTCCGACACCGTGGCGATGTTCGAAGCCACCCACGGTACTGCGCCTAAATATGCAGGCAAGGATCAGGTCAATCCGGGTTCGTTGATTCTGTCGGCGGAGATGATGCTGCGGCACATGGGTTGGACGGAAGCGGCGGATCTGATCATCAAGGGTACCAATGGTGCGATTTCGGCGAAGACCGTGACCTATGACTTCGAGCGTCTGATGGATGGGGCGAAATTGGTCTCGTCGTCGGGCTTTGGTGATGCGTTGATTTCGCATATGTAAAAGAAGCTTATAAAAAAACCGGCCCTCCTGACTGAGTCAGGAAGGCCGGTTTTTTATTCAGGTGACTTGCTTAAAAGCTGATCAGGCCGGTTGCTTCTTTTTTGATTGAGAGGGCTGATCTGCCTTGGCCTTCGTTTCGTGAGATTGGTCGTGGGCTGTTCCGGGTGCGGCTGCGCATGCGGTGCAGATTGCGACAGCATGCATGCCTTTCGGGCCCTGGATAATATCAAACTCTACTGGTTGGCCCGCTTTTAGTGTCTTGTACCCATCCATGGTAATCGCTGAGAAATGCGCGAAGAGGTCTTCATAAGGGTTGCTGTCCGCAATAATGAACCCGTACCCCTTGGCATTGTTGAACCACTTGACCTTGCCACTGATCTTGACGCCAGACATAACCATATCCCTCTGCACCAGACTCCATCACTGGAGTATCATCCAGTTTATCCGTCCTAACCCGAATAAATAAGGTTGACTGCGCGGACCTTTTTTACCCACTGTGGGTTCTATTGGTTGTAACACCGTTTCGCCGATAGTCAAGGCGACCAACCGGTCAGTAGTTGAAAATCTGACAGGTCGCCCCCACCACTGTATTTGAACCACTGACGAACCTTTCTTTCCATGCATGCAAACAGCCAGATTCGACTAACATTCAATCAGGATCGCCCGGATCAGGAACACGATGACGACGGTTCTGCAGGCATTGCTGTCCAGGAGGCGAAGCCTGCTCTACAGGCGCCGCCGATGTACAAGGTGGTTTTGTTTAATGATGACTACACACCGATGGATTTCGTCGTCGAAGTGCTCGAGGTGTTTTTTAACCTGAACCGCGAGCTGGCGACCAAGGTAATGCTGGCCGTTCACACAGAAGGACGGGCAGTATGTGGAGTGTTTACCCGTGACATCGCCGAGACAAAGGCCATGCAGGTCAACCAGTACGCCAGGGAAAGCCAGCATCCGCTACTCTGTGAAATCGAGAAGGACGGTTAACGCCGACCACTTGGGTATGAGGTGAAGCTATGTTAAACCGCGAGCTCGAAGTCACCCTCAATCTTGCCTTCAAGGAGGCCCGTTCGAAGCGTCATGAATTCATGACCGTCGAACACCTGCTGCTGGCACTTTTGGATAACGAAGCTGCCGCCACCGTTCTGCGTGCGTGCGGCGCCAACCTCGACAAACTCAAGCATGACCTGCAGGAGTTTATCGACTCCACCACGCCACTGATCCCCGTGCATGACGAGGACCGTGAGACCCAGCCAACCCTGGGCTTCCAGCGGGTGTTGCAGCGTGCTGTCTTCCACGTACAGAGCTCCGGTAAGCGTGAGGTCACGGGCGCCAATGTGCTGGTGGCGATTTTCAGCGAGCAGGAAAGCCAGGCAGTGTTCCTGCTCAAGCAGCAGAGCGTTGCCCGTATTGATGTCGTCAACTACATCGCCCACGGTATCTCCAAGGTGCCAGGGCACGGCGATCATTCCGAGGGTGAGCAGGATATGCAGGACGACGAGGGCGGTGAGTCTTCTTCTTCGGGCAATCCACTGGATGCCTATGCCAGCAACCTTAACGAACTGGCGCGCCAGGGGCGGATCGATCCGCTGGTGGGGCGTGAGCTTGAGGTTGAGCGTGTAGCGCAGATCCTCGCGCGTCGTCGCAAGAACAACCCATTGCTGGTGGGCGAGGCGGGCGTGGGTAAAACCGCGATTGCCGAAGGCCTGGCCAAGCGCATCGTGGATAACCAGGTGCCGGATCTGCTGGCCAACAGCGTCGTCTACTCCCTTGACCTGGGCGCGCTGCTCGCCGGGACCAAGTACCGTGGCGATTTCGAGAAACGCTTCAAGGCGTTGCTCGGCGAGCTTAAAAAACGCCCGCAGGCGATCCTGTTTATCGATGAAATCCACACCATCATTGGCGCCGGTGCGGCGTCGGGTGGGGTGATGGACGCCTCCAACCTGCTCAAGCCGCTGCTGTCGTCGGGTGATATCCGTTGCATCGGTTCGACCACCTTCCAGGAATTTCGCGGCATCTTCGAAAAAGACCGTGCCCTGGCGCGTCGCTTCCAGAAAGTCGACGTGTCCGAGCCTTCGGTTGAAGACACCATCGGCATCCTGCGCGGCCTCAAGGGGCGCTTCGAGGCCCACCACGGCATCGAGTACACCGATGAAGCCCTGCGTGCCGCTGCGGAGCTGGCATCGCGCTACATCAATGACCGGCATATGCCGGACAAGGCCATCGACGTGATCGACGAGGCGGGTGCCTACCAGCGCCTGCAGCCGGTCGAGAAGCGTGTGAAGCGCATCGACGTGCCTCAAGTCGAGGACATCGTGGCCAAGATCGCACGTATTCCGCCTAAGCACGTCAACAGTTCCGACAAGGAGCTGCTGCGTAACCTGGAGCGCGACCTCAAGCTCACGGTGTTCGGTCAGGATGCGGCTATCGACGCGTTGTCCACTGCGATCAAATTGTCGCGCGCGGGCCTCAAGTCGCCGGACAAACCGGTCGGTTCGTTCCTGTTCGCAGGCCCGACCGGCGTCGGCAAGACCGAAGCTGCGCGCCAACTGGCCAAGGCCATGGGCATTGAACTGGTACGTTTCGACATGTCCGAATACATGGAGCGCCACACCGTGTCGCGCCTGATCGGCGCGCCTCCGGGCTATGTCGGGTTCGACCAGGGCGGCCTGCTGACCGAAGCCATCACCAAGCAGCCGCACTGCGTGTTGCTGCTCGATGAAATCGAGAAGGCCCACCCGGAAGTCTTCAACCTGCTGCTGCAGGTCATGGACCACGGCACCCTGACCGACAACAACGGGCGCAAGGCGGACTTCCGCAACGTCATCGTGATCATGACCACCAACGCCGGTGCCGAGACTGCTGCGCGGGCCTCCATTGGCTTCACGCATCAGGATCACTCATCCGACGCGATGGAAGTGATCAAGAAGAGCTTTACGCCGGAGTTCCGCAACCGTCTGGACACCATTATCCAGTTTGGTCGCCTCAGCCATGAGGTCATCAAAAGCGTGGTGGACAAGTTCCTTACCGAGCTTCAAGCGCAGCTGGAAGACAAGCGCGTGCAGCTGGAAGTGACGGATGCGGCGCGCAACTGGCTGGCCGAAGGCGGCTACGACTCGGCAATGGGCGCTCGCCCAATGGCGCGTCTGATCCAGGACAAGATCAAGCGGCCACTGGCCGAAGAGATCCTGTTTGGCGAGCTTTCCGACCATGGCGGCGTGGTGCATATCGACCTGAAGGATGGCGAGCTGACCTTCGAGTTCGAAACCACGGCCGAAATGGCCTGATAGCTGATCGCAACAACGCAAAAGGCGCCGCAAGGCGCCTTTTTGCTGTCTCGAACTCGCTGGGGATCTACTGTGGGAGCTGGCTTGCCTGCGATAGCGGTGGGTCAGCTAGAGATGCACCAGCAGAAACACCGCTATCGCAGGCAAGCCAGCTCCCACAGGTATTTGTGGTGCTGCATAAATAACGCACACACAAAAACGCCCGGCATAACCGGGCGTTTTGTATTGACTTGCTTAACGAGCGCGGTAAGTGATGCGCCCTTTGCTCAAGTCATAGGGCGTCAGCTCGACGCGCACTTTGTCACCGGTAAGAATACGAATGTAGTTCTTGCGCATCTTGCCGGAGATATGCGCGGTTACGACGTGCCCATTTTCCAACTCCACACGAAACATGGTGTTGGGCAGGGTGTCGACGACAGTGCCTTCCATTTCGAAGCTGTCTTCTTTCGACATGCAGTAAAGCCCTCGGTATCCAGTGAATGGCCCGGTGCAACTGCGCCAGGCAAAAGCGGCGTGCATTGTGCCCGAAAAAGGGTGTTTAAGCCAAGGGGTTCTAGTTAAGCGTTACCCATCTTTGATTAATCAGCAGCTCAATGGGCCGATATTGGGTCTTGTAGTTCATCTTTTTGCAGTTCTTGATCCAGTATCCGAGGTACACCGCCTCCAGTTCCAGGCGCAGGGCTTCACCGATTTGCCACAAAATCGCAAAGCGCCCAAGGCTGCGGCGTTCTTCGGCCGGCTCATAGAAGGTGTAGACCGCCGACAGGCCGTTGGGCAGCAGGTCGGTCACCGCCACCGCCAGCAGGCGGCCGTCCAGGCGAAACTCATAGAAGCGTGAGAAGGGCAGGTCGCGCACCAGGAAGGTCGAAAACTGATCACGGCTGGGCGGGAACATGTCGCCATCTGCGTGGCGTTGTTCGATGTAACGCTGGTAAAGATCGAAATATTCTTCGCTGTACTGTGGCTTGGTGGCCGTGACCGTCAGGTCGGCGTTGCGTTTGAGAATGCGTTTCTGGTTACGGTCCGGCAAAAACTGCGCAACCGGGATGCGCGCAGGCACGCACGCATTGCAATTCTGGCAATGGGGCCGGTACAGGTGATCGCCACTGCGCCGAAAGCCCATCTCCGAAAGGTCGGCATACACATGCACGTCCATCGGCTGGCTGGGGTCGAGGAACAGTGTGGTGGCCTGCTCGTCAGGCAGATAGCTGCAAGAGTGGGCTTGAGTGGCATAAAACTTCAAGCGCGCCAGCTCGGTCATGATCAACCCTCGGGTTAAGCTTTGAAATAAGTGTATGCCAGGTACGCGCAAGTCGCCTAGGAAACCCACGGGCCAGAGCTGGGTTGGTCCAAATGGTTACGCAGGAAATCGGCAAATTCACTGCGTGGTATGGCGAGGGCGCCGAGGCTGTGCAGGTGGTCATTGGGCATCTGGCAGTCGATCAGTACAAAACCCCAGGCCTGCAACTGGCGGGTCAGTGTGGCAAAGCCGAACTTGGAGGCATTGTCGGCGCGGCTGAACATCGATTCGCCAAAAAACAATCGGCCCATGGCCAGGCCATACAGGCCGCCGACCAGCTTGCCGTCATCCCACACTTCAACGGAGTGCGCGTAACCGCGCCGGTGCAGTTCCAGGTAGGCACTTTGGATGCCTTCGGTGATCCAGGTGCCGTCCGCATAAGCGCGGGGCGCGGCGCAGGCCTGGATGACGGCGGCAAAGTCCTGGTCGAAGGTCACGCTGTAGCGCTGCTGGCGCAACAGTTTGCCCAGGCTGCGTGATACGTGCAGTTCGTCGGGGAATATCACCGTGCGTGGGTCTGGAGACCACCAGAGGATCGGCTGGCCGTCGGAGAACCACGGGAAGCAGCCATGGCGATAGGCCTGGATCAGTCGCTCGGCCGACAGGTCGCCGCCGGCAGCCAGCAAGCCATTGGGTTCGCGCATGGCCTTGGCCAGCGGCGGGAAAGTCAGGGAATCGCGTTGCAACCAGGTCAGCATGGCATCCAGGCTTACGGTAGGGGAGGGGAGTGGCAGGTATGACGCCTGCCGCATGTGGGGTGATTATTGTCGACAAGCCGCTGTGGGGCCAGCCCGAATCGGGCATCGGCGCGCAATAGCGTTAACGGGTGTTTCTGCAACTCTGCCCCACAGGTGCGGTCGTAATCGGGTCTGGGCGATGCAGGCCAATTGCCAAGCTTGCCTGCTTTGATAAAAACAGCGCATAAGCCTTTGTCAGCAAAGGCAATGCATGCTCAAATTGAACAGGCTGTGACACATCATCTGTGCAGGCCGTCGGGTGAGGGCAAGTACGTGGCATCGCCGACGCAAACCCGTACAATGCGGGCATTGTGGCGTTATCGCCCTTTCACCTGTTCATCACCCAATGTTAAAAGTAGTTTCAGCGACATTCGTTCATTTTTCAGCTGCTCGGATTGAGCAGTATGCAGTCATTCAACAGATGGACGCGCTAAAGGCGCAGGAATAGACCCGTTTTGAAGAAATCCGCCGCAACACCTAAAGCAGCAGTCGTGCCGGCCTGGCGCCAGCACCTGCATTATCGACTCAAGGAAGGCGCGCTGATCGCTATTGGCGCCCTGTGCCTGTTCCTGATGATGGCCTTGCTCACCTATGGCAAGGACGATCCGGGCTGGAGCCACAACAGCAAGATCGAAGACGTGCAGAACTTCGGCGGCCCCGCCGGTTCCTACAGCGCCGATATCCTGTTTATGGTGCTGGGCTACTTTGCCTATATCTTCCCGCTGTTGCTGGCGATCAAGACCTGGCAGATCTTCCGCCAGCGTCACGAACCGTGGCAGTGGAGCGGCTGGCTGTTCTCCTGGCGCCTGATCGGCCTGGTGTTCCTGGTGTTGTCCGGCGCGGCGCTGGCGCACATCCATTTTCATGCACCTACCGGCCTGCCGGCGGGCGCGGGCGGGGCGTTGGGCGAAAGCCTCGGCGACCTGGCGCGCAAGACCCTGAACATCCAGGGCAGTACCTTGATGTTTATCGCGCTGTTCCTGTTCGGCCTCACCGTGTTCACCGACCTGTCGTGGTTCAAGGTGATGGACGTGACCGGCAAGATCACCCTGGACCTGCTCGAGCTGTTCCAGGGCGCGGCCAACCGTTGGTGGTCGGCCCGAGTCGATCGCAAGCGCATGGTCGCGCAACTGCGCGAGGTGGACACCCGCGTTAACGAAGTGGTGGCCCCGAGTACGCCGGACCGCCGCGAGCAGGCCAAGGTCAAGGAACGCCTTATCGAGCGCGAGCAGGCCCTGAGCAAGCACATGTCGGACCGCGAGAAGCAGGTGCCGCCGGTGATTGCCCCGGCACCGCCCAAAGCGCCCGAGCCGAGCCATCGTGTGCAGAAAGAGAAGCAGGCGCCGTTGTTTGTCGACAGCGCCGTCGAAGGCACCTTGCCGCCGATCTCGATTCTCGACCCGGCCGAAAAGAAACAACTCAACTATTCCCCGGAATCCCTGGCGGCGGTTGGCCATCTGCTGGAAATCAAGCTCAAGGAATTCGGCGTCGAAGTCTCGGTGGATTCGATCCACCCAGGCCCGGTGATTACCCGTTACGAAATCCAGCCGGCCGCCGGCGTCAAGGTCAGCCGTATCTCCAACCTGGCCAAAGACCTGGCCCGTTCCCTGGCCGTGACCAGTGTGCGTGTGGTGGAAGTGATCCCCGGCAAGACCACCGTCGGCATCGAGATTCCCAACGAAGACCGCCAGATCGTGCGCTTCTCCGAGGTGCTGTCGACCCCGGAATACGACAACTTCAAATCGCCGGTCACCCTGGCCCTCGGCCACGATATCGGCGGCAAGCCGGTGATCACCGACCTTGCGAAAATGCCGCACTTGCTGGTGGCCGGTACCACCGGTTCCGGTAAGTCGGTGGGCGTGAACGCGATGATCCTGTCGATCCTGTTCAAGTCCGGCCCGGATGACGCCAAGCTGATCATGATCGACCCGAAGATGCTCGAATTGTCGATCTACGAAGGCATCCCGCACCTGCTGTGCCCGGTGGTGACTGACATGAAGGACGCCGCCAACGCCCTGCGCTGGAGCGTCGCCGAGATGGAGCGCCGCTACAAGCTGATGGCGAAGATGGGCGTGCGTAACCTGTCGGGCTTCAATGCCAAGGTCAAGGAAGCCCAGGACGCCGGTACACCGCTGACCGACCCGCTGTACAAGCGTGAAAGCATCCACGACGAAGCGCCGCTGCTGACCAAGCTGCCGACCATCGTGGTGGTGGTCGACGAGTTTGCCGACATGATGATGATCGTCGGCAAAAAGGTTGAAGAACTGATCGCGCGTATCGCCCAAAAGGCGCGTGCGGCCGGTATTCACTTGATCCTCGCGACCCAGCGGCCGTCGGTGGATGTGATCACCGGCTTGATCAAGGCCAACATTCCAACGCGGATGGCGTTCCAGGTCTCCAGCAAGATCGACTCGCGCACCATCATCGACCAGGGTGGCGCCGAGCAACTGCTCGGCCACGGTGACATGCTCTACATGCCGCCGGGCACCAGTCTGCCGATTCGCGTGCACGGTGCGTTCGTCTCCGATGACGAAGTGCATCGCGTGGTCGAAGCCTGGAAACTGCGTGGCGCGCCGGAATACAACGACGACATCCTCGCGGGCGTGGAAGAGGCCGGCAGCGGCTTCGACGGCGGCAGCGGCGGTGATGACGATGCCGAAACCGACGCGCTCTACGACGAAGCCGTGGCGTTCGTACTCGAAAGCCGTCGCGCCTCGATCTCTGCGGTGCAGCGCAAGCTCAAAATCGGCTACAACCGCGCCGCCCGCATGATCGAATCCATGGAAAATGCCGGCGTCGTGACCGCCATGAACACCAACGGTTCGCGTGAAGTCATCGCCCCCGGGCAGATGCGCGACTGACCCCGTGCCGCGTGGCAACACGCGGCGCGTCCTGACGACTCAATGAGGATTCCCATGCGCTTTATCCGCATGCTGTTGTTGCCTGCACTGGCCCTGACTGCTGTTTCGGCCCACGCTGATCCGGCCTCGGTGGCCAGCCTGACCAACCTGTTGGACAAATCCAAGACCCTGACCGCGCGCTTCTCCCAACTGACCCTGGATGCCGGTGGTACCCAGTTGCAGCAAACCGAAGGCGAAATGGCCGTGCAGCGCCCTGGGCTGTTCTATTGGCACACCGAAGGCAAGGCCGAGCAGACCATCGTTTCCGATGGCCAGAAGGTCACCCTGTGGGACCCGGACCTGGAACAGGCGACCATCAAGAAGCTCGATCCGCGTTTGAACCAGACGCCGGCGCTGCTGCTGTCGGGCGATGTGTCGAAGATCAACGACAGCTTCGACATCACCTCCAAGCAAACCAGCAACGTGATTGAGTTCACCCTCAAGCCCAAATCCAAGGACACGCTGTTTGACAGCCTGAACCTGTCGTTCGGCAACGGCGTGATCAACAACATGCGCCTGATCGACAGTGTTGGCCAACGCACCGATATCCTGTTCTCCGGCGTCAAGGCTAACCAGCCGGTGGATGCATCCAAGTTCAAGTTTGTCATCCC
Source organism: Pseudomonas sp. Leaf15 (assembly GCF_001421425.1). NCBI lineage: Bacteria > Pseudomonadati > Pseudomonadota > Gammaproteobacteria > Pseudomonadales > Pseudomonadaceae > Pseudomonas > Pseudomonas sp. Leaf15. Next base: position 40,755 of record NZ_LMKI01000036.1, read on the forward strand.
CAAGGGTGCCGACGTGATCCAGGAATAAACTAGAGGTTTCAAACGCTGCCCATGGATTTGTTTCGAAGTGACCCGATTGCTCAGCCCCTGGCGGCGCGCTTGCGTTCCACCAACCTGGACGAGTACGTCGGGCAAGAACACCTGCTCGCTCGCGGCAAGCCTCTGCGCGAAGCCCTGGAGCAGGGGGCGCTGCACTCGATGATTTTCTGGGGGCCGCCGGGTGTGGGTAAAACCACCCTGGCGCGGCTGCTGGCGAAAGTCTCGGATGCGCACTTCGAAACAGTCTCGGCGGTGCTGGCCGGGGTCAAGGAGATTCGCCAGGCGGTAGAAGTCGCCAAGCAACAAGCTGGTCAGTATGGCAAGCGCACCATCCTGTTCGTCGACGAAGTGCATCGCTTCAACAAGTCGCAGCAGGATGCTTTTTTGCCGTACGTTGAAGACGGCACTTTGATATTCATTGGCGCGACCACCGAAAACCCTTCGTTTGAACTCAACAACGCCTTGCTCTCGCGAGCGCGTGTCTATGTGCTCAAGAGCCTGGACGAAGCGGCGATGCAAAAGCTGCTGCACAGGGCCCTGAGCGAAGACAAGGGCTTGGGCAAGCGCCAGCTGAGTGTCAGCGAAGAAGGCTTCAAGATTCTGCTGGCCGCCGCCGATGGCGATGGCCGGCGCTTTCTGAACCTGCTGGAGAACGCCTCGGACCTGGCCGAAGACGGCCACGAGATTGGCGTCGACCTGTTGCAAAGCCTGCTTGGCGACACGCGCCGCCGTTTCGACAAGGGCGGCGAAGCCTTCTACGACCAGATATCGGCGCTGCACAAATCGGTGCGCGGTTCCAACCCCGACGGCGCGTTGTACTGGTTTGCGCGCATGATCGACGGCGGGTGCGACCCTCTGTACCTGGCGCGCCGCGTGGTGCGCATGGCCAGCGAAGACATCGGCAACGCCGACCCGCGTGCCCTGAGCCTGTGCCTGGCCGCCTGGGATGTGCAGGAGCGCCTCGGCAGCCCGGAAGGCGAGTTGGCCGTGGCCCAGGCCATCACCTACCTGGCCTGTGCGCCAAAAAGCAACGCGGTGTACATGGGTTTCAAATCCGCCCTGCGCGCCGCTGCCGAATACGGCTCCCTTGAAGTGCCGATGCACCTGCGCAATGCGCCGACCAAGCTGATGAAACAATTGGGGTATGGCGACGAGTATCGCTATGCCCACGATGAGCCGGACGCCTACGCGGCCGGCGAAGACTACTTCCCCGATGAGCTTGAGCCCTTGCCGCTTTATCAGCCGGTGCCCCGTGGCCTGGAGCTGAAAATCGGTGAAAAGCTCAATCACCTCGCCCAACTCGACCGCCTCAGCCCAAAACAGCGGAGAAAGTAGTGCTCAAGACCATTCTTGCCGTGTCCGCCGCGGGTATCGCTGGTACATTATTGCGTTTCGCCACCGGCACTTGGGTCAGCGCCAACTGGCCGAAGCATTTTTATGCGGCGACCCTGGCGGTCAACCTGGTGGGTTGCCTGATTATCGGCCTGTTGTACGGCTGGTTCCTGTTGCGTCCCGAAGTGCCGATTGAGATTCGCGCCGGCTTGATTGTCGGCTTTGTAGGCGGTCTTACGACCTTTTCATCCTTTTCACTGGATACGCTGCGCCTGCTGGAAAGCGGGCAAGCTTTGGTAGCTTTCGGTTACCTGGGCATCAGCGTGTTCGGCGGGCTGCTCGCCACCTGGGCCGGCCTGTCCTTGACCAAACTTTGATAAACGAGAGACCGACATGCTCGATTCCAAACTGTTACGTAGCAACCTTCAGGACGTAGCGGACCGCCTGGCATCCCGTGGCTTTGCCTTGGATGTTGCGCGCATCGAAGCGCTGGAAGAACAGCGCAAGACCGTCCAGACCCGCACCGAAGCACTGCAGGCTGAGCGTAATGCGCGTTCCAAATCCATCGGTCAGGCCAAGCAGCGCGGCGAAGACATCGCGCCGTTGATGGCGGACGTCGAGCGTATGGGCACCGAGCTGTCCGACGGCAAAGTCGAGCTGGAAGGCATTCAGACCGAGCTGGATTCGATCCTGCTGGGCATCCCGAATATTCCGCACGAATCCGTGCCAATTGGCGAAGACGAAGACGGCAACGTCGAAGTGCGCCGCTGGGGCACGCCAAAAGCCTTCGATTTCGAGATCAAGGACCACGTTGCGTTGGGCGAACTGACCGGCGGCCTGGACTTCGAAACCGCTGCCAAAATGTCCGGCGCACGCTTTGCTCTGCTGCGCGGCCCGATTGCGCGCATGCACCGTGCCCTGGCGCAGTTCATGATCAACCTGCACACCGCTGAACACGGCTACGAAGAAGTGTACACGCCGTATCTGGTGCAGGCGCCGGCGCTGATGGGCACCAGCCAGCTGCCGAAGTTCGAAGAAGACCTGTTCAAGATCAGCCGCGACGGCGAAGCCGACCTGTACCTGATCCCGACCGCCGAAGTGTCGCTGACCAATATCGTCGCCGGTGAAATCCTCGACGCCAAGCAACTGCCGATCAAGTTCGTGGCTCACAGCCCGTGCTTCCGTAGCGAAGCCGGTGCCTCGGGCCGTGACACGCGCGGCATGATCCGTCAGCACCAGTTCGACAAGGTTGAAATGGTGCAGGTTGTAGAGCCGTCGACCTCCATGGAAGCCCTGGAAGGCCTGACCGCCAACGCCGAGCGCGTCCTGCAACTGCTGGAGCTGCCGTACCGCGTACTGGCGCTGTGCACTGGCGACATGGGTTTCAGCGCCGTGAAAACCTACGACCTCGAAGTGTGGGTGCCGAGCCAGGACAAGTACCGCGAGATTTCGTCGTGCTCCAACTGCGGTGATTTCCAGGCCCGTCGCATGCAGGCGCGTTTCCGTAACCCGGAAACCGGCAAGCCGGAACTGGTGCATACCCTCAACGGCTCGGGCCTGGCCGTAGGTCGTACCCTGGTGGCCGTGCTGGAAAACTACCAGCAGGCCGATGGTTCCATCCGCGTGCCGGAAGTGCTCAAGCCGTACATGGGCGGCGTTGAGGTCATCGGCTAAATGGAATTTCTGCCGCTGTTTCATAACCTGCGCGGCAGTCGTGTGTTGGTCGTCGGTGGCGGGGAGATTGCCTTGCGCAAATCCCGGCTGCTGGCCGACGCCGGTGCATTGCTGCGGGTGGTTGCTCCCCAGATCGAAGACCAGTTGCGAGAGCTGGTGCTGGGCAGTGGCGGGGACCTGATTTTGCGCGGTTATCAGGAGGCAGACCTTGATGGCTGCGTGCTGATTATCGCGGCCACGGACGACGAACCGCTGAATGCGCAAGTGTCCAGCGATGCCAAGCGCCGCTGTGTGCCGGTCAATGTGGTGGACGCGCCCGCCTTGTGCAGCGTGATCTTCCCGGCGATTGTCGACCGTTCACCCTTGGTGATTGCGGTGTCCAGCGGCGGCGATGCGCCGGTGCTGGCGCGCTTGATCCGCGCCAAGCTGGAAACCTGGATTCCGTCGACCTATGGCCAACTGGCCGGTTTGGCGGCGCGTTTTCGCGCCCAGGTCAAAGGTTTGTACCCGGATGTGCAGCAGCGTCGGGCTTTTTGGGAAGAGGTTTTCCAAGGCCCGATCGCCGACCGTCAATTGGCCGGGCAGGGCGATGAAGCCGAGCGTCTGTTGATCGAAAAGGTCAATGGCGCGCCGCCGTATGCGCCGGGCGAAGTCTATCTGGTGGGTGCAGGCCCGGGTGATCCGGACCTGCTGACCTTCCGCGCCTTGCGCTTGATGCAGCAAGCCGACGTGGTGCTGTATGACCGCCTGGTGGCCCCGGCGATTCTTGAGCTGTGCCGCCGTGACGCCGAGCGTATCTACGTCGGCAAACGTCGCGCCGACCATGCCGTGCCGCAGGACCAGATCAACCAGCAACTGGTGGACCTGGCCAAGCAGGGCAAGCGTGTGCTGCGACTCAAAGGTGGCGATCCGTTCATCTTCGGCCGTGGCGGCGAAGAGATCGAAGAACTGGCGGCCCATGGCATCCCGTTCCAGGTGGTGCCGGGGATCACGGCAGCCAGCGGTTGCGCGGCGTATGCGGGGATTCCGCTGACGCACCGTGACTATGCGCAGTCGGTGCGCTTTATCACCGGGCATTTAAAGAACGGGACCTCGGACCTGCCCTGGCATGACCTGGTAGGGCCGTCGCAAACGTTGGTGTTCTACATGGGCCTGATCGGCTTGCCGATCATCTGTGAGCAACTGATCAAGCACGGGCGCGCGGCAGATACCCCGGCGGCGTTGATCCAGCAGGGCACCACGTCCAACCAGCGCGTGTTTACCGGCACCCTGGCGGACTTGCCACGCATGGTGGCGGAGCATGAAGTGCATGCGCCGACACTGGTGATTGTCGGTGAGGTGGTGGTGTTGCGCGAGAAACTCAAGTGGTTTGAAGGCGCGCAATCCCAGGTCTGAAATCGCCGCTGTGGCGAGGGAGCAAGCTCCCTCGCCACATGGTGTTCTCAGTTCCAGACACCTTTACCGCTCAACCGCGCCCGATCATGCTCGGCATCAAACCTCTGCAATGGCCCCTTCGGCACAATCCCGGTCGGGTTGATGGTCCGATGGCTCGCATAGTAATGCCCCTTGATATGCGCAAAATCCACCGTCTCGGCCACGCCCGGCCACTGATACAACTCCCTTAGCCAGTTCGACAAATGCGGATAGTCGGCAATCCGGCGCAGGTTGCATTTGAAGTGGCTGTAATACACCGCATCAAAGCGAATCAGCGTGGTGAACAGCCGCACATCGGCTTCGGTCAGGTATTCACCGGCCAGGTAGCGCTGCTCAGCCAGGTGCTGTTCCAGGTGATCCAGTTCGGCAAACACATCATCAAATGCACTTTCATACGCCTGCTGCGAGGTGGCAAACCCTGCGCGGTACACGCCGTTGTTCACCGCGGGGTAGATGCGCTCGTTCAGCGTATCGATTGTCGAGCGCAGGGCTTCGGGGTAGAAATCCAGGGTATTGCCGGTCAGCCCGTTAAACGCACTGTTGAACATGCGGATGATCTCCGCTGATTCATTGCTGACGATGCGCTTGAGCTTCTTGTCCCACAGCACTGGCACGGTGACACGCCCGGTGTAATCGGCGGTGTCTGCGATATAACGTTGGTGCATGAAGTCGAAACCGTCGAGCTTATCACCGGTCGAGCCGTGAGCCTTGTCGAAGGTCCAGCCGTTTTCAAGCATCAGCCAACTGACCACGGATACGTCGATCAGGCTCTCCAAACCCTTGAGTTTGCGCAGGATCAGCGTGCGATGGGCCCACGGGCACGCCAGGGACACATACAGGTGGTAACGACCGGCTTCGGCCTTGAAACCGCCGTCGCCACTGGGGCCAGGCTCGCCATCGGCGGTCACCCAATTGCGGCGTTGCGCCTGCTCGCGCTGGAACGCGCCGTCTGCGCTACTTTCGTACCACTGGTCTTTCCAGTGTCCTTCGATCAGCAAACCCATGACTGGCTCCTTGGCTAATAAGCGTTGGAGCCCAGTCTAAAGGGATGAGTTCGAACTAAAAGCGCAAAGACCGGGCGGTAATTATCGATTAAATCGATTTATCCCGCGCATCCCAGAATTGCCGGGCCAATTCGAACGCCTGCTCCCGTGAGTGGCCGAGGCCGCGCAGGGCCAGGGCCATGGTCGCGATCAGCGCCAGTTGCGGGTAACTGTCCTCGACATCGCCGCGCCACAAGGCTTTTAAATGCTCGGGTTCCAGGCTGGCCGGTTTGACGTGGCGCTGGGCGGAGAGGGCGGGCCATTCTTCGTCCCAACTCTGACCGCCGGTGGTGCCATACAAGTGGCTGATCGTGTCGGGGTTGATCTCGACTTCGCCGCCATCGCCTTTCACCACAATCACGTTATCGCCCAGCAGGCCGCTGGCATCGCGGTGCACGCCCTGGTAACCGGGGTGGAAAATGCTTTGCAAGCCGCAACGCGCATTCAGCGGGTTGAGCAGGCGCGCCAGGGAATGAATAGGTGAGCGCAGGCCCAGGGTGTTGCGCAAGTCGATCATGCGTTGCAGTTGCGGCGCCCAGTCACCCAGCGGGATAAACGCCAGGTTGCCTTGCTCGAACGCCGTCTCGACCTGTTGCCAATTGCGACACAGCGGGATTTGCAGGCCTTGCAGCAATTGCTCGGTGTACAAGCGGCCCGCCGTATGGGCGCCGCCGCCGTGCATCAGGATGCGCACGCCGTTTTGCGCCAGGCACTTGGCCGCCAATAGATACCACGGCAGGTGGCGTTTTTTACCGGCGTAGGTCGGCCAATCGATGTCCACATTCAGCCCCGGCGCCTTCAGGCGTTCGCGCACGGCTTCGGTGAAACCGGCGAGTTCTTCCGGGCTCTCCTCTTTGTGACGCAGCAGCATCAGGAAGGCGCCGAGCTGAGTGTCTTCGACTTTTTCGTCGAGCAGCATGCCCATGGCTTCGCGGGCTTCCTCACGGGTGAGGTTGCGCGCGCCGCGCTTGCCTTTGCCCAGGATGCGCACGAACTGCGCAAACGGGTGCTCGGCGGGGGTTTCAAGGGTCAGCGGGGCAAAGTCGGTCATAAGCAATTCGTCGGCCTGGGCAGGCCCGCCAGCTTGGCGGCGAGTTTGGCGGGAGTGCCGTTGAACAGTGTGTTGAGGTGCAAGCTGTTGCCCTTGTGCGGGCCGAGCTTTAAAGCTGTGTACTTGATCAGCGGGCGCGTGGCCGGAGACAGCTGGAACTCGGCGTAAAACCCGCGCAGCAGTTCGAGGATTTCCCAATGCTCGACGGTCAATTCCAGGGGTTCAGCGGCGGCCAGGGCAATGGCCACGTCGGTGGACCAGTCATTCAGGTCGACGAGGTAGCCGTCCTTGTCCAGCTCAAGCGTGCGTTCGCCTACGGTCAGGGTGTTCATAGCCAGGTGTTGACCTTGCTGTAGTCGATCGACAGCTGCACGAAACCTGGGTAGTCGACGCTGTCGGCCCAGTCCGGCAGGGGCAGGTTGCGCGCCTGCATGTCTTCGGCCAGTACAAACACCTTCACGCCACGGGTTTGCAGGGCTGCGTTGTGCAGGCCGTAGGCGCCGTCGCCACACAGCAGGATGGCGTCCTCGGCACCGCACACGCGCAGGCAACTGGCCAGGCGGCTATCGGTAAACGGGGAGTGAGATACCACGTGCAAAGTCGACATCAGAGGGTCATCACCTGGTCATAACGGTCAATCAATTGGGTGATCGCGGCGTTGTCCAGCGCCTGCGCGCCGGCAGGTGTCGCGAGGCTGCGCTCGGCAAGGCTGTGGCTGCAAGCAAACACCTCATCAATGCCGAACAGGCCCAGCGCCTGCAGGTTGGCGCTGAGGTCTTTTTGCTGCACAGCCTTGGCGTCCTGATGCGTTGCCAGCTGGAACACGCCATCGTCCATAAACAGCAGGCCAATCGGCAGGTCAAAGGCGCCACCGGCCAATACGATATCCAGCGCTTCGCGCGCGCTCGGCCCGGACCACGGTGCCTGGCGGCTGATTACCAATAAAGACTTGGCCATCTCACGGCCCTCCAAAACAGATCAGGCGGTCGGCAGCCTGGATGGCGTCATGCAATTGCCCCAGGCCCGACAACGCCCACGGCGCGTCGAGGTTCACCGCACTGCGTTGGTAGCGCGTGGCTTCCTCTGTATTGAGTACGCCACGGCGCAAGGCAGCGGCGATGCACACCACGCCGTCGAGCTGATGCTGGCTGACAAACTCACGCCACTTGCGGGCAATGTCCTGCTCATCCTGGGGCGCAACGATGTTATTGGCAGCGCTGTACACGCCATCCTGATAAAAAAACAGCCGCACAATCTCATGCCCACCGGCCAGCGCTGCCTGGGCGAACAGCAAGGCGCGGCGCGAGGAGGGCGCATGGGCGGCGGAAAATACTGCAATCGCAAACTTCATGGAACACTCTGCCAGCAAACGTGGGCCAATGATAAAGCCGCCGCCGCGAAAAAGCCCGCCGTGATCAAAACGGTCACTGTCGCTGATCGTTCTGACGATTGCCGCCAGGCGCAAGGCTGCCTAGGCTGTGGGCAGTCGCAACCGAAATGGAGTGTTTATGTCAGGTCCCTTGGCGTCCCTCAAAGTGCTGGATTTTTCCACCTTGCTGCCTGGCCCGTTCGCGTCCCTGATGCTGGCGGACATGGGCGCCGAGGTGCTGCGTATTGAATCGGCCACGCGCATGGACCTGTTGCGTGTGCTGCCGCCCCATGATCAAGGGACCTCGGCGAGCCATGCGTATCTCAATCGCAACAAGCGCAGCCTGGCACTGGACCTCAAGCAGGCCGAGGCGCTGCAGATCGTGCGTGAGCTGGTCAAGGACTACGACATTGTCCTCGAGCAGTTCCGGCCCGGGGTGATGGAACGCCTTGGCCTGGGTTATGAGGCGCTGAAGGCGCTCAACCCCAGGCTGATTTATGTGTCGATCACCGGTTACGGTCAGACGGGGCCTTATAAAGACCGCGCCGGACACGATATCAACTACCTCGCGTTGGCCGGCGTGGCCAGCTACACCGGTCGCCAGGACAGTGGGCCGTTGCCGCTGGGCGTGCAATTGGCGGATGTCGGCGGTGGGTCGCTGCACGCGGTAGTGGGGTTGCTCGCCGCCGTGATTGCCCGCCAGCACAGTGGCGTCGGCCAATACCTGGATGTGAGCATGACCGACTGTTCGTTCAGCCTGAATGCCATGGCCGGTGCGGGCTACCTGGCCTGTGGTGTGGAACCTGATTGGGAGAACCATGTGCTCAACGGCGGCAGTTTCTACGATTACTACCGCTCGCGTGATGGGCGCTGGATGTCGGTGGGCAGCCTGGAACCGGCGTTTATGCGGCAGTTGTGCGACGCGCTGGGAAGGCCGGAGCTAGCCATGCAAAGCCTCAAACCCGAGCAGCAAAAAGCCCTGAAGCTGGCGTTGCAGGTCGAGTTTGAGAAGCGCAGCTTTGATGAGCTGTGTGAGTTGTTCGCCGGAGTGGATGCGTGTGTCGAGCCGGTGCTGAGCCTGAGTGAAGCGCTGGAGCACCCACAGTTGAAGGCGCGGGAGCTGGTCAGCCAGGTGCCACGGGGTGATGGCTCGACCCAGGCGCAACTGGCCTGCCCGTTGAAGTTTTCCGAGGGTTTGCCGCAGCCTCGGCATATCGGTGTGGCGGTGGGGGCGCACAGTGATGAAGTGCTGGCTGAGTTGGGGTTTAGTGCTCAGCGGATAGACGAGTTGCGGCGGGCCAAGGTTGTTGGTTAGTGCCTGATCTGACGCCATCGCAGGCAAGCCAGCTCCCACATTAGATAGGCGGCGCGGTCAAATGTGGGAGCGGGCTTGCCCGCGATGAGGCCCTCACTCCACCCGAGTTTCCCCTGTGTACACCAAAGTGTGCCGACACCGCCTGCACAAATACCGCCGCCCCTGATTCACCAGTCCATGCCTCTGGGCCGAAAACGGGAAATCGCTGTCGGCACAGGGGCAACGGTAGATATACCGGGTCACCTGGCGGCGCTTGATCTCATACGTGTGGCAACGATCCGGCGGCAGTTCGTACACCCCGCGCATGATCAGCTGCCATTCCTCGCCATGGGGCTGGATGCGCTCGCCAAATAATTGGTGGGCGATCAGGTGCGCGACCTCATGGGCCACGGTCTGCTTGAGGAAGTGTTGGCTGTTTTCGCGGTACAACTGTGGGTTGAAACGCAGCAGGTTCTCGTGCAAATGCGCGACACCGGCCTTCTGGCCCCGCAGCTTGAGGCTGACCTGGGGGCGTTTGAAGCTTCGTTTAAAAAAGGATTCGGCTTGCAGGAAACAATCTTCGACGCGGGTATTGAGTTGCTCGGGCATGCTGACCATATCTCCAGAGACGTCCAGTATGCCGCAAAAGCAGGTGTTTCCGAATCTGTCAGGCGCCGAATGGTCATGCATAACGCACAAAGCCACCTTGCGGTGGCTTTGCCTGTGGTTGATCCGCTTAGTTGGTGTAGATCGGGCCTACGCCCAGCCCCCAGACGATCACGGTAAACGCCATGATTGCCACCAGTACCACCAGGCCCACGGCCAGTACCGAGCTGGAAAACAGGAAGCCCTCGTCCGGGTCGATGTTCATAAACGTCGGCAGCCCCACATACAGCAAGTACACCGTGTAACAGATAGCCGCCGTGCCCACGACCATGCCCAGCCACATATGCGGATAGAGCGCCGCCAGCCCGCCGATAAACAACGGGGTCGCGGTGTAAGTGGCAAACGCGACGCAACGCGCCATGCTGGGGCTGGCATCGTAGGTACGGGCCATCCAATGGATGAAGGCGCCCATCACCGCCACGCCGCCGAGCATTGCCGCGTAGGACATGAGAGTCATCCACAGCGCACTTTCCTGGGTCAACATGACCGGGGCGCGATTGCCGATAACCCAGCCGACCCGGGTGGTGCCGATAAAGGCCGAGACGGCAGGGATCGCCGCGAGAATCAAAGTGTGAGTGAGGTACATGTGGCCGATACTTTCTTCCTTATCGCCACGAATTTCCCGCCATTCCTGGTCGGGATGGGTAAACAGCCCCACGACGTGATGGATCATGCCAGTCACTCCTGTCGTTATTACCATCGCCCCCCATCGGAGCGCCCACGGGCCAAATGGCCACATAAGGTCCTGGATAGTTGTGCGACCTTACGTCGCAGTATAGGAAGTGATGACCGGAAAAACTGTAGGGCTTTAGAGCAAATTGCGCTGTAAACATTGGCGCTAATCGCGGTGAGGTCTGTCAGGCAAGGCGCGATTGGAAATGTGGGAGCGGGCTTGCTCGCGAAAGCGTCGTGTCAGTTGATACATTCATCACAGGTACAGCGCCTTCGCGAGCAAGCCCGCTCCCACATTGGAACTCGGCCAGTCTTAGCGGTAAAATGCCCGGCTTTTCGTCACACACCTCTAGCGGATCCAAGCGCCATGGGCACTCTTACGGTCAACCAGAACAAACTGCAAAAACGCCTGCGTCGCCTGGCCGGGGAAGCGGTCGCCGATTTCAACATGATCGAGGACGGCGACAAGGTCATGGTCTGCCTCTCCGGCGGCAAAGACAGCTACACCATGCTCGACGTGCTGCTGCACCTGCAAAAGGTCGCGCCGATCCAGTTTCAGATCGTTGCCGTCAACATGGACCAGAAACAACCGGGCTTCCCGGAGCACGTGCTGCCGGCCTATCTCAAAGCGCTGGGCGTGGAGTACCACATCGTCGAGAAAGATACCTACTCGGTGGTCAAGGAGCTGATCCCCGAGGGCAAGACCACCTGCTCGCTGTGCTCACGCCTGCGCCGTGGCACGCTTTACACCTTTGCCGATGAGATCGGCGCGACCAAGATGGCCCTGGGGCATCACCGCGATGACATCGTCGAGACCTTTTTTCTCAATATGTTCTTCAACGGCTCGCTCAAGGCCATGCCGCCCAAGCTGCGTGCCGATGACGGCCGCAACGTGGTGATCCGTCCGCTGGCGTATTGCAACGAGAAGGACATCCAGGCTTACTCCGACTTCAAGCAATTCCCGATCATCCCGTGCAACCTGTGCGGCTCCCAGGAAAACCTGCAGCGCCAGGTGGTCAAGGACATGCTGGTGGACTGGGAGCGCAAGACCCCGGGCCGTACCGAGAGCATCTTCCGCAGCTTGCAGAATGTGCAGCCATCGCAGCTGGCCGACCGCAACCTGTTCGATTTCACCAGCCTGAAAATCGACGAAAGCGCCGCGTCGCGCTTCGTCAATGTGGTGAACCTCTAAGACGTTTCAACGCTCTGAAAGACGGCGCTTACGGGCGCCGTTTTCCATTCAACTGCCAGGAGAGGGCATGCGCGATTACAAGTGGCTGCACGAATATTGTCTGAACCGCTTTGGTTCAGCAGCCGAGCTGGAAGCCCACCTGCCTGTACCCAAGACCCCGGCGCAATTGCGCAAGATCAGTGATGACCGTTACCTGTCGACCCTGGCGCTGCGGGTATTTCGCGCGGGCTTGAAGCACAGCGTGGTGGATGCCAAATGGCCGGCGTTCGAGCAGGTGTTCTTCGGCTTCGACCCGGAAAAAGTCGTGCTGATGGGCGCCGAGCGCCTGGAGCGCCTGATGCAGGACACACGCATCATTCGCCACCTGGGCAAACTCAAAAGCGTGCCGCGCAATGCGCAGATGATCCTGGACATCGAGCAGGAAAAGGGCAGCTTCGGCGCGTTTATCGCCGAATGGCCGGTGACCGATATCGTCAGCTTGTGGAAGTACCTGAGCAAGCACGGGCACCAGTTGGGCGGGCTGTCGGCGCCGCGGTTTTTGCGCATGGTGGGCAAGGATACGTTTGTGCCGAGCGATGACGTGGTCGCGGCGTTGAATGCACAGAAGATCGTCGACAAGGCGCCGACCAGCCTGCGGGACTTGGCGACGGTGCAGGGCGCGTTTAATCAATGGCATGCCGAGAGTGGGCGGCCGATGTGCCAGCTGTCGATGATGCTGGCCTACACGGTGAATCATTGAGACCGAGGTGAGGCTATCGCAGGCAAGCCAGCTCCCACATTCGACCGCATTCCAAAGGATGTACTCGGATAGATGTGGGAGCGGGCTTGCTCGCGAAGACTGACTGTCCGGCGCCAAATTCCTATCAGACTTGCGCCAACCGCCGATTCAACTGATGCCGCCACCGCACATACAACAGCGCGGTACAAAACACCGCCAGACTCGCCAGCATCTCCAGCACCCCGAACCACTGCCGGTTAGGGTCATACGCCGCCAGTGCGCCCTTGATGAAATACAGGTTCACCACAAAGCACATCCACGAATGCCCGCGCGCGCTGCCCAATAGCATGCCCGGCGCCAGCACCAGCAGCGGCACCAACTCGATCAGCAGGATCACCCACGGGCGCGCCCCGTGCAGGTCGGCGATGAACAGGTAATACACGCACAGCAAGCCCACCAGCCCCAAAAAAGCCAACAGGCTCAGTACGCGTGCCGCCTTGACCCGTGGTTCCAGCCACGCCTGGGGCGGCAGGACCTTAGGCTTTCTGGCCACGGCCGTTCTCCAGCAGCGTGGCGGTGGTGGCCAGGCGCAGGCCGAGGGCGCGGCACAGGGTGATTTCGTGCTGATCGAGCAGGCGTTTGCCGTCCGGCCCGGAATGGTGGCTGGCGCCATACGGCGTGCCACCTCCCTGGGTGTCGAGCAAGGCCTGTTCGCTGTAGGGCAGACCGGTGATCAGCATGCCGTGGTGCAGCAGCGGCAGCAGCATCGACATCAGCGTGGTTTCCTGGCCGCCGTGCAGGCTGGCGGTGGAGGTGAACACGCCAGCCGGTTTGCCCACGAGTGCGCCGGTGAGCCACAGGTTGCTGGTGCCATCGAGGAAGTACTTGAGCGGCGCGGCCATGTTGCCAAAGCGCGTCGGGCTGCCCAGGGCCAGGCCCGAGCAATTCTTCAGGTCATCCAGGCTTGCATACAACGCGCCTTCGTCCGGGATGCTCGGCGCCACGGCTTCGCACTCGGTGGAAATCGCCGGTACGGTGCGCAGGCGTGCTTCCAGGCCACCTTGTTCGATGCCCCGGGCAATCTGCCGAGCCATCTCGCTTACCGAGCCATTGCGGCTGTAATACAGCACCAGCACATAGGGCGCGGTCACGGCAGCAACTCCAGCACGTTTTCCGGTGGGCGGCCGATGACGGCTTTGTCGGCGGTTGCCAGGATCGGGCGTTCCATCAGCTTCGGGTGCGCGGCAATCGCGGCAATCAACTGCGCTTCGCTGAGGCTGGCGTCGGCCAGGTTAAGGGTTTTGTATTCATCTTCGCCGGTGCGCAGCAGTTGGCGCGCGCTGATGTTCAGCTTGCCGAGCAAGGCCTTGAGTTGCGCGGCGTCCAGCGGGGTTTCGAGGTAGCGCACCACGGTCGGGTTCAGGCCGCGGGCTTCCAGCAGTTCGAGCGCACCGCGCGATTTCGAGCAGCGCGGGTTGTGATAAAGCGTCAGATCGGTCATGTGCGGGTCGCATCTTGCGTAAGGTGGCGGGTATTCTACCTGCGCGGCGACCCGTCCTTAAACCGTAAGAGGCGATAGGTCGCAGCCAACGTTCATTTTTTGCGAAGGATTACCCCATGACTAGGCGACTGATCGGTGCATTGGCGATCATCACAACCCTGCTGCTCAGCGGCTGCGGTAACGATTACGGCGTTGACCAATATGGCAAGAAAGTGGCGGCCGAACGCCTGGACAAACAATGGGTGGTGGTCAATTACTGGGCCGAATGGTGTGGCCCGTGCCGCACGGAAATTCCGGAACTGAATGCCTTGGCCGAACAGCTGAAAGGCCAGAACGTGGGCGTGTTCGGGGTCAATTTCGACAACGTACAGGGGGAAGAACTCAAGGCCGCCAGCGAGAAGCTGGGGATCAAGTTCACGGTGCTGGCGCAGAACCCGGAAGAGATTTTCGATGTTCCGCGCAGCGAGGCGCTGCCGGTGACTTACATCATTGATGACAAGGGCAAGGTGCGTGAACAGCTGATGGGTGAGCAGACGGCGGAAGGCGTGTTGGCCAAGCTCAAAGCCTTGCGTGGTTAAACCTGTGGGAGCTGGCTTGCCTGCGATGCGGCTGGCGCGGTTGTATCAGGTACACCGCGGTGATGCTATCGCAGGCAAGCCAGCTCCCACAGAAAAGCCGATCCGGTCTGACGTTGGATCAGCCTTCTTCCAGCCACAGGCGGATCGGCTTGCCTTCAGCCGGCCAGAAGCGGGTTTGCTCGATCGGTGAGATATCCCAGCGCTGCACACCTTGCAGGGCCTGGAAGAAGCGCTGTTCCTGCTCCATCAAGGCTTCGGCGCAGAGTTTGCGGGTGCTGCCGATCTTGCCGAAACTGAGCGTCCGGCCTTCGACGGTGTACGGTGCAAACCAGTGGTTGCAGCCGCCATTGCCGTAGGCGCGGCCATCGGCGCCGAGGGTGACGGTCAGGTGCGCGTAATCCATCAATGGCCGCTCACCAATCCACTCCACCACGTAGCTGTGGTCTTGCTGCAGCTTGACCGCGTCAGCGGCGCAGCCCGTCAGGGCTACACCGAGAGCGGCGAGCAGCAGGCCTTTCATTGCGCAGCCTGCTGGCATTTCGGGCAACGGTGCTTGTCGCCTTCGCTGGCCCAACCCAGTTCCTTGATGCGCGCATTGGCGGCCGGTGGTAGCGGCTCTTTGGCCAGCTTGGTTTCCACCGCGAATTCAAACTCCAGCAGGCTGTCGCAGCTGTCGCAGTTGACCTTCCAGGTGTGAATTTCCAGCTCGCCGAATTTCGGCCCCAGGGCCATCGCGACCCACTGGCCCGCCGGGCGGATGGAATAGCGCGCGTCACCTTCGACGGTCAGGCGCATCGACAGGGTTTTACTGCCGCGCAGGGTGACGATCAAGACGTCGCCATGCTTGATCGAACCACCGTTGCCGGTGACCTGGTAACGGCCCGGCACCAGGGCGCGGCATTCGATCAGGGTGTGTTGCGGGCTCAGCAAGCTGAAGCGGAAATCGTGTTCGGCCATGGATCCTCCAAATAGGCGCGGCATCCTATCACGGGTGCCGGCCTATCATGGGCCTGGTATGTGACCGCTGATCAACCTTGCACCAGGTTCTGCGGCTGGCCATCGGCCCACGCGGCAATGTTGGCCAGCGTGGTGGCTGCGATTGCCGCCAGCGCTTCACGGGTGAGGAACGCCTGGTGGGCAGTGATGATCACGTTGGGGAAGGTCAGCAGGCGTGCGAGTACGTCGTCTTGCAGCGGCAGGTCGGAGCGATCCTCGAAAAACAACTGGGCCTCTTCCTCATACACATCCAGGCCCAGGTAGCCGAGTTGGCCGTTCTTGAGG
Source organism: Pseudomonas sp. Leaf15 (assembly GCF_001421425.1). Lineage (NCBI taxonomy): Bacteria > Pseudomonadati > Pseudomonadota > Gammaproteobacteria > Pseudomonadales > Pseudomonadaceae > Pseudomonas > Pseudomonas sp. Leaf15. The sequence goes on from NZ_LMKI01000036.1 coordinate 56,599, forward strand.
GCTTCGATCAGCGCAGGCGTGTCCACCAGGCCACCGCGTCCGGTGTTGATCAGCATGGCGCCAGGTTGCATCTGGGCCAGGGAACGGGCGTTGATCAGGTGTTTGCTGTGGGCGGTCAGCGGGCAGTGCAGGCTGATGATCTGTGCCTGGGCCAATAGCTCTGGCAGGTCTACATAGCGGGCACCCAGGGCCTGGACCTGCGGATTGGGGAACGGGTCGCAGGCGAGCAACTGGCAGCCGAACCCGGCCATGATCCTGGCAAAGGTGGCGCCGATCTGCCCGGTGCCGACCACGCCGACGGTTTTGCCGATCAGATCGAAACCGGTGAGGCCGTGCAGGCTGAAATCTCCGTCGCGGGTGCGGTTATAGGCGCGATGCAGTCGACGGTTGAGGGCCAGGATCAAGGCGACGGCGTGCTCTGCCACCGCGTGGGGCGAGTAGGCGGGTACGCGCACGACACTCAGGCCCAGGCGCTGGGCGGCGGCCAGGTCGACATGGTTGTAACCGGCCGAGCGCAAGGCAATCAGGCGCGTGCCACCGGCGGCCAGGTGTTCCAGCACGGGCGCGCTGAGGTCATCGTTGATAAAGGCGCAGACCACTTCGTGGTGTTCGGCCAGGGCCACGGTGTCGAGGTTCAGGCGGGCGGGTTGGAATTGCAGCTCGACACCTGCCGGCAGCGGCTCGCCGAGAAAGCTGTCGCGGTCGTAGGTCTGGCTGCTGAAAAGAATGACGCGCATTAAAAATGCTCCCTGCAGTCACTGAGTTTTAGGTAGGCCGATGTGGGCACCGGGCTTTTTTGTGGGAGCTGGCTTGCCTGCGATGCGGGCAACTCGGTACATCAGGTACACCCAGTTGATGCTATCGCAGGCAAGCCAGCTCCCACACAAGCCAGCTCTACACAAGCCTGGAGAGGATTCAGGCGCTGACCCGCGCTTCACTGGCCAGCCGTGCAATCGCCATGTCCAGTTCGTCCAGTGCGGCGATGGCCTTGGCGTCGTCTTGCTTGAGCAAGGTTTCCGCGCGCTGGCAGGCGGCGCGCAATTGCGGCACGCCGCAGTAGCGGGTGGCGCCATGCAGGCGGTGCACGCGTTCGATCAGCGCATTGTTGTCTTTGGCTTCACGGGCGGCGGTGATCGCCAGGCGATCGGCTTCCAGCGAAGCCAGCAGCATCGCAAGCATGTCGGCGGCCAGGTCGGCTTTGTTGGCCGCCAGGCGCAGGCCTTCCTCATGATCGAGTACCAACAGTTGCACGCCGGGTGCCAAACCGTCAGTCGCGCGCTCCGGGCCTTGATTGCGCAGGGCCAGGCCGGTCCACTTCAACACCACTTGGGCCAACTGCCGCTCGCTGATGGGTTTGGTCAGGTAGTCGTCCATACCGCTTTGCAGCAGTGCGCGTTTTTCGTTGGCCATGGCGTGGGCGGTGAGCGCGACCACCGGCAGCGGCGTGCCATGGCGCTCGCTTTCCCACTGGCGGATCTCCTCGGTGCTTTGGCGCCCGTCCATGCCGGGCATTTGTACGTCCATCAGCACCAGATCGAAGGTTTCCTGCTTCACCGCGTCAATAGCCGCATAACCGCTTTCGACCGCCTGCACCTTGGCGCCCATGTCTTCAAGCAAGGTCTGCACCAGCAACAGGTTGGCCGGGTTGTCGTCCACGCAAAGTACGCGCGGCGCTCGGCTGGACAGCGGTTCGCCGGGTTCGCTGCGCAATGGGCGCGGGCTGATCAAGTCGGCCAGTGCGCGGCGCAGTTTGCGCGTGCACGCAGGTTTGGCCTGCAACTGGCTGTTGGGGTTGGGCACCGATTGGTTGAACAGCATCTGTTCGGTGGTCGGGCACAGTACCAGCACCTTGCAGCCCAGGTGTTCCAGGTCCCATAAATGCTGGTTGAGGCGTTCGGGCGGTATGTCATTGGCGGTGACGCCGAGTACCGCCAGGTCGATTGCCTGTTCAGTCTGGTGTGCGCTGGTGATGCCGTTGGTGAGGCTTTCCAGAGTATTGAACGGTGTCACTTCCAGGCCGCAATCTTCCAGTTGGTGTTGCAAGGCCTGGCGCGCCAGCTCGTGGTTTTCCAGCACGGCCACACGACGCCCGAGCAGCGGCGGGGAGGGCAGGTCTTCGGCGTCGTCGCGGGTCTTGGGCAGGCTCAGGCTGATCCAGAACTCCGAGCCTTCGCCCGGTGTGCTGTCGACGCCGATCTCGCCGCCCATCTGCTCGATCAGCCGTTTGGAAATCACCAGGCCCAGGCCGGTGCCGCCGGGTTGGCGGGACAGCGAGTTGTCGGCCTGGCTGAAGGCCTGGAACAGCGCACGCACGTCCTGGTTCGACAGGCCTATGCCGGTGTCTTGCACACTGATGCGCAGTTGCACGCTGTCTTCCTGTTCGTCCTCGACCATCGCGCGGGCAACGATAGTGCCTTCGCGGGTGAACTTGATCGCGTTGCTGATCAGGTTGGTCAGGATCTGCTTGAGCCGCAACGGGTCGCCCACCAGCGCCAGCGGCGTGTCGCGGTACACCAGGCTCACCAGCTCGAGCTGTTTGGCATGGGCGGCGGGGGCGAGGATCGTGAGGGTGTCTTGCAGTAAATCGCGCAGGTTGAAGGGCACACTGTCGAGGACCAGCTTGCCGGCTTCGATTTTCGAGAAGTCGAGGATCTCGTTAATGATGCCCAGCAGGTTGTCGGCGGATTTTTCGATGGTGCCCAGGTAATCCAGCTGGCGCGGCGACAGCTCGCTTTTTTGCAGCAGGTGAGTGAAGCCCAGGATGCCGTTGAGCGGCGTGCGGATTTCATGGCTCATGTTGGCCAGGAACTCCGACTTGATCCGGCTGGCCTCCAGGGCCTCCTTGCGCGCCAGGTCCAGCTCGATGTTCTGGATCTCGATGGTTTCCAGGTTCTGGCGCACGTCTTCGGTGGCCTGATCGATGCTGTGTTGCAGCTCTTCCTGGGCATTTTGCAGGGTTTCGGCCATGCGGTTGATGCCCGAGGCCAATTGGTCCAGTTCCTGGCTGCCCAAGGGTGGCAGGCGGGTTTCGAGGTTGCCGTCCTTGAGTTGGGCCACGGCTTGCTTGATCTGGCCGATGGGCGAGTTGATCGTGCGGCTGATGCGCAATGCCAGGGCAGCCGTGCAGATCAGGCCGATGGCGATCAGCAGCAGGCTGGCAAACAGGCTGCGATAACCGCGCAGCAACATGCCATTGTGCGACAGCTCCACTTCGACCCAACCCAGCAGGCGGTCGGACTCGTCAGGGATCAATTCGCCAGCGAGGTTGCGATGGCGCCCAAACACCGGCAGCAGGTAGCGCGTGGCGTCATTGCCGCTGCGCTGCAGCAGGTGCGAACTGTTGCCGACCGGCGCGAGGTTAAGCATGGTCGGGCCGGCGTGGGCCAGGGACGAGCGGTCCGGTGCGAGGAACGACACCGCGCGCACATCCGGCTGCTCCAGCGATTGGGTGGCGATGCGTTCGAGCAAGTCGGTATTCTTGCTGCTCAACGCCGGGGCCACCAGCGGCGCCAGTTGCTCGGCGATCATTTCGCCGCGTTGCAGCAATTGGGTCTGCAACTCCGACAGCTGCATCCAGGTGAAATAGCCCCCCAACAACAGGGCCATCAGGCTGGTCGGTAATAAGGTCAGCAACAGTACGCGGCCTTTTATCCCCATTCTTCTAAGCACGCCACTCTCCTGCTACCACACTGTTTTCGATGATCTGCGCGGGCATCCGGCCCACGCCACCTGCGCAGTGTAGCCATTTGCGCGGTATGGAACCTCGCAAATTAATGATCGACGTCAATCTCCGACTTCAATCGCCGAGCGCAATCTTCGAGGCATCGGCAGCCGGGTGGCGATTGCCTGTCACCGTTTAATCTTGAATAATCAGCGATTGAGAATGACTTGCAGACGCTAATGAATCCCGCAGTTGGCCTACCCAGTATCCTGACCATTGAAGACGACCCGGTATTGGGCGCCTATGTGAATGAGCACCTGGGCCGCTGTGGCTTTCAGGTCACCTGGTGCCAGAACGGCCAACAGGGCCTGCAGATGGCACGTGACCAAGCGTTCGACGTAGTGTTGATGGACATCCTGCTGCCGGGCATGGACGGTTTGTCGATTCTTACCCATTTGCGCCAGCACCATGCGACGCCGGTCATCCTCATGTCTGCGCTGGGCGCCGAAGCCGATCGCATCAGCGGTTTTCGCCTGGGCGCGGATGACTACCTGCCCAAGCCGTTCAGCATGGTCGAACTGCGCGTGCGCATTGAAGCCATCCTGCGCCGCGTGGCCCTGGACCGGCGGCCGTTGCCGCTGCGTTTACCGGCACGCGACGATGCACGCAGCCTGCGTTTTGACGATGAGCTGTACGACGTGTTCTTTCAAGAGCGTTGGGCCGGGCTAACGCGCAGCGAGTACCGCCTGCTCGAGACCTTGCACCGTAGCGCCGATGAAGTGCTCAGCAAAGCCTTCCTTTACCAGCATGTGTTGCAGCGCGGCTATGCGCCCCACGACCGCAGCCTGGACATGCATATCAGCCAGATCCGCCGCAAGCTCAAGGCCATCGGCTACAGCGAGCGCGAAGTGCGCACGGTGTGGGGCAAGGGTTATGTGCTGAGCGGTCATGATGAAGGGCTTTGAGCGGCTGCCCGGCCGGCACTCGTTATTCTGGAAGCTCGCCTGCCTGCTGATCGCCTTCTGTTTGCTGATGATCTGGCTCAGTTGGTCCTGGGGCCGCTACATGGAAGAGCAGAACGCCTATGTGGCCGAGGAGTCCCGCGAGATTTTGCGCGGCTATGCCGCAGGCGCGGAATTGGCCTGGAGTACCCAGGGCAGTGCTGGCGTGGACGCCTGGTTGCGACTGATGGCCAAGCGCGAATCCACCTGGATCGGGGTAATCGGCAACAACCTGCAGTCGCTGAGCAGCTTGCCGCTGAGCGACAAGGAAAGCCAGCGCCTGACGTTTCTGCGCGGGCTGGAGTGGCCGGTCAGCCGGCACGTCAAAGGCCTGCCCTGGGTGAAAATCCCGTTCCCGGTCGACCCTGGCGCCGGCTCGCTGGTGATCGAATTGCCCCAGCGCTTTATGCCGGGGCGCTATCAGATGTTCTGGCGCGTGGTGACCAACGGTGTGATCCCCGGCCTGTTTACCTTGCTGTTGTGCGTGGGGCTTTATCGGCTGTTAATCATGCCGCTGAACCAGTTGCGCGAGCAGGCCAACGCCTGGCGCGCCGATCAATTGAATACGCGCATGTCCCGCGAGGCCACCAGCCGCCAGGATGAATTGGGGGAGCTGGGCCGCGCCTTCGACCACATGTCCGAGCGTTTGCAGGGCACGGTAGAGTTGCAGCAACAGTTATTGCGGGACATGTCCCATGAATTGCGCACGCCGTTGAGTCGCTTGCGCGTGGCCTGTGACAGTGAGCAGGATCTAGCGCGGTTGCGCGAGCGCCTGGGCCGGGAGATCGACGCCATGCAGCGCTTGGTGGAAGACAGCCTGCAACTGGCCTGGCTGGACAGCGAGCGAACGCCGTTACCCGAGGAAGCCATCCAGCTTCAGGCCTTGTGGGACATGCTGCGGGAAAACGCCTGTTATGAAAGTGATTGGCCAGCAGCGCGTCTGCCATGCCTGTTGCCCGCCGATTGTTGGGTGCGCGGCAACCTGAATGCGCTGGCCCAGGCCCTGGAAAATATTCTGCGCAATGCCATCCGGCATTCGCCCGCCCAGGGGCAGGTGACACTGGACGGCTGTCGCGAGGGCGATGATTGGCATATCTGGCTGCAAGACCAGGGCGGCGGTATTGATGAGCAGGACCTGGAACGTATCTTTGCGCCGTTCACCCGCCTTGAAGGCTCTCGGCCGGGTGATGGCGGTTTTGGCCTGGGCTTGAGCATCGCGCGCAATGCCGTACAGCGCCAGGGCGGGGCGTTGTGGGCGCAAAACACCGCGCAGGGTTTGTGCGTGCACCTGCGGCTGCCGGCGCGCTAACCGTCAGCCACGTCGTTGTTTGCGCTTCTTCCACTGGTGCGCGACCCACCAGCGCCAGTAGCCCATCGTCAGGCAATAGGCCAACGCGGCCAACACCAGCCCGCACACCACCGAACCCAACAGGAACGGCTGCCACAGCGTGCCCAGCTGGCTGCTGATCCACTCCCAGGTCAGGTTGTCGGGCAGGCTGCGCGGCGGCGTGTTCATCAGCCACGCGCCGGTCAGGTAGGTGCAGAAGAACACCACCGGCATGGTGATTGGGTTGGTCAGCCATACCAGGCTCACGGCAATCGGCATATTCCCGCGCACGGCGATCGCCAGGACCGCCGCCAATAACATCTGCAATGGAATCGGAATAAACGCGGCGAACAGGCCCACTGCCATGGCGCGTGCGACGGAATGGCGGTTTAGGTGCCAGAGGTTGGGGTCATGCAGCAACGTGCCGAGAAATCGTAAGGACTTGTGTTCCCGGATACTCGTGGGGTCGGGCATGTACCGTTTGAATAAGCGCCGGGGCATAAGGGGTCCAGGTCAGTTCGAGGGGCAAGTATGCCCGCATTCTATAAACAGAAAATTCAGACTTTGTGACAAAACATCAGAGGCCGCGGGAAGTATCCGACTAAGACTAGTGGATCACTGGAAAAGGATGATTCATGAGAACAGGAATGTTCGCGTTCGGACTTGGCTTATTGTCGCTGCGATTTTTACCCGCACTGCCGGCCACCGCATGGCTGCTGGCCATGTTGGTAGCGGCCTTGATGTTGCTGCCGTTTCGTACCTACCCGCTGGCGTTTTTGCTGTTGGGCGTGAGCTTGGCGTGCATGAGCGCGCAATGGGCGTTGGACGACCGGCTAAGGCCGGCTCTGGACGGTCAGACCCGTTGGATTGAGGGGCGCGTCATTGGCTTGCCGCAAACCACCGGCACCGGCGTGCGCTTCGAACTGGCCGACAGCCGGTCACGCAAGGCCCGGCTGCCCAAGCGTATCCGCCTGTCCTGGCATGGCGGCCCGCAGGTTAACAGCGGCGAGCGCTGGCGTCTGGCGGTTACGCTCAAGCGGCCGGCGGGCCTGCTCAATTTTCAGGGGTTTGACTACGAGGCCTGGCTGCTGGCCCAGCGCATCGGCGCCACCGGCTCGGTGAAAGATGGCCAGCGCCTGGCGCCGGCCCGCCATGCCTGGCGTGACAGCGTCCGCCAACGCCTGCTGGCGGTGGATGCTCAGGGCCGCGAGGCGGGGCTGGCGGCCTTGGTGCTGGGCGACGGCTCGGGGTTGGCAACCGAGGATTGGCGGGTGTTGCAGGACACCGGCACGGTGCACCTGCTGGTGATTTCCGGCCAGCACATTGGCTTGCTGGCCGGTTTGATCTACGCGCTGGTGGCCGGGCTGGCGCGCTACGGTTGCTGGCCCCGCGCCTTGCCCTGGCTGCCGTGGGCCTGCGGCCTGGCATTTACTGCCGCGCTGGGGTATGGCCTGCTGGCGGGGTTCGGTGTGCCGGTGCAACGGGCCTGCGTGATGGTCGGGTTGGTGCTGCTGTGGCGTTTGCGGTTTCGCCACCTGGGTGTGTGGTGGCCGTTATTACTGGCGTTCAATGCCGTGCTGGTGCTGGAGCCGCTGGCCAGTTTGCAACCGGGGTTCTGGTTGTCGTTTGCCGCCGTGGCCGTGCTGGTGCTGGCGTTCAGCGGGCGTTTGGGCGCGTGGAGCGTCTGGCAGGCGTGGACCCGGCCCCAATGGCTGATCGCCATTGGGTTGTTTCCGGTGTTGCTGGTGCTGGGTTTGCCCATCAGCCTCAGCGCGCCGGTGGCCAATCTGTTTGCCGTGCCGTGGATCAGCCTGGTGGTGCTGCCGTTGGCACTGCTGGGCACCGCACTGTTGGCGGTGCCGTGGGTGGGAGAGGGCCTGTTGTGGCTGGCCGGTGGTGCACTGGATGGCCTGTTCACAGGCTTGGCGCTGCTGGCCGGGCTGCGCGCAGCGTGGGTGCCCGCCGACGTGCCGTTGGGTTATTGGTTGATCAGCGTCACGGGCGCGGTGCTCTTGCTCTTGCCCAAAGGCGTGCCATTGCGGCTGCTGGGCTGGCCGATGCTGCTGTTGGCGGTTTTCCCGCCCAAGACACTGGTGCCGCACGGGCAGGTCGAGGTGGTGCAATTGGATATCGGCCAGGGGCTGGCGGTGATCCTGCGCACGCGCCATCACGCCATGCTCTACGACGCAGGCCCACGCTCGGGGGCGGTTGACCTGGGCGCGCGCGTGGTGCTGCCATCCCTGCAAAAGCTTGGGGCGGCGGCGTTGGATGCGATGGTCATCAGCCACGCCCACGCTGACCATGCCGGCGGTGCCGCAGCGGTTGCCCGTGTGCTGCCCGTCGGGCGGGTTATCGGCGGAGAGACCGAAGGGCTGCCGGCCTTGCTCGCGGCCCAACCCTGTAACAGTGGCGAGCGCTGGGAGTGGGATGGCGTGTCATTTGAGTTGTGGCAATGGCCTGGCGCCACCAGCAGCAATCCGAAATCCTGCGTCTTGCAGGTACAGGCCCGTGGCGAGCGGTTGCTACTGACGGGCGATATTGATGAGGCGGCCGAAAACGCCTTTCTCGCTTCGCCCTTGGCGCTGCCGACCGATTGGCTGCAAGCGCCGCACCATGGCAGCCGCAGCTCCTCGTCCTGGGCGTTTTTGCAGCGGCTTGCGCCCAAGGCGGTGCTGATTTCCCGTGGTCGTGGCAACGCCTTCGGGCATCCCCATTCCCAGGTGATGGCGCGTTACCAGGCGCTGGGCAGCCACGTCTACGACAGCGCCGAGCAAGGTGCGGTGCGTGTGCAACTGGGCGGTTTTAGAGCACCGGTTGTTGCGCGCAGTCAACGGCGCTTCTGGCGCGAAGCGTTACCGTAATACAGGCTTACCAAACACCCGGGCCCGCGACAGGCGGGCCTGGCGCCTGCGAACCACGCGGGTGAACCTATATGGTAAAGTGGCGCACTTTTTCGAGGGGACATTCACTGTGTGGGAATTGGTCAAATCCGGCGGCTGGATGATGTTGCCGATTATCTTGAGCTCCATCGCCGCACTCGGCATCGTTGCCGAACGTTTGTGGACCCTGCGCGCCAGCCGCATAACCCCCGAGCATCTGCTGGGGCAGGTGTGGGGCTGGATCAAGAACAAACAGCTGGATAAAGAAAAACTCAAGGAGTTGCGCGCCAACTCGCCGTTGGGTGAAATCCTTGCAGCGGGGCTCGCCAATTCGAAGCATGGTCGCGAGATCATGAAAGAATGCATCGAAGAGGCCGCTGCCCGCGTCATCCATGAAATGGAGCGCTATATCAATGCACTCGGCACCATCGCGGCCATGGCGCCTTTGCTTGGCCTGTTGGGTACGGTGCTGGGCATGATCGACATTTTCAGCTCGTTCATGGGCTCGGGCATGACCACCAACGCCGCCGTCCTGGCCGGTGGTATTTCCAAGGCCTTGATCACCACGGCAGCGGGCCTGATGGTCGGTATTCCGTCGGTGTTTTTCCACCGTTTCCTGCAGCGTCGCATCGATGAACTGGTGGTCGGCATGGAACAGGAAGCCATCAAGCTGGTGGAAGTGGTGCAGGGCGATCGTGATGTCGATTTCGTTGAGGGCCGAGCGTGAAATTTCGCCGCAAGCAACGGGAGAATGTTGATATCAACCTGGCGTCGCTGATCGACGTGGTCTTTATCCTGCTGCTGTTTTTTGTCGTGACGACTACCTTCACCCGCGAAACCCAACTGCGGGTTGATTTACCCGAAGCAGTCAGTGGCTCACCGGCCGAAGACCAGCAAACCAAGCAGTTGGACATTGCCATCAGTGCCGACGGGGTGTTTTCGGTGAATAACCAATTGCTCGAAAAAAATGACCTTGCCAGCCTGATGGCGGCGCTGGAGAAAGAGTCCGACGGCGATACCAACCTGCCGCTCTCCATCAGTGCTGATGGTAAAACCCAGCATCAAGCCGTGATCACTGCGATGGACGCCGCCGGAAAGCTGGGCTTCAGCCATCTGCGCATGACCACCGTCGAGGCGGCGAGCCCGCCCTGATGGCCTTGTCCGATCGTTTGCTCAAGGCGTGGTACGAGGGCCACGCGGCACTCGCGCTGCTGCGGCCGCTGGAAGCTTTGTACCGTCGTGTTGTGCAGCGCAAACGCGCGCGCTTCCTGGCGGGCGAGGGTGAGATTTATCAATCGCCGGTGCCTGTGGTGGTGGTGGGCAATATCACCGTTGGGGGCACGGGCAAGACGCCGTTGATCCTGTGGCTGATCGAACACTGCCGGCGCAGCGGCCTGCGGGTCGGCGTGGTCAGCCGCGGCTACGGTGCCAAGCCGCCGCAGTTGCCGTGGCGGGTCGAGGCCAGCCATAGCGCTGAAGTAGCGGGCGATGAGCCGTTGCTGATCGTTCAGCGTTGCGGCGTACCCCTGATGATCGATCCAGACCGCAGCCGCGCCGTCAAAGCCTTGCTGGCCAGTGAGCCCCTGGACCTGATCCTCTCCGACGATGGCCTGCAGCATTACCGCCTGGCCCGCGACCTGGAACTGGTGCTGATCGATGCCGCCCGTGGCCTGGGCAACCGCCGTTGCCTGCCTGCCGGGCCTTTGCGCGAACCGGTGGAGCGCCTGCACAGCGTGGATGCGCTGTTGTACAACGGCGCCGGGGCCGATCGCGAGGACGGGTTTGCCTTTCGCCTGCAACCCACGGCGCTGATCAACTTGAAAACCGGTGAGCGCCGATCGGTCGAGCATTTTGCCGCCGGCCAGCGGGTCCATGCCGTCGCGGGTATCGGTAACCCGCAACGTTTCTTCAATACCCTCGAAACGCTACACTGGCAGCCGATTCCCCATGCGTTTGCCGACCATGCGCCCTACAGCGCAGAGGTGTTGAATTTCACACCGTCATTGCCGTTGGTGATGACCGAAAAGGACGCGGTGAAGTGCCGCGCCTTCGCCCAGCCCGACTGGTGGTACCTTGCAGTGGATGCGCTGCCGTCACCGGCGTTTGTGGCCTGGTTCGACACGCAATTGATGCGCCTGCTACCCGCCCGACTTTTGCCTTAAACCGCTTTTTCCAGGAAATACTCATGGACACCAAACTGCTCGACATCCTCGCTTGCCCAATCTGCAAAGGCCCGCTCAAGCTCAGCGCCGACAAAACCGAGTTGATCAGCAAGGGTGCCGGCCTGGCTTACCCGATCCGTGATGGCATCCCGGTAATGCTGGAAAGCGAAGCCCGTACCCTGACCACCGATGAGCGCCTGGATAAATGACCACCGCCTTTACCGTTGTCATTCCTTCGCGCTACGCCTCCACGCGCCTGCCGGGCAAGCCGCTGCAACTGATCGGCAACAAGCCGATGATCCAGCTGGTGTGGGAGCAGGCTTGCAAAAGCAGCGCCGAGCGCGTGGTGGTTGCCACCGATGACCCGCGCATTATCGAGGCCTGCAAAGGTTTCGGCGCTGAAGCGGTGCTGACCCGGGAAGACCATAACTCCGGCACCGACCGCCTGGCCGAAGTCGCCACGCAACTGGGGCTGGCGCCTGATGCGATTGTGGTCAATGTGCAAGGTGACGAACCGCTGATCCCGCCCTGTGTGATCGATCAGGTCGCCGCCAACCTGGCCGCCCATGGCGAAGCGCGCATGGCCACCCTGGCCGAACCCATCGAAGACATCGATACCCTGTTCAACCCGAACGTGGTCAAAGTGGTGAGCGATATCAATGGCCTTGCGCTGACTTTCAGCCGCTCGACCCTGCCTTGGGCGCGTGATGCGTTCGCCAAACAGCCCGGCGTCTTGCCCGAGAGCGTGCCGTACCGTCGCCATATCGGCATCTATGCCTACCGCGCCGGTTTCCTGCATGACTTCGTCAGTTGGGGGCCGTGCTGGCTGGAAAATACCGAGTCCCTGGAACAGTTGCGTGCCCTGTGGCACGGCGTGCGCATCCATGTGGGCGACGCGCTGGAAGCGCCGCCGGCCGGTGTCGACACCCAGGAAGACCTTGAGCGCGTCCGTCGCTTGCTGGGGGCCTGATGGAGGTTCTGTTCGTCTGCCTGGGCAATATCTGCCGCTCGCCCACCGCCGAAGGTGTGTTGCGCCATAAACTGCGCGAAGCGGGGTTGGCCGGCCAGGTTGAAGTGGCGTCTGCCGGCACGGGTGAATGGCATGTCGGCAACCCGCCGGACCAGCGCAGCCAGCGTGCGGCGCTGGTACGCGGTTACGACTTGTCGGCCCAGCGTGCCCAGCAGGTTTCCCGTGCAGACTTTGCTCGATATGACCTGATCCTGGCCATGGACCACAGCAACCTGCGCAACCTCAAGGCGTTGCACCCAGGCCAAGGCAAGGCCGAGCTGGACTTGTTCCTGCGTCGCTATGACGCCGAAGTGGACGAAGTGCCAGACCCTTACTACGAAGGTGAGCAAGGCTTCGAGCGGGTCCTGGACCTGATCGAGCGGGCCTGTGATTTATTGGTGATCGAATTGAAGGGGCGGTTATGACCTTGCAAGTGCTTGCGCAGGTATCGCTCAAGCCATTCAACAGTTTCGGCATCGATGTGCGCGCCCAGTGGTTTGCCGAGGCCCGTAGCGACGCCGATGTGCGTGAAGCCCTGGCCTATGCGGCGGCGCAGTCATTACCGCTGTTGGTGATCGGCGGTGGCAGCAACCTGCTGTTGACCCAGGATATCCAGGCGTTGGTATTGCGCATGGCCACCCAGGGCATTCGGGTGCTGCAGGATGATGGCGTGCACGTGGTGGTCGAGGCCGAAGCGGGCGAAGCCTGGCATCCTTTTGTACTGTGGACGTTGGAACACGGCTTCTGCGGCCTGGAGAACCTCAGCCTTATCCCCGGCACCGTCGGTGCTGCGCCGATGCAGAACATCGGCGCCTACGGCGTGGAGATCAAGGACGTGTTTGCCGGCCTCACCGCGCTGGATCGCCACACCGGCGAGCTGCGCGACTTCAGCCTGCAAGAATGCAACTTCGCCTACCGCGACAGCCTGTTCAAGCACGAAACCGGACGCTGGCTGATCCTGCGCGTGCGTTTCGCCCTGAGCCGCGCCAGCCACCTCAAGCTCGACTACGGCCCGGTGCAGCAGCGCCTGGCCGGGCAGGGCATCACTGAGGCGACGCCGAGCGATGTCAGCCGTGCCATTTGCAGCATACGCCGCGAAAAACTGCCCGACCCGGCAGAACTCGGCAATGCCGGCAGCTTTTTCAAAAACCCACTGGTATCCCAGGTGTTGGCGGCTGAGCTGAAGGCGCAGTATCCGGACCTGGTGGCCTACCCGCAGGCCGATGGGCAGATGAAGCTCGCCGCTGGCTGGCTGATCGATAAAGCCGGCTGGAAGGGCTTTCGCGACGGCGATGCCGGCGTGCATAAACTGCAGGCACTGGTGCTGGTCAACTATGGCGCGGCCACCGGGCACGACATTGCCAACCTGGCGCTGCGCATCCAGCGTGATATTGCCGAACGTTTCAAGGTCGATCTGGAAATGGAACCCAACCGGTACTGAACGCCAGCATTTCCGTGAAAACAAAAATGCCCCGTATCTTTCGATACGGGGCATTTTTTATTGCGTCAGCAATCAGTCATCACGGCCCATGATGCCGAAGATCTGCAACAGGCTGATGAACAGGTTGTAGATCGATACATACAGGCTGATGGTCGCCATGATGTAGTTACGCTCACCGCCGTGGATGATGGCGCTGGTCTGGAACAGGATGCACACGGAGGAGAACAGCACAAAACCTGCGCTGATCGCCAGCTGCAAGCCGCTGATCTGGAAGAACATGCCGGCAACCACTGCAGCCAGCAACACGAAGAAGCCTGCGGTAATGAAGCCACCCAGAAAGCTCATGTCCTTACGGCTGATCAGCACATAGGCCGACAGACCACCAAACACCAGGGCAGTCATGGCAAATGCCGAACTGACCACTTCCGCGCCGCCGGCCATGCCGAGGTAACGGTTGAGGATCGGGCCAAGGATAAAGCCCATGAAACCGGTCAAGGCAAACGCCGACACCAGGCCCCAGGCCGAGTCACGCAGTTTGTTGGTCAGGAAGAACAGACCGTAGAAACCGATCAACACGACAAAGATATTCGGGTAGCCGACGCGCATCTGCTGCGCCACATACGCCATTACGCCGCTGAACGCGAGGGTAAGGGCGAGCAAGCCGTAGGTGTTGCGCAACACGCGGCTGACTTCAAGCTGCTCAGCCTGCGCGTTACCATTCAGTGCGTAATTCTGTTCGCGCATGGCGACACTCCTTCAGTTTTGAAACATTCAGTCGCAAGGATCATAACAGACGCTCTGTAACAAGCCATGGCAAGAGTTTGACAGTGTGTTTCATTCGGGTATTATGGCGCCCGCTGACACGGGATGGGCTACTATAATCCTGTGAAGCAAAAGGGAAATTGGCAGAGTGGTTGAATGCACCGGTCTTGAAAACCGGCGGACGTTAATAGCGTCTCCAGGGTTCGAATCCCTGGTTTCCCGCCAAGATTTACACGAAAGCCCCGCGATTGCGGGGCTTTTGCGTTTCTGGGGTTTGGTCGGCGAGGTTGGGCAAACAGCAGGAGTTCCGAAACTTTCGGGTAGGAGTTCCGAAACTTTGCCTATTTGGACGGTTTCGCGGTCGCACCGATCCTCCTGTAAACCCGCTTGGTGATCTCCTGTTTGCTGTGGCCGAGCAGCAGGCTGGCATCCCCGATATCGATGATCTCCGACGCGGCCTTTGGCCGGATGTCGCGGAACTGAAACCCTCCAATCTTGGCCGCGAGCAGCGGGTCGCCTTGTTCGATGGCGTTCTGCTTTGCTTTCTCTCGCGCCCTGTCCCAGCGCAAGCGCAACATCCCCTTCGTCATCCGCTTTCCGTGTCTGTTGATCAACAGGTACCTGGATGGATGCCCGACATTCCTTTCACCAATCTCCCTGACCAATCTCCCCAAGCTATTTTCCCCTGCATCGGTACGCATCAGGATTCGGAGCTTCTGCCCGGTCTTGCCCTGTGTCACCAGGAAGAAGTCACCCTCGGTATCGTCACTACGCATGATCAACACGTCAGCAGGCCGCTGCCCGGTCAAATAGCCCAGGTCCATGGCTTCCTTGAGTTCTTGTTCGGCGACCGCGTAGACGGCATCCCAGACAGCCGCGTTGGCGTAGTAATCGCGCGGCGCCTCCTTGTTCTTTCTGATGCCCTGGCAAGGGTTCTCCCGCTCCGTGAGCCCCCACTCCCTGGCCATGTTGAAAACGTGGGACAGGAGCGCGATCTCGCGGTTGGCACGAACCTTCGCTGAGCGGGCATCACGGTAACCGGCGATGTTGAACGGCGTGATTGAGTCGATGGGCGCCTCATCAAACGTAGGACGAAGCTGCTTCAGTTCGGCCATGTTGTCCTTCTGTGTTCGCTCCCCCTTTTTTGGGATGACGTCGCGCACATATCGGTCGAAGATGCCCTTCATTTTTGTCAGGTCGGCCGGCTTTTCTTTGGCCTCCAGTTCGGCCCACTTCAGCCGGGCTTTGCTCAGGTCAGTTCCAAGCGGAATCTCTTTTCCCGCAGAGTCACGATAGTAGTAGCCGATCCAGACCTTGCCATTTTTCCTTGGGCGCTTACGGCGTACCATTCCTGGCGGCAAGTCCCTGTTTTCCGTGTTTCGGGGGCGCATATCAGTTCACCTTGGAGAAGTCAGGCGTCCAAGGCTGGCGCGCCGGCGGAGGGTTAGGGTCTGCGATTGTGGCGTTCACCATGCCCAGCTTCATGCGGGCGAACATCCGGCCAACCAGCGGCCGGCCGCCACGGCTCTCGATGAACACCCAGTTCCGGTCTTTCAGCCACTTGCGCTGGTGCGAACGGTGCTTGTAACCAGTCAGGTCGGCGAGCTCATCGTCCGACAGGATCTCTGCTTGCATACCTACCTCCGGCCGGCCGCCGCGGGCCGCGCTGTCTTGATGATCTGAATGACCAGGCTGAAGGTGATCAGCAACCAGGTGCAGGTGCCGGCAAAGGCGCCGATGAGGTCGGCCGTTTCGCCATCCATGAGCAGGCCGGGGCCGATCCAGAAGAACCAGCAGATGCTGGCTGAAACGTACAGCACCAGGCCCAGCATGATCAGGGTGAGTTTTGTTGCGAACATGGGGTGTCCTTGCCGCGCTGGGCGGCAGAAGGTGGGTTAGACGGGGAGAAGGCCTTTGGCTTTTGCTTCGTCCCAGCATTGCTGCCGGAACAGTCGCGCTGATTCCAGCGCCTGCTGCTTAGTGGATGCCTTCCAGGTGAGTCCGGTTTGCACGAACTCACCGCGCAGCTTTCCGCACCAGTGATTGACGAAGTGGCCATTCTCGATCTGGCTGATGATTCCCGCAGTGGCTTTCGGCGCTGTCGCGTAATCGACCAGTTTCTGTTCGTAGGTTAATTCGGACATAGGAATACCTCGCCCGCCGCTCACTGGCAGGCATGTAGGGGGATGGAGTAGTGGCGTTATGCCTAGATTTCTGTGTTGTATGGATTGGTGTAAAACGGGTTTTTAACCCACCCAGTCGCCAGGAGGGCGCGTGCCTCATCAACTAGATGCGCCAATTGCGCACGCTTACCGCGGCCAAACGATGTTTCTCAAATTCGTCTGGCGGCGCCCAAATGACGATGCTCCGGTCGCTGCTAAGATTATTGAGCAGGCGCCCATCCATGGCCTTGGTGAAGTCGCTGCCGAACTGACGGGACCCTGGCCCGACTACCCGGCCGCCATTGATGACGCGGTGTCTGCTGCTGAGCGATGGGTCGACAGCCAGCTGCCTTGATGTAGCTCACCGGCAGGCATGTAGGGGGATTAAAATGGGCGGAGTACCGACACAACAATTACACGATCTGAGGTTAACGGCCCAAAACCACTATTTCGATATACGTCTGGCTGAACTCTCAAGAACTCTCTAAGATTCAAGGGTTAAATCTACGAGAATAGAATTATGAGTCGTAACTACACAGCGCCGGTATATCGCTCGGACAGCTTTACCTGCCCTCGTTGCGGTACCTTTTCAGCTATGAAATGGAATCACCTACTGCTGACTCCAAATGAGTATTCGCCGGTAAGTCTTTCCGTTTGTCATGGCTGCAAACAGCCGAGTGTCTGGTTGGGAGAGGATAAATCTAACTCGGCAACGAAAACGCTAGGAACTCTCTTGAATCCGAAGGATAAGCTTATTTATCCAGACGCATGCATCGCCCCCATGGCTGAGGCGGATATGCCAGATAGTATAAAGGTTGACTTTGAAGAGGCACGCCAAGTATATAAATACTCGCCGCGCGCATCTGCCGCTTTGCTTAGGCTTTGCGTTCAAAAGCTGTGCCAAGAGCTACTTGGAAAGAAAGGAGATATTCACAAACAGATTGGAGAGCTGGTTGAAAAAGGTCTTCCCTCAAGAGTTTTGAAGGCGTTTGATACTATCCGTATTTTTGGAAATGAATCCGTTCATCCTGGTACTTTAAATCTTAATGACACTCCTGAAGTTGCCCTGTCCCTTTTTACTTTGCTAAATATTGCCACTCGACACTGCATTACTGAAGAAAAAGAGTTGGACTCAATTCGCGCCTTGACGCCTGAAATCAAGAGGAGAGATATATGAGAGGGGTTGTGCAACGCAAAAGTTTTTGCATGGTTGCCGTTAATCATGGACTTGGCCCCTTGTAGATGAAGACGTAGGCGAACCAGAGGGTGGCGATCATGGCGTCACCCGCTTGAACTCGACCACCCAGACCCACGGGTTGGCGTCCCAGCTATGCGGCGATGCCTTGTACGCAGCCTCGCCTTTTGGGAATGAGCCGCCGGCGACGTGACACCAGAGCGACTTGAACGACTCCTTGGGAGTGCGCACGCAGAAAGTGCCGTCGCCGCTAAGGTGGTAGTCACGCCAGAACTGATGTGAGCCTTCCTTGGTTTTCGGTACCGGGATTATTCCCTCGGCCTGCGCCTGCTCGTCGCTGATGTCCTGCAACCGCTCGACGCGCACGTCGGTGATCTCCAGCAGGATGCGGCTGGCCCAGCGGGGCATGTGGATGCTGGGTTTCCATGGACCGCCGTAGTCGGTTCGGTTGTCGCTCTCCCGATAAACCACCCACTGCTGATCCGGTGCCTGGGCAATACCGACCCGCGCCCACGCTTCTCGCACCCACAGCCTGTCGCCGGGCTTGCCGTGGGGGCAGAAGTGATTCTCTGGCAGGGCGACGTATTCAGGCGTGAAGTCGGCGAGGAAGTTTAGGCCGGAGCCTTTAACTGCCCGCCGCGTGACTGTCTTTCTGCCTTCGAGGATGGCGCGCACCATCGGCGCCGAGAAAAGAATGGATCTTTCTTGTATGCTTGCCATTGATGAAAAATTCCTCGAATTAAATTGGTGTTTTGCAAATATGGGCTTCAAAAGTCTCCCTAAATCATTGAGCTCGCCGCTGTTTGTTGCATGGGTAGCAATCGCTGTTAGCGTTACTCAAATGGTGATTTCTTTTCCGCTGCTCACTAGCTTCTATACGGCGCCTGATCTTATGGTTTCAGGCTCTGGTAGTGCGTTAAAGGCAAAACTTTCAAACGGTACATATACCCTTAAGAATACTGGTCGGGGGAACGCAACCAATGTCGAACTTGGCTTGAATGTTAGGCTTGGTGATCGTGTAGTTGTGATGCCTGCTGTAGCTAATGTGATCACTACGGACAAAGAACCAATTTTGTTCGATCACGCCCGAATAGAGTTTTCGAGGTTGTTGCCAGGTGAAACTGTAACAATATTGGTGATTGGAAATAAGGAGGGCATTATTGGTAGCCCGTTAATGCAAATGTTGGAAGGAGCGAAATCAAGCATACCTTCAGTAAGTTATCTTCGCTCCGACCAGGGCCAGGGTCAGGTAAAACAAACAATTAACGATTATCCGTAATAAGCAGCGTGATAGTTTAGATCAACCGATTGGAAGGCTGAAACGTCACAATGTCGCGGCGCATGCAGTCGTTCCAGGTACCTCCGTCGGGGTTTAGTTCGGCGGGGTTGGTGACGGTGTGGCCGCCGGCGCGCAGGTTGGAGGTCATGGCGTGGAAGGCGGCGAAGTTGAGGCCGGGCAGGCCGGTCATGGGGCCGCTGAGTTAGATCGTTTGGCGTTTCTCGTTAGGCATGCAAATATCTCTCGATGGAAGCTAAATCACTGCGCGAGGCGATAAAGGAATGGATGGCTCTTGGATTGCTTTTGTTGGTTCTGTACTTGCTTTGCTAGGCACGATCGGTGTTTCTGTAGTGAATCGACGGACTTTGATTCATACGTCTCAGCTACAAATGCAACAGGCAAGGCTCAGCGTGAATGCCTCAAGTTCGCTTGCCCTAATGACACAGCAAGCAGAAAGGTCAGCTGCTTTTTTCTCAGCGATTGAGCAGTTGGATAGGCTTACTCAAGACCCGCAATTTGAAATGGAAAAGATTCGGGTTATCGCTGAGAAGGTGAATATAGAGTCCGCGGTGCTGCAGCCGTTTTTGAATCGGGAGCTTGCATATACGGTCATGTGTTTGGCCCGCTCATATGACCAGCTAGCATCTGCAGAAAGCGTTGAGGCTGTAAGGGCTGCTACCGCGACCATGAAGGCAAAGCGCTCTGAGTTTTTGACTGGCTACTTTGAAAATCGGCAAAGTCTGATGGACGCTGCTAGACCAGCGATGTGATAAAGACGGTCAATTAAGCTGCGACCTTCAGAGCTTCGAGGATTCGCTGTCCGGCCAACGGCGGTACCGCGTTGCCAGTCATGTGCATGGTTAGCCGGTGGTTATCTGGGCGCAGCGTGTCTTTTGGAAAGGACTGTGCAGCCATGGCCTCGTCGGCGGTAATCATGCGCATCCGGTCGCCGTCGACCACTGCCCAGCGATCCAATGTGGTTATAGTCCCGATCGGGCGGTCCAGGCTTCGGCCGGTGAGGCCAGACCCTGAACCGTAGTAGGGCATCACGAACCGTTCGCCGAATCGCTCTCGGCCATTCTTCACACGGGTCAGCGTGGATTCGGCGCGGCCTGGCTTTATGATCTGCGACCACTTGCCGGCATCGAAGTCGATGATCTTGCTGGCGGGCACATGTTGGTGCTGCTGGAGCTGCAGGTGGAGCGGCGCCTTGCTGCGGGAGCAGACCATGAACAGTCTCACACGATGCTGAGGCACGCCGAGGTCTGCACAGTCCACGATATGCGGTGCCAGCGAGTAACCCAGGCGCTGCATCGCATCCGCCCATGCCGGGTATAGGATCCAGTCCATGAACTCCGGCACGTTTTCGATGATGGCGAAGTCGGGACGGTTTACTTCAGCGTTCGCAACCGGCGCCCAGGCCGTTGAGCGCGAGTTGTCGTGCTGTGGGTTGCCTGACGCCTTGCCGCGCGCCTTTGTGTGGCCCTGGCAGCACGGAGAGGCCAGCATCACGTCATGCTTTGGCACCTGCGACCAGTCAGCCTGGTGCAGGTCTTGACACACATGCAGAGTTTCCGGGTTGTTCTTGGTGTGCCACTCCACAGCGGATGGCCAGTGGTTGGCTGCCCAGAGGACGTTGAGCCCGGCGTCTTTCCCGCCGCGGGTCCATCCGCCGAAACCAGAAAACAAGTCGATTGCTGTGAGCATAGGAAGTCCTTGCGGGGTCACGCCCGGGGTGTGGTGCTACGATGGCCCCTTCCTCTAAATGGGCTGGACCATGACAAAGCACGATATTTACGATGAGATCGAAGGCTTTCAGGTTTGGAACTACTTGGAGTGCGACATGGACGAGGAAGGCCGGTAGACCTGGCGTATCAACGTCGAGGTAAAGCGAGCTGGTGAGGTGGTGGTGCCGGTTGTTGCCGTTGACCGAACCTATGTTGACCGTGGCCTGGCGCAAGTTGCTGGGCGTGAGGTAGGGTCAACACTGATTGCTGGCGCAGCCCTGTAGGTTTTCTGTGGGCATAGGGATATCTCGCGGGTATAGTTCGTCGAAAATAGATGAGTTATTTATGAAAATCGACAGAGTCGTTTTTGGCGGTTGCTTTGGTCTATTTATTGCCGGTGGAATTTTCTTCCAGATTTTTGATAAGGCACTAGATAGCCAATTTCTTACATTAATGCTGAGCTTTTTTTCAGCTGTTGGAACTGTGGGCGCTGTTGCCGTTGCAATGTTGATTTCTCACAAAACAGAAAATCGGATGATTAAATCTGATGTTGTAATAGCGGAATTGGAGGCCGCCCGAGTCTCTCCGCTTCTCGAATCTCTTGTTAGAGAACTAGACTCGATTCAGGCCACGTTTTTATTTAAGGAAAATCATGACGTCAAAGTGGACTTGCTAGAGAAATTAGTTTTTCTTGGTCGGCTAGCAAGCAGCATCGCGCATGAGAGTCTTGTGCGAATGGCATGTCTGGAACAGAACTGTGCCCATCGAATAGCGAGAGCACTGAGCTGTATTGAAAGTATCGATGTTTTGGTGGATAGAATAAATTCAGTTGGATGGGAGAACGTTCCGATGATGCAGAAGGTGTTCTGGCATGGGCAGATTGCCACATCTATCTACGAGGCTAGAGATTTGCTGATAGTCGCCAGCCGAATTTGCCATAAGGCTTCTAATAGAGGTGCTCCAATGCCAACTGGCGAGGAAAAGTATGGTAATGGTGAGGATGTCGATAGTTTAGACGAATGACTGATTTAGTTCCGATTCTGCAATCTCACAAAAGAAAGAGCAGGCTGGAAGTTTTTCGTTGCGACGTACAGGACCATCGCCAAGGTCGCGCAACGAAAACCGCTCGTTCGTTTTGCGGTTACGGTGCAGGTAGCTGCCTGGGCCAAGCTCGTCTTGAACCTTGCAAAGCTCTTCGAATTGCTCAGGGAAGTCCTCGCGAATCGCCCGGTAATAGCCCTCGCCACCCTTTACGCAGCCGATGCAGTTAGCGTTGTCATATCCCTTAAGGTACATATAGGGTAGCTCTATCCCGGCGCGCAGGATCATCGCCTTGCAATCATCCTTACCGAGACCCGCATCAATCAGCGGGGCAATAACAGGACGATCAGGGTTTCGATCCCGGAAGTCATCCAGGCGGTCAACCTCTTCGGCGGTGTAGCCGAACACCATGATGTCGCCCGGTTGTTTCCATGCATCTAGCAGACGGCGTTTCAGTAACTTGGTGCAGGGAGCACCGGTGCGGCCCTTCATGAAACGCTCGCGCAGGAAAACTTGAATGATGTCTGCGCCGTACTTTTCGTCGCGCAGCTGCACGACTTCCTGACCGAACCACTTCTGGCAGTCCAGCAAGAACCGCCGGTTGTCTTCATGCTCGTTTGCCAGAAACGCATTGATGATCTGCACGTCGTGCGTCGCGCCGTATTGCGCAAGTGCCAGCTTGGTAGCCACCGCCGAGGCGGCGCCGCAACTGAACTGACAAACGATTCTTGGTCGTTGTGCGGACATAGGGGATCCTCGCAGGTATATTCGGAGCGATTCGAAATGGAGATGTCAGATGGATCGAAATGAACTGCTTAAAGAGGTGAAAACCTTCAGGTCCGCACTTCACGAATTGGTGAAGAGCGGTTTCTTTTTCCAGATATCGATTAGTAAGAGGTTTCCAGCAGGATGCTGTGATGACTCATCTGCCTTGTTGGCAACATACCTAACGGACAAGGGGCTTCCAGGTGCTCTTAGAATCTCTGGGGCACGTGGTGGCCAAAGAGGCGAGCTTGGCTCTCACGTCTGGCTAAAACTTGGACCGTTACAGATAGATATCACTGGCAGCCAATTTGAGGATTACTACCAGCCCGAGATACTAATTTCTGAGCAGGATGCCTTTCTCAGTACATTTGAAATGACGGATGAGCCAGAGATTGCAGACTACCGCGTGAAGTTTTCTGGTGATCCGCGATTCAGGGGGTACTTCTCTGAAGCATACAAAGCACTCGCATCTCACTTGCCGCCATCTGGCGCTGTCTAGTGATATGGGGTATTACGGGTGACCGGCATGGGGCCGGATCAAGGAGGCAGATATGAGCCAGAAGACCCGTATCAAATTCACCATTGGTGAGCTAGATCCTGTGCAGCCCAATTTACAAATGTGGTTTCAAGACTCAGTTGACGGTCTGCCCGATAACCCTCCGGTTTTTGAGTTGCCGCCTGGGACGAGCATGGAGCAGGCTGAGGAAATCGCTAAATTTCTGAACAAGACACTCATTTCTTTCAGATTATTTTCTGGTGAGTCATTCGCTCAAAGCCGATAAGGGTGGTGGCTCAGGCGGCTGGTTATTCGGCGATGAAGTGGTCCCAGGCTGCTTTATCGCCTTGGGCTACGTACCACTTCAGTTCCTCGCCTTTTTCCGTGTCAGTGACCGAGCCGCCGTACTGGGCGCCAGGGAAAGTGAACAGCCCTTTGTTGCCGCACCATGGATAACCACCGGTAAACTCGGTGAAGGTAACGCCGGGGCGCTCTGCTGCTACCCGAACCTTGAATTCTTCGAATCTTGCATTGCGTGCCGAGACCTCGGCTTCGTGCCCAGTCTTGCAGTCCGCAGAGCAATAGACCACGCGGCCATCGAACACCAGGTCCAGTGCGATATCGGTTTCGGTTTCTTCATCCCAGTAGCTGGCATCACTGTCGCACCGGGCGCCGCAATGGTTGCAGCCGAACCACCAGCCGGCATCGATGTAAGCCTTCGCCGGGATTAAGCGTTGGCCGGCATACTGGTCAGCCCAATGCGCGCGCCGGCAGGACACTGCGCCGAAGTCTGTGCCAATCTCGTCTGCACCCTGGCGTCGAGCGGCTGCATTCGAGGTGGCGAACTGGATGTTGGATTCTTCTGGGTCGTTGGTCTCTACGGAGTAGGCCAGCACCTTACGCGATGCCGGATCGACTTTTGGCTTGCCCATGGATTGTCTCCAGTCAGGCGCCGCCCTCCGGTGGCCGGTGGTGGCAAATTAATTCGGGATAGTGTTTGATGTTAGGCCCAACACTTAGCTAGGAGGGCTAACTATGAGCTCCAACAACACAACGGAAGCGTTAGAGAAGATCGTTACTGCGATCCTTGAAAGCCTAAAAGCTAAAGGGCATTCGATCAGTGACATTGAAAAAAAAGCATTGCTGTCGATCAATCGAAAAATCCATAGCTATGGAGACGCTAACCAAATCTCCCAACAGGAAAGAGATCTGGCGGATGAAGTTGAGCGCATATTCAGAGCGGTTTAGCTGCAGCTACTAGAGAGGTAAATATATCGTCGCCCGGGTCCTGCTGAATCATCCTCAGGCTTTTTCGATGAAATTCTTGCGCCACGTCTTCAGACAAGGTGATTTCGTGGCGCGGAAGCTCTAGCAGCGGTAATGCTCCGCTAGATCCAAGTGCATGCAGGTTATGAATCATCAGCGTCATCGCCTCGCCCTGCTCAGTAATGCCTGACCACTCCATCAGGTCGGCCAATGCCTGACGGGTGCCGGGGCCTCAACTCCTCTTCGGCATTCGCCACGCGCTTCTTGGCAGTTTTCTCGGAGCGTTTTTTCTGCGGTACCGCAGCCATGGCCTACCTCTTCTATTCCGCTGGCCGGCAGTGCGAGCCAGGTTTGACGTTTGCGTTGTTGGGGTCTGGATACACGACGCATCAGCCAGCCTTCGGAAAGTCGAGCGAGTGATCAGCAATCAGGCGTCGACAAAGCGTCTCACTGATGCCGACGTGCTTACTTGCCTTGTACCGGGTCATACCAGCCTTTCTGCACTCCACGAGCTGGGCACAGATCATCACTTCGTGGTCCGTGTTGATGACTCGGCCGCGCTTCGATTTCGGGGCAATGCGCGCGTAGCCGTATGGCCGCTTCGGCTCGTGCGATATCCCTGGGCTGTCCTTGCCAACACCTGGCCGGATGAACTGGGCCGTTCCGCCAGAAGCGAAGAAGGCAGCCTTCGCCGTCTCCAGATTCGCCTGTTCCTGATTGTGTACTTCAAGTGTCGGATGCATTCCGGGCACCTCTTGAACGATTGTCGATGTTGATGTGATTAATCTCAGCGATCTCGCGCAGTGCCGCACGGGTGATACCCAAGGCAGAACAGATCTCTGCCTGGTGGGAGTGTGACTCAGCCAACGCTTTGACCTGAGCGATCAATGAAGCCCGGGCCCGCCGTCGCGACTCCATCGTCTTGGCGGTGCAGGTTGCGAACTCGATGCCATGCTCTGCCGCGATCCGGTTAAGTGAGCGCGTGGACCTTCCGAGAGCCTTCGATGCGGCAAGAATGCCTGCATCGACGTAACGGGGAAGGGCGGCGGCTACCTCCGGCTCAGCAGCCTTGTGGGCGTCCCATCTCATGCTGTCGCCTTGCTGAGTGTCACCCCGGCCATGCTGAAGGCTGAACCCTGGGCTGCGACCATTGCGTCGAGCGCTTCCCAGTTGACCAGGAGTAGCGTGATCGGCGCCTGACCATATGCCACTGCCTTGATCAGTGCCTCGAAGTCCGTCACGTTGGCCTGCAGCGCTACCTGCTCCACCGTGTGGCTCGTCACAGGCTTGGTGGCCTGGCCGACGGTGGCCGCCGCCTGGACCGGATTGGTTCGGATAGGCTCTGGTGTCGCCACTTTCTCCACGACCGGCTCTGGCTTGATGGCCGCTAAGCGCTCGGCTTCCTGCTCTTCGGCGATGCGCTTCGCGTCGGCCTTTGCCTGCTCCGCCTTCTGGTGTTCGGATATTCGGAATTTGATCAGCGTCACCAGGTCATCATTGGCCTTGGTGACCAGCTGCTGCACGTCGTTGAACAGGAAGGCGTAATCAACGGCGAGCTCCGCCAGGCTGGTCAGGTTCAAGCGGATGCCGTCAGCAGCCTGACTTGCATCGATCTTCGCCCGGGCCAGTTCGGTATCAACTGCGTCCTGGAGGCTGGCGATGGTGCGCTTGTTCTTCATGGCGCCGGCGAAGTCCGAAACGACATGGGGCAGCGTGACTTTGCCAAGGGTCTTGTTGATTGCGGCGATGTGATCCGCCAACACCAGCTCGGCTTTTTGCTTGATGTAGGTTTTCACCAGCAGCTCTTGAGCCTTCACCAGCTTGTCGACTTTCAGGCGAGTCTCGCGAGCATGGGCACTGATGCGATCCAATGACGAAAACAGCTCGTCGATGCTTTGGGTCTGCGACAGGGCCTGCTTCTTGGCGACGGCAACAGCCTCTTCAACATCGCCGCACCATTTGACTGCCTTCTTCGCATCAGCGAAGTCCTGGTCGGTGGAGAGTGTGGTTTTCACCGAATCGATGACGGCCAGGGCCGAGTCTTCAAATACCTTCAGGTTGCTGGCAGTCACCATGCCGGTCAGCTCGATGCGTAGGGCTGGCAGCTCATCAGGTGCCTTGCCGACGACGATTGAAGGAGCGTCGGCCATCTCGAAGTTGGCCAGGTCTGCCTCGAACTGCTTCCATCCTTCGATCAACTGGGCCGCGCGGCCGGCGACGGGCCGGTACTCCATGTGCACGAAGTTCTCCGGCGTGCCGTCCGAGCAAACAAAGATGACCCGCTCAGCGCCGCTCACCAGCAGTTGCTGCTCAAGCTGCCAGTAGTAGTGCGGAGCCAGATCGCCGGCTTTCACCTGGGCCACGACCGACTCATTCCACAGCTTGTGTTCGAACAGGGTCTCGCCGAGCATCGTGGCGCCGTCCATGGAAGCCAGCAGGTTGCCCTCGGTCGCGACGATCGGATACAGCTCTTCGCCGATCAACGCTTCAGTCAGTGGGCGGGCCAGGGCTTCAGTAGCGTGGCCCTTGTCGAAGATGAACTGCTGAGACGGCGTGACATCGGGCGTGATGCCGGTCTTTTTGGCTGCCAGCAGGTCTGTGCGGGTTTGGTACTTCGAGGCGCCCATCATTGCCGGGGCTTCGGAGGCGGTGCGGTATTTGGCGCGGAGGGCAAGCCACTCGGCGGAGCCTTGAGCTACGTTGTGAATTTTCATGCTGCATCTCCATCGAGGGCTTTGAGGTTGGTGATGGTTTCGATCTGGTCATCGCGCAATGAGTACTTGCTGATGACGTTGGAAATAATGTGTTCCGGACTGGTACGACCGGCGTCGATCAGTGGCTGCCACTTCTCGATGTTTTCAGCCAGCAGCTCGTCGGGATAGGCAGGCTTGGCGTCCGATTCCGGTGGGGGCTGCCGCGCCGGCGAGACGTCTTTGGCGGCTTCCTCGAATGTCTTTCCTTCCATCTCGTCTGCCGTTGGAGCAGATCCGACTTCGGGGAATGCTTTGCGCAGTGCCTGCGCCTCGGCGCACTTGGCCAGTTGGGCAAATGCCCGGCGCTTCCACATGGCGTTGGGCGCCGCAGTGTCCTTGCTCGACGTCGCGTAGTTTTCGAGCCAGCGTTCATTGGCCGTGTATTCGGCAACCAGGCCGTTGCTCATCTGCCGCTTGACGGTCACGCGGCACCATTCGGGATACGTGACTTCTACGCCGCTCAGCTTCGCCGTTACTGGAGGGCCATATTCCGGCTCGCTGATTCCGGCGTACTGGCCGGTGCGCGCCGCCTGGATGCGGTACAGACCGATGCCAGGCATCACCGTGTCCTGCATCTTTTTAGTCTTCGAGTTCCAGATTGGGACGATGTGCACCGGCTTCAACATTGGGTCCAGGTGCGCGGCCTGGCAGTAAGCCAACACCATCACGACTGAGTTCTTTTCTGCACCGGGGTAGAGGCTGCTGCTCAGCACTTCAACGAGCGCGGCCTCCGACATCGCAGGCGTGTTGTCGTCCTGCTTCATTACTGCGGACATGGGGAATCCTTGCCGCGATGCTCGCAGCGATGTAAAGGGTAGGGGAAATAAGAGTTGATAAACGTTCTTATTCGTATTAAAGATACGTAATAACATATCAACTCAACGCAAGGAGCCTCACCTATGAAAGTGCTGTCCTCACTCAAAGAAGCGAAAAACCGTCACCGCGACTGTCAGATCGTTATGCGCCGTGGCCGAATCTACGTGATCTGTAAATCCAATCCGAAATTCAAAGCGCGGCAGGGCAGTGCGAAGAACAAGAACAAAGGCAAAGGCTGATCAGCTCTGCCGCTCAACTCGGTAGCGCAGGACCTGGAGGACGCGACCGCCGTAGCCAGGTTCTGCGTATTGCTCTACCGGTGCACCGTAGAAGCCACGGCGCTCGGCAAGGCTGTAGGCTTCACGCAGGTTGTGAGCGCTGATGTCTTCGAGCTGCTCGTCGATAAGCGATTTAACCGGTGCGGTGGTCATGCGGCCTCCTTGCGCTGCCTGGTGATCTTCAGCAGGCGCTGGCAGTAGTGGTTGAATTCTTCGACGGTGATTGCATCGCCGGTGAGCATGTTCGTGATCATTCGTTGCACGACCACCTGGGCGCCCGGCTCGCTGGCAGGGTGCTCAAGGCATTCAAGCGCCTCATCGATCAGGATGTGCGGGCTCATACATCGGCATCCACGTCGTCTTCGCGATCTTCCCGTTCCGCTGCTACAGCGTCTTCGGCGTAGGGCCGCAGCAGCGCTACAGCGATCTTCTCGACCGCTTCAATCGGGCGTTGCTGGCCCAGCAGGTCCGCGGCGTGGGACCGGGCATCGCTCTGGCTGCCGAGCATCGCCGACAGCAGCAGGCGGGCAAACGAATCGCGCTGATCCAGGCCGTCTATCTGGCGCTGGTTCAAGTGGCCTTGCAGGACCGTGCAGAACCGGTCGAACGTCACGACCTGCGGCTGGCCGTAGCGGCGCTTCCACTTGATGTCGACGCCGCAAACCAGGCGCTCCGCCGAATGCTCAAGCCAGTCAGTCACCTCGTCGCTCTCGCTGACCTCTGGAGGCAACTGAGCGTCGTAACGCTCCTGGCAAATATTCAATGCTGCGTTCATGGTCGCCTCCAAGGTGGCGGGTTGTTCACCTGTATTCGTCAACACTCATGCCTCCCGCTGGTTGCCGATGGGCGCGGGGGAGGAGTGCTGACGTAATAGAGGTGGGGAAGGGTGCCCAGGCACGCTACTGGCGACGGCCTGGGTTTGTTGCGTACCTATCAGGAGAACAGCTCGGCGCATTCCGCCCTGCGCACCGTCCGCATCTGAGCCATTCGCCTTTCCGGCGCCCGGCGATCACGACGCAGTGAGTCGTCACTGATCATCGAGTGCATTGCGATCAGCGCCGCCAGCACAATACAAACCGGCGTGATGATCTGGCGCTTCATGGCCTCAGCCACCAAAGCAGTACGCTTCGTAACGCCCAGCTTGAACATCGCATTGGTTAGGCGCTTTTTGACGGTGCCAGCTTCAATGCCTGCTTCCCGGGCGATCTCTTTCGAGGTGAAGCCCTGGGCAATCCACAGAAGGAACTGAAGTTCTCGCGGCGCTAGGCCACGTCCGAGGTGGCCTTTCCATGAACCGTTGATGATTGTTGCTTCCATCGTGGTGACCCTCGTTTGGTTTCCCGTTAGTCCCTGCTGCCAAGGACTATCGGTGAAACCCCCGACCTCGCTACTGGCGTCAGGCTGGGGTTGTTGCGGCAGCGGTGTGGCCCGTTGCCCGCTGCTGATTGCAGGGCAGGCCGGTCGTCATCGGTGTGGGCTTCGAGCTTCCTACTCACAGCGTCAAACAGCATCTGTTCGCCATGGATCACAGGTCCTTACAACATGCACGCTACAGCTCTGAATGCCCTGGCTGAGTGGGGCAGGGTGCATGAGGTCCGGCGTTCCCAGCCGAGGCTATCGGGACCGCTAATTCTGTTCAGTTGAGTCTCCCTTCTACCGCTGGGATTCGCGGGGCGCATTGCTTGCCAGGTCATTCGCACGGTTCGAGCGTTTTGCTCTCGATCAGCCGTACAGGATGTTCCTGTCGTGGGCGGGCTATCTGACCCGTCTGATCGCCGGTCGCCGGTAGAGGCAATGCGGTCTGTTGGTATTTCTGTATTGCGCTGACTGTTAAAGAGCGGCGCAGCTCTCGCTGCTGGCCGGCGATGTTCGTTGCTGGCTTGAGATGAAATATAAGCCAACTTATTTTTAGCGTCAATAAGCAGGCTTATATATTTTCCTGGGGGCGATAAAAAGCCCGCTCACTGGCGGGCTCATTTAGGAATCGCAGTACTCGCGCCAGCCGATGCGGACGGCGCCGTCATCCAAATGCTCGATCCTTATGCCTGCGGTGTCGCCGATATCCTGGATTACCTGGTGCCAGGCTTCAGGGCTTTCATCGTCGCGCCTGGATACCTCCACCAACTGAATCCTCTGGACCTGGGGAGAAGCGATCAAGCGTTGCAGGCGGTGGCCCACAAGCTCGTAGGAGTTTCTCGGTTTAGGTGTGGGGTAGGGTGCCTGGTTCATGCCTCGCTCCTTGCGAATACTGTATGTGCGTACAGTATTGGCGCTGACATATGTTGGCAATAGGGCGACAAGAAGTTTCATGCATAAATGCATATTGGCTTGCTACGTGCTTTCTGTTTGGCATGAAAAAGCCCGCACATGGCGGGCATTCTGGAGTTGGAAGGGTCAGTCGGTAATCGGTGGATACTTTCCGCTGACCGAATCCCTGTAGACGATTTCGCTGAATAGCCTGGGGCCGTCGCGCATAGTGGCCAGAGCCTGCTTGGCTTCCTCCTTAGTTTCAAATGGACCTGCGCCCACGGCCAGGCCAATCATTGAAACAACTGGAAGTCCGGCGCTGGTGATGGCTTCCATTGTTTGCTGTTGCTCTTCCACGTCACGGCACGCCGTGGATGCTACCCAGCCGTTTTTCAGCCTTGGTGCTGCGGCGGGCTCAACGTCTGCCCCGCAGTGCTTGCACTTGATCGCAGCAGTCTTGATGCTCTCGGCACACATAGGGCAGGGCCGCGTGTCTTTCTCTGCCGATGAGACAAGAGGCTGGCTTTTCCCGCCAAGCAGAATCATGAGCAGGCCGGCCAGTGCAATCACTCCGCCGACAATCGTGTGCACCTGGCGGTCCGCCATGAGGCCCAGGTTGTTCACCCGTCCGCCGGCGCCAGTCGGCACAGACACATCCATGCTCACCGCGAAGATCAGCCAGCAGACGCCGACGATGAGTGCAAACGTCCCAAATCTTTTCATTGGATCCCTCCCATAATTGTGCGCGCACTTTACCATTCGTGGCGTACAGCCACCATTGGCGGGAAGCCTGACGGGAGTGTGGCGTGTGCAAAATCACCATAAAAGGTTTGATTGAGTGACCTGCATTGCTGATCATAAAGCGCTTAATCAGAATGGAGCGGTTATGACACGGGTATGGAAGGTTTCAGCATTTCTCTGGTTGGGGCTCCTCAGCTCCTGCACTATGACAGGGCCAAAATTCACGCCACTTGAAAACGTGGATTCTCAACGTGGTGTTCTCTACGTATACCGGCCCAGTAACTACGATATGGGCCTAATGTCCGCCTTGATTTCCTTGGATGGAAAGCAAGTAGCCTCTCTAGAGAACGGTGGCTACATAGCCGTGCCTGTAGCACCAGGTGAGCACACGATTACTCAAAAATGGAAAGCTGGCATCTTAGGAAATACCGATCTTGAGGGCGGTACCACCACAGCTGTCGTTGACGTTAAAAGCTCAAATGCGTCTTACGTCAGCCTCACATCCAGCGGCAGGAGAGTGGAGGCAAACCGCTTCAATGCGGTTGCGGTTGAGCTGAAATGGCAACTGAATCAAGTCTCTGCCGATCAAGCATTGCCCGAAATTTCTCAATGTAGAAAGGTTGAAGCGATCTAGCTCTAATCGGAACGCAATAATGAAACTCAAATCGCAGAAAAAGAAATGCCCGCGACGGGGAGTAGCGGGCTTAAAGGGTTCTCCAGGAGCTGGGTTGGATACAAGAAACCCGGCACTGGGCCGGGCTTTTTTCTGGCGCCGGGACGCCTGACTACGCACAGGTCATGCAGCGAGCTTGGAAGCGCTTAGGCTCTTTTTCAATGATGCCTTCAGCTCTAACATTTGATCGCCGAGCTGATCGAGCTTGGACTTGCCGAGGAGTTTTTTGGCTTTTGGAAACATGTCAGTTTCCTCTTCCTCTATGTGATGCTCGAGCAGCTCCTTGACCACTTTGACCCGACCAGCAAATTCCGGTGTCGTAGGGTCTGTAGCTTTAAGGTCGGGCAGAACCAGTGAGTCGACTGTGCGGTGCTCTTCCTTTGCTTCGTAGTACATCTCGGCTTCTTCCTTGCCACCCGCTGCCTTGAAGGCTGGATAAAGGATTTGCTCTTCCAACTGAGTGTGGATTGAGATTTCCATTTCCAATTTATCAAGAAGATCAGTGCGCTTCTTCACCGCGCGATCTGTCGATTCGCTTAACTGAGTCAGAATGGCTTTGACTTTTTCGTGGTCGGCTTTGAGCAGGTCTATGGCGTTCATCTTTTAATCTCGCTATCACGGAGTGTTTTTTGCCGATCTGCGTCGGCGACTTCTGGATGGATATCGCATACGGCGTGCCAGAATCAGGAAATCGCGAATCTCCTCTAAATCAGTCCGTTACGCGCCATGATGGCTATTCGCGCTCATGCACCATGCCCGAATTGGCCGTCGGGCCAGTGCAGATCGCAACAAATAAAAAGCCCGCATCCGCGGGCCAATGTCGGGCTTCAAAGGGAGAGTGGTCACTCGACGCTGGTTAATGTAGACCATGAGCTACGAGAAGGGGTTTTAGCAGGCGAAGAAAAGCCCGCTCGGTGGCGGGCTAGGGATTCAGATCGGGGAGGGCAGAAACAAGAAGCCCGGCGCTGGGCCGGGCTTGATTCAATCGGGGTGTTGAATTGGAAGCTTTAGCTGAGTGCCAGAGCGGCGATGGTCAAGCACTTCCAAAACTTGGTGCTCGGCCTTCAACTGATCGCCCACAAGGGTTTTAATTTCCTTTAGGCGAACCCTTAAGATATCTCCCTTGCCAAATCGCAGATCGCCACTCTCAATCATCGAAAGGAAACTTGGATCAACAATTGACGCGTAGAACGTGGACGCGCCATCGTGGAATCTCCATTTATTTTCGTCGCGAAAGGCGATGTTCACCAACTGAAGGCTGGCCACTCGCTCACTCTCATCAAGTCGCTCCTCTTCCTGCTCGGGAGCGATGAAGTTTTCGGCTTCCGTTTCTGATGCCGCTACGAAATCGCCATCAGGCTCGCGAACGGCGAAGTAATCAACTCCCGGCCGCTGGAGCGGTTTGTGCACTACGTCTTGGAAAGCCTTGCGTAGCTTCCAATTTCGGAACAGCGCTAACACCTTTTCCTCGGTGTCGAAATGCTCCTGATCGCAGAAAACCCTGACAACGCCATCGCTAAGGATTTCAACTTTTGTGATATCTCGATTGCGAACCCACTTGATGAGCTGAAAAACACCCCTCGTTGTTAGGCTCGTAAAGCCGAGCAGGGCGATCAGATTCGCCGCTGCGGTAACCGGGCTACCGGCAAAAAGATCCTGGGCTTGCTGAATCAGACTCTGCGTTACGCCAAGATCAATTCCAAAACTGCCAGTTTTAAATGATCCTTTGACGCTGACGGAGAGCTTGGTTCGGCCATCGTTGAGCGTGGCGTTTGCCTCTTCGAAAAGCTCCCCGAGAGCCAGAAGGGCGGGCGCAAGATCACGCACTTCCATCTCGTGCGATTGAAGCGCGGGCCCGTCATAAACGACTTGTAGCGATGCTTTGCTCATGTCTTCCATTGTTGCTTCCGTGCGTGATTCTGTCTATTTAAGACTATGGCTGCCCGTCCGAAAGCGAGAGGCTACAGCATCCCTCCGCGCCAAACTATGCGCCTATTCAGGCTTGCTTCGATTTATCTGCCCCGCCTTCACCTCGTCCGCATACCCAGCCAGCCGATCCTCGTCCGCATGAAGCACCGTGCACATCTTCAGCACGGCCTGGGCGTCCGCCTCATTCCCCGCCAGGCTCAGCTGCTCCGCAATCCTCATGAGCTCTACGGCTGACCACTTGAGGTCGGAGGCGACGCCTTGCAGGTCGCGCTTGAGATCTTGGTTTGGCTTGGTGAGGGGCACGGGACTTTCTCCGAATC
The DNA here is from genome assembly GCF_001421425.1 of Pseudomonas sp. Leaf15. Taxonomy (NCBI): domain Bacteria; kingdom Pseudomonadati; phylum Pseudomonadota; class Gammaproteobacteria; order Pseudomonadales; family Pseudomonadaceae; genus Pseudomonas; species Pseudomonas sp. Leaf15. The sequence goes on from NZ_LMKI01000036.1 coordinate 90,529, forward strand.
GATAGGCGCTGGCGCCGGCTCAGTATAAAGATGAGACGAATGTCTCAACCGGCTCGGGCAGCAAGTCCTGTGGGTGATCCCCGCCAAATGTTGCAATACCGCTTTCACCTGACGCGATCCCGGAGCTGATTACAGCCCCTGAAGAAACCCGAATTACGCTTATTTTGACCTCTACCTTGTCAGGGATCATCGACCATTCAGTTGCGCGATCTTCCCAATGCAGGATAGCCGGAAGAACCAAGATATCTTGCCCGCTGCGCTTCGCTTTTTCTAAGGCCAGATCATAGCTAGAGGCTTCTGGATCTACCGTTACTGCTGCCGATCTTCGCGCGAACGCCGCGTAGAGGATTTGCGCTGTATTACGACCGGAGCCTTTGTACACCTGGTTGCCGTATTCACCATCAACCGGAGTAGCTATGTATATCTTGTCCGTTCGATTGAGCTGCTGAGTAGAGCCAGACTGATTTGGTAGCCACTGATGGGAGTCGGCACAGCCAGAAAGCGCCGCGACCAAGATTAGAACTACGGGCATGCGCATCTCGATTTCCTTTTCAGATGTCCTGCAAAATTGAGTTAAATCTCTTGATCAGTAAAACTTCTGCAGCGCTTGCACAACCACGCCCACGATCCGGCAGTTCTCGTCTACCGCCTCAATTGGGTAGCTCGGGTTCAGTGGCTTCAGGAACAGCCTGCCGCCATCGCTGACCAGCTTCTTGAATGTGGCTTCATTGCTGTCCGGAAGCTTGGCCACCACCAGCTTACCTGGTGCGACTTCAGCCTCGGTGTCCACAAGGATTAGCGTGCCCTCGGTAATGCTCTGGCCGGCGGGCGCCGTCATCGAGTCGCCTTTGACTGTCAACCAGAAAGCGGGGCCTTTGGCGTCGTACTCCGAAAACTCATACGAGTCCGAGATTCCGGTCGGGTAGGGCTCAACGGCTTCCGACCAGGCACCGGCGGCAACCCAGCTGACTACTGGGTAGCGGAATGATTTGGTGGGCTGGGCGGCAACTGAAATGTTCGATTCCGAGGCGCTCACTCCAGTCATTGGACCGGTGTTTTCCGAGAGCCAAATAGCGTTCACACCGCACACGTGCGCGATCTTCGGGAGGTGTGCGCTTTGAAGGTTTTTTCCGGTCTCCAGCTGGGAGATTACCGGCTGCTCAACACCCACTTTTAAGGCGAGAGCCTTCTGCGTCAGCTTGGCGTGGTTGCGTGCGGTTTTGATTCGTTCGGCGAGTGTGCTCATGAACTGAAATTTATAAGTTCCCTTATTGCCTTGCAAATAAGTGTCCTTCTACTTAGGATATAAGCAGACTTATCAGGAGGGCGCTCTCATGACCCCTATCGAAAGGCTCGTCGACTTCTTCGGCGGGCAAACCAAAACAGCTTTGGCGCTCGACGTCTCGCAGGCCGCGGTTTCGTACTGGGTTTCCGGGATTCATCCGATGGGCGCTGAAAAAGCATTTAAGGCTGAAGAGTTAACCGGCGGACAGATAACGGCTCGCGAGCTGTGTATGCGCCAAAGAGGCATCCAGTCGGTCGCCTGACTCCCGCGCTCACTTGATCGGTGTAGCCAGTATCGGCCCAGACGGTCTGCGAAGTAAGAAACCTGAAGTTGCTGGAGTTTTATCCAGTGGGGTTTGAGAGGGGCGAAATGGGGAGCAGGGCGGGGAGGTTGGCGCTTTCGCACCGAATTCCAGGCAAAAAAAAGCCGACGTACGAGGTCGGCTTCTTCAACAACTTTATGCGAGAGAAATCATGCCAAACATTGTTGCGTTACACAACCCTCGGGGATTCACCCGTATGGACAATAGCCTTATGGAGGCTTTGGCTACGGTTGATCTGCCAGCGCGTGAACTGCGCGTTCTCATGGCCATTGCACGCCAGACCATCGGCTATCAACTGGAAACCAAACGCCTGACTGCCGACGATATCGGCAAACAGACTAACTTGCGCCGCGACGTTACGTCGAAGGCGATCAGCCATCTTCTTGAGCGCCGAATAATTTTCCGCGTTGGCGGGAGCCGTGGGGATATCGGCATCGCGCCAGTCCGTGAGTGGTCTTTCTTCGAAGAAAAACAACAACGTCTCACTGAGACCAAAACGTCTCACTCAGCCAATATCGTCTCACTGAGACCATCTGCGAGTGAGACCAAAACTGCTCACTCCCTTCTTTATACAAAGAAAGAACCCCTATTAACTCTTTCTTCGAAAGAGATTAATCCGCCCCAGGAGCCAGTCGAACCTCCGAAGCCTGATCGTAAGGCTCCGTTCGGCATGGCGCAGTTGTTGGCCGACAACCCGCACAACGTCCCTGAGCAACTGCTGGCCGACTGGCTGACCCAGCGCAAGGCCAAGCGCGCTGCAGTGACCGCCACCGTCTGGTCGACCGTGAACACCGAGCTGGATAAGTGCGCCGAGGCCGGGATTACTGCAGAGGACGCAATCACCGAAGCGCTGAATTCCGGCTGGCAGGGTTTCAAGGCTTCGTGGGTGATCAAGCGCCTGGCTGAGTCCGCACCGGCACCAGCCCCTCAGTCACGCCACACCGGGTTTGCCGAGCGCAACTACACCGATGGCCTGATTCAGCGTGAGGACGGTTCCTATGCGATCTGAGCCGGTCCAGCAAACCCCTGAACTGCCGCCGGGCACCCGCATCCAGCCCGCCGAGTGCGAGACCCACGGGCACTACGACCAGAAGATTTTTCCGGTGCTGGGCAAGGAGCTGAAAAGCGGTTGCCCTGAGTGCGGCCGGATCATTCGCGAGAAGGCTGAAGCTGCGGAGTTGGCCAACAAGGCGATGGAGTTGCGCATGTCCATGGAGCGCAAGCTCGGTGCCGCGCTGATCCCCAAGCGCTTCGCCAGCAAGACCCTGGACGGCTACGTCGCCACCACCACGGAGCAACGCAAGGCGCTGAACACCAGCCGCCGGTATGCCGCTGAGTTCGCGCAGATCGCCGAGACTGGCCGCTGCCTGTTGCTGCTGGGCAAGCCCGGTACCGGCAAGACGCACCTGTCCGTGGCGATCGCCAACGAGATCATGGCCAAGTCCAGTGCAACGGCGGTGTACCGCACCATCGGCGCCGTGCTGCAGGCCATCCGTGCGACCTACGACCACTCCAGCGACCAGAGCGAAAGCCAGATCCTGGCCAGCCTGATCAGCCCCTCGCTGCTCATCTTGGACGAGATCGGCGTCAGCAAGGAGAAGCCCAGCGACTTCGAGCTGACCACGCTGTTCGCAATCATCAACGGCCGCTACGAAGAACTTCGCCCGACGGTCATCGTTTCCAACCTGGACGGCCAGTCGCTGCCGGCCGCCATCGGCGAGCGCTGCATTGATCGCCTTCGAGAGGGCGGGGTGATCGTCATTCCGTTTGAGTGGGAATCGCAGCGCGGTAAGGAGGGTTTCTGATGTCCGACAAAATCAGCGTCAACTGCCAGGCCAAGCTCTCCGAGGTCATCACCAAAATCAGCGCCATGTACAAAGACAAGAAGTTTGTCGTGGTGACACTGCGCCCGGGCAAGGACCGCACGCTTGACCAGAACCGGTTGTGGTTTGGGATGTACAAGCGCATCGCTGAAATGACCCAGATCGGTGACGCGGCTGACGCCCGGCGTTACTGCAAGCTGCACTTCGGCGTGCAGATCCTGCTGAACGAGGATGCCGGTTTTCAGGCCGAGTGGTACCGGGTCATGCGTCATCTGCCTTACGAAACGAAGCTGGCCATGATGGGCGAGTGCCACTTGTTCGGGCCGGATGGCTTCCCTGTGACCAGCCTGTTCAACCGCGCTCAGGGCATCAATTACACCGACCGCATCGCCGCCTATTTCACAGGCCAAGGTGTGGTTTTCACTGATCTACTCAGCAAGGAGGCTGCATGATCGCCAAGCAACCCAAACCGAAGAAGTGCAAGAACCCGGCATGCGCCATCAGCTTCCGGCCGCAGCGACTGGGCCAGGCCGTATGCAGCCCCAAGTGTGGCCTGGCCATTAAGGATGTGAACCAGGCGAAGGCGCGTAAGTCGCTTGCCCTGGTTGAGCGCCGCGAGATCAAGGTCCGTAAGGAGAGGCTGAAGAGCAGGGCGGATCACCTCAAAGACACACAGCAGGCCTTTAACGCCTGGGTGCGCGCCCGCGACGCGGCACTGCCGTGCGTCAGCTGCGGCCGGCACCACCAGGGCAAGTATGACGCTGGCCACTATCGGACCGTGGGGAGCAATCCTGCATTGCGCTTCGAGCCGATGAACTGCCACCGCCAGTGTTCGCCATGCAACACCCGGCTTTCCGGGAACATCGTGAATTACCGCATTGAGCTGGTGAAGCGTATCGGCGCCGAGGCTGTCGACTGGCTGGAAGGCCCTCATGAGGCCAAGAAGTACACCGTGGATGAGTTGAAGGCGATGACCGCCGACTACCGGGCAAAGACCAAAGAACTGAAGAGGGCTGCAGCATGACCTATCGCAACGTTGTTTCAGCAGTAGTTCGCGCCCTTGCGGCCGAGACCATCAGTTCCGCCGGCGGCTGCGACTTCGAGCCCAAAGTGCAGTGCGCCAAGCAGAAGGGGGAGATCGTCGGCAAGGAGGCGGCGTTTCTCCAGGACTGCTGGGTTTTCGGTCGGCTGCACAGGGCGCTGACGCCGGCGCACTGGCGGGCACTTGTGGCGAAGTACTCGACGCACCAGGAGCGCAAGCACGACGCAATTGCAGAGTTGACCCGGTCTGTGCGATCGCCAGCGCCTGAACGGTTCCTGCACTGCGCCGTGGTGACTTGGGCGCTGCCAAAGCTTCCCGGAGTAGACGGCAAGCGTTCCACCAATGTGCTCCCGTCCGGCTGGTACGAGATGGACAACTGGTCTGATGAGCCGCACCCGATCAAGACCCAGGAGCGGTGGAGAAGAGATATTCGAAAGTTGCTGGAACGGGAGGTAGATGAAGCCTTGGTATCTGTACAGGCCGTCTTGGATGCTGAGGGACTAATTGGGACAAAAGTCGCTTGACTGCGGATGAACCATTGATCCATTATCTACCCATCCTGTCATTCCTGCGATTATCGGGGATTGGATAGAAAGCCCAACCACAGTGTTGGGCTTTTTTGTTTCCTCCGTTCGTCCATTGCTCGGCACTCGCTTCGGTCTGTTTGCTCACATGTTTAAGCCCGGATATCCCGAGCATACGAGCGGAGAGCAAGCATGGACATTGATAAGAGTGCGCCAGGCAACATTTCTCAACAGGAAGTCACACGCGGCACTGATAACGAGACAGGGCACGATCCTAGGCGTGATGAGGACAAGATCCCGCTGCCGCCGGACGACGATGCACCTCTCGAAGAGGATATGTCGGATGTGGACGCCGCTGATTCAGTAGCGAGCGAGCATCCCGACAATTGATTCTGTATGTCTTAAGAAGCCCGGCTGCTGCGCCGGGTTTTTATTTGAAGTGCAAGACCCAATAAATTGTCTATTGTAATGATGGCACTTTGGGCTGGTGAAGCCCCGAGGCTTCCACTTTTGATCATCTTCGAAAATGGACTAAGAGTTTTCAACGGAATGGTTGGGCTGCCCCGATGAAAAAAAGCTCTATTGCTGTTTTTCTTTTCATGACCTCTGGTTGTCAACCAGTCGAGCCGGATTCTGCGAGTTTAGGTGCCAAAGCTAAAAATGATGACCGTTACACGATTCTCGAGGTGACCAAAAAAGTCGACGAGATGCTTCAGCCTTGCTTTGAGATCTTAGGAGTGAAAAGCAAGAAGGCAGAAGATCGGGCGTGGAATACGAATATGATCGCGATAGGCGGGCTAGTCGCGGGCTCAGTGGTCGCCCCGGCGTTGATCGCAGCAAACGCTGCTGCGAACGCGACTTGGATTGCGGCGTTCAGCGGTGCGGCCGGTGCTTCAGCAATTACCGTTAAAAATTTGGACTCAAGTGGTTTGAGTGGATCACATGATGTTCTTGCTCTGAATGCTCTGGCAACTGAAGTGCGTGCTGATATGGCAAAGGCTTACAACATTACCCTTGGGGAGAACGACAGACTAGGTGCCGCAGCACACGCAATAGCAGTGTGCAAGACTCCGCTGCTTCAGCCGATGACGTTCCCCGGCCCAACATGATCAGACTATTTGGGAGCATTAGCTACCGGTAAGAGATTCGATGTTTTATCCCACGTGTTTTGAAAATCGCCCTGCTACAGCAGGGCTTTTTTTGATCGCGAGAAAGACATTGCAAAAGGAATTTGCAGATGTTGAAAGAAATCAGATGCGGTAATTGCAAAAGACTTCTCGCCCGTACGGGTGGGTTTACAGAGCTCCAGATCAAATGTTCCCGATGTGGAACGCTGAATCATGTGAAGGCCGCGAGCCTCGAGCAATCGCCTTTGAGCGACATGAATGCGGAATCCTCCGCTATCAATCATTCGATTCAATAGGTGAAAAAATGTCCCATAGTGGCTTTCGTATTATCCTTTTTAACAGCGCCAATAATGGCACCGCTATCCTACCTCCGCGTAACTGTCTGGTGGCGGGGCAGTATCTCGAATCTCCAAGCAAACGATACAAGCTGATCCTAGAGGCTGATGGAAATCTACGGCTCTACGATAACGGCGTTCCAATCTGGGTGGCTGATAGCAGCGTTCCCTACACGTATGTAGACAACCGTCCAAATACAGATTTGGTCACTTGCTTCTACATGCAAGGCTCTGCCTTTTTGGTAGACCGTGTAGGTAGTCGCACCTGGGCAACCCAGGGTGATTGGATCAACGGGGCTGCGGATCGCGCTTACCTGCAGGTGCAAGATGACGGCAACGTTGTCGTTGTAGATGGAGTTCCTCGGTGGGCTCGATTTGGCTTCACCCCGACCGCAGTTCCGACACGTGGTGTTTTCTATCCAGATCACGGTACTGGTGATCTCCCGACTTTCTACACGTATCACTGGAACAACGCTTTTTAACTCGACCAAGAGCCTCGGCATTCGCCGGGGCTTTTTCATTTTCGGCCCCGCCACACCCTTCGCTCCAAGCAGGGAGTGCCGCCGGGGCTGACCTATTTCAAGCATGCCCCACGGAGTCGAGCGCATGGAGTATCTACAGCGCCTGCTCGACAAGATCGACAGGTTCGAATTACTGATTGCGGGCCTTGTTGGCGCTGTGATCGCCAGTTGGTGGCACAAGGACGACTTGAACGACTGGCGTGCCTGGATGATCTTCCTCATCACTGGCATGGCCTGCTCGATCTACCTGACGAGCATGGTCAGCACCTACCTCGGCGTCACAGAGCCGAAGATCGTCGCCGGTATCGGCTTCCTGCTGGGTGCCTTCGGCGGCTCGCTCCTCGCGGCCATCAATCGAGCCATTAAATCCGCTGACCTCTGGGCGCTTATTCGCCAGCGGTTCGGGGGAGGCAATCCACCATGAATCTTGACCTGATCAACTCCATAGCCTGCGGCCTTATCGCGCTGTGGGCAGCCTGGTGCGTACTGAGCGGGAAGGTGAGAGACGGCATCCTTGGGAAGCTGATCTACACCACGATCGCCATCACGGGGTTTGTTGTGTCGGTACGTAGCCAGAACATCTTCTTCGGCCCGACCACTGCTGGCCTGACACTGCATGTCGCGCTGGCCATGGCCGGTGCCCGGCACATCTTCATGGTCACGTACTGGCAGCGAGTCAAGGCTTGGCTGTGCCGCACGCTGAACTGCGAGCACTGCCTGAACTGTGACAAGGTACTTGGCGGTGTCGAGCGACGGAGCAAGTAATCCGCGCCACATTTCTAATGTGCCAAATCGTGGCGCGGGATTACTACGGCGTGCGAGTGGGACTGGTTGCTGCGGCGTAGCAAGCGCGCAAGGTCTGTTGATATTGCTCCATCATTACCTCAAGGGAACCAACCCTCTCGGGGTAGTACTTCATTGCCGAGCTGATATCTGACCTTATATCGTCGACATCCAATTTGATGGGCGTACACCGATCGTTTTCCAACTGACGCACTCGCTCCTCTGAAGCGGCGAGTGTTGCTGACTGCTTGTTGTACGCCCCTATCCATTGGTTTAGTGAAGTATTGAGGCCGTCGTTTGTCTTTTTAAAGTCTTCTACTCGTTCTCTGGCATTAATGAGGTCGCTGTCTTGGCGGCCGTAGTGAATCCCTACTGTCGCGATTGTTGATCCCACTCCAAGAGCAAAAGACCAAAATGCGATTGTGAGTTTAGGGCGGAGAGGAACCGCTTGTTTCATTTCACTCATGTGGACTTCCTTGTGATTTTACCACTATCAATACCGTTAACCTTTCACCAGTTCAAGCCGGAGCAGCACACCGATGACGACCATTGCCTACAAAGACGGCGTGATCGCCTATGACGGCCGCCAGACCAGGAACGACCGCATCGTTTCCGACAGCGCGGCAAAGTATCAGGTGATAGATGGCGTCAGCTTCTTCCTGTCGGGCGCTGTATGCGACGAGAAGGCTTTGATCGCTGCCTATTTCGGCACCCCATCGGTAGTTCCTGTGGAGTGCGCAGGCTATGTCGTCGATGGCGGTAAGCTTTTGATGGTCGGGCACGACGACAAAACTGGTATCTGGAAACAGGAGCTTGAGCTAACCAATCCTGATGCCATTGGGAGCGGCGCTGCATATGCCCTGGCGGCAATGGATATGGGGGCAAGCGCAGAGGGCGCTGTGCGCGCCGCCATGAAACGAGACATCTACACCGGCGGAGAGATACGGTTGTTCAGGCTGACTGATGGCGCGTCAGCCGCTCAACGGGTTCAGGATCGCTGAACGGGTACGACGCGTTTGCGGCTTGGGGCGGTGGAACGTTACTGGAAGCGGGATAAGTATCGATCAAGAACCTTCGAGCAAGGAACTTCAACAGACTTGCTCTGATCGGCATTAATCATGATCAGCGAGTCTGACGGGCCGCCACTCAAAAGTGGGCGGAAGTCTTTCGGGGAAAGGGCCACTGCAGTTCCAATCTTGGCTTTGCCCGAGAAGCCCGCCTTGCTCAATTCAACCCATGCCGTTGCTTGATCATTTTTTGCGAGTTCAAGTTTGGATTCTGAGATTTTGCTTTCTTGGTCAACTGCCAGCTTCGCCGCAACATACGACACGATCAATCCCTGCACATCTTCATCGATCATCACAGCGGTTCCTGTTTTGGGTAGAGGAACTCTAGATGGGGCTAACCCTTAAAATTTCAACCTTGAGTGCACGGCCGTGATTCGACCAATCCCGCCTTCCAGTCTATTGGATTCAGTTTTCCTGACCTTGGCGCCAGCTCATGAAGTCTGGGAGTGGATACAACGCGAGATACTCACCGACACAGGCAGCATTCAAAACGAAGACCATGCCCACCTACTGGATGCAGACATCCGGGTCATGTGGGCGTCGTCGAGCTTCGAGAAGCAGGGCAGGACAGTACTGGGACAGGCCGAGCAGGTGGCGTTCCGCGCCGGCGGTTGGCAGAAAGCCCGGATGGAACAACAGATGCGTGATTGGTTCGGCGAGGTACCGGCCTACATCATCACCTTGGCTGCCGACTACTGCGCCCAGTGCAGCGACCTCGAGTTCTGCGCGCTCCTGGAACACGAGCTGTATCACCTGGCTCACGCGACCGACAAGTATGGTCAACCAGCATTCACCCAAGACGGTGCACCGAAGATCAAGCTGCAGGGCCACGACGTAGAAGAGTTCGTCGGCGTTGTCCGCCGCTACGGTGCAAGCCCTAACGTACAGGTTCTGGTGGATGCTGCAAACAGTCCTGCTGAGGTGGGGAAATTGAATATATCGAGGGCCTGCGGAACCTGTCTGCTCAAGTCGGCCTGACTTTGACAGTACTTTGACGGATGCCCATCTATGGCCGCACTCAGAGACGAGGTGAAAGCCTTTGTAGTACAGGCTCTAGCCTGCTTTGACACGCCATCCCAGGTGGTGACGGCTGTCAAAGTGGAATATGGCCTCGATGTTACCCGCCAGCAGTGTGAGGCGTACGACCCGACCAAGTACGTCGGGCGGAACCTTCACCTGAAGTGGCGAACCCTTTTCGAAGACACCCGAGCTCGGTTTCGCGAACAAACCGCTGAGATCCCGATCGCCAACCGTGCCTATCGACTGCGCGCGCTTGGACGCATGGCCGAGAAGGCCGAGAACATGAAGAACATGGCGCTGACTGCCCAGCTACTGGAGCAGGCCGCCAAAGAGGTGGGCGATGTTTACGTGAATCGTCGCCTCGAATCTGAAAAACCTCTGGGCTCCCAAGCGGACCAGCCGCACGCCGTTGCTGAGTACACCTTGGAGCCTGATGAGAATGTCCCCGCTACCCCGTACCTTTGACCCGCCGGTAAAGCTGACGCCCAAGCAGGCGAACATTTACTGCTGGGGGTTCCAGCCAGAGGCCCGCTTCCGTGATGCGGTGTGCGGCCGGCGGTTCGGCAAGACGTTCCTGGGCAAGGCCGAGATGCGCCGCGCGGCACGACTGGCTGCCGAGTGGGGTGTGAGCGTCGAGGACGAGATATGGTACGGCGCACCGACCTTCAAGCAGGCCAAGCGCGTGTTCTGGCGTCGGCTGAAGCAGGCCATCCCCGAAGCGTGGCGTGCACACCGCCCGAACGAGACGGAATGCTCGATCACGCTCAAGTCCGGCCACGTCATGCGCGTGGTGGGGCTCGACAACTACGACAACCTGCGCGGCTCCGGTCTGTTCTTCGTCCTGGTGGATGAATGGGCGGACTGCCCGTGGGCTGCATGGGAAGAAGTGCTGAGGCCGATGCTGTCTACCTGTCAGTACACGATTCCGGGCGTCGGCGTGCGCAAGGGCGGCCATGCGCTTCGAATTGGTACTCCGAAGGGCTTCAACCACTGCTACGACACGTACCTGGACGGCAAGCCAGGTGGCGAGCCTGATCACAAGAGCTGGCAGTACACGTCATTACAGGGTGGCAACGTTCCTCCTGAAGAGCTTGAAGCGGCTCGCCGAAAAATGGATCCGCGCACCTTCCGGCAAGAGTACGAGGCCGGCTTCGAGAACTACGCGGGCGTTGTCTACTACACGTTCAATCGCGACGAGTGCCGAACCAGCGAGCGAATCAGGCCGGGCGAGGCGTTGCACATCGGTATGGACTTCAACGTCATGAAGATGGCGGCCGTGGTCTATGTCGTGCGTAACGATCTGCCAATGGCCCTGGATGAGTTTCACGGTGTTCGGGATACACCGGAGATGATCGAGAAGATCCAGACACGGTTCCCTGGGCACTCGGTGGCGGTCTATCCCGACGCCAGCGGGCAGAACACCAGCAGCAAAAACGCGAGCGAGTCCGACTTGTCGCTGCTGAAGAAAGCAAAATTCACGGTGATCGTCGACTCCACAAACCCAGGCGTGAAAGACCGCGTGAACTCGGTGAACGCCATGTTCCTGAACGCCTACGGCGAGCGACGACTGGTGGTCAACATCGATCAGTGCCCTCAGCTCACCTTGTGCCTGGAGCGACAGACCTACACCGACAAGGGCGAGCCGGACAAAGATCCGAAAAAGGGTCACGACCATATGAACGACGCCGCCGGCTACTTCATCGCCAAGCGCTATCCGATCAAAGCGATCGTCACTTCTATCAAAATGGGATACGCCCGATGAGCAACGACGTCTCCTTCAAGCGGGCGGAATACACGGCAGTGCTGGACCGCTGGGCGACCGTTCGCGACGTCTGCGCGGGCCAGCACCGGGTAGTCGATCGGCTGCCGTACATCAACGCGCACGACAAGTCGCCGGAGAACGAAGATCGGAACCGGGCTTACCGCGAGCGGGCGGTGTTCAAGAACGCCACCGGGCACACCCGTAACGGGCTGCTGGGCCTGGCCTTCCATAAGGATCCGACACTCACGGTGCCGAAGAAACTGGAATACCTGCAGGACAACGCCAACGGCTCCGGGGTGAGTATTTACCAGCACTCACAAGGCACGCTTGAGAAGGTGCTTGAGGCTGGCCGTCACGGCCTATACGTCGACTATCACCAGGATGACGGCATCGGCGGTCACTCGGTGATCCTGTCGTACTGCGCCGAGGACATCATCAACTGGCGCACGGGCATGGTGAACGGTCACAGCGTGCTGACGCTGGTGGTGCTGCGGGAGTCTCCGGAGATTCCTGACGGCTTCGGCTACAAGACAGCTGAGCAGTACCGCGAATTGGCGCTCGAGAGTGACGGTTTTGTCTGCCGTGTCTGGCGTCGGTCCGGGCCGAAAGGCGGAGGGCCGCTGGCAGTCATCGACGAGTTCAAGCCCGAAGGCGTAACCGGTCGCCTCAAGGAGATCCCGTTCACCTTCGTGGGCGCGCAGAACAACGACCCAAGCATCGACGAATCGCCGCTCTACGACATCGCCATGATCAACCTGGGCCATTACCGGAACAGTGCCGACTACGAAGACAGTGTCTTCTGGTGTGGTCAGGCTCAGCCGTGGATCAGCGGCCTTGATGAGCAGTGGCGCGACTGGATGGAGAAGAACGGCGTTTATGTTGGCTCCAGGGCGCCGATGATGCTGCCTGCCGGCGGCCAGTTTGGTTACGCGCAGCCCTTGCCGAACACGCTGGTCAAAGAGGCGATGGCCGACAAGAACCAGATGATGATCGAACTGGGCGCCCGGATGGTGGTTGCGTCTCTGTCGTCCAAGACGGCGACCGAGGCCCGGGGCGATCAGTCGGCGTCCACATCAGTGCTGGCCGGCTGCGTGGCAAACGTCAGCGAGGCCTACACCCGGGCAATCATGTGGTGCTGCGCCTACATGGGCGTTGCAGACAAGAAGGTCGCCTACCAGGTGAATCAGGAGTTCGTCGAACTCACGGCAGATCCGCAGATGATCACGGCTTTGGTTGGCTTGTGGCAGCAAGGCGGCTTCGCCAAGGCTGATCTACGGGCCTACCTGCGCAAGCTGGGTCTGATCGCGCCAGAGCGCACCGACCTGCAGATTGACGGCGAGCTGGAAGAGCAGGGCGACGGCCTGGACCTGGACGACGAGGACAAACCAAATGGCGGCAAACCAAGCAATCCTTGACGCCACGATCCGGCACGCAGTCTTCCTCGAAAAGCTGAAGGCCGGGGAGGTGGGTAAGTTTGCTCCCTTTCTCAAGGAGATCGACCGCTCGATCCGCGAACGGCTCACCCAGTCAGACCTGACCGAGTACAACACGAAGCGCTTGGAAGCGCTGCTGAAGGAGGTGGATAGCCTGCTGCTGGGCATCTTCGACCGCTACAGCGCGCAACTGAATCTCGACTTGGTGGACATTGCCAACTACGAGGCCGAGTTTGAGGCGACCAGTCTTGCCAGGTCGGCACCGGTTGGCGTGTCGCTCGATGTGGTCGCGCCGACTGCAGCTGCAATCCGTACTGCAGTACTGACCAACCCGCTCAGCGTGCGCGGCACCGGTGGCGGGAAGCTGCTAAAGGCCTTCATCAAGGGCTGGACAGGTGCAGAGCGTGAGCGCATCGCCGGCACGATCCGGCAGGGCTTCTTCGAGGGGCAGACGAACTTCCAGATCATCCGCAATATTCGCGGCACCAAGGCAGTCGGCTACAAGGACGGCATCCTGGCCACCACGAACCGTAATGCCAGCACGGTCGTGCACACCGCTATTCAGCATGTGTCGTCCCAGGCAAGGATGGAGGTGGCCAAGGCCAATACGGACATCGTCGAAGAGATCCAGATGGTGGCGACCCTGGACAGCAAGACCAGCCAGCAATGCCGCTCGATGGATAAGCGTAAGTTTCCGGTGGATTCCGGCCCTAGGCCGCCGTTTCACCCGAATTGCCGAACCACCTTCATTCTGCTGACCAAGCTCAGCGCTATGTTCGTCAAAGGCGCTACGCGGGCTTCAGTGGGGGCGAATGGTGGACAGCAGGTCAGCGCTGGTCTCGATTACTACCACTGGCTCCAGCAGCAGCCGCCATCCTTTCAGGACGTAGCTATAGGCCCCGTCCGGGCAAAGCTGTTCCGGGAGGGCGGGCTTACCGTCGAGCGCTTCACCGAACTGCAGCTTGATCGCAACTTTGCGCCGCTTTCCCTCAATCAAATGAGAAGGCTGGAGCCACTAGCTTTTGAGCGAGCAAATATTTTATCTAGCATTTAGTTTTCTTTTGCTCTAGCTCCGAAATGTATTCGAAGTAAGCTTTTGTCCATGCGTCTTTGGCATCCTCGAACTCTTTCTCGGAGGATTCAAATTCGCCATTATCTTTGAGCTGTAATGACGTGCGAAGCAGTTTAGTCATTGTAAGTGTCTTATCGCCGAACTCCTTCGAAGCAGATATTCCTAAGGAGTATCCAGATTCAATAGCTCTGCCAAGTCTCAGTGAAAACTGTTCTCTGTTAAATTTTGATTCAGTGCCAGATGCAACAATGCTGCCTAGCGCTTTATAGAACGAATCAGCTTTATCGCGGATTGCGCTCACCTGGGTGTCCACAGCGACCCTGCAACTTGTCCGTTCAGCCGAAACTGTAGCTTGTTTTGCGGACTCCAATCCTAGCAAGCCAGTGCCGAAAACTCCGACCAAAGTCATCGTAGAGGACAATATGGCAATAATCAGCGCGTTCCGGAGCGCATTTCGTTCAGGGTTAGGAGGAGGGGGGGGAGCAGGCGAGTGATGATGGTTGCTTGGCGGTAGTCCGCCTCCAGGTGGAACTACGTTGGTGCTACCGCTTTGCAGGTTATTCGATGATGCATGGTTTGGCGTCGATGGCGTATTTGGAGTTGTGGGCGTAGTCATTATCAAGTTCCTTTTGGTTGGCTGGCGTTTTTACCAGATATTCAAGATGAGTAGTAAGAATTTCTAACCCGATTTTTCGGGTTTTTTTATGCCTGCAAAGCGGGCTAAACATACCCAAGGGGTGCATTAACGTGGCAGAAGAAAACGAAATCGACCTGGAAAATCCGGCAATCAAGGCCGCTATCGCGACTGCCGTTGAAGCATCCGTTTCTGGTTTGAAAACCAAGAACTCGGAGCTGCTGGGCAAGCTGAAGGAAACCTCCGGCAAGCTGACCCAGTTCGAAACACAGTTTGAAGGCATCGACATCGACGCCGTGAAAGGGCTGCTCAGTCGCGCCGGCCAGGACGAAGAAACCAAGCTGCTGACCGAGGGGAAGGTTGATGAGGTCTTCAACCGCCGCACTGAGCGTCTGCGTGGTGACTACGACAAACAGTTGAAGACCATCAGCGAGCGCGCCGAGAAGGCTGAGTCCTTCGCGGCCAAGTTCCAGGGCAAAGTCCTGGGCGACTCCGTGCGCGGAGCAGCACTGAAAGCTGGCGCTCTACCTGAAGCAACCGACGACATCATCCTGCGCGCCAAAGGCGTGTTCACCCTTAACGAAGATGGCGATGCAGTCGCCGTTGATGAATCCGGCCAGGTCATCCTCGGTAAAGACGGCAAGACCCCTCTGACTCCGCTCGAATGGGCGGAATCTCTGCGCGAGAGCGCACCTCATCTGTGGCCAAGGGCTTCAGGGACATTTGCCCCGGGCGGGGGTGGCGGCAAGGCTGCATTCAAGCGCTCCGAAATGACCTCCGAGCAGAAGCGCGACTTTCAGCGCAAGCACGGCCAAACCGCATATCTCGCATTGCCCAAGTAAGGGGATTGACCCATGGCTACAACCGTTAACAGCGACCTGATCATCTACAACGATGAGGCGCAAACCGCATACCTGGAGCGTGTCCAGGACAACCTGGATGTGTTCAACGCATCGTCCAACGGCGCGATAGTGCTGGACAATGAACTGATCGAAGGCGACTTCCGCAAGCGCGCTCTCTACAAGCTGAACGGCTCTCTGGAGCACCGCGACGTCAACTCTGACGGCAAGGTAACTGCCAAGAAGATCAGCGCCGGCGAAGCTGTTGGCGTCAAAGCTCCCTGGAAGTACGGCCCGTACCAGACCACCGAAGAGGCGTTCAAGCGCCGTGGTCGTCCGGTCGAGGAGTTCTCCCAGATCGTCGGCGCCGACGTTGCTGACGCGACCCTGGAAGGCTTCATCCAGTACGCAACTGCTGGCCTGCGTGCCGCCATCGGCTCCAATGCTGACATGGTGGTTTCGGCCAACATCGAAACCGACGGTAAGAAGACGCTGACCCGTGGCATGCGAAAGTTCGGCGACAAGTTCGGCCGTATTGCGTTGTGGGTCATGCACTCCAGCGCCTACTTCGACATCGTCGACGAAGCCATCACCAACAAGATCTACGAAGAAGCTGGTGTCGTGATCTACGGCGGCCTGCCGGGCACGTTGGGCAAGCCGGTACTGGTGACCGATACCGCGCCGGCGGATGTGATCTTCGGTCTGCTGCCAAACGCAGTAACCATCACCGAGTCGCAGGCACCGGGCTTCCGTTCCTACGAAGTGAACGACGAAGAGAACCTGAGCATCGGCTACCGCGCTGAAGGCACCGTCAATATCGATGTGCTGGGTTACAGCTGGAAAGCCACCACTGGCGGTTCCAACCCGACTCTGGCTGCCGTTGGCTCCGCTGCCAACTGGGTCAAGCACGCGGGCAGCAACAAGGTCACCGCCGGCGTGATGATCACGCTCACTGCAACGCCTCCTGTTACTGGCGGTTAAGCCTCAAACTCAGCGCGCGGTCAGCGATGGCCGCCTTGGAGAAACACATGGAACTGACTTATAGCAACCAGCTCGACGGCTTCGACCCGGAGAAGCGTTACCGCAATCCGGAGCACTTCGATAAGCCCGAAGCGGGTGTGACCAGCGTGCTGGTGATTGGCGATTGGCCGAGTGTGGTCAATGCGTACGAAGCAGCCGGCATCGATGTGTCGGTGAAGGAAGCCAAGTGGGCGCAGATTGTTGGTGCGGGCAACGAAGCCGAACTGGAAAAGGTGGTCGCGGCTTTGCGTGCTGAGCATGGATCGATCCAGATCTTTGTTGACGGCCTGGAAGCTGGCGAAGTCCATCGTCCAGAGTCCGGCGACCTGGCGTTGCGCTTGTTTGAAGTGCTGGGCACCATCCATAACTCGGTTGGCGCGTTGACCACCGAGCGCGATGGGCTGGTCCAGACGGTCGCCGCGCTGCGGGGAGAGATCGAAGCGCTAAAGAAGGGCGCAATCGCGCCGCCTGCTGATGAGACTGGTGAAATTGAGGCACTGAAAGCAAAGCTCGATGAAGCGAAGGTGCCATACCGGGCCAACGCCTCGAAAGAATCCTTGGAAAAGATCGTCGCTGATCTGCCCAAGGCGTGATAATGCTGGCTGTCGATGATCCGGCGGCCAGTCTTCAAACCATCCCAGCGAGTTGACGCATGACACTCATCATCGAGGACGGCACCGGCAAGCCTGACGCCGAAAGCTACGCGAGCGCCGAGGACTTGGCCATGTATGCCGTGAAATTCGGCACGGTCATCCCTGTAGGCGTTCCGGAGCAGGAAGCGCTGCTGCGCCGGGCCACCTTGGCAATGGATGGCATGACCTGGAAGGGGCGCAAGACGAACAGCGATCAGGCACTATCCTGGCCGCGCCGGGAAGTACTGCTGGATCACGAGATCAAGCCGAACAACTACCTGCCAGCGCGCATCCAGTACGGGCAGATGGCCCTAGCCGCCGAGATCCATCAGGACGACATCGACCCGGTGGAGAAGCGCAAGGGCGCTGTGCTGCTGGATCGTGTTGAGGGCGCGGTGACGCGGCAATATGCGGCTATCCCGTCCACCAGCAACCGGCTGTTGCCGGCGGCTCCAGATCGGCCGAGCGCAACGCAGTTTGCCGACTACCTACAAAAGCGCGGACTGTTCGCAATCCGCGCATAGCTTAAGCGGAGACCACTATGGCCACCTTCTACGACGAAATGGCCGTGATGGCTCTGGAGATGATCACAGAGTTCGGCCAGTCTGTGACCATCAGCAGGACTGAGCCGGGCGAGTACGACCCGGATATCGGCGGCGAAGCTCCAGGCGCAACCGTCGAGCAAATCGCCCAGGGCATCCTGCTCGACTTCACCGGCCTAGAATTCCAGAACAACAGCCTCATCCGGCAGGGCGACAAGAAGCTCAAGATCGCTGCTCAGGGTTTGGCCTGGGTTCCGGGTCTGCTCGATAAGGTGGTCGCCCAGGGCCGCACCTGGTCTATCGTGCCGCCGCTGAAAGATGTGAACCCTGCCGGTACCCCGATCCTGTATGAGTTGCAGGTGCGGTCGTGAGCCGGGCCAGTTCCGGGCAGTCCGGCAGTTTCGCCCTGAGCCTGGCCGAGTTCGCCGCCCAGACCGGCGAAGCCATCGACGCCAGTGTGCGCGAGATCATCATCGAGGTCGGCAGCAGCCTGATTCGGATGTCTCCCGTGGGTAATCCGGAGATCTGGGCGCAGAACGCAGTGGCCACCCAGTACAACAAGGCTGTCGACGATCACAACAGCGCGCTGCGCAGTGATCCGGCCAACCTGACGAAGGGCGGCAGACTGAAGAAGGGACGCAAGCTCAACGACGGCATGGATATCAAGGCGCCTGAGGGCTACGTCGGCGGCCGGTTTCGTGCGAACTGGCACATCTCTCTGGGCGTGGTCGAGAACGTCACCTTTGACGAGGTAGACCCGAGCGGCGCCGAAACTACAGCGGCGCTGGTCGCAGCGATGAGCGACTTCACCGCCGGCCAGATGGCCTACATCATCAACAACTTGCCCTATGCGATCCCGCTAGAGTTCGGCCATTCCACCCAGGCCCCCGGCGGCATGGTTCGGGTCACCGTGGCTCGCTTTCAGCAGATAGTGCTGGAGGCCATCAGGAACAACCAGGTATGAGTCACGCAATTATCGCTTCGATCTACGAGGCCAAGCTAATCGCCTGGAACGCTGCCAGGCCGGAGAAGCTGAAGATCGTGTTCGAGAACACGGCCTACACGCCGGCGGCGGGCGAGACCTATCTGCGAGCCTTCACTATCCCGGGCGACACCGCGAGCAACACGCTCGGTGGCGATCACCGGCTTTTCACCGGTGTGTTTCAAGTGAGCATCATCGCGCCGGCGGGCAGCGGCAAAACCAAGACGAACCCAATTTCGGCAGAGTTGACCGCACTGTTTCCGCTATATGTACGGGACACCAAAAACGGTTTCGTTGTCACGCCCATGACGCCAGTAGATGTTGGACCTGGCATTACTGGCGACTCAACCTACACCGTCCCGCTGTCGTTCTCATACCGCTCCGACACCACGCCATAACCCGCCCGTTGGGCAAATCCTGAACCCGCCATTGAGCGGGTTTTGTCATTTCTGCAAAGAGGAAAACCCATGTCTGTTTACTTCCCCAACGGGGCAACACTGGCGATCTCTACCGGCTTTGCCGCTGCGAAGGAGATCACCAGCATCACGAATGCAAACCCAGGCGTCGCCACCGCGCTTGCCAACGGTTTTGCCAATGGCGATATCTTGCTCGTCACATCCGGCTGGGAAGATATCAACGAGCGTGCCGTGCGTGTTGCCGCTGCTGCTGCCGGCGCTTTCACCCTGGAAGGTATCGACACCTCGAATACCTCGTTCTTTCCAGACGGCATCAGTGCAGGTACGGCCAAAAAGGTCACCGGCTGGGTCGCCGTTAACCAAGTGATCGGCAACTCGATGTCCGGCGGTGAGCAGCAGTACTGGACGTACGCGCCGCTCGAAGCGCGCCGCGACAAGCAGATTCCAACCACCAAGAACGCCCAGGCTTTCTCGTTCCAGCTCGCTGACGACGACAGCCTGGCCTGGTACGAAGAGTTGGATAAGGCCGACCGCGAGAAGGAAGTGCGGATCCTGCGTATGTCGCTGCCGAACGGGAAAACGATCTACTACGCCGGTTACGCGTCCTTCAACAAAAGCCCGACCCTGGTGCGCAACGAGGGTGCCGCCGTCGCGTTTGGCTTCACCATCAACGCAGAGATCACCGCGTATCGTGCACCAGTTGTTGCTGACGGCGGGGCTTAATCATGGCGAAATTCAAGATTGCCCAATCGCCAACGTTTCTCGGGGCGGTGATGATTCCGGTAGTTGGCCAGGATCCGGTGAAGGTTCAATTCACCTTCAAGTATCGAAACCGAATCGAGTTGGCTGCGTTGTTCGATGAATGGAATCAGCGGCGCAGTGATGGTGCTGAGCGGTTTGGTGAAAATCCAAAGGTGTCGGAAATTGTTGCCGCCGATACCGAAAATCAGATGCAGCAGATTAAGGATCTGGTCGTCGGCTGGGAGTTTGACGACAAGTTTGATGACGAAAGCATCAAGGCGCTTGTGACCTCCTGTCACGGAACGACAGAGGCTGTCGTCGACGCGTACCAATCAGCTTTCGCTAAGGCTCGCACGGGAAACTGATCCGCGCCGCCCGAGCCCTGTATGAGCCTCCTCCTGATGCGGAGCAGCTTGCCGCCTTTGGCTGGGATGTCGAAGACATGGAAGAGGAGTTTGAGGTTTGGCCGTGCCTTTGGCCGGCCTTCTTCTTATTCAACCGCATGTCTACTCAGTGGCGAGCAGGAACGGGCGGCGCGATCGGCCTCGACTACAGCAGCATTCGCGACGTGGCCGGCTTCCTCGGCATCAAGAAAAAGAAACTCGCTGAAATCTTCCCTGACCTTCAGGTGCTGGAAGGCGAAGCCCTGCGCGTTATGGCGGAGGAAAGGGAAAACAGCCCGTAACCACGGGCACTTATTCAAGGTGAGTCGATGAACATTGCAGAACTCGGCGTCAAGATCGACTCGGCCGATGCAATCCAGGCAAAAACGAGCCTGGATGAAATGGCGAAGGCTGGCGGCCGGGCCGAGCAGTCCGCCGTTTCGCTGATGAACGAAATGCAGGCACTGGAGAAGTCGCTTTCTACCAACGCCAAAACCACGCAGGACCTGGCAAAGCAGCGTGACGCGCTCTCCAAGCTGACCAAGACCGGCGCCTATGGCGAGGCCGAGGCGGCGAAGATCTCCGCGCAGCTCGACAAGCAGCAAGTTGCATTGGCCAAGTCGGCCATGGATGAACAGAAGGCCTTGAACAGTCTGTTGGGTGCCATCGACCCGGCTCGCGCGGCCCTGGCCAAGCTGGATACCCAGGTAGAGCAACTGGGCAAACATCTGGATGCCGGACGTATCAACCAAGAGCAATACAACCAGGCCCTAAAGAAGATCGATGGCAAGTATGCCGAGATCGACAAGACGAGTTCGGCGTTTGCGGGCCTTGGACTGAACACCAAGTCCGCCAGGCAGAACGTGGTTCAGCTCGGCAATGCTCTGGCTGAAGGAAACATTCGTGTAGCGGCACATAACGTTCTGGAACTCGGGACCAATGCCGGCGCCTCGGCCGTTCGCATCGCAGCCATGGCCGCGCCTATTGGGCTTGCTGTAGCAGCGGTCGGCGCACTCGCTTATGGATTTGTTCAGGGCAGGGCCGAAACCGACAAATACAACAAGTCGCTGATCCTCACCGGCAACTACGCAGGCGTCAGTGCCGGACAGCTCGGCGATATGGCGCGCCAGGTCAGCGCTACTGTCGGCTCTACGGGGCAAGCAGCCTCTGTCCTGGCTCTGCTGGCTGACAACGGGAAGATCGCAGGTGCGAGCTTTACCGAGATCACTCAGGCCGCCGTGTCGATGCAGGAAGCGACTGGCAAAGCTGTGAGTGAGACAGTCGGGGAGTTCTCCAAGCTGGCAGACGACCCCGTCAAGGCGTCCGCTGCGCTAAACGAGCAGTATCACTACCTGACTGCCTCGGTTTACTCGCAAATCGTGGCCCTTGAGAAGCAAGGCGATCACGCCGGCGCCGTAAAGCTCGCGACCGATGCCTACGCTGATGCGATCAATGAGCGCACTCCGAAGATTCTGGCAAACCTCAGTCTTTGGGAAAAGGCTTACAACGCCGTGGCGCGCGCCGCCGACGGGATCAAGAATATTGGTCGTCGCGACATCAACGCGGATATTGAAAGCGCGAAGGCGGACCTGCTTGAAGCGCAAAACATGGACGGGTTGTTCCAAAACAAAAAGTCCAAAGACGCGCTGATTGAGTTTCGGCAAGACCGCCTAAACATGCTGGAAGATGAGAAGGCGGCCCAAGCCGATATCGCCAAGTGGGAGGGTGACCAGGCCAAGGCCCAAGGCGAAGCCGTGTCGTCGATGGCTAAAATCGATGCTTTGACTAAATCGTCATGGACGAATGAGCAGAAACGCGCCGACGCCCTCAAGGACTACAAGAAACAACTCGACGATATCCGCAAGGTAGCGCCGAACGATCCTCGCCTGGCTCAGGCAACGGTCGACAAAAACATCGCCAATATCAACGACAAGTTCAAAGACCAGAAGGCCGCCGGTTCCCAGGTCGACTTAACCAGTTTCAACAACGCCAAGAACGACCTGGCGGCGATCACCGACACCTACAAAAACTATCAGAAGGAACTGGACGCGGCACAAAAGGCCGGCCTGCTTTCCGAGGCCGATTACCTGCTACGGCGCCAAGCTCTCATCGGCAACGAACGCGACCAGGTAACGGCAGCCTACGAGGCCGAGATTTTGGCGCTGGAGGCTGCCAAGGGCAAGAAGACCACATCGGCCGCGCAAAGCATCCAGCTGGACCAGAAGATCGCTGACGCGCGCGCGGGGATGGTCAAAGCGCAGAAAGACGCTGACAGCCAGCTTGAAGTCCTAGCGACCAACGAGACCGGGCGCCTGGCCAAGCAAGAGCGCGCGATCAGCACCTACGTGCAGGCTCTGGGGCAGCAACAGCGAGCTCTGAAGCTCGCCGGCCAGCGCGCGGTTCTCGGCGTGGGTCAGGGTGACCGCCAGAACGCACTCAGCGGAGAGCTGAACAGCCAGCAAGACCGGTTTGCTCAGCAGTCGCTGGAGCTGGCCAACCAGAAGTCCGACCCATCGCGGAATATGTCGGAGGAAGAGTTCAAGCGTAAGTCGCAGGCGCTCGCCGACGCGAACAAGGCCGCCACTGACCAGATCCGGCAGAACTACGCGGATGTGGAGAACGCCCAGGGAGATTGGACCAAAGGCGCGACAGCGGCTTGGGACAACTATTTGGATTCGGCGCGCAACATAGCCGGCCAGACGAAAAGCCTATTCGGCAACGCTTTCAGCTCAATGGAAGACTCGCTGGTTAACTTCGCCTTATCAGGCAAAGCGTCGTTCGCTGACTTTACCAAGTCGATCCTGGCGGACATGGCACGCATTGCCACACGCCAAGCCAGTTCGGCATTGCTGGGAAGTCTGGTGGGCGCAGCGGCAAGCTACTTCGGTGGTAGCGCCGCCCGTGGCAACGGCTTGGCGGCCGGATCTGCCGGTGCCGCGTCGTCGAATCTTGGTGCATCTGCAGGCGGCTATTCCGGCTCGTACTTTCCGCAGGCCAAGGGTGGCGCCTGGTCGGGCGGTGTGCAGATGTTCGCCGACGGCGGCGCTTTCACTAATTCCATCGTCAGCAAGCCCGCCGCATTTGGAATGGCCAACGGCAAGACCGGGGTCATGGGAGAGGCGGGGGAAGAGGCCATTATGCCGCTGGCCAGGACTTCCAGCGGGAAGCTAGGCGTTGTTGCCATGGGCGCCGGAGGCGGTGGTGTAAATCTGAGTCTCAGCATGCCGATCATCCTGGGCGATCAGGAAGCCGGTCGGCCTGATGGTGCTGAGTTCGACGCCGAGACCTTCCAGCGCAACATGGAGACTCGCACCCGGCAGGTTGCAGTCGAAGAAATTGCCAAGTCTTGGCGACAGGGTGGTGTAAGCCGCCGCAACGTGAAGGGATGATTCATGGCGATTGAGCGATTTACTTGGGCAACAGAGAAGGGCGCGGAGGGTGAAATTACTCAGCGCGTCCGGACCAAGCAGTTTGGCGATGGGTACGCCCAGTCTGTCGAGGACGGGATCAACAACCTGTCGGAATCTTGGCCGGTGACCTTCACCGGTATGGCATCCAGTGTCCTGGAAATCAGGAAGTTCCTCGACCGGCACAAAGGGGCAAGAGGCTTTCTCTGGACGCCGCCCCTTGGCGAGCTTGGTCTCTACAAGTGCAACGGCTACAAGCCCGTGCACCGCGGCGGCCAGGTCTACGCCATTACCGCGACCTTCGAACAAACCTTTCACCCCTGAGATAAACACCCATGGCACTAATCACGGACATCCAGAAACTGGAGCCCGGCGCCGAAATTCGCCTGTTCGAAATTGACGGGACTGAATACGGCGCGGATTACCTGCGCTTCCACGGTCACGCCATCCCGCACACGCCCGAGGAACTGTTGGCCTACGAGCACTCGGAGGAGGATCTGCCGGCCAAGTCAATTTGGTGGCAGGGCGCTGAATACGCGGCGTGGCCGGTGCAGATTGAGGGTATCGGGTCCAATAGCGACGGCACGGCCACCAGGCCGACGTTCGCCGCCGGCAACATCAACGGGCGCGTCACTGCGTTGTGCCTGGCCTTCGAGGACCTGCTGAAATTCAAGCTGACTGTTCGCGAGACCCTGGCCCAGTACCTGGATGCGGCCAACTTTCCTGAGGGCAACCCAACGGCCGATCCGACTCAGGAAGGGTTGGAGATCTGGTACATCGACCAGAAAACCAGCGAGGACGGGGAAGCGGTGGTCTGGGATCTGTCGTCCCCGGGCGAGATCGATAACCACGGGCTACCCGGGCGCCAAATGACGACGTTCTGCCACTGGGCCATGACCAACGGCTACCGGGGGCCTGACTGCGGCTACACCGGCGCGGCCATGTTCGACGACGAGGATAACCCCACGGATGACTCTGCCCTGGACCAGTGCAAGGGCTGCCTGTCGTCCTGCAAGTTGCGCTTCGGCGAGAACAACGAACTTTCCTTCGGTGGATTCCCTGCCGTCTCTCTCATTGCCCGGAGCTGACCATGCGCAAGCACATCATTGCGGCTATCCAGGCGCACGCGGCATCTGAGTATCCGCGCGAGTGCTGCGGCCTGCTGCTGTCCGTGGGCCGAGCGCAGAAATACGTTCCGTGCCGGAACATCGCCACGGAGCCGAACGAAGAGTTTCGGCTTGATCCGGAGGACTACGCTGCGGCGGAAGACTTGGGCGAGGTGATCGGCATCGTTCACTCGCACCCGGACGCCACCAGCAGGCCGTCACCGCACGACCTGGCCATGTGCGAAGCCACGGTTTTGCCCTGGCACATTTTGTCCTGGCCCGAGGGCGACATGCGCACGATCACGCCCACGGGCAGCACGCCGATGCTCAAGCGCCCGTTTGTACACGGTGCATGGGACTGCTGGCAGGTCTGCGCTGACTGGTATCAACGTGAGTGGGGCCTTGAATTCGAAACTTTCCAGCGCACCGACGGCTGGTGGGAGAGCGCGGAGAACGAGAGCCTGTACGAGCATCGCTACGAGGCGGCCGGTTTTGTACGCGTCGACCAGCCGCAGCGCGGTGACATGATCGTTATGCAGGCTGGCCGGACAGTTCACCCGAACCACGCAGGTATTTACCTCGGCACCAATTCGTCATTGCCTGGTGAGGATTCAGATGTTTTCGGCCCGGGACCTTTCCTGCTGCACCACCTGTATGGCAGGCCGTCCGAGATCATCGTCTACGGCGGGCCCTGGCATGACCGGACACGCCTGATCCTCAGGCACAAAGACGCAAAACAACCAACATGAAGCGGCAGGGCCGTAGGAGAAGATCATGCAAGCCTCGCAGCGCTACAGGTTGTCCATTCACGACCTTTTCACCGTCACCGAAGGCGGCATTTGCGGCGCTGACGCCGTGGTCGCCATTCTGGATGATGGAGTCGAAGTTGATCGTGTGAAATTCACCGGCAAGTGCCAGAGCGAAGGTGGCTACAGCCGCAGCTACCATGGCAAGTCAGGGCTTCATGCGGCGCTTGTATCAGCAGGG
Organism: Pseudomonas sp. Leaf15; assembly: GCF_001421425.1. NCBI lineage: Bacteria > Pseudomonadati > Pseudomonadota > Gammaproteobacteria > Pseudomonadales > Pseudomonadaceae > Pseudomonas > Pseudomonas sp. Leaf15. The sequence goes on from NZ_LMKI01000036.1 coordinate 116,334, forward strand.
CCGGGCCGGATTAGTTTTCAAGCGCGCTACGGCTCTGAGCTCACTTAGGCGGAGTAAGACCCCCTATAAAATCATCTGAGCCAAGCTTGTGGGACCCATACTCGACAATGTATCCATCATTCAATCTTGCGGCCTCAGCCTCGGCTACGACTTTGCTGTGGTAGACATCGACGAGATGCCAAGGGGAAGGTCGGTCCTTTAAAACAGCCCAGCCCAATACCCAGCCCTTGTTGTCTGGATCGGGGGGCAGGTTCCTTGAGAGACTTCTGATCGACATGTCCATTCCTTGGTTAGGTGAAGGCCAAAAGCTACTGCTGATTGCGGAGCGGGCGTTACTGGGGATTCGTACAGCTGGTTTTGGATTCGTGTAAAGCAGTGCCTACGATATTTCTGGACCTTGAGATCGGAGTAACTGGGATGTCTGTGCAGGCCCCAATACCCGGCAAACTCTGCGTCTGCCGGGAGTAAATAGCGTTTAAGGCATCAAGACCGAGTCGACAACGTGGATCACGCCGTTGGACTGCATAACGTCTGCGATGCTGATGCTAGCCTTACCGCCTTGGGCATCTACCACCCAAAGCTTGCCGTCGTGCAGCTTGATATTCAGAGACTCACCCTGAACTGTTTTCAATACAACGGTTCCGCCATTCTTCTTGGCGTCGGCCATCAGCTGTGCTGATGTATGAGTGCCAGCAACTACATGGTAGGTCAGAATTTTAGTCAGGTCGGCTTTGTGCTCAGGCTTGACCAGAGTATCAACGGTGCCTGCTGGCAGCTTAGCAAAGGCTTCGTTTGTAGGAGCGAATACGGTGAAAGGACCTTTGCTGTTGAGTGTGTCAACCAGGCCGGCAGCTTTGACTGCCGCTACGAGTGTCGTGTGGTCTTTTGAATTGACTGCGTTCTCCACGATGGTTTTGCTTGGGTACATCGCTGCGCCTCCGACCATTACAGTGTCGGCAGCAATGCTAAGAGTCGCAGTAACGGAGAGAATCGCGAAGCAGGCTGCAGCAGCAATTTTTTTGTAAAAGGCGTGCATGATGTATCTCCTTGGCTCTAATGCCCTCCGAGTGAGGGTATTGAATCTACGAGCCAACGATCAAAGTGGATGCACCTTTTCAAGAAATAACTTTTTAAGCGCATCGCTTGCCGGTTCAGACCCGTCGGTCGCTTTCACTGGCATTCCATCCACGCTGGATGCCCGGCCAGGACTCAGTATGATGTTCTGCCATCCGCTGCAGGTGTTGCGGTCGGAGTAGGGGTCTTTAACGCGTGAACAGCCAAGGAGTGACAGAATGAATTATTACGGTGTGCGTTACAGCTGGAAGAGGCGCTCCGATGGAGCCACCGGCAGTAGGGGATTTGAGGTCAAAGCATCATCCCAGTCAGAGGCTAATAGTTTGGCTCACATTCAGGCAGCTAATCAGAGTCCCGGGTGCGATATTACTGAGATTCGCGTGACTCCGCGGCAATAGAAGCCATTGATGCCCAGCGCCGCGCTGGGCTGGGCTTTTTGCAGCTGTTCCTCAGTGCTACAGCCCCGCCAAACCAAAGAGCGAACGATATGTATGTGACGCCGAAATTTATCCCGGGCGGGCTGACACATGGATAGGCTTGATCGCTTGAACGATCTGCTGCGAGAGCAGGACTGTGTTATGTCAATCGACATCAAATTCAACGACTTCAAATACGATTTGGAGTTGGTGCTGTCTGCCGATGAGTCAGGTTCGGATGCGGTGTCGCTAGTTTTTCATGATGTCAGCGCTCTTGAGGTGAACGGATTCGGTGGTGGCCTGACCCAATTCATGCACCTTGAAGCCTTTCGAGTAGATAATGGGCTCGACAGAATTCGCTATGAAATGAGAGATGTGGATGACGATAAAATCTCGTTCAAGTTCTTCACTTTCGGCGGTTCAATTTTTTAGGAGCAAGCATGCGGATTTTGATAGCGGCGGTAGCGGTGGCGATGCTGGCGGGATGCGCCTCCACGGCAATTTCAGTGCGCGACGCAAAGCCGGTGCCGGCGGATGAGGTTTATGCCTTCCAGTCCAAGCCATCTGGCGAAAGTGGGAAAATTACGGTTGTGCGCGACTCCGGCGCCGTCGGTTCGGGCTGCGATATCGTCGTCTATGTAGATGGGCGCAAGGCCGCGAAAATTGGTACTGGTCAGCGCGCTACCTTTTACCTTCCGCCGGGATCGCCAAATCTCGGCGCCGGCCTGGCAGGGTCTGGCCTATGTGCTGGAGCGGCGATCCGTACGATTGCGGCGACCGTGCATCCCGGGAAGGAAAGTCTGTACAGGATCAGCGGTGATATAGGCGGCTTCTACATCGGCCCATATGTCGACTACAACTGAAAAACGAAAATCATAAAGCCGCCTACGGGCGGTTTTTTATTGCACGGAGAAAAAGATGCAGGCGTCAGCGATCAACTACCAACCAATGACAACCATTCGCCTGCACGGGCAGCTACGTCAGTTCGGGAAGTCATTCATGCTTGCGGTTAAATCGCCTGCCGAGGCGATTAAGGCTCTGTGCATCCAGATTCCCGGATTTGAGCGCTTCCTGTCGAACGCCAAATCGCGAGGTCTGGAGTTCGCAGTCTTTCGAGATAAGCGCAACATCGGCGAGAAAGAGTTGAGCTACAGCGGCGCCGGCGACATTCGGATTGCTCCTGTAGTGGTGGGGAGCAAGCGCGGCGGGGTCCTTCAGACCATCGTCGGCGCGATCCTGATTGTTGTGGGCGTTATTTTCTCGGCAACTCCGTTCGGCACCCCGTTAATTGGAGCAGGCATCGGATTGGTCGCTGGCGGCGTGATCCAAATGCTCAGTCCACAAGCTGGCGGGCTCAAAACCAGCGCCTCGCCAGAGAACACCCCCGGCTATGCCTTCGGCAGCGCCAAGAACACCACGGCATCTGGTAACCCGGTACCGCTCTGCATTGGCGAGCGCCGCTGGGGTGGGGCAATTATCAGTGCCGCCATCTACGCCGAAGACCAGATGTAGCCAATACCTGAAGCACCGCAGCCGCCCATGAGGCGGTTTTTTATTGCCTGGAGAAAAGCATGGGCGCAGCACTCAAGATTGGTATCCACGGCGCCAAGGGCGGCGAAGAGAAGCCCAAAACGCCAACTGAGGCCCCGGATAGCCTGCGCTCCGTTGCCATCGCCAAAATGTTGATCGCTATAGGGGAGGGTGAGTTCGAAGGTACGCCGACCGCCAAGGACATTTACCTCGACAACACCCCGTTGCAAGATCCACAAGGCAACATGAACTTCCCGAACGTGAAGTGGGAGTGGCGCACTGGTGCGGTCGACCAGACTTATATCCAGGGCATCCCCTCAATCGAGAACGAGACCACAATCGGCACCGAGCTGCGCAGCGGTACTCCGTGGGTCAAGTCCATCAGTAACACCCAGCTTTCCGCCGTGCGTGTTCGCTTTGCGTGGCCGGCACTCCAGTCGGTCGATGCCAGCAACAACATCAACGGGTACCGCATTGAGTATAAAGTTGAGTTGGCCACTGATGGTGGTGCCTACCAGCAGGTATTGAGCGAGGCTGTCGACGGCAAAACTACCAGCCTATACGAGCGCACTCGCCGTGTTGATCTGCCCAAAGCGAACACGGGCTGGCTGATGCGAATCACGCGACTGACTGTCAACAAAAACAGCCCGGCCAAATTCTCCGACATCATGCAGATCGCCGGCTTCACCGAGGTGATCGACGCGAAGATCCGTTACCCGAACACCGCAATACTCTACATCGAGTTTTCTGCTGAACAATTTCGCAGTATTCCGACGGTAACAGTGGGCTGCAAGGCTCGAAAATGGTCAGTACCGAGCAACTATGATCCCGCATCGCGCACATACAGCGGCGTGTGGGATGGTACCTTCAAGGAGGCCTACACCAACAATCCGACCTGGGCGACGCTCGGAATTACCACCAACGACCGCTTTGGCCTTGGCCGCCGCATAAAGCCTTGGATGGTCGACAAGTGGGAGCTTTACCGGATCTCGCAGTACTGCGATCAGTTGGTGCCGGACGGGAAGGGCGGTATGGAGCCGCGCTTCATCTGCAATCTGAACTTGCAGAGTAAGGCCGATGCCTGGTCTCTGCTGCGTGACATCTCCGCCATTTACCGGGGCATGACCTACTGGGCTCAGGGCCAAGTGTTCACCTTGGCGGACATGCCGCGTGCCACTGACTTTGACTTCGCCTATACCGGCGCGAATGTCATCACCGAGGGGCGACAGCCGTTCATTTACTCCAGCGCGTCGGAGCGCACTCGCTACACCAGGGCGTTGATTAGCTACGACAACCCGCTGAACAACTACGACACAGACGTCACTGCTGTGACCGACCAGAAGCTGCAGCGGCGCTACGGCGACAACCCGCTGGAGATCAGTGCGGTTGGCTGCACGCGCGAATCCGAGGCCCAGCGCCGGGGTAAGTGGGCGCTGCTCACAAACTCTAAGGACCGGGCCGTCACCTTCAAGGTAGGCCTCGACGGTCGAATCCCGCTGCCTGGGTACGTGATCCCTATCGCTGACGAGCTGCTGGCAGGTCGGCCAGTGGGTGGGCGTATCTCGGCGGTGAATGGCAAGGTCATTACCCTGGACCGCGACACCCAGGCCAAGCCCGGCGACCGGCTCATCCTCAACCTGCCAAACGGCAAGTGTGAGGGGCGGACCGTGCAACTGGTGAGCGGTCGGAAAGTCACGGTGACCGTGGCTTATTCCGTGACGCCCGAACCTGAACTGGTGTGGGCGCTGGATGCCGACGACTTGGCCATCCCACTTTACCGTGTGGTGAGCGTAGCCCGGCCAGAGCCTGGCGTGTTCGAGATATCGGCCGTGCAGTACGACCCGAGCAAGTTTGCACACATCGACACCGGCGCGCGCCTGGAAGAAAGGCCGATCAGTGTTATCCCTATCACCGTAGTTCCGACGCCGGCCAGTGTCACGCTGACGTCGAGCTACGCCGTGAATCAGGGTATCGCGATCAGCACCATGAACATTTCGTGGCCCGCTGTCGCAGGCGCGGTCGCGTATGACGTGGAGTGGCGCAAGGATAGCGGCAACTGGATCAAGGTGCAGCGCACCGGCTCGACGAGCGTGGACGTCACCGGCATCTATTCGGGCGCCTACTTGGCCCGTGTTCGTTCGGTGAGCGCCTTTGAGATTTCTTCGATCTGGAAAAGCTCCAACCTGACCAACCTAAAAGGTAAGGAAGGCTTGCCGCCGGCGGTGTCGTTCCTGACCACCACCAGCGAGTTGTTCGGCATCAGCATCAAGTGGGGTTTTCCACCTGGTGCAGAGGACACTCAGCGCACCGAGCTGTGGTATGGACCGGCAAACAGCCTGCCAGCTGCAAGCAAGCTGGCCGACCTGGCTTATCCGCAGGCCGGCTATCGTATGCAACAGCTGCAGGCGGGCGCCACGCTGTTCTTCTGGGCGCGCCTGGTGGACCGTTCCGGCAACATCGGGCCGTTCTTTCCAGTGGTTAATGGCGTGATGGGCCAATCCAGCTCGGATGCGGGGCCAATCCTTGAGCAGATCAAGGGGCAAATCGACAAGACGCACTTGGGCCAGACGCTGAATGCGCGGATCGATCTCATCGATGGCAGTGGACCCGGATCAGTAAATGTTCGCATCGACGCCGCCAAGGAAGAGCTCGAGGGGTTGATCGATCAAATTGTCGACGCCTTGGAGTACGTTCCGTCGAAGGCATATGTGCTGAACGATATCGTGCGCCAGGGCCAGCACCTGTACCAGGCAAACGGCCCGGTGCCGGCGAACAACCCGCCGCCAAACGCGACATACTGGACCGATATCGGCACGGTAACTCAGACGGTTAACGCGCTGGTCACACAGGTTCAGCAGAACTCGGCGACGATCAACCAGCATGGACAGGACATCAGCGCCCAGGCTCAGCAACTAAACACCGTTCGAGCTACGGTGAATGATCCGGTGACTGGCGTGCAAGCCACGGCTACAGGACTGAGCACGCTTAAGGCTTCGGTGACCACGCTCGACGGTAAAGTCACCACCACAGCGCAGCGGGTAGACGGCATCTATCTGCAGGTGAACCCTCCGCTTCAGGGCGATGACACTGCGCTGATGGGGTCGGAGGCGGCTTATGTAGGCGTCTGGTCTACCCAGTCAGCTCTCATCGAGGGCGACCTGGTGCAGGGCCAGCGAACGGATGCTGTAGAGGTTAGAGCAGCTGCAAACGAGGCCGCCGTACTATCCGAACAAACTGCAAGGGTGAGCGCCGACGGAGCGCTCGCAACACGGATAGACACGGTAAGTGCTCAGACGTCGTCCAACGCTTCCGCAGTGCAAGGCGAGATCACGGCCAGGACGAACGCCGACCAAGCGCTTGGGCAGCGCATCGATACAGTCCAGACGACGGTGGGCGGAAACACGCTCGCCATCCAGACCAACGCCACTGCAATTCAAACGGTCAACGGGAAGGTCACGGCCAACTGGTCGGTGCGCATGCAGTACGACACCGGGACCGGCCTCTACAAGTATGCCGGGATCGGCCTGGGCCTGGAAAATGGCCCTGGTGGCTTGCAGTCGCAGTTCATCATTGACGCCGACCGGTTCGCCATTGGCCAGGCCGGAACTGTGCCGTTCGCGGTGCAGGGGGGGCAGACCTTCATAAAATCGGCGTTCATCCAAGATGCGTCGATTACAAACGCCAAGATCGGTAGCTTTATCCAGTCCAACAACTACGACCCTGGCCTTATTGGTTGGAGGCTGAACTTCGATGGTACGTTTGAAATTAACGGCATCGTCGCCGGTCAGGGGCGTTCCGTCATAACAAACCGGTCGCTGCGATTCTGGGATGTAAACGGAGTTAAGCGGGTTCAAATCGGAGATCTAACCGAATGACTAATGGGATTAGAATATGGGGGGCTAATGGAGCCTTGCAGCTTGATGAGAACTCGTTCACTGTAAGGGTTGTTTATTCAGCTCTTGTAACAAGAAATGTTGAGCGGCCCAATGTGACAAGGAATGTCACAATATCAATACCCGAGGTAAATCCATCCAGCTATATAGCAGTGTGCGTTCCTAATATTTCTTTCACTGGCGACCCCAGTGGTCAGGATGCCAGGAACTCGCAGTTCGATGCTCAGGTTGTGCAAGGTGGAGTTGTGGTTTGGTTTACAAATCGAAATATGCCTACATCAATATCTTTCGGGGTTGGAACACAAAGGCTTTTGGTGATGAGGTATAGGTAATGACCTACGGTTTAAAATTCTCCAACGTTTCTGACGTTGTTACCTTGGATTCAGAGTTTTCGAGGTTAGTGATTTTGTACTCTGCTAGATACAATGCAGGTGCATTTTTCCCAGCCCCGATCACCTCTCAAGAGCCGCCTCTTATTTTTGTAAGGCCTGACAACAACTCGTCATTTCAGTATGTGAGGCTTATTGGGACTCCGGGGAACTGGACAGGGTTTTCTAATTCAAACCCAGCAAACGCGCCGGGTACATACTTCTTGGCCGCCTATGAATCAAAAGAAACAGCAAGCTATGGGCTAAGGCTATGGGATGGAGCCTCAAAGCTTTTATTTGACAACGGAACGCCATGCGCTCAATTCACATTAGTTGCCACAACATGGTCGTTATTGTCTCTTACCAATCCGTCACCCGGTATATGGATATATGTGTATTCGACACCTGCTAGCTTGAGTTCTGGCGATTATATGCTGATCAACAATATTGCGATGGACCTTCCAGGCCAAAGTTCTTGGTCGAAGCTATCTTGCAGTTGTGATTATACAAATAATAGAATTTTAGCTACTCTTTCTAATCTTGGCGATTTCAGAACTGACGCGCTTTTTCTGCCTATATTGTTTGCCAAGCCGATTGCTTAGACGTTGGTAAGCATTGGAATTACGCACCAAACAACTATGCCGCCTTGAGCGGTTTGTATTGCCTGGAGAGATTTATGCCAAGACAGGAAATTAACATCGGCACGGCACCAACGGGTGCTGGCGGGGATACAACTCGCAGCACCGCAGTAAAAATCAATGCAATGACCACTGAGTTGTATGCGAGAAACGCTCTACTGGGATCGGCTGCTAATGCCAATATTGGGACTGCACCCGGCCAGGTCATGGCCGTAGGAACGAGTGGTCTTTCGGGACTTCCTGCCGCGGCGCCCACTGTCACTAATCTTTATAATATGACAGGCCGGTCCTTTGAGATGGGGCAGTATTTCCCCATTAACGGATCAAATGCCCCGGGCGCTGTTTCGCCGTACGGGCTGGCAATTGGTATCCAGGGCCAGAATGCAGAATGGCGCCACATGCTCCAGTTCACCACCGAAGGTGATATTTACGATGTGTCCATCACCAACCCCTCACAAGGCGGGCAGTGGAAGGTAGCAAAGCTCTACACAACACTTAACACCACCCGTGCCGCCGACGGCACCCTGAAGGCGATTTGATCATGGCAAGAGCAGCAATCAACGTACTCGGCGCCACTGGTGCGACCTATGACTTTGTGACCGCAGGCGCGGGTGTTATCGCGTCTTCGCGAATATCGGCCGGGGTGTACCAGATCACCGGATGCCTGGGCATGGTGCCGTTCCCACCGATTGATGATGGATGGGGCTACACGGTGAACCAGGTCGACAGTCGGGCAGACGTGGATATTCAGTTCGAGGAAGGCGTGCTGACGGTGGTGGTGACCAAGGACGACAAACCGTATGACCTAAAGCACATGATCACGCTACACATCCTGGTGCCCGATGCGCCCGTCGTACCGATGCCGCCTATTGAGGTGCCCGAATCCACGGAAGATGCTCAGCCGCCCGTAGGGGGCGCCGAAGCCTAATCACTTCACCGTTCAAACGATGCCGCCTCGAGCGGTTTTTTTTCGCCTGGAGAAAAGCATGCCGATCACCGAGCAGCAGCTGCTGCAGATCCTCCCCAACGCCGGCCGCCAAGCCGGCGTTTTTGTTCCTGTGCTGAATACGGCCATGGGACGTTACGGCATTGTCGGCACTCTGCGTGTGTCTGCGTTCATCGCCCAGGTCGGGCATGAGTCTGGCCAGTTACGCTATGTGCGCGAGATCTGGGGGCCGACGGCGCAGCAGTCCGGATACGAAGGCCGTGCTGACCTGGGCAACACCGTGAAGGGGGATGGCTCCAAGTTCTGTGGCCGTGGCCTGATCCAGATCACCGGCCGGGCGAACTATGCTGGGTGCGGTGAAGCCCTGGGCCTCGACCTGATCAACCAACCTGAACTGCTCGAGCAGCCACAGCACGCAGCAATGTCGGCGGCGTGGTTCTGGTCCACGCGTGGGCTGAACACGCTGGCAGACCAGAAGGACTTCGCGAAGATCACCCGGCGCATCAATGGCGGGCTCACCGGCCAGGCCGACCGTCAGGCGCTGTACGACAGGGCGCTGAAGGTGCTGGCATGACGCCGGTGCAGAAGCTGGGTGGCCTGGTGTTGCTGGTCCTGGTGCTGATGGCCGGTACAGCCGTCGCCACCTGGCAGGTTCAGGATTGGCGACTTGGCAAGCAACTCGCCGAGCAGCTCACCGAGCAAGGTGACGCGCACCAGAAAGACCTCGACGCAATCACCGGCGAGGCCTGGCGTCAGCAGCAGGCCGAGCAAGACAAACGCTTGGCCACCGAGCGTCAGCTCGCCACCCTGGACCAACAACACACAAAGGAATTATCCGATGCCCAGCGCAACCAGGCTCTGCTGCGTGATCGCCTTTCTACTGCTGACGTGCGGTTGTCAGTCCTTCTCGCCGCCACGGATTCAGCCAGTGGCTGCGACGTGCCTACCACCCCCGGCGCCGTCGGCGTGGTTCATGCAGCCCGTCGAGCCCAACTTGACCCAGCGCATGCGCAACGAATTATCGCCATCACCGACGATGGGGATAACGCAGTGATCGCGCTGCGGGCGTGCCAGGCGTACGTCAGGACTATAGGTCCCGCGCCGTAAGCACAAACCTCTGACTTGAAAAAGCGAAGCCCCGGCATTTAGCCAGGGCTTCTGAATGGACTGAGGGAATCGAACCCCCGACGCGCGGATTTCAAAACCGCCGCTCTACCGACTGAGCTAAGCCCCCATTTACCGTGCAAGACGGAGTTCTGAAACTATAAGAAAGTGAAATCGCTGATGTCAAACATTTTTTGCAATCAAATTTATACCTTGATTCCTCACGCTGCCCACGGCCGTGTCGACCTTGAACCACTCGAAAACCTCGTAGGGCTCTCCCTGGTGCAGCACCATCTGTTCGGCACGCTCCTTGGGCGTGGCCGGGTCCAACCATTCCCGGGCCAGGTCCGGTGTCAGCACCACGGGCCGCCGGTCGTGGATGTCCACCATGCCGCCGGCGCTGTCTGCGGTTATGATCACGAAGCCGTCATGCTCACCCGGGCCTTTATCGCTGTCGGGTAGTTGGCCAATGGCGGCGCACAGCACCGGCGCGCCATCCTGCCGGCGGATCAGGTAGGGCTGTTTCTTCGGCCCGCCTTCGTCCACCCACTCAAACCAGTTATCGACGGGTGTGATTGCCCGGTGTGGCCAGATCGCGCGGAAGAACGGGCCGTGGGCCACCTTCTCGACGCGAGCATTGATCGGCGCGGCGCGATCTTTGGCCCAGTGCGGGCGCCATCCCCATCGCACCATGTCCGCGTACAGCAGTTCACCCTGCAGGTGGAGCAGGGCGACCTGGGTTGTCGGGGCGACGTTGTAGCGCTCGAGCGGCAATTCACCGACGGAATTCGCCAGAGCATTGGGCATGCTCAGCGCTGCAACGAAGTCGTGAATGCCGCTGTATTGGGAAATCCTTCCACACATAGTCGTCTCCGCTCGTCGGCCCCAATGAACAGCCGGGGCCAGGCCAATCTCTACACTGTAGACACTGGCCCCCGGTATTCGTCATGACAATAAACATCGATCAGATCAACGCGATGGAGGCGTGGTTTTCCCTACGCAACGATCAGGACTTCAACTCAGCAACACCGGAGGAGCGTTACGAGAGGCGCCTGGCGTTGGCTGACGACATGAAAGAGCGCGGCGCAATCGACAGCGGCGAGTGGCGCGAACTGACCGAAGAGGCCGTCGCCGCGTACGCAGTTGAATTGGACTGACGCGCCCGCTTGTCAGATATCTCCTACACCAAATTGACCGCAAGCCGTCTGCGTTATTAACTGTACATTCGTACAGTATGTGTAAAAGGCTGCATCATGAGCTTCTCAATTTTAGGTCCTATTGCCGAGGGTGGCACGAAGCTGCCCTTTTGCTCTTTTCGGGTACCCGCCGGCTTTCCATCGCCGGCGGCCGATCACATCGAGCAGCACATCTCATTGGATGAGGTCTTAAATATCAGGGCTCCGCACGTCTATCTGATAGCCATCACTGGCGAGAGCATGCAGGGCGCGGGTATTTTTGAAGGTGACCTGGCGGTCGTAGACCGATCTATTGAGCCGGCCCACGGGCACATAGTAGTAGCGCTGCTGAACAACGACCCCGTGTGCAAACGCCTCTGCAAGCGCGGCAAGGAAGTCATCCTGTTATCCGAAAACCCTAAGTACCCGGCGCGCTATGTCCTAGAGGGTGACGAGCTTTCGATTTGGGGCGTGATCACAAGTACAGTCCGCAGTCATGTCTAACTCGCCAGTTTTTGCACTGATCGATTGCAATAGCTTTTACGCCAGCTGTGAGCGCGTATTTCGCCCCGATCTGGCCAAGACGCCGATCGTAGTCCTAAGCAACAACGACGGCTGTGTGATCGCCCGCAGCTACGATGCAAAGCCTTTCATCAAGATGGGCGAGCCGTATTTCCAGATCAAGCACAAGCTCAAGCAGCACGGCATTGTCCCGTTTTCCTCAAATTACGCCCTGTATGGGGACATGAGTGAGCGAGTTATGACACTGATCGAAAGCATGGTGCCCGCTGTCGAGATCTACAGCATCGACGAAGCCTTTGCCGATCTCACAGGCATTGTTGGGCTTGATGCACTCGGGCGGCAGATCCGGGCCCAGGTGCTTCGATGCACGGGGATCCCTGTAGGCGTCGGCATAGCCAATACGAAGACCCTGGCCAAGCTCGCGAATCACACCGCGAAGCGCCTTCAAGCGCAGACCGGTGGTGTGGTAAACATCACTGATCCGGTCAAGCGAGACTGGGTTCTTCGCAACACCGATGTTTCTGAGGTGTGGGGCGTTGGCCGAAAAATGAAGCTCCACCTCGACGCTCTGGGCATCAAGTCCGCTATGGACTTGGCCAAGGCGGATCCGTGGACGCTCCGCAAGAAATTCAGTGTTGTTATCGAGAAAACGGCGCGGGAGCTTGCGGGTACATCGTGCCTCGAACTGGACGAGCCAGACCCTCCGAAGCAGGAAATTTGCTGCAGCCGGATGTTCGGCAAGCGGCTGACAGAGTTGGCACCCATCCAAGAGGCGGTGGCCACCTACATGATGAGAGCCTCGGAAAAGCTTCGAGCTCAGAACTCGCTATGCAAAAAGGTCCGAGTCTGCATCCGCACCGGGATGTTCAACCCGGAGGAAGCGAAGTATGCGAATGGGGTGGTGGTGGATATGCCATATCCAACAGACGACGTGAGATTGCTAACAAAGGCGGCCGTCGATGCGCTCGACCGCATTTTTCGGCCTGGCTTCAACTACAGCAAGGCCGAAGTGATGCTGCTGAACCTTTGCCAGCCAGGCGAGTACACCGACGATCTGTTCGCGATATCGCAGCCAGCAGAGGCAACAAGAGTCATGACGGTGCTGGACCAGATCAATGACCGGTGGGGAAGGGGAACGTTACGTTCGGCCAGTGTGCCGACGAACCCCGACTGGGGGATGCGCCGGGAGATGATGAGCCAGAGCTACACCACCAAGCTGGACCAGCTCTGGTCAGTGGCTTGCAAGTAGTGATTACTCGGGTGCCATTAGTACCGCCAAGGTCAGCTTGATGAACTCTTCATTCTTGTCGATGGTATTTAGGGCACCTCGAACGTTCTCAGCCACGTCGGCCGAGCCGCGCTGCTCAACCCAATTCGATATCTCGATGATGGACGCTTCAAGGGCCAGCTGGTTTTCGTAAAGCTTCGAGAGCAGGGAAGGGATCAGATCTGAGTTTGGCATCGGCGTTCCTCTGGTAAAGTGAACAGCGGAGCAGCAGAAGTTTGGTCGCCTGCTCCAAAGTTATAAGTGTACGCTCTCGTCCCAGACCTACCCCCCACGAAGGGCTGGAATCGGCCAGTAGCTGCCGGTCGCTATGGGCTGTAACCGGCCCAAAGCCGTCGTAGGCGGTGAACTGCTTCCGGCCAAAAGTGGTCCCGCGAGCTATGTCAGCATGTGAAGCATGTCCATGAAAATCGGACCTGAGAGATCACGTATTTCTCCCTTGTCAGCAACCAGGCTACCTACAGCACCGGCGAATGACGTTTGGTCATGCGCTGGGATGTCCAAGCTGCCAATGATCTTGTAGCGAAACAGCCAGCCGCAAGCGACGCGACCTAAGTGTCCGCCCAGTACACCTTCCCGAGACATCATCGCCAATGGCAGGGACGCCAGCTATAGCATGTTCCTGCCGGTCGGCAGCAACGAGATATTCTCGTTGAAATTACTTCACCCCTGATCACGCAAGGCCCTGTTAGCCTTGGCAGTTTTCCGGCTCTACGATCATTACGACTTCACCGCCTTGAGCGCCGGTTGCAAGGCAAGGAAGAAACGCCTACACAGGAACCTCCGTCCTGATCAGCGTACCGCCTTCGGCCAGATTGCGGGCAGTAATGGTACCGCCATGGGCCTGGCAGATCGCACGGGCGATGGACAAGCCTAGCCCGCTCCCCCCTGAGTAACGTGCCCTGGATCGTTCTGCCCGCCAGAAGCGGTCGAACACGCTGTCCAGATGCTGGGCTTCGATACCTGGCCCTCGGTCACCGACTTCAATCACCACCGAACCGTTAACCCTGCGCGCCGTCATATTCAACTCGCCTCCCCCAGCCGCATAGCGCAGCAAGTTATCGACCAGAATGTTGATCACCTGGCCCAGGCGATCACGATCGGCGTGCATTCGAAGCCCATCGGGAATACTGACCTGCGTTCGCACGCAAGCCTCATCCAACTGTGGCTGGAACCAGGCCAACCGCTCCGCCACCAGAGCGCCCAGAGAAAACTCGCTGCGCTCCAGCACCATCCGGCCAGCACGGGCCATCGATAACAGATGCAGGTCATCCACCAGTTTTCTGAGTTGATCGAGCTGACGTTTGACCATGCCCAACTGCGTGGCATCGCTGGGGAACACCTCATCGAGCATACCCTGCACGCGCCCCATGGCGGCGTTCAATGGCGTGCGCAATTCGTGGGCAATGACCGCGCTGGATTCACGCACATCGCGTTCATAGCGCTCCAGTCGCATGGTCATGCTGTTGAAGTCGCTGACCAGTCGTCGCAGCTCGTCGGGGGTATCGCGGTGCACAGGCAGGCGCGTAAGGAAATCACCGCCGGCGACCCGCCGGGCTCCCTGGGCAATCGCAGAGAACTGGCTGGACAATGGCCGCGAAAACCACAGGCCGCAGGCTATGATGGTGGGGATCGCGGCCAGCACCAGGCCGATCAGTATCAGCCAGTCGCGATTGGCGATAGCCGGCTGGAAATAGGCCAGCGGATAGTACTGGGCAACCAATTGACGCAAGCGTGCCTCATTGAGCCCTGGCTCGGCACGCAGCGCCAGCAACTCATCGCGTGGCCCCGGCGGAAGATGCTGCACAAAATACCAATCCGACAGTGTGACGTTGATCCACATGCACACAGAGATCACTACCACCGCGCCAATTGCCAGCAGGCTCATGCGTAGGCCGATCCAGCGCCACATCGGTTTGTCGTTGACCTGCGGTTGCTCAAGCATGTGAGTTACCTGAATCGATAGCCGATAGAGCGCACCGTTACCAGTACGCCGGTGATGCCATGGGTTTCCAGCTTGCGGCGCAGGTTGTGCACGTGGGTGTCGACGACGCGGGCCAGGGCTTCGCTTTCCGGCAGGCAGATTTCCAGTAACTCATCGCGGGTGAAGGCCTTGGACGGCGTCTTGAGCAACGTCACCAGTAGCTTGAACTCCGTTGGGGTCAGGTCCAGCCATTCCGGTGGTTCATCGCCTTGCTCGATGGCCGCGGTAAAGGCGACAAGATCCACTCGCAGGTTTTCATGGCGAAGTAAGTGTTCCACCGGTTGGTTGCCGGTGGTGCGCCGCAACACTGCGTGCACCCGCGCCACTACTTCGCGCGGACTGTAAGGCTTGACCACATAGTCGTCCGCGCCATAGCGCAAGGCACCCAGCTTTTCCGGTTCGTCACCCATGGCCGTTACCATGATCACCGGCGTGTCACTGCTGCGGCGTACGGCCGACAACACCTCGGTACCACTCAAACGCGGCAGCATCACGTCGAGCAAGATAAGGTCGGGCTGCCAGCTTTTGTGCAGGTCGAGCCCGCGCTGGCCGTCTTCGGCCAGGGCCACCTCATAGCCATCCCGGAGCAAGTAGGCTTCAAGAATGCTGGCGCTGTCGGCGTCGTCTTCGACGATGAGAATACGTTTTCCTGACACAAAGAAGCCTCTTGATGAAATCTTGATAATTTACGAACGGTTTATTGAAAGTGTGCTGCCAGTATTGCCCTACGCCCGCTTTCGCGAGCCGATCCTATGCCGACCACTGTATCGCTGTCCAAGCCTATCAACGTGCCTGAACAGCTCGATAAGGGAGAGGCGCCGTATCGCTCGCCGGCGGGCGCACTGCTGTCTTCTTTTGCACAAAGGGCTTGACCATGAACTTCACCGCTCCCCCTACCCGCAAGGTCCTATTGGGCGCCGCCACGCTGATGTGCTTCGCGCTCGCGCCCCAGGCTTACGCGGCCGACGCCAGCCCGGCAGCCGATGAAACCACCATTACCCTGGGCCTTGGCATGGGGGGCACGCCTCGCTACATGGGCGCTGACCGCTATCGTCCGCTCGTACTTCCGATGCTCAGCATCCAGCACGGAGCGTTGTTTGCCGACACCACTCGCGGCGTGGGCCTGCAATTTCAATCCGACAGTGGTTTCGGCACCAGCGCGGCGATCAATTACGACCTGGGCCGCAAGCAGCGGGACACCACAACCAGCCCCGGCGGCGACGAGCTCAGAGGTATGGGCGATATCAACGGCGCAACCGTCGCCAACTTTACCCTCAGTCAACAACTGCTTGACTGGCTGTCGGTCAACGCTGAAGCCGACATACGCATGGCCGGCGAACACCGTGGCAACCGTTACCGATTTGGCCTGGAAGGCATCCTGTTGCACACAGGCCGCGACACCCTGAGTCTGGCCGTGGACGCCCATGCAGGCGACAGCCGCTACAACCAGACTTTCTTCGGGGTCACACAGGCACAGAGCCAACGCTCGATCTACAGCAAATACTCCGCAGACGCTGGGATCTATGCTTATTCCGCCAGCTTGAACTGGCAGCATACCCTGGATACGAACTGGTCAACGCTGGCCAGCCTGACGGTGACTCAATACGACGACCAGGCCAGCGACAGCCCGCTGGTAAGACACCGAAGCTCAGGCCTGGGCCTGTTTGCAATCAACTACACCTTCTAACAACAAGATCCCAGGTATGCAGGCGCCAGATGAACTATCCCAGGGGCAGATTCTGACTCTGAGCGAATGGCTTTTCGGACCGCGCAAGGTTCTACCCATCCGGGTGAACACATGATGATCCGTTTGAAGCACCTATCCAAAAGAGCCGTGCTGCTCGGCGCGCTATTGATGAGTATCGGCAGTCAAGCTTCCCCCACCCTGCATACCGAAGCGTTCGTGCATCCTGGCCTGCTCCACACTCAGGATGACTTCTCACGAATACGCGAAAAACTAGCCAACTATAACCAGCCGTGGCTGGCCGGCTGGCAGAAGCTGATCGCCAACCCCCATGCCTCATTGGCATGGCAGCCCAACCCGGTGCCGGTGGTTTACCGCACTTCAGAAGAACCGAATAACCACAGCATGCTGTTCAGCGATAACGCCACCGCGTATGCACTGGCCCTGCGCTGGCAGATTTCGAACGACCCGGCATATGCCGACAAGGCGGTGAGCATTTTGAACCGGTTGTCCTCAACCCTCACCGCGACCAAAGGCAAGCCCGTCAAAGCCTTGGCGGCAGGCTTGCACGGTTATCAACTTGCCAATGCGGCCGAACTGCTGCGCACCTATCCGAAGTGGGAGCCGGCAGACTTCCAGCGCTTTCAAAGCCTGATGCTCACTGTCTTCTACCCAATCAATCATGACTTTCTGGTGTACCACGATGGCACCCCGCCTGATCACCATTGGGCCAGTTGGGATTTAGCCAACATGAACTCGATGCTGGCCATCGGCGTACTGACCGATCGCCGCGACCTCTACAACGAGGCTGTCGACTACTTCAAGCACGGCAGGGGTAACGGCGCCATCGAACACGCGGTGTGGAAGATCTACGGCCGTGGCTTGGGTCAAGTCCAGGAAAGCGGGCGTGATCAGGCACACGCCATGCTCGACATCGCGTTGCTCGGCAGTTTCTGCCAAATGGCCTGGAGCCAGGGCGACGATCTGTTCGGCTACCAGAACAACCGCGTGCTGCAAGCCGCCGAGTATGTGGCCAAGTACAACTTGGGCCAGGAGGTGCCGTTTACTCCCGTGATCCGCCGCAGTTTCAAACAGGCGGCCATCTCGACTAAACACCGGGGCGACACCCGGCCGATATGGGAACTACTTTACAACCACTACGCCGTGCGAAAGGACCTCAGCGCGCCGAACGTGCAGGCCATGGCAAATAAAGTACAAGTGGAAGGAGGGGGCGGGGATTATGGGGCTGACAACGGTGGCTACGAGCAACTGGGGTATGGGACGTTGCTGTATTCGTTGGGGGAATACGGTTTGTCGGAGATGCAATTGATGCCGTAGAGATATATCACCAAAGTTGCACTGCGCATTACACAGCGTCGTTTTTACCTATCAATACGCAAAGGTGCGTAGTCAACGAGGAACGTTAGCAGGCGCGCCAAAGAACAAAGACACCGACAGGGGTTGGGCACCGTGGGCCTGCACAGGCTATATGCCGTACTGCCGGTGGATTGCCTCGGGAGTATTCGTTGTTCATAAGCACTGGAAATGGCTGGAACAGCAGTCGATTATCTACCCGTTTGGTTTGAATGTCTGGGTATTTGCTTTGAGTGGATTTCGGACCTCGCGACAGGCAGAGATCGGCCGAACGCGGCCATACGATTGTCTCACGACTCGTGGGCTATTGGTGGTTTGTGTTCGGTCGGCAGGACGCCGGGGAGGGGTGAAAAAGAGTTCCAAAACTAAAACCGCACCCCTTGTAGAATGCGGTCTGTAGCCCGGTCATTTTTCCTGAGTAATGGAACTCCGCAGGCCTTCAACGCCCCGGCCCGCTGGAGTTTGCAAAGCGGTCTTGAAAACCGGCGGACGTTAATAGCGTCTCCAGGGTTCGAATCCCTGGTTTCCCGCCAAGATTTACACGAAAGCCCCGCAATTGCGGGGCTTTTGCGTTTCTGGGGTTTGGTCTAGTCATCAGCTTAGAGGCTGATCGTTTCCGCATCATTGCGGGCGGATATCACGGAGCTGGATCTGGCGAATGCTGACTGCCAGCACCCCATCGGCTTTCTCTTTGGCGGGCTTCAAGCGAAGACGATGAGCGGCGCCTATCCCGCCACATGCAAATCTCCACGATGAGCGATGTGCACCTTGTTGCCATCTGGATCACGCAGGTACGTACCGTAGTAGCCGTCACCATAGTGGGGGCGTGGGCCAGGTTCACCTTCATCAGACCCACCTGCAAGAAGCCCGGCTGCATAGGCGCTATCTACCGCATCTGGAGAGTGTGCAGTAAAAGCCACCATGCTGCCATTCCCTGCTTCGGCCTCATTGCGGTCATAAGGGCTGTACACATAAAAGCGAGGGAGAGCGCAATCTGGCTTGATCCAGCATGCCGAAGGTGGCCCGCCATCAGGGGTTACAGGCCGACGACAGAGCCCCAAGGGGATCAGCACCGCGTCATAGAAGCTAGACGCCTTATCAAGGTCGTTTGTCCCAACGGTTACGTGACTGAACATCCTGTATTCCTGCTTACGAAGGCAAGGCGTTATCGTGTCATTTTGACGGTGGGCGTGTATAGCGGTCGTCGGGTAAGACGTCGAGGGCGAGTCTCGGCTCTCCAAATCGCAGACAAAGAAAAGCCCGCGATGGGGATTAGCGGGCTTAAAGGGATGTTCTCTAGGAGCTGGGGTAACCATAAGCGCCCGAGTGTGAAAGGGATGTGAAAGGATGCGCTCAGTAGGACGCCGCGATCGCCTTGGCGAGTTGCATATCGGACATGAGCGGTGATCTGTAGCTCAATCGATAGTGTCGGGAGGCTTGCTCAAACTGTGCTCCGCGAATCTCGCCGTCCGAACCTATGAACGTCAGTGCGTCAGTCTTGGCGGACTTGAAAATCTTTGGCGGCTCGGTCGTGAGCGATGTGGTTGCCCCAATTAAAATGGTTGGCAAGGAGATGGTGATAAATATTCCTGCAGCGACAGGGTTGACGTTGTCGCCTGATACGGCCTGTGTGCTGACCGATGCCAGCAAGGCGATTGCCAGAGTCTTCCATGAATTCATGCTTCGATGCTTCCACTGCGATCAGAGCGGGCCACGATAGCAGAGCAGGGCGCCTGCCAGAAACAAGAAGCCCGGCGCTGGGCCGGGCTTCGATGAAACAGCGTCAGAACCTAATGATGCTTGTTCTTGTGTTTATGCTTGTTGTTGCCTTTGTGCTTTCTACCATCAGATCGATGATTACTTTCATCGTCCGCCAGGTTGTTTCCCAGCGCGCCACCCGCCGCGCCGCCGAGACCTGCACCTATCGTCGAGCCGGTTGTACCGCCGAGGCGATTACCAATCAGTGAGCCACCCGCGCCGCCGATTCCTCCACCCAATGCAGCTTCCGCTCTATTGCCTCTTTGAGCACCGACAGCACTGCCGGCGGCACCACCTACGCCTGCGCCTACCGCCGCGCCCGTCGAGCCGCCAAGCTGTTGACCTACGATGTTGCCAAGTGCACCACCAACGCCGCCTCCAAGACCGGCTGTGCCATCTCCGGCAGCCATCGCTCCTTGCGCAATGAGGACGCCCAAAAACAGGACGGGCAGTGTCATTTTCATTTTGTGAACCTCTATGGGTTGTCAGCAGGCGCTCACGGTTTAAAGCACGCCTGTCATTGGGACTAGGACAAAAGTTTGAAGTTCTTTGCGGGCGGTGCCTGCAGGTGAATAGTTGTAACAAGATATAAGCGTACCGCCTTCACCTCATCCTCGCACCCCATAGAAGTGGTTCAGCACTATCAGCTCAAACACCGCCACAATGGCGCACAGCGCAATGAAGCCAGGGCTGAAGACTCGCTTACGATTGGATGCGCCTGCGTCCAACCAGCCTGTGTCGCCAGCGTCAGGAATGGCCATAAGCAGCGTCAGCCAGGCAATGACCCCGACCTTGCTCCAAAAGCTCTGATTTCGCCATGCTGTCATGCGTTAAGTGTTATCCCTGAATGCCACCGCCAGTCCACTTTGGGCGTCTACGGCTCGTGATACAAGCACATTCCCTTCTCGTTACTTTCATCGGCAGCGCTGAGCGCTCGAGCCGCCAAGGCCATCGTTTCACGGTATTGAACCTCGAGCACCGAATGGGCGTAGGCGGTACTGACCTGCATGCTGTTGGCCGTGAGCGGGTTGTTTTTGTGTCGCCGTAGAGCGTATCCGCGCTAAGCTTTGGCATTTTGAAATATTTGAAATCGAACACTATTGGAGCGTTAAAGCATGGAAGTGAGCACCCCTCAAAGCGAGTACCGAAAGCCAGACAACTTGGCCGGATTGGGGCGGCGGTTGGGCGGTCAGTGGATTGATTCCTTAATCACCTTTGTTATTTTATTTGCCGTGGGAAGAGCCGCTGAGTTTGTGGGTGTCTCTCCAGACGCGGTCGGGATTCTGGCTATAGGGTCCGCCGCGGCGTATTACCTGTTTTCAGACGCCATGCCCAATGGTCAAAGCGTGGGTAAAAAACTGCTGGGGATGTCAGTCATTGACGAGCGCAGCCACCTTTATTGCAATCTGTATCAATCGTTTATGCGCAACATCACTACGCCTGTTTTGAGCTTTTTGGACTGGATTTTTATTTTCTTTGGCTCACGCAAACGCCTAGGCGACATGCTCGCGTCCACGATAGTGGTCCGGTTGAAATAGCTGCGACCGTTGCTGCAAAAAAGAAGGTTCTTGAGATTGAAGTAAAAGCAAGCAGCACTGTCGAACAGGGACTGATCGCCAGGCACATGCCATTGCACACTGAGAACGCTGAACTACTCTGATTGGAGGCGTTCGTATCGCGATCATCGTTTTTTTGATAGGGCACCATGGATAAGCGTCTCGCAGGTCTATCATTTTTGCTCACCCTCGGATGGGTTGCCACCGTGATAGCTGTAATGTGGTACTTCTACGACAAATAGTCTAAAGGCCAGAATCCACTTCTGGCTCCTCAATTGCTCAGGCCGCTGCAGGCACGAACAACACGTGTGAAGCACCGGCGATCAATTGAGAGAGGCGCAGCATCTTCTGCTCCATCATGGAGCGCGGCGCTTTACTTCACGCCACGATGTCAATTATGGACGTCGCCTCCGCTTTTAGATAATAGTGCAGTGGTCCCAGCGTTTACTTGTAAGCCTCAGAAAACCAGCGTTGCGCCAACTTCACCTTGATTGCCAGGTCCTCTTTGGACTTCTGGCATTCGAGTGCTCGCTGCTCAGCGCTCGGGATGGCCGGCCAATTGCGCTCCCCTCGGGAGACGACTTGTTCATAGCCTTCATCGTATTCCGCGCTTGGCCCTGCAATCAGCTTGGATGCCTTTACGTAATCGGCAACAAGATCGGCGGGCAGCGTCCCGCAGGTGAATTGCGCCCGGGAGTACATCAAGCCATCGCTTGCCCCAAGTACCTTCCCGTCACCAGGTTGAGTGGCTGCAACGGATAGCGTGGGGTGGGCGAGCAACATAACGACCAGCAAGGTGCGTCCGTTCATTTGAAATATCCTTAACAATCACCGGTTTTATGACCGCGTGGCGATTCAATTCAGCAGTTGAACACCGGCGCATAACGCTCTTCACGCTTTTTAAAGTGAATCGGCGCCATGGGGACTTTTTCGCCATTGACGAAGATGTCCGGGAAGGTCAGCGTAAAGTCGTCCATGTCACCTTTACCCAAGGGTGTGCCTTGAGTGTCGGAGCTGGATATTTGCGCGGGGTCGAACCCTGTTTTCAACTGCTCGACGCTGACCCGGTAAGTCCGCCCGGATGCCAATTGCACGCTCACTTCAGGCGATGCGGCACTTACCCAAAGCGGCGTTTTTGTGTAGCCCTGGCTCGGTTTATAGAGGCGTCCGAACAGGCGAAGTTCGCTGTCGGTTGACTTCACATTGCCTGGCCAACTGCGCGTGCCCGGTGGCGCCACATACACCAGTACGCGAACCCAGTTGAGTTTCTCTGGTTGTGCCGTAAAGCTCATGGCCGCGTGTGCACCGGGGCAGGTACGTGAGAGCAAGGCATTCTGGCCCACAGCAGACTCCGGATGCAGATAAGGCCCGGTGCTGCAGCCCGCAACCAGTGCCAATAGCGAGCACAGGAGATATTTGTTCATCGGGCAATTCCTTTGCTGTGGTGATATGGCGCCCATTAAAGCATGTCTATCGTATCGGGCTGCACGCAGCAGGCAGCCAAAGAGCAGGCATAAAAAAGCCCGCAACCGCGGGCTCTTCTCACATCAAATTTCGACTTACTTGAACAAACCACCGATGGCATTAATCGCATCCGCAGCCTTGTTCACGTTTTGCTGGTGTTGTGGGTTGGTATCCACCTGTGCCTGAGTGTTGTAGCGCGCGTTACTGCAGCTTTTATTGGTTTGCGTCAGGGCCGCCTGAAAGGCTGTCGCGCGCAAGGTATCGCCTTTGGCGTTGGCTGCATTAAGGTTGGCCTGCAGATCGCGGATCTGCTGCTGGCAGGAGGCGTTGTTGGTAGTGGTGTTGACGGTGTTGTTGCTGCTGCCACCCAGGGCGGAGGACAGGGCGCCGGTCAGGGCCGTCAGGTCGGCGGCGTGGGCGGGCAGGGTAAACAGGCTGAACAGGGCGGCGGCGGGTGCGAGTTGGGTAAGACGCATGGCAAACCTCAATGTTTGATTGCCTGCACAGGTGTCAGCGCCCGAGCTGGCGCAGAGCAATATCCGTATAAGAGTGAGCGCTCGGGTGGAGGTAAATACTATTGGGGCTTTTTTTGTGCTTCAACACTGGCGTTGCAGAAGTGTGAATGCTTTCACGTTGTTGGCGGGTCATGACCTGGGCTGTCTACACCACTAACAGCTCGGCCCGCACAAAGAAAAGCCCACGATGGGGGCGCGGGCTTAAAAGGTGTTCACTTAGGAGCTGAGTTCAGGCTAGGCGCGCCACTGTGAAAACCGCGTGAAAACCGTGTGTGTATTATGTTTTTTGCACCCGGGCATCATGCTCACGTACTGAGCACAATCCATCGTTTCGTGCCGGGCCTGCGACCGTTTTGCTATTGGAGGACGCGGTATAAGATCGCTTTCAGAGCGGCACCCGCCTTATCTTGCCGCTCAATGCCACCACCGTGTCGCTAGGCGTCGGGATGTGCCGACCGGTCAACCCCATGCCTTCGCTGACCAGTACGGCGCCCGGCACCACGCATAAGTTGGACGGCGTATCCAGGCCGCGCACCAGCACTTCGACCTTCCGTGTGAGCAGGTCGCAACGCAGCAGGCGACCACTGAACCGAGTAAAGCCGCCGTGCAGCGCCTCGCCGCTCCAGTCCGGCAGCAGCGGTTGTTGCAGGTGGCTGCACAGCTCCAGCACCAGCAACCCGCCGCTTGGGCACAACGCCAGGCCGGTGGGCAATTGCAGGCCACGAATCACCACCTCGACTTGCCCGCTGGCCGGATACACGCGAATCACCTGGCCGGCAAAGTCGGCGAAGTCGATGCCCTTGCGCGTCGGATCACCGTGCAGCTCGCCAGAGAACAGGCTGATCAGCACGGCGTCCGTCTGCGGTTCGTACACCAGTGTCACAGGCACGGCGTCATGGCCCTGATCGAGTTCCGGCAGTTGCGCGAGCACCCGTTCGTCCCGGCCTTCAGTGAACTCCACCAGTTGATTGGTATCCGGTTTTACCGCCAGCCAGCTGTGGCGCGTTGGGTGGTAGCACAGCGCATTCAAATTGCCTCGACTGTGGAACACCGGCTCAGGCGGGTTGTATTGCAGATCGAGCAGTTGCGAGCCACCGACATAATCCGTCAGGCTGGCCAGGCAACGCCCCTCACCGCAGGCGATGTCCGACACGCCCATGATTTCATCGCGCAGCATGCGCGCCTGCATGTTCATGCTGCGAAAGCCATGGGCGATGACGTCGCCGGGCAAATATTCACCAGGCCGTGCAGGGTCGGGTTGCAGGTGGCTGATGCGGCCGCTGAACGGTTGGTCCGCCAGGCCGGAGCCGGCTTCGGCCAGCAGCAGGCTGCCGTCGTCTTGCAGGCACAGGCCGCGCGGGTTGAGCAGGCCCTCGGCGATCAGTGTACTGGGGCGCAGCGCCTCAATGGGCTGCGCCGGGATATGCAAGGTCATGGGCTGTGCTCCTATTGCGGTGGCTGCCATGGGCTGCCGGTGAGGTAGGCGCGCAGCAACGCACGCTGGGCCGGCGACATCGAGCGCACGACCGGCATGAACAGCGTGGTGCCTTTATAGGCGTCCGAGGTGCGCGCCAAAATCGCGTTTTTCGCGGCCATGATCGCGTCGGGCTGGTTGAGCGGCACATAACGCGACATGGCGGGGAAGGCCAGGTAGTGAAAGCGCAGCACGTTCGGGTAAACCTGCGCCCAGGAGATGGTGCTGCCCTTGGCGATGCCGAAATCGGTCTGGGCGTATTTGCGCAGGTTGGTGAAGAAGGCGCCATCGCCCACGCCATTGGCCGTGCAGGTCAGCGCGACAAAACCGGCCTGGCCGGCACTGCCGCTTTTGAGCGTGACCGGGAAGCTCACCGTCTGTTGCCCGGCATTCACGGTCAGCGAAGTAGGAAAGTTAAGGAAGTCAAAGTACTGCTTTTGACCGTAAACCCCCGGCGCGCTGGCTGCGAGGCTCACCTGGGTGGCGCTGGGGACCGGCCCGCCCAGGTAGCTGACCCGCAAGGTGATGGTCAGGCCATCGGGGTAATCCTCCAGGTACACATTGCGCTGGTCGGCAGACACCCGGTACGTCGCTTCGGTGGCGTTGAGTTTTTTACCATTCACTGCATTGGGCGCAGTGATGTTCAACGCCGTGGTTCGCACGGCTTGCTGTTGGCTGGTACTCAGGGGCAGGTCGACGATGCCGCCGTACACGTAGTAATTGACCAGCGGGCTGGCGGCGGGGTTGAGCGTCGTCAGCGGCGCGGCACCGGCGGCAATGGTCACCGGCCCGTAATTGGCATTCGGCCCGATGGGGCTGGTGATGTCATCGCGCACGGCGCGGAAGGTTTGCTTGGGGATGACATTGACCATATCCAGGCTCAGCAAGCCGTTGTTGCCCAGCGCCGCGTAGGCGGCATTGCCCGTGGCCTGGTTGACGATCTGGCGGCCTGGCTGGCAGCCCGGCAACTCGCCGGCAAACACCGGCGCCAGGGTGCCGATCACCCGGCCGATGCTCGGGTTCGGCGTGTATTTACCGGCGGCGTAATCGGCGTCCAACTGCGCCGTGGTCATCTGCGGGCACATCTCGAACATCACAAAACGCAAGACAATGCCCGTCGCTCCCGGCGCCTGGATAATCGCCTTCAGGCCTGCGCTGTTCTGGTTCCAGCTGACGATACTGCTCAGCGGGAAGGTCAACTGGAACGTGCCACTGGCATGGAACGAGCCCGGTGCGTCCATTTTTGCCGGGTCGAGCACGCGGGTGGTCACGTCGTAACTGCTGCACACCGCATTGTTGCGGATCAGCAACTGGATATTGTCGTTGCCACCAATTTGCAGGCCACCCACAAAGATCTGCGTGGTGGTCGAGGCGCTGGGGTCCAGGTCCACCATCATCGGGCCGGAGACCGGGCCCTGGCCGGTCACCGGGTCTACCGAACCGAGCAGGTACACCGGCTGGCCAATCATGTCGCCGGTGGTGCTGATGTTGCCCGGCACACCTTGGGAGCTGATCAAGGCGTTCTGCATGTCCACCACATGCTGGCCGTAATGGTTCCAGCCGCCGGCCGTGTAGTAGTTGCCCGCCGGCGCGTTGATCATGTTGTTCAACTGGTCATCGGTATAAGACTGCGCACCCGGCGCCAGGGTCGAGGTGGTCAGGTCAAACAGCGGCCAGTTCGGGTTCCCATTGAACGGGATGGTCGGCGAGTTGTTCGGCAAGCTCACGTCCGTGCGGATGCCGCCCCAGAAATTCAGTCGTGGTCCATTGAGGATGCTCATGGTCTATTCCTTGTCCGTGGCGTGTGGGGTGACAGGCGGGTTGGCAAATTTGAACAGGTAAGAGAAATCAGACTTGAACGGGCTCTTCACCGGCGTCGCCATGGAGTGGCAATTCATGCAGCTGCCGTTGGGCTGGATATAGCTCTCCATGGTCACGTTGGCCGACAGCGCCGGTGTCGGCTGGCCCAACGGGTTGCTCGGGTTGTTGGGCATCAGCGGGCGCTGGGTGGTGATGAGCTGGTAGTACTTCAAGACGCTGCGTTGCAGGCCGGGGTTGGCCTGGTAGTTGGCATTCACCCAGCCTGTGGCGTCGGCAAGCGGCGTGACGCGGTTAAGCGGGTTCGGCGTCTGGAACGTGGTGCCGGGCTTGGGCACACAGACCAGTTGCGTGCCCTGGGTCTGCCAGTTGCACGGCGATTGGTTGAGCGTGGCGGCCGGGGCCACAGGGTTGTAGTAGGAGTACGCGGTACCGGACACCGGTTGATCGACCCACTGGCCATTGACCTTGGCCTTGGGCGGCACGTTTTCGATCTGCTCGAAGGTCGACCAGATCCACTGCGGGTAGCCATTGACCTTGGTGATGATATGCAAGCCCACCAGCCCCAGATACGCCTCGGTCACCCCGGTGCGTTGGCCCTGGTTGTTGAAGGTGGCCACGCGCGCAATCTGGGTGAGGTAATGGCTGGCGTTGTCCCTGGGCGTGAGGATGCGCCAGCTCGATTTGATCTCGATCACCCCGTTGGGAAAGCTGATGTTATTGGCCTTGGACACCACATTCGCGTTGTAGAAGCGGTTGCCGACAATGTAGTTATAGGACGCCTGGTTGGCCGAGATATCGTAGTAGGTCGGGTTGCCCGCCTGGTCGATCAACCAGCCGCCGACCGCCTGGTCGATGGAGTTGACCAGCGAACTGTTCTTCAGCGCGGCAATATTGATAATGCCCAGGCTGCGGGCCGTCAGCGGGCTGTTCCACGGCCCGGGGTTGGCGGCGCCGGGCAGGAAGATCTCACTGACGGTCTTGTAGGTTTGCCACACGGTGTAGCCCGAATCCCCCGGCTGTTTGTTGCAATTGGGCGTGCCGCGCTGCCCGTCCTGGGCCGGCCAGTTCAGGGCGACAAACATCTGCCAGCTGTATTGATCGAACTGGTCCTGCGGCGCGTTGGCGGCGGGTGCGCTGGTGGGTGGTTGGCAATTGAGCTGGTTGGCCAGCAGCGACGGCTGCGGTGCTTCGCGCGCCAGGGCCGGCAGGCTGACCAGCCCCAGCAGCATCACACTCAGTAGGGTTTTCATGATGATTATCCTCAAGGCTTGCGCTGCATCAGTTGGTTCCACTGCGCGTTATGGCCGTTGCTCTGGGACGCCGGCGGCTCGAACAACTGGCACGGCGGCGGGTTCGACGGGCACATGGCGGCCACTTGGTCCCAGGTCTGTTTCGGGTCGGGTTTGGCGATACGGAAGTTGGTGTAGTTCTGGCTCACGATCGGCGCATTGGCCACGCTGGTGTCCCCGGAGAAGAAGAACGACTGCGGCGAGCGGTAGGGCGGTGCGCCGGTCTGGCGCTTGTTAAAGGCATACCCAAACAGGATCGGCCCCGCCGGTGATTGCAGGTCGAGGGCATAGGCCTGCACGCTGGCGTTGAGGTTTTTGCTGCGCTCGGCGCTGTAGGGCAGGTGCTTGATAAAGTCCTGGCGCGGCGGGTGGTTCATCGGCGAAAACATGCAGCAGGCCGGCATGTCTTTCGGGCGGTCCTGCGGGTAAGTCAAAAAGTACGCCTTGTTGCCCAGGGACACGAACGAGCAGGTGTAGTTGTTGTTCTTGATCGGGAAGATCGGCAGGCAGTATTTCTCGTAGTGCTCCATCGTCGCACCGAAGCCGTCGCCATCCGGCGGGATATAGGTGGTGTCGTAGTAGCTCGTCCCGCGCGAGACCGTGTAGTCGGCAGGTGTGAGGGTAGAGGGTGGGTTGCTGTAGGGCGGCGGGTTTTTCGCGTAGTTGTTGGTGACCCGGTACATGGTCCAGTCGCTGATCCATTGCGCCGGGAAAAACGGATCGGACGGCTCGCCGGGCATGCGTTTGGCGATGCAGTTGCCGTTCTGCGCATTGCACCCTTCGCTGTTGTGCACACCATTGGTGAAGTACACGGCGCCGCTGTCGTCGGCGGCAAACGCGGCGGGGCTGAGCAGCACAAGCAGCAGCAACAGTCGGCTCAAAAGGCGGGTGTTCATGGGGCACTCCTGTGGGGTGCCGGGCAGCCGTGAGGCCACCCGGCGTTCCTGTGTGTGGCTTAGTGGTAGTCGCTCATGCTCAGTTGCACGGGTGGGTAGTTGCGTTTCACCAGGGCGTTCGCCCACAGCTCCAGCACGGCTCGACGGCTTTGCGGCATGTCCCGCGTGATGGGCATCGCCAGGGTGCTTTCTTCCTGATAGGGCTTGCTGATCAACACAATCAGCTGGTCCACCGCGCCCTCAATGCGCGGCAGGGAATTGAGCGGCATGAACTTGCTCATGATCGGGTACAGGTAATAGAACGGCTGGAGGATGAAGGGATAGATGAAGGTCTCCCAGATCAGCTGGCCGGCGTTTTCGCGCTGATAAATCAGGTTCCAGGCATCCACGAAGTTCTGCTGCAACTGCGGCTCCAGCGGCAGCACCCGCAGCGGCGCGAGGAAGTCGGTGAAGGCCGTGGGCAGCGGGAAGCTGAACGGGATCGCCGGGGCCTGCTGACCTTCCTGCACAAAGAAACGCAAGGTCGGAAAACCCGGAGCCTGGGCGGTGACGGTCAGGTTGGCGATGCCGTTGGCGTCGGTCTGGATCTTCGCCAGGCTGTATTGCACCGTGCTGTTGAGCGGGTCTTGCAAGGTGCCCTGCATGGCGATGGGGTTGGCGAACGTGAGCGTCGGGCTTAAGGCGACGGCAGCAGGCGTCGGCAAAAATTCCTGGTAGGTCACCGGCGTCATTTGATCGGCCGACACCGCCAGCCGCGTGGCCATCAATTGGCGGCCGGTGCCCTCGGTCACGTGACTGCGCAGCGGGGTTGCGCCTTGGAATTGCGGCCAATTGGCGCTGTTTTTAGTCAGGTTGGCCGGGTCGTTGTTAAACAGCGTGAAGTTCGCCGCGTTGCTGAAAGCCAGGTAATAATCGGTGGTACACAGCATGTAGGCATTGCCGTATTCGGCCACCCACAACGTGGTGCCGGCGGGTGCGGGCACGCCGTCGTATTGCACCATCACTTGCAGGGTTCTGGTGTCACCCACGTCGATAAAACTCGCGCTTTCGACGACTTCGGCGGTCCACATCTGCTGGGTCGCGGCGATCACGGGCGTGGTGCCGGGCTGTTGCAGTTCCAGGGTGCCGGTTTGCAGGAGTGCCTGGGCGTCCACGCCCAGCGGCAGGTCGAGGATGCCCGAGCGTTTGTCGAAGGCCGCCTGTTGATAATCGTCATAACCAAAACTGGCCAGCGGGCTGAATTGCGTGCCCTGGCGGACGCCGATCTGGTAATTGCCGGCCTGGAATTTGGCCGCAACCGGGATGTCCGCCGTCTTGTCGACCGGGTAGAACGGGAAGGCATTGCCCAGGTCCAGCGACAAGGTGTTGTCGTGGGCCTGCGCCGAGATCACCCCGAGTTGCGCCTGGGTGGCCGCGCCCGGCGAGGTCTTGTAGATGGGCACCGCGCCTGCCGGCACCAGGCGCCGGCCGGCGGGGGCGGTGGGGAACTCATCGTCGAGCCACAAGCCCAGGGTGCCGACCGTGCGGCTATAGGCCGGGTTGAAGAAAATATCGCCGACGTTATCCAGCCCCTGTTGGTACATGGCCTGCACCTGAGCCTGGGCTGCGGCGCTGGAAGAGTGAGTGTCGATCGGCGGGTAGTTGTTGAGGATGCCGTTCTTGTCGTAGCACGTCAGGTAGGTCGAAAAACGGAACATCAAGCCCTTGGCATTTTGCTGCGCCATCTGGGTTTGCAGGTTTTGCAGCAAGGCCGAATTACCGATCACCCATTCCAGGTTCTCTTTGGGGAAACAGGTTTGCCAGGTGGTGGTCACGTAGGCCAGGCCGCCGAGGTTGGCCCAGTTGAAGTTGAGGAAACGGTCGAGCATGCGGTACTGGCGATTGAGCGTCAGGCCGCACGCGGCATTGCCCAGCACCAGCTTGTCGAAGTACAGCGCGGTGAAGATATTCTGCCAGGGGCTCACGTCAACAAAGCGCGCCGGCGAGCTGGGCGCACCGCCGAAGGGGTTGCCGAGCAGCTGGAAGCTCTGGTTGATCAGCGGGTCCTGGCTCACATAACCACCGCCCGGCAACTCACCGCCCGGCAACTCACCGCCGGTGATCACCGATTGGGTCTGGTTGTAGCTCACGGTGCCGCAGGCATTGTCACCGAACAGGTTCCACTCGCCGGGGATCATCGGCGTGGTCAACTGCGCGGCGTTGCCCGGCACCTGCATCACGTAATCGGGCACGCTGGCGGGCGGCAGCGGGGCGATGGTCCAGGGCAGCAAGGTGCTGGCGGCGTTCAACGGGGTGATGTCGAAGGCCTTCAAGAACGGCCAGTTCATCTGCATTTTTACCGCATCGTACAGCGGGTACATGTCGTTGTTGTTGGCGGTCGGCGGGTTCCAGAACATATGGCCGCCCAGGTAGATACGCGGGAAATTCAAGACGCTCATGTGAGGCTCCTTAGCGTTGCCACTGGGCGCGTTTGAGCGACCAGACAAAGTCCAGTTTGTGGTAGCCGACAAAGTCGGAGGCGGGCAGCGGCGCGGTGGGGTAGACGATGCCGCCGTCTTTGTTCAAGGCGAAATTGAAGTAGCCCTGCTTGGGCGAATAGGCCGCGGTGCCATGGCAGGCAAAGCAGGAAGATTCGCTTTGGAACGCCGATTCCAGCTGGGAGTTGGCGAGCAAAGTGGGCGTGGTATTCGATTGCACACCGATCAGTTCGTATTGCGCCAACGCCGGGTATTGCGCCTGGAAGGTGGCGTTCACCGGCTGCGCCGCCGCTGTCGGCCCGGTGCTGTTGGTCATCGGCGCGGCGGGTGCGGCATTGGTCACCGTGTACTGGCTGTTGTTACGGTTTTCGAAGGTGGTCCACACCCAGTCCGGGTTCAACTTGTTGATCACATGCAAGCCGCTCAACGCCGCATAGCCGACCTGATACTGCTTGCCCTGTTGGTAGTAGGCCTGGGCAATGTAGTAACCCTGGCTGGCCAATTGTTGCTGGTAGGCCGTGTCATTACCGATCCACAGCCACGCGGCTTTCAGCTCCCAGGCAGTGGAGGGGAAGTTCAGGTCGCTGGTGAGTGCGGCCTGGCCATTCACGTTGTAGACCTTCTGCTGCAGGATGTAGTTGAAGGTGTCCTGGCCCATCAGCAGTTGGAAGCGCACTGCCTGGCCTTTCTCGGCCGCCGGCACCTGGCCGCCCATTTGCAGGATCAGCCCGTCCACCTGTTGCGTGGCGTTGAGGTTATGCAAGATGCGGTTGGGGTTCATGCCCATCGCCTGGGCCTGGGTCAGCACGGCGGCGGGTGGCGGCACGCTTTGGCCATAGGGCAGCGGTTGGGCGCCGTTAGGCAGGTAGACCTGGTCCGACGGTTTCAGGGTTTCCCAGACCCGGTCGGGGCTTTGCGCGCCGGCGGGCTGGTTCAGGCAGGCAAACCAGTTCCAGGCCAGGGTGTCGGGGCCTTGGGTGAAGGCGGCCCGGGTGGCGTCGATATTGCCTCCAAACTGCAAAAAGTTGCTGCAGTCGAAGGGGTTGGTGTCCTGTGCCTGGGCCAATCCGGCCAGGGCACTCAGGACCGTTATAGATAAGGCTCGCCGCATGAAAGCTCCTTGGCATTCGCCAGTTCGAGGTGAGGGCGCCCCAGGAAGTGCTCCAGGAGCAGTTGCTTGACTGCCGTCGCCGCCAGTTGCTGCGGCAACGCCAGGTCGCAATTGGTGATCAGCAGCGGGCCGGTCTGCGCGCTGGTGGGCAGGCGGCCATGGCTGCCACGAACTAACCCCGTGTCCAGTGGGATCAGGTCCATGTAGTAGCGAAAACCGAGCTTTTTTTGCAGCAGGCGGCGCGCCACTTTGAGCTTGGGCAAGCGAATCGCCGGGTCGATAAACAGCTCCACCGGGTCGTAGCCGGGCTTGCGGTGAATGTCCACGGTGCGCGCAAAATCCGGCGCTTTGCGCTCATCCAGCCAGTAGTAGTAATCGAACCAGAACCCCGCAGCGGCCACGGCCACCAGCTCGCCGCTGCGGGGGTGGTCGAGCTGCCAGGCGCGTTGCTCGGTCTTGTCCAGCACCTGCTCGATGCCGGGCTGGCGCTGCAACAAGGCTTTAACGCGCGGGATGTCTTGCGCGTGCTTTACGTAAACATGCGCGACCTGATGGTCCGCCACCGCAAACGCCGCGCTGGCGCCGGGGTCGAGCAATTCCCAGCTCAAGGATTGGCGCACCTGCAACAGACCTCCGGCGCGCAGCACGCGGTTGATCGACACCGACTGCGCGACGGCTTCGATGCCGTACTCAGACAGCAGCATCACCGCCGCGCCCTGGGCCTCGGCGAAGGCCAGCAAACGCCCGACTTCGTGGTCGATGGCGCGCACTTCATCAGCAATCGACGGGTGCTCAGGCCCCACGCGCTGCAAGCTGTAATCAAGGTGCGGCAGGTAGATCAATTGCAGGTGCGGCCGGCTGATCTGGAACTCGGCCATGGCGCACTCGACAATCCAGCGGCTCGACGCGATGCCCGCCGCCGGCCCCCAAAAACCATGGAAGGGGAACTCGCCAATCTGCGCCTCGATCTGCTCATGCAAACCGGGCGGCGACGAATACAGGCCAAATTGCTTGCGCCCGTCGGCCGGGTAATGCGGGCGCGGCGTGATGGAGGCGTCCACGTCGGCGTACATGTTGTACCACCAGAACAGCTGGCTGCAGCGAAAACCCGGCATTTCACGCTTGAGGGTGTGCCAGACCTTTTCGCCCTGGATCAGCGCATTGGGTTGCAGCCAGAAACGCACTTCGGCCTGGTCGCGAAAGTACCAGCCATTGCCGACGATCCCATGCTGCGACGGCGGCGCGCCGGTGAGGATCGAGGCCTGCACCGTGGACGTCACGGCGGGGAACACCGGTTGCAGGCTGGCCATCTTGGCGGTCTTGAGCAGCGCGTTGATCTGCGGCGTCGCCTCACCCAGCAGCGACGGCGTCAGCCCGACCACATTGATCAGCAGCAGCGGTTGCTCAGAGCGCATCGGCATACGCCTCCTGCATCAGGGTTTGCAGCAGGTTGCGCTGGCGCAATTGGCCCTCGACCCAGCGCAGCTCGGCGGCGATGCCTTCCAGCTGCGCCTGTTGCGTGGTGGGCCGCAGTTGCGCGGGCAGCACGCCCCAGCTGTAGGTTTCCACCTCCAACACCGGGCGAAACTCGGGGTGGGCGGCCAGGTAGTCGAAGGTCTGGGCCAGGGCCACCTGGCTGCCGCGCAGCTCGGGCAACAGCAGGTGTTCGCTGAACAGCGGGATATGGAAGTGAATGCGCAGCTCGTTGAAGCCGGCGCACGCTTGCAGGGCCGCCGGCAGGTCGGGCCAGGCCACACGGCCGCCCTGTGCGTCGAGTGCCTTGACCTGGTGCAGGTAGGTGGCTTCGGCAAAGCTTGCGAGGGTGTCGAGCACGGCTTCGCGCCGCGTGGCATCGTCGGGCGGCAAGTGGCAGATCATCGCGTTGGACAGCTGGATCTTGCCCACCGGCACGCCGGCCGCGCGCAGCCGGTCCAGGGATTGATAACAATCCTCGTACATCACCGCTTGGTGGCACACATCAAAACACAGCGCCAGGTAGGCATGGTTCGGGTCCATGGCCTGCCGGCGCTGGAAGAAGGCGAGGGTCTGCTCGGTGTTTTCCAGCACACAGTCGGGCTCCATCTCCAGGCAAAACACAATGTTCTTGCCGGTTTTGCGGTGCAGCGCGGCCAGTGCCTCCGTGAGTTGGCTGAGGTGTTCATCAGCGCGCAGTTGCCGCGCTTTGCTCCAGGTCGCGGCATAGCCCAGCGGCACCGTGGAAATCACCCCTTGGCGGCAATCGTCGGGCAGGGCGTGGGCAAGGATGTGCGCCAGGTCCAGGCTGTAAGCCAGCCGCTGCGGGTCGGCCCAGCTGGGCAAATACACCTCGGCTTTCACCGCGCCTTTGTGGAAGTCGCCATAGGGAAAACCGTTCAGTGAGGTCAGGCGCACGCCGCTTTGCTTGAGTAATTGCACAAACTGCGTGCGTGCCGAGGCGTGCTGTAATTGCGCCGCCGCCTGGGCGCAGATCCACAGGCCGCTGTCTTGTTGCTCCAGCCCGCGCAAGGTGCGCACACCCTGAAAATGCTCGGTGATGGAGGCGCGCAGCGCGGCCAGGTCACGGGCCGGGTGCACATTGCTGCAATAGCCGATCTGGCTGGCCGTCCAGCCGTTGGCGGCGCTCATTTGACCACCGGGTCCTGGCCACGCAAGGCCGAGTTTTCCTGCCATTGCTTGCGCTGGTCGATGGGCAGCGGCGTGCTCACCAGGGCTTTGTCGAGCTGGCCGCTCTGGGCAAAAAAGTCCACCGGGTTATGGAACAGCACCTGTTCTACCTGGGCTTCACTGAACCCGGCCGCGAGCATCGCCTGGCCGGTCTTGGGCACCTTGAGCGGGTCGCTGATGCCCCAGTCCGCCGCGCTGTTGACCACCATTTTTTCGGTGCCGTATTCCTGCAGCAACGCGACCATGCGCTGCTCCGACATCTTGGTGTTGGGGTAGATGGAATGGCCGCGCCAGCAGTCGCTGTCCAGTACCAGCGGCAAGGTCAGTTCGTTGAGGTGGTCGATGATCACCAGGTGTTCGGTAATCCCCACTTCGCGGATGACGGCGAGGGTGCGTTTGGTGCCGCCGATCTTGTCGCGATGCGGCGTGTGCACCAGCACCGGCAGGTTGAATTGCTTGGCCAGTTCCAGTTGCGCGGCGAGGAAGCGGTCCTCTTCGGGGGTGATGTCGTCGTAGCCGATTTCACCCACCGCCACCACGCCATCCTTGATCAGGTAACGCGGCAGCATCTCCAGCACTTCATTGGCAATCGACAGGTCATTGGCCTCCTTGGGGTTCAGGCCGATGGTGCAGAAGTGGTGGATGCCGAACATGCTCGCGCGAAAGCGTTCCCAACCCAGCAGCGTGTCGAAATAGTCGACGAAACTGCCCAGGCTGGTGCGCGCCTGGCCTTGCCAGAACGCCGGCTCGATGACCCCGGTGATGCCGGCGGCGGCCATGTTCTGGTAGTCGTCGGTGGTGCGGCTGACCATATGGATATGCGGATCGAAGTACTTGAGCATGGTGAATCCTCGTCAAGGGAAGGCGATGTGCATCAGTTCAGGTGGGCGTGCCATTCGGGCGGCAGGCTCAGGCCGCGCAGGCGCTGCAGTTGCGCCGGGCTGAGCAGGTCAAAGGCGATGGCTTTGGGCAAGCCAGGGGATACGGTGCGCGAGGCGGCGAGCTGTTCGTCGAGCAGGTCGAGGGCGAGCTGGTTGAGGGTCACGCTGTGGTGTTGCGCCAAGCCGGTCAGACGCCCGATGTCGAGGCCCATGCCGAGCGCCTTGAGCACCAGTTGGTGAAAGGCGCGTTCCGGGTAATGACGTGACGGGTAGGCGGTGTCGAGGGCGAGCGCGGCAAACACCTGCGGGTTGCTGGTGCGCCCGGCCTGCAACGCCAGCTCCAGGCACAGCCCGTCGCGGTCGAGCCAGTCGAGGGCGCTGAGCAGGGCGATTTTTTCCTGATCGTCGCCCCACAGGAACAGTTGGCGCAGCAGCGGCAACTGATCGTCTGCCGGCGTGTGTTCCAGCGCCTTGGCCACCACCAGCGCCCGTGCTGGTGCGACGACAGCGGCAGGCAACTTGCGTTTGCACTGGCCGCTCAGCAGCGCCGCCGTGGAAGCATGCGGTTGTTCTTCAAGCTGTGCATGCGCCTGCAACCACCAATGCAGTTGCGTGGCATCCAGCTGTTGAGTGAGGCTCAAGCGAAGGTCGGCGAGGTAATCCGGGCGCGTGTTCATGTCGGCTTGATCCAGCGCTGAAAGTGGGGAAGCAGGAAAAACACCAGCACACACACCAGGCTGCCCAACGGCTGGTTGGCCACCGCCAGCACCAGCGCATCGAACAACGGCAGCGCGGCCAAACCTGCGCCGATAAACGCGCGCACCTGGCGCTGTTGCGGGTGGGCCAGGTGTTTCCAGTAATGCCAGCCCAACCAGCCCAGCCACAGCAGCAATACCGGCCAGAACCACAGGTTGTTGGAGTAGAACGCCAGCGCCAGCGGGCTGAGCATCAACAGCAGTGGCAGGCGGCTGATCAGTTGGTTGCGATGCTCCTGGCGGGCCAGGTAGGTCAGGCCGCTGATGTACACGCCAAGCAGCATCGCGCACAGCCAGATCGGCTCCGGCGGCACCGCCAGGCTGGCAGCGGCGGTGAGGTACAGCGCCGAGCGGCAGGCGCCCATCAGCCACACGCTGTGGGCGTATTTTTTATGCAGCAGGTTGTAGCCAAAGATGCAGCCCACCAGCAGCAGCACGCCGCCGAGCAGCCAATGCGGCGTGTCGATCAAGCGGCTCAGGCCCAGCACCGCCGCTGCCGCGAGTACCAGCAGCAAGGCTGTGGCCACGCCGACTTGCTGGCGGCTGGCAAGTCCCAGGGTGATGGGGCGCGGGTTGTGGTGTTGCGCGTCCCAGTCGGCATCGAGCAGGTCATTCAAGAACATCCCGGCCAGGTACAGCAGCGATAAGGTGACCAGCAGCAGCCCCCACACCAGCGACGACGGCGGTGCCAGGGCTCCGGCGCTGCTGGCGAGCAGGGCGGCGGCCAGGGTGTTGGTCCACACCGTGGGCAGGTTGGACACGCGGCCGAGGGTCATCCAGGTTTTCATCGGGCTCATCGCGCGTAGCCCTCGCTGGCAGGCAGTGCCGGGCTGCCGTGGGCCGCCAGCCGTTGCAGCGCCGCGTGCATTTTTGCGCTGTCGATTGCATGCAGGTCCACCGATTGGCCGATGCCGGTGAGCATGGGGATCGACAGTTGCCCGCCCAAGTGCTGGCGAAACTCCTCCAGGCCGAGCAATAGCGGCGAGCGGCCTTGGGCATCGGTCACACTCAATTCCGGCGGGCACAGGTTGAAGCCCAGCGTGTGCAGCAGGCTCATTACCCGCTCAGTTTCGGTATCGCTCAACAGGCCCAGTGCGTTCGCGTAAAGCCCATCCAGCGCCATGCCCACGGCGACGGCTTCGCCATGGCGTAGCCGGTGGTGGCTGAGGTTTTCCAGCTTGTGCGCGGCCCAGTGCCCGTAGTCCAGCGGGCGACCGTTGCCGCGTTCGAACGGGTCACCGGCGCCGGTGATATGCCCCAGGTGCAGCTCGGCGCAACGGCGAATCGCATAGCGGCTGGCCGCGTGGTCGAAGTGGGCGAGGGCGCTGGCGTTGGCTTCCATCCACTCGAAGAACGCGGCGTCCTTGATCAGCGCCACTTTCGCCGCCTCGGCCAGCCCGGCGATCTGGTCGCGGCGGGTGAGGCTGGTGAGCAGTTGGAAGTCGTTGATCACGGCGGTGGCGGGGTAGAACGCGCCGAGCAGGTTCTTCTGGCCGAAGGCATTGATGCCGTTTTTGACGCCGATACCGGCATCGTTCTGGGCCAGCACCGTGCTGGGAATACGGATCAGCCGGATGCCCCGATGGAAGGTCGCGCAGGCGTAACCCACCGCATCCAGCACCGCGCCGCCGCCCAGGGCCAGCACGTAGCAATGCCGGTCCAGGCCGTGTTGCAGCATGTCGCTGTAGAGCTGCTGCAACACCTCTGAGGTTTTACTCAGTTCACCGGCGGGCACGGCGATAGGCGCGGCGAGCAACTGCAGATCGGCATGGGCTGCGAAGTAGGCGTCGATCTGGTCGCGCAACGCAGGCGCGCTGTGCAGCAGTTGCTCATCGGCGAACACCATCACTGTGACCGGCGCACGGTGCTGGGTGATGAGCTGGTGGTGCAGGCATGGGTTGAGCGGGTCGAACAGGTGGTCGGTGAAGATCACCGGGTAGTCATAGGCGACCGTGAACCGCCCACGCAGGGGCTGGTCCTCACTGGGCTTGCGCTTGAGCAAGCTGTAGATCGCCACAAACGCCAGTGGTAACACCATGCTGGCCAGCACCGTGACCAGCAATGAATTCTGCTCGATCAGGAAGGTGCCGATGGCCGTGTAGGCCAGCGCCAGGCCGGCATTGGCCAAGGTGGTGATCAACAAAAAAGCGCGCAGCGGATAGCGCTGCATCCCGGCGGCCACCACCGAGGTTTCCGCCAGCACCGGCACACCGCGCAGGCAAATCAACGACAGCGTGCCCAAGCGGTACGCCAACTGCCCGGGCGAGCGCTGATGCAAGCCAAGGCGGCCGGACAGCAAACGAAAATAACCGGCGCCCAGGGCATACCCCAGGCCTGCCCCCAGGCACAGCCCGATAAAGATCACCAGATAACCGCCGACACTGCCGAGCATGGCCACCGCCAGCAACGCCACCATGCTCGACGGCACGGGCAGCACCACGTCCAGCGCGAGCAGGGCAACCAGCAACAGGGCCAGGTTGAACGCCTGGGCAGGCGTGGACGGTTGGTACAGGTTGAGGTGAATCAGGAAGTCTTGGATCTGTTGTTCAAACAACAGAAAGCTGGCAACCACCAGCACAGAAAAACACACCAATGACAGCCAAAAATGTTCGGCTGGGCCCTTTTTCGTGAACGCACGATACCACCGGCTGCGCTTCATCAAAGCATCCCTTTTGAGTATTGAGACTTAAATTCCGTGTCTGTGCTTGCGCTGTTTTTAGAGCAATAAAACCCCTCACCTGGCGGGCAGGTTTTGTACGTAATGGCTGATGGCTTTCACGGTATTCATGAACGTAGCCGGTTGTGGTTGTTTTGCAAGTTTGTGCGCAAGGGAGTTTGAAAAGGGCGTTTTAGAGGAGAAGGTTTAGCGGTGATTATTCAATATTTACAATTAGTTGTATGGCTTTTATGGCGGCGTCAAGAAGCTGTTGTTGATGACCGTTGCAAGTAAAAAGTTGAGTTCAAAAACGTGAGGTTTGTTTGGTGAATTATTGCGGCTAGCTATAACAAGTTTATGTGCGCGTAGTTGTCGAGAACTGTTCCGTTTAATGCGATGTGCATCCAAAGAACTCAAATACTCAGCAGGACCATTGTGGGAGCGGGCTTGCTCGCGAAAGCGCAGTGTCAGTCAGCACATATGTGGCTGACCCACCGCATTCGCGAGCAAGCCCGCTCCCACATTTTTTACCGCGTTTATGCCATTGCCTTGGCAGGTTTCAGGCACTCGATAGAGCGATCCACCGTGGTGCGGGCCAGCTCCAGCAAATGCCACACCGCCAGAATCTTCGCGCGTTCGGGGCTGGCGAGCATTTCACTGCAATTGAGCGTGGTGGCCGAAGCGCTGTCGAGCAGGCTGGCGGTGTAGAGCAAGGCGTCTTCAAAGCTCAGGTCTTCGATCACGCTGTGAACGCCGGGGGTGGGCAGGTAATGGTCGAGGGCGCGGTTGAAGGCGGCGCGGTCTTTGGCACAATTGCGGGGTGGGTCGGGAACAATTTTCTTCATCGTTTAGTACCTGTCTGGTCAAGGAGCCGACACGCTTCGCGACTAAACGAGGGTGGCGGCTGTACGCAGGTTAGTCGACCGGTCAGAACAGGAACCCGGCGCACCCGAAGGCGCCCTGCGCACAGCCACCATAAACTTCGGAGGACGATGCACCTGTTCTGAAACCGGGCGACTAAACCCGATCACTGATGAGCAGTGACGGATCGCAGACTAGCCATCGATTCCAACAGGCACAAGGCGGCAGGGATTGTCTAGGAAACGTCCTGCAATGATCAGCCACACGGAGCAGCGCCACAGATCCAATGTGGGAGCTGGCTTGCCTGCGATAACGGTGTATCAGTTAGAAAATCAGGTACAGATATACCGCCATCGCAGGCAAGCCAGCTCCCACATTTTTTTACCGCGTTTAAGCCATTGCCTTGGCAGGCTTCAGGCACTCGATAGAGCGATCCACCGTGGTGCGGGCCAGCTCCAGCAAATGCCACACCGCCAGGATCTTCGCGCGTTCGGGGCTGGCGAGCATTTCACTGCAATTGAGTGTGGTGGCCGAAGCGCTGTCGAGCAGGCTGGCGGTGTAGAGCAAGGCGTCTTCAAAGCTCAGGTCTTCAATCACGCTGTGAACGCCTGGGGTGGGCAGATAATGGTCGAGGACGCTGTTGAAGGCGGCGCGGTCTTTGGCGCAATTGCGGGGTGGGTCGGGGACAACTTTTTTCATGGTGTAACTCCTATTGAACCAGAGAGCTATCACCTGCGCTGCTAAACGAGGGTGGTAGCTGTACGCGGGTTAGCAGACCGGTCAATAGGAAAACCAGCGCACCCGAAGATGCCCCACGCACAGCCACCATAAATGCAGCGGTGAACCGTATACCTATTGAAGTCAGGCTGCTAAACCCGATCACTGATGAGCAGTGACGGATCGCAGACTAGCCATCGATTCCAACAGGCACAAGGCGGCAGGGATTGTCTAGGAAACGTCCTGCAATAACCATGTCGAAAGGCCACTGATTGATCGGCCACATGGAGCAACAGTTACACTGTTTTCAGTCACGCCGCAGATCCAATGTGGGAGCTGGCTTGCCTGCGATAGCGGTATACCTGCACCTGATTTTTTGGCTGATACACCGCTATCGCAGGCAAGCCAGCTCCCACATTTTTTTGACCGTGTTCAAGCCATTGCCGCTAGAAGGGACGCACCGCGCTGGCTCTGCCTCATCCCACAAACCGAAACCCACCCGACAGTTTCTCCTTCAGATACCCCACCAACGCACTCACCGACTTGGGCACATGCGGCGAATACGGGCGGATCAAGTAGATCTCATCGGCAAATGCGCCCTTGAGTGTCCAGCCCTTGAGCACGTGTACCAACTTGCCGCTGGCCAGCGCCGCCTGGGCGCTGAAATCCGGGAGCAGGGCGATGCCCAGGTGGTTGAGCGCCGAGTCGCGCAGGGCTTCGCTGTTGTTGGTGGAAAAGCTGCCGGCGATGGGCACGGTGGTGCGTTCGACTTTTTTGCCGCCGCGCTCGAATGTCCAGGCCGGCTGGTCGGCGCCACGTGGGTAGTAGAGGCAGTTGTGGGCGCTGAGGTCGGCAGGCTCGCGGGGTTCGCCGTGGCGTTGCAGGTAGTCCTGGGTGGCGACCAGCACCGAGCCGGTGTCGCATAACTTCCACGCCACATGGGTCTCCGGCACCTGGAAGCCATGGCGCACCGCCAGGTCGTAACCTTCGGCTGCCAGTGAACTCAGGGCATCCGACACGTCCAGCTGTATGCGCACTTGCGGGTATAGCTGTAAAAACTCCGACAGATGCGGCACCAATTGCTGCCGCGCAAATGCCACCGGCGCGGTGAGGCGCACCAGCCCGCGAATCTCCCCGGCCGAGTCGCGCACCGACGAGAAGCTGCGGGCGATGTGTTCGTAAGCACTGCGCACTTCGCGGGTCAACGACAGCCCCGCATCAGTGAGCCTCACACTGCGCGTGGTGCGGGTGACCAGGCGGGTGCCGGTGGCCTTTTCCAGGTCCGAGATGCGCTGGCTGACCGCCGACTTGCTCACCCCCAGGCGCGCGGCGGCGGCGGTGTAGGTGCCTTGCTCTTCGAGCACCGACAACCAGTGAATATGGGTCCACAGCCCTTCGATCTCGGATTTTTCCATGGTGCTATTGTTCGCTCACAAGGACAATAAGTTCAGGATTCTGCTCTGGTTTGGAACAAACTGAAAGCCTATCGTGTGCCTCAACGCTATCCACCAGGGATCACCTGCCATGACCAGCACGATCGAGCACTACATCAACGACCAACGCGTGAGCCGCGATGATCGCTATCAGGACGTCTACAACCCAGCCACCGGCGAAATCACCGGCCGCGTCGCCCTGGCCAGCCGCCAGACCGTCGGTGAAGCCGTCGCCGCTGCCCAGGCCGCGTTCGCCGGTTGGGCCGACACACCGCCAATCCGCCGCGCTCGTGTGTTGTTCGAGTACCTGCACTTGCTGCGTGAACGCAAGGACGACCTGGCGCGCATCATCGTCGCCGAGCACGGCAAAGTCTTCACCGATGCCCAGGGTGAAGTCGACCGTGGCATCGATATTCTGGAATTCGCCTGCGGCATTCCCAACCTGCTCAAGGGCGAGCATTCCGACCAGGTTTCCCGTGGCATGGACAACTGGACGATGCGCCAGCC
Source organism: Pseudomonas sp. Leaf15 (assembly GCF_001421425.1). Lineage (NCBI taxonomy): Bacteria > Pseudomonadati > Pseudomonadota > Gammaproteobacteria > Pseudomonadales > Pseudomonadaceae > Pseudomonas > Pseudomonas sp. Leaf15. The sequence continues at coordinate 159,162 of NZ_LMKI01000036.1, forward strand.
CTTGGGGGTGGTGGCGGGCGTCACGCCGTTCAACTTCCCGGTGATGGTGCCGATGTGGATGTACCCGATCGCCATCGCGGCGGGCAACACCTTTATCCTCAAGCCCAGCCCGACCGACCCGAGCGCCTCGCTGTTCATGGCCGAGCTGCTGCGTGAAGCCGGCCTGCCCAAAGGCGTGTTCAACGTGGTGCAGGGCGACAAGGAATCGGTGGATGCCCTGCTCGAACACCCGGACGTCAAGGCCATGAGCTTCGTCGGCTCCACGCCGATTGCCCAATACATCTACGAAACCGGCGCACGCAACGGCAAGCGCGTACAAGGCCTGGGCGGCGCGAAAAACCACATGGTGGTGATGCCCGACGCCGATATCGAAAAAACCGTGGATGCGCTGATGGGCGCCGCCTACGGCAGTGCCGGCGAGCGTTGCATGGCGATTTCCGTCGCCGTGTTGGTCGGTGATGTGGGTGACAAAGTCATCGCGTCCTTGACCGAGCGCGCCAAGCACCTGCGCATCACCGACGGCCGCGATTTGAAGGCTGAAATGGGCCCGATCGTGTCGCGTGCTGCACTGGAACGCATCAGCGGCTACATCGAACAAGGCGTGCAAGCCGGCGCGCAATTGCTGCTCGACGGGCGTGATTACGTGCCAACCGAGGCCGGCTTGGAAAACGGCTTCTGGCTCGGCGCGACCTTGTTCGACCACGTGACAAAAGACATGAGCATCTACCGCGAAGAAATCTTCGGCCCGGTGCTGGCCTGCGTGCGCGTGAATGACTTTGCCGAGGCGATCAAGCTGGTCAACGACCACGAGTTCGGCAACGGCGTCAGCTGCTTTACCCGCGACGGCAACATCGCCCGCGAATTCGCCCGGCGCATCGAAGTGGGCATGGTCGGCATCAACGTGCCGATTCCGGTACCGATGGCCTGGCACGGCTTTGGTGGCTGGAAGAAGAGTCTGTTTGGCGACATGCATGCCTACGGCACTGAGGGTGTGCGTTTTTACACCAAGCAGAAGTCGATCATGCAGCGCTGGTCGGAGAGCATCGAGCAGGGCGCGGAGTTTGCGATGCCGGTGTCCAAGTAACTTAAATACACCGCAGGTCAATTGTGGGAGCTGGCTTGCCAGCTCCCACTTTTTTTACCGCGTTTAAGCCATAGCCCTGGCGGGCTTCAGGCATTCGATGGAGCGATCCACCGTGGTCCTGGCCATTTCCAGCAGCGTGTTGACGGCGTACTCGATATCTAATACTGTATATAAACACAGTGTTTAAGCGCTGATCAGCCAACCTCGGCATCACCAGCCACGCCAAACACTGTGTGCAAGTTAACGGATTAACTTGAATGCGCGGGCTCGCACTGTCGAGCCGCTTTTTATGAAAGAGAGGGATCTCATGTCGTATCCAGAAAGCAAGCTCACCGGCTTGACCGGTTTCGCCCTTGCGGCAAAAGTCACCGGTGGCTGGGCGGGCCAGGTGGTCAGTATCACCACGCTGGACCAACTCAAAGCCAATATTGGCGACACCACCCCGCGGGTGCTGGTGATCAACAGCAATATCTCGGCGGCAAGCCTGACCAAGGTGAACATGGGGGCTAACAAGACCCTGATCGGCTCCTTCCAGAACCGCACGCTGGAGAACATCCACCTGCGTGCCACGGCGCAGTCGCAGAATATTATTCTGCAAAACATTATCTTCAAGCATTCGGCAAGTATTAAGGCCAATGACGATATCCAGGTGTACCTGAACTATGGCAGTCAATACTGGATCGACCATTGCTCTTTTGTCGGCCACAACTGGTCTACCACGGACGGCAGTGAAGATAAACTGGTGTATATCGGTGAAAAGGCCGACTACGCGACCATCAGCAACTGCTTTTTCGGCAACCACAAATACGGTTTGATCTTCGGTCACCCGGCCGATGACAACAAATCGGAGTTTAATGGCTACCCGCGTCTTACCCTGTGCCATAACCGCTTTGACAACATGGAAGTGCGCGCGCCGGGTTTGATGCGCTACGGTTATTTCCACGTGTATAACAACTACGTGAATAACTTCCATCTGGGTTTTACCCTGGCACAGAACGCCAATATCCTTTCTGAAAGCAATTACTTCGGCGAGGGCAGCCAGAATAACGGCATGTTGGACGATAAAGGCACTGGCACGTTCACCGACACCAACAGTGTGCCCGCCATCACCCGCCAGAAGTCGCCTAATGCCAAGTGGACAGCGCGTTCCAACTATAACTACACCTTGAAAACCGCCGCTCAGGCCAAGGAATTCACGCAAAAGAACGCGGGCGCTCAGGCGGTAGCGCTGGTGTTTGGTAGTTGAGTAGCTAGCTTTCTATTGATCAGGTTATTCATACGCAGTGCCACTGTTTTTATATCAAGGATATCAATACAGTGATGGCACTTGTGGCTTAAATAATTCTTCATGTTGTGATCGATAGGTTGCATGTTAAACCTTGTTTTGCACTTATAGGGCTAATAATGGCTCGCTCTTTTCAGTCGGCATCAAGTTGCTGGCTGTGAGTGTTATTTAATCTTCGCTTGTCACTAAAGCGTCAGTAAAAGGACATCATCATGAAACATGCGAATCACACACCCACTCGTTGGACTCGGGCCGATGCGCTTAAAGTTAATGAAAATGACCCGACGACCACACAGCCGTTAGTGAGTCCTGACTTTCCTGTCATGAGTGACACCGTGTTTATTTGGGACACCATGCCATTGCGTGAACTGGATGGCACAGTGGTATCGGTCGATGGTTGGTCGGTTATCTTCACCTTGACTGCAGACCGTCGCCCGCATGATCCGCAATTTATCAACGCCGATGGCCGTTACGACATCAAGCGTGATTGGGAAGACCGCCACGGCCATGCGCGCATTTGCTACTGGTACTCACGCACCGGCAAGGACTGGGTCTTCGGCGGCCGCGTGATGGCCGAAGGGGTTTCGCCGACCACTCGTGAATGGGCAGGCACGCCGATCCTGATTAACAACCACGGCGATATCGACCTGTATTACACCTGCGTAACCCCGGGGGCCACCATTGCCAAGGTCAGGGGCCGGGTGGTCACCTCCGACAGCGGCGTTACCCTTGAGGGCTTTACTGAAGTCAAACCGCTGTTCGATGCCGACGGCACGTATTACCAGACCGAAGCGCAGAACGCGACGTGGAACTTTCGCGACCCCAGCCCGTTTATCGACCCCAACGACGGCAAGTTGTACATGGTGTTTGAAGGCAATGTCGCGGGTGAGCGCGGCACTCACGCGGTGGGCCCGGATGAACTCGGTCTGGTGCCGCCAGGGCATGAAGATGTCGGCGGTGCGCGGTATCAGGTCGGTTGCATTGGCATCGCCGTGGCCAAGGACCTCAGCGGTGAAGAATGGGAAATCCTGCCGCCACTGGTGACGGCGGTTGGCGTAAACGATCAAACCGAACGCCCGCATTACGTGTTCCAGGACAACCAGTACTACCTGTTTACCATCAGTCACAAGTTCACCTACGCGGACGGCGTGACGGGGCCGGATGGTGTCTACGGTTTTGTGAGCGAGCATCTGTTTGGCCCCTATACGCCGATGAATGGCTCGGGGTTGGTACTTGGCAACCCACCGTCGCAGCCGTTCCAGACGTATTCCCATTGCGTGATGCCCAATGGCCTGGTGACGTCGTTTATCGACAGCGTGCCCACCACCGGCGACGACTACCGCATCGGCGGCACAGAGGCGCCCACCGTGAGGATTGTATTGAAGGGTGACCGTTCGTTTGTGCAGGAGGCCTACGACTACGGTTACATCCCGCCAATGCGTGATGTTGTGCTGAGTTAATCGACCCGCCAATAAGAAGCCACTCATTCGAGTGGCTTTTTTATGGCTGTGAGTCAGCGCCGCCCGGCCCGGGTACTCACATCCACCCACACCGCCAGCACCAGAATGCTGCCCTTCACAATCATCTGCCAGTAGCTGTCCACGTCCAGCATCGACATGCCGTTGTCCAGGCTGGTAATCACCAGCGCCCCGAGCAACGCGCCATACACCGTGCCGGAGCCGCCGCGCATGGAGGTACCGCCGATAAAACACGCGGCAATCGCATCCAGTTCGCCCATATTGCCCGCCGACGGCGAACCCGCAGCCAGGCGTGCGGTGTTGACCAGGCCGGCGAGGGCGCACATCACGCCCATGATGCCGAAGATCCACAGTTTTACCGCCTGCACGTTAATGCCCGACAGGCGTGTGGCTTCCATATTGCTGCCCACCGCGTACACGCGGCGGCCGAACACGGTCTGGCTGGTGACGTAGCTGAACACGCCGAGCAGCACCAGCAACAGCAGCACCGGCACGGGGATGCCGTCGTAGCTGTTGAGGGTGGTGACGAACCCGGCCAGCACTGCGCCGATCACAGCCACGCGCAACAGGTCACGCACCAACGAATGCGCCGCCAGGCCATGCAGCGCGCGGTTGCGCCGTTGCTTCCAGGTCAGGAACAGGGTCAAGGCAAACAGCAACACGCCCAGCCCCACGCCGACGGCATGCGGCAAATACCCCTGGCCCACATACACCAGCGACGGCGACACCGGCGCAATGGTGGTGCCGCCGGTAATCCCCAGCAGAATCCCGCGAAACGCCAACATGCCGCCCAGGCCGACAATGAACGAGGGGATCCGCAGGTAGGCGGTCATGTAGCCGTTGGCCAGGCCGATCATCAAGCCGCACAGCGCCACCAGGCTCAGGTTGGCCAGCAGCGGAATGTGGTAGACGACGTCCAGGATCGCCGCCAGCCCGCCCAATAACCCCAGCAGTGAACCCACCGACAAATCGATCTCGCCGCTGATGATCACCAGCACCATGCCGCACGCCAGGATCCCGGTGATCGACATCTGCCGCAGCAGGTTGGACAGGTTGCGCGGCGTGAGAAAGCCACCCTCGGTCTGCCAGCTGAAAAACACCCAGATGATCGCCACCGCAATCACCAGGGCGAGCATTTTGTAGCGGGTAAAAAGCAGTTTGACCTGATTCATCTACGCGGTTTTCCGGTTGTTATTGTTGTGGCTGAGCGCGGCGGCGAGCACCTGTTCCTGGGTGAGCCCTTCATTGATGAAATCGCCGCGCAACTGGCCGTCGCCAATCACCAGTACGCGGTTGGAAACCCCCAGCACTTCGGCCAGTTCCGAAGAGACCATGATGATCGACACGCCTTCGGCGGCCAGCGCGCCCATCAGTTTGTAGATCTCGTATTTGGCGCCCACATCCACGCCGCGCGTGGGCTCGTCGAGGATCAGCACCCGGGGCTTGGCCATGAGCATTTTCGCCAGCACGGCCTTTTGCTGGTTGCCGCCGGACAGGCTGGTGATCGGCAAAAACGGGCTGGCGGTTTTGAGGTGCAGGCGCGCGATTTGCTGGTCGATGCTGCCAAGCTCAGCTTCGGCGTCGATGCGGGTCATATGGGCGTAGCGGTCGAGCACCGCCAGGGTGATGTTCTGGCCCACGCCGAAGTCGGGGATGATGCCTTGGCGCTTGCGGTCTTCGGGCACCATGCACAGGCCGGCGCGGATCGATTTGAGCGGCGTGCGCGTGTCGATCAGTTGCCCGTCCAGCCATACTTCGGCGCTGTAGCGGCCGGGGTAGGCGCCGAACAAGGCCGACACCAGTTCCGTGCGCCCGGCACCCACCAGCCCGGCAATGCCGAGGATTTCCCCGCGCTTGAGCACGAAAGAAACATCGTCCACGCGTTTGCGCTTGGGGTTGTCGACGTCATAGCAGGTGACGTTGCGTGCCTCGAAAATCACCTCGCCGACTGCATGGGGCTCGGTGGGGTAAAGGTTGCTCATTTCGCGGCCGACCATCTGCGTGATGATCTGCGCGATATCCATGTCGGCCATGGCCGTGGTCGCGATGTGCTTGCCATCGCGAATCACGGCGATGGTGTCGCACACGGCCGCCACCTCATCGAGCTTGTGGGAGATGTACACGCAGGCCACGCCCTTGGCCTTGAGGCCCCGGATAATGTCGAGCAGCACTTCGATTTCCGAACGGGTCAGGGCCGAGGAGGGCTCGTCGAGGATCAACAGGCGCGCCTGTTTGTTCAGGGCCTTGGCGATTTCCACCAGTTGCTGGTAACCGCCGCCATACTGCGACACCGGCAGCGCCACGTTCATGTCCGGCACCTTGAGTTCGCGCATCAGCGCTTCGGCACGCTGCAGCATGGCTGGGTAGTTCATGCGCCCGCCGGGCAAGGTCAGTTCGTGGCCCATGAAGATGTTTTCGGCCACCGACAAGTCCGGCACCAGGGTCAGCTCCTGGTGAATGATGACGATGCCGGCGGCCTCGGTTTCGCTGATGGAATGGGCTTTGAGCGGCTGCCCGTCCCAGAGGATTTCGCCTTCCCAGGTGCCATACGGGTAGACCGCCGACAGCACCTTCATCAAGGTGGATTTACCGGCACCGTTTTCACCGCACAGGCCGACGCATTCCCCCGGCCGTACCTTGATATCGATGCCGTTCAGGGCGTTGACACCGCCAAACGTTTTGACGATGCCGTTCATTTGCAGCAAGTAGTCGGCCATGGCGGTCACTGCCCGGCAATCTGCTCTTTGGTATAGAAACCGTCCTTCTCCAACAGGTCGATATTGGCCTTGGTCAGTGGGGTCGGCGTGAGCAGGATGGTGTCGACTTTTTTGCTGCCATTGTCGTATTGCGAGCTGTAGGTGGGTTTTTCGTTGCGTGCCAGTTGCACCGAGAGTTTGGCGGCTTCGGTGGCGATCAGCTTGAGCGGCTTGTACACGGTCATGGTCTGGGTGCCGTCGATCACGCGCTTGACGGCGGCAAGGTCGGCGTCCTGGCCGGAGATTGGCACCTTGCCCGCCAGCTTCTGCGCGGCCAGGGCCTGGATCGCGCCGCCGGCGGTAGCATCGTTGGAGGCCACAATGGCGTCAATCTTGTTGTCGTTTCGGGTCAGGGCGTTTTCGACGATGCTCAGGGCCTCGGTGGGGTTCCATTCCTTGACCCACTGCTGGCCGACAATCTTGATGTCGCCCTTGTCGATGGCCGGCTGCAGCACCTTCATCTGGCCTTCGCGCAGTACCTTGGCGTTGTTGTCGGTGGGTGCGCCGCCGAGCAAAAAGTAGTTGCCCTTGGGCGCCGCTTGCAGCACGCCGTTGGCCTGCATCTCACCGACTTTTTCGTTATCGAAAGAGATATAGGCGTCAATGTCGGCGTTGAGGATCAGGCGGTCATAGGACACCACCTTGATCCCGGCCTTCTTGGCTTCGGCGACGGCGTTGGTCAGCACGGTGGCGTTGAACGGCACGATAACGATCACGTCAACGCCGCGAGAGATGAGGTTTTCGATCTGGGAGATTTGCTTCTGCTCGTTGGCATCGGCCGACTGCACGAACACCTTGGCATCGAGTTTTTCGGCGGCGGCGACGAAGTAGTCGCGGTCGCGGGACCAGCGCTCCAGGCGCAGGTCGTCAATGGAAAATCCGATTTTCGGGTGGGCGGAGTCGGCCATCACCGGCAGGGCGAGCAGGGCCAGGGCAGAGGCGAGCAGGGTACGTTTGAATGCTTTCATGGTGGTGCGTCCTTTTATTGTTGTTGGAAAGACACTGATTTGATGAATGTACCGTACCTGTGGCGAGCGGGCTTGTGTGGCGAGCGGGCTTGCCCCGCGTTGGGCTGCGAAGCGGCCCCAAAACCAGACAATGCGGTGTATCAGTTAAAACCGAGTTGCCAGTAACAGGGGCCGCTTCGCGCCCCAACGCGGGGCAAGCCCGCTCGCCACAGAGGTCCGCTCGCCACAAAAGCAGCGGGCGGTCAGGTGTAGATAAACCGGTTGACCACGCCTTCAAGCATCTCCTGACGGCCACTCACGGCCTGCGGGTTCAGCTCATGGGCAAACGCGTGCTCAGCCAAAGATTCCAGGCTGAATTCACCGGTCAACACCGCTTGGCCCAAGGGCTGCTGCCACCCGGCATAACGCTGGTCCTTGAACTGCTGCAAGCGGTCGTTCTGCACCATCGCCGCTGCGCGTTCCAGGGACAGGGCCAGTACATCCATGGCAGCGACATGCCCGTGGAACAGGTCAACCTCATCCAGGCTCTGGCGGCGCACCTTGGAATCAAAATTGTAGCCGCCGTTCTTGAAGCCCCCGGCCTTGAGGATTTCATAGGTGGCCAGGGTCATTTCCTCGACACTGTTGGGGAACTGGTCGGTGTCCCAGCCGTTCTGCGGGTCGCCACGGTTGGCGTCGATGCTGCCGAAAATCCCCAGGGACACGGCGGTGGCAATTTCATGGTGAAAACTGTGCCCGGCCAGGGTCGCGTGGTTGGCCTCGATATTCACTTTGATCTCGTGTTCCAGGCCGAACTCATGCAGGAAGCCGAACACCGTGGCGCTGTCGTAATCGTACTGGTGCTTGGTCGGCTCCTGGGGCTTGGGTTCGATCAGCAGATCACCCTTAAAGCCGATCTTGTACTTGTGCTCCACCACCATGCGCATAAAGCGCCCGAGCTGTTCGCGCTCGCGCTTGAGGTCGGTGTTGAGCAGGGTTTCATAGCCTTCACGGCCGCCCCACAACACGTAGTTGGCACCCTTGAGGCGTTGGGTGGCATTCATCGCGCTGAACACTTGAGCGGCCGCGTAGGCGAACACCTCCGGGTCCGGGTTGCTGGCGGCGCCGGCGGCAAAACGCGGGTGGCTGAAGCAGTTGGCGGTGCCCCACAGCAACTGGATGCCGGTCTGTTCCTGATGACGCTCAAGGTGGTCGACCATCTGGGCGAAGTGGTTGCGGTATTCCTTGAGTGAGCTGCCCTCGGGCGCCACATCGGTGTCGTGAAAGCTGTAGTAATCAATGCCCAGTTTGGAGAAAAACTCGAACGCCGCTTCAGCCTTGCCGATGGCCACGTCCATCGGCTCGCCGCTGCGCTGCCACGGGCGCTTGAAGGTGCCCATGCCGAACATGTCCGCCCCCGGCCACACAAAGGTGTGCCAGTAGCAGGCAGCCATGCGCAGGTGTTCACGCATGGGCTTGCCGAGGATCAGTTTGTTGGCATCGTAATGGCGAAAGGCGAGAGGGGCGTCGCTGCTGGGGCCTTCGAAGCGAACCTTCTCGACACCTGGGAAGTACGGCATGGCGTTTTCCTTATTGTTCTTGGCGGTGCCCCGATACTAGCAACGGCATCGGGACTGCCGATTATGAAAATCACCAAGACGTAGTGCGATTTTGACCAGCCAGGGCTAGTCTGTAGCGACCGGCCCCAGGATAAAAACAATGCAAACCCTACCGCCCGTGCACCGCATCGCCCTGTTGTTCAACGGCAGCAAAATTTACGACCGCGGCATCATTACTGGCATCGGCAATTACCTGAGCAGCACGCGTGTGTCCTGGGACTTGTTCCTGGAGGAAGATTTCTTGTGCCGCTTGAGAGGCATCGAGCGCTGGCAGGGCGACGGCATCATTGCCGACTTCGACGACCCGCTGATCGGCGAGGCGCTCGCCGATATTCATTTGCCGGTGGTGGCGGTGGGCGGCTCCTATCAGGATGCACGCGCCTACCCCAAGGGCATTCCCTATGTGGCCACCGATAACCATGCGCTGATCAAGTTGGCGTACGAACACTTGATCGAAGCAGGGCTGACCCGCTTTGCCTGTTTCAGCCTGCCCGAAGCCCAGGCCAACCGCTGGGCGCAGGAGCGCGAGAAAGCCTTTCGCCGCCTGATGCAACGCGATGGTTTGCAGGTTGAGATTTACCGTGGGCTGGGCACCAGCGCGCCGCTGTGGGACAGCGCGGTGGAGCAGCAGATTGCCTGGCTGCAAGCCTTGCCCAAGCCCATCGGCATCATCGCCGTCACCGACGCCCGCGCCCGGCAATTGCTGCAAGCCTGCCTCACCGCCGGCATCGCGGTGCCGGAAGAAGTGGCGTTGATCGGCATCGACAACGACCCGCTGACCCGTACCCTCACGCGCGTGCCGCTCAGCTCGGTGATCCAGGGCACCGAAACCATGGGCCGCACGGCCGCCGCGCTGCTGCACCAGATGCTGCACGGCAAACCCTGCGCGGGCACGCAGATCCTGGTGCCGCCGGATGCGATCAATGTGCAGGCCTCCAGTTTGCATCAACCCTTGGGCAACCCGTATGTGATGCAGGCGTTGCTGTTTATTCGCCAGTACGCCTGCCAGGGCATCAAGACCGCGCAAGTGGCGGCGTATGTGGGTGTGTCGCGCTCATCCCTGGAGTCGCACTTTCGCAAGGTGCGCGGGTGCAGCGTGCATGACGAGATTCTGCGCTTCAAACTTGCGGCAGCGGCCAAGGGCCTGGAAAACCACACGCTGGCGATTGCCGACATTGCCCAGGAGTGCGGCTTCAAATCGGCGCAGTACCTGCACACGGTGTTTCGGCGAGAGTTTGGCTGTACGCCGCGCGAGTACCAGCACGGCGCAAGTGTTCCTTGAAGTGAGATCGTTGAGATCGTTCCCACGTTCCACGTGGGAATGCATCCCGTGACGCTCCGCGTCACACAGGCGCAGGTGGCGGGACGCGGAGCGTCCCATGATGCATTCCCACGCGGAGCGTGGGAACGATCCTCATTTCAGGCCTTTAGAAGACGGCTTTGACCTGCAAACCCAGCACCAGCGCGTTATCGATGCTCTCACCGGAGAACGCCCCCGGCTCGATGATGTATTGCACATCCGGGCGCAGCGTCAGCCACGGCGTGGCCTGGTAGCCATAACTGAGTTCGATCAATTGCTCGGCATTGTTCAGGTTGGGGTAGTCCGTACCGGCATTGAACGCCGCCAACTCTTGCACGTCACGGCTGCGTGGGTTCGGCACCGCACGGCCATAACCCAGGGCGACGGTGTCGCGTGGGCGGCCTTCAAACGGCTTGTACAACACCACGCCTGCGCCGTACCACTTGCTGAACGGCGAGGCGGCTTCGCTGGCCGCCGAGTATTGGCCGAAGGCGTGCAGCACACGGCCTGCGGATGTGCTGGATGCCCAGACGGCCTGGTCGATCAGCAGGTAGTGACCGCCACGACCGTTGACATCTTTGTTGCTGCCGATGCGCTTCACATTGGAGCTGTCGTAGTAATAGCCCAGCTTGTACTCACCCGGCAGCGTGCCCGCATGTTTGTACACCAGTTCTATCGGCACCACGGTGCCGGTGGTGTGTTTGGGGTCCAGGCGCCAGGCACGGCTGGAGTTGCCGTTGCTGTCAGGGTCGACATTGAATGCCGCCACGCGCAGTTGCCAGTTCGGCGAAAAGTCGTATTTCACCCGCGCACCCAGGCGTGCATTCGGGTAGTTGGTCCAACCGCTGCCGCCGGACATGTTCAGCGGGTGCCCGCAGAAACCGGCATTCATGAAATTGCACAGGATGCCGCTGTCGAGGCCGCCGAGGTCGTTGCCCATCGCCATGTAACCGAGCTTGATGTTCAGCGCGGGCGTGAACAGCGTGCGCTCATAGCTCAGCTCGGTGAGACGGGTGTAGAGGCCGCCGTAGTTTTCCTGGATCGGCAGGCGGTTGCCCACCAGGTCTTCGGAGGCGCTGTTGCCGCGCCGGTCGTTGATGGTCAGTTGAATGCGCTCGCCATTGGTCAAGCCGTAGAGCTTGCCGAGGTCGAACTGCACACCGAGCTTGATGTTTTGCGAGTAGCGCGCCGAGCGGTGTTGGCCGCCGTCGGCGTTGTAGGCGGTCTCGCCGCTGTAGTCGCCGGTGAAGCGGATGCCTTGCTCGTCGAGTTCACGGCGCAGGCCGCCCCAGTCGCCGGTGAGGGTGGTGTCGTCGGCTTGAACGGGCAGGGCGGCAGCAAAGGCCAGGCCCAGCACCAGGCGGCCCAAGGGCATAGGAGAAGTAAGGGTCATGCGCGGACTTCCAAACTGCATGTATAGAAAGGCGCGCGCGGTGCGGGGAGCACCGCGCGAACAGAGGGACGTTATGGCAGGGCGTAGGCGATGACGTAGTCGCCACGGTCAGTGGACTGACGCGCACCGCCGGCGGTGATGACGATGTATTGCTTGCCGGTTTTGGGCGACACATAGGTCATCGGGCCGCCCTGGCTGCCTACTGGCAGGCGGGCTTTCCAGACTTCATCACCGTTGCCGCTGTTGAAGGCGCGCAGGTAGAAGTCCTGGGTGCCGGCGATAAAAATCAGCCCGCCCTGGGTCGACAAGGTGCCGCCCAGCGTCGGCAGGCCGACCTTGATCGGCAGGTGCATGCGGATGCCCAGCGGGCCGGTGTCCTCAACAGTGCCGACCGGCACTTGCCAGGCGATCTGCTGAGTCTTCATGTCGATGGCGGTCAGGGTGCCGAACGGCGGCGCCTGGCACGGAATGCCGGCCACCGACAGGAAGCGGTTCTTGTTCACCGCATACGGCGTGCCCTTGAGCGGCACGGCGCCCATGCCGGTGTTCAGCGCTTCACCACCGGAGGCGGCCTGGGCCTTGTTCTGCGACGGCACCATCTGAATCCACAGGCCCAGACGCATGTCATTGACGAAGATGAAACCGTGTACCGGGTCGGTGGAGATACTGCCCCAGTTCATGCCGCCCAAAGAGCCCGGGAAGCTCAGCGACTTGTCGGTGCCTGGCGCGGTGTACAGGCCTTCGTAGCGCATGCCCTTGAAGTCGATGCGGCACAGCAATTGGTCGAACGGCGTGGCGCCCCACATGTCCGATTCGGTCAGCGTCTGCGCGCCGATCTGTGGCATGCCCACCGATTTAGGCTGGGTCAGCGAGTAAGGCTCGTTGGGAATGTTGGCGGCCTTGACCGGTACTTCCTTCACGTCGGTCAGCGGCTTGCCGGTGGCGCGGTCGAGCACATAGATCTGCCCGGCCTTGGTGCCGATCACTACCGCCGGTACGGCCTTGTCGCTGCCCGGCGGGGTGAAGTCGATCAGGCTCGGCTGCATCGGCAGGTCGAAGTCCCACAGGTCATTGTGGACGGTCTGGTACACCCACTTTTCTGCACCGGTGGAGGCGTCCAGCGCCAGCACCGAAGCGCCGTATTTGTGGTTCAGTTGGGTCCGTTCAACGCCGTAGATGTCGGTGGACGAGCTGCCCATCGGCAGGAAAATCGTGTTCATCAGCGGGTCATAAGACATCGGTGCCCAGCTGTTCGGCGTGCTGCGCACGTAGGTGCTGCCCGCTGCCGGGGCTTGCTTGTCTTCGGGGTTACCCGGGTCGAAGGCCCAGCGCATCTGGCCGCTGATCACGTCGAAGCCGCGGATCACACCGCCGGGCATATCGGTTTGCACGTTATCCGCCACGCGGCCGCCAACCACCACGGTGGTGCCGGCGATCAGGGGCGCAGAGGAAAGTTGGTAGTAGCTGTCGGGAACATTGCCCAGGCCGGCCTTGAGGTCCACCTGGCCGTGTGTGCCGAAGTCTTCGCAGAACTTGCCGGTGTCGGCGTCCACCGCGATCAGGCGCGCATCAATGGTGTTGGTCAGCAAGCGGCGCTGGCATTGCGCGCCGGCTGGTACGCTGGCAGCAATGATCGGCGAACTGTTTGGCTGGGTGGGCTGGGCAATCGGCGCAGTCGCATCGAAATACGCCATGCCACGGCAACGCTGCCAGACCGCCGATTTGGCGTTGACTTCGTTCTTCCACAGCTCTTTGCCGGTGTCGGCGTCCAGGGCGATCAGGTTGTTGTGCGGCGTGCAGATAAACACTTTGTTGCCGATCTGCAGGGGCGTCAGTTGGTCTTCGGCGCCGTTGCCGTCGCTGATGGCCACGTCGCCGGTGTGGTAGGTCCACGCCACTTTGAGTTTATTGACGGTGTCGCGGTTGATCTGATCCAGCGCCGCAAAACGGCTGCCACCTTCGGTGTTGCCGTAATGCGCCCAATCTTTCTGCGCATCGGCGGCGGCCACTGGCGTGACGCCAGGGCCTTTGCCGGTGGGCGCAACGCTTGGGTGCGCCACGAACATATTGCCCGCCGCTACCGCCACACCCACTGCCAGCACGGCGGCAACGCCATAGGCGCCGCGCGCCGGTCGGCCGGCCAGCAGCGGATACACCAGCGCCACCACCAGGCCGATCACGGCAAACATGAACAGCCGCGAGAACAGCGGCCAGTACACCAGGCCCACGTCCGCAATCGCCCACACGGCGGTGCCAACCAGGAACGCGGCGAACAGCCAGGCACCCGCGGGCTTGCGCCGCGCGATCAACAAGCCGGAAACGGCCATGGCCACGCCACCGACCAGGAAGTACCAGGAACCGCCGAGGCTGACCAGCTTGGCGCCGCCCACAGCCAGCGCTACGCCGAGCAGGGCGATAACCACGCCAAGGCCCAGCAGGAGAAATCTAGAGGCGCCAGCGGCGCGCGATGCTCTTTTCATGTCGACAGGACTCGAAGGTGAGAGGGCAAAGACGCGATTTTAGCAATATAAGTAACCAGTTAGTACATTGTGCTGCGTAATAGTCTTTTACAAATGCGGGCACAACAGCAAAGTCCGGTTCGCAGGGGCATCGATGCGAACACAGATGTCCCAGCGTCAAAAATCGAGTGGTTGAAGCAAAAGCCAGATCAAGTGCAAAGCCAAAGCCTGTCTACCTGATGCAATGCGGTTTAACTGTGGGAGCKGGCTTGCTCGCGAAGGCGGTGTATCAGTTACAGATGAAGTGACTGACCCACCGTATTCGCGAGCAAGCCCGCTCCCACAGTTGACCTCATACAGTTTTGAATTTGAGGTCGACTGCAGATTTGCATGCACTGAAGAGCGGCTTTTCTGTGGGAGCTGGCTTGTCGAATCGTCGCACCGCTGCGATGCAGACACCTCGGTGTGTCAGGTACACCGAGTTGATGCTATCGCAGGCAAGCCAGCTCCCACATGAACCCCATTCCACATTGGCTTTAGTGTAGAGCGTCAGCCACAAAGCTCAATTTGACTATGACTCCACGTGCGCCAAAAACGCCCCCACACACGCCATGCACGCCTCACGCTCTTCAACATGCGGCATATGGCTCGACTGCTCAAAAATCTCCCAGCGCACGTCGCGGATGCCATCGGCAAACGGCTGCACCGTGGCGGGTGTGGCTTCATCAAAACGCCCGGAGATCAACAGCGTCGGCACCTGGATGCGTGGCAGGCGCTCGATGATGCTCCAGTGGCGCAGGCTGCCGATCACATGGAATTCGGTGGGGCCATTCATGGTGTGATAGACGGTCGGGTCGTCTTCGATGGCGGCATTGGTGCGCAGCACTTCGGCGGGTTCCGGCTGGAGGCGGCAGACGTGGCGGGCGTAATACACCTGCGAGGCCGCGTGATACTCGGCGCTGTCGGTGGTGCCAGCCGCCTCATGGCGCAGCAGGGTGGCCTGCACCTCGGCCGGCAGTGCCTGGCGCAGCTCATTCGCGGCGGCGCGCCACAGGTCCATGGAGGCCGGCGAATTGGCGATGATCAATGCCTTTAAGCCGGCGGGCTGGCGCACCGCGTGTTCAGCCCCCAGCATGCCGCCCCAGGACTGGCCCAGCAGCGCGTAATCGCTGATGTGCAAATGCTCGATCAGGTTGTTCAGCTCGGCCAGGAACAGCTCCACGTTCCAGAAGTCAGCGGGTGCGTCGCGCAGATGCGTGGAGCGGCCATTACCGAGTTGGTCATAGTGCACCACCGCGCGCCCCGTATCGGCCAGGTCCTTGAAACTGTCGACGTAGTCATGGGTGCAGCCGGGGCCGCCGTGGGCGACGATCAAGGGCAGGCGCCCGGACTTCAAGTCGCCGGTGACCCGGAACCATGTCCGGTGGCCACGGAAATCGGCATAACCTTCGTGAACCTGCATGCGGTGTACCTCCTTGGATAGATGCGCTACAGGCTAGTCAAAACCGCGCGTCAGGGGCACTGGTAAAAATGATAGGTTCTTGAATTAAAAGCACCTTGAGCTCAAGCCAGCGCATCCCGCTGCATCGACTGCAGGTTCTTCTCGATGGTTTCGCAGATGGTTTCCATCTGGATCTGGTGTTCGCTGGAATGAAACGGGCTTTGCAGGTCAGTGCCGATGCGTTCGATCGCCAGCAGCATAAAGCCCACCACGGTCGAGGCCAGCGGGGTGAACCAGCCCAGGGATTCCACCAGGCCCACCGGCACGATCAGGCAGAACAGCGAGATAAACAGCCGCGGGAAATACACGTAAGGGTAGGGCAGCGGCGTATTGGCGATACGCTCCATGCCGCCTTGGGCATTGGACAGGTCCACCAGTGTCGACTCCAGCCGCGCCAGGCGAATACTGTCCAGGTGCCCGGCCTTGTATTCGCGGGCCAACAACGTCGCAGAACCGGTGAGGATGTCATTGGCAAAGTTGTTGGTGGCGCCATTGCGCGCGAACTCTTCGGCGGGGATAAACGCACGCACTTCATCCGGGCATGGCCGGCCCTTGAGGTGCGCCGCCAGGCAATTCACATAGGCCACATGGCGGCGCAACAGGGTGGCCTTGACCGGGTTTACCTCGCCCTCGGGGTCATCCAGCAGTGTCAGCACCTGGCGGGCGAAACTGCGCGAGTTATTCACCATCGCGCCCCACAACGTGCGTGCTTCCCACCAGCGGTTATAGGCGCTGCTGTTACGAAAGCTGATCAACACCACCAGCGCCGAACCCAGCAGGGTCAGCGGCATCAGCGGCAAGTTGATCTTGGTGGTCAGGAACAACATGAAATCGACCGTGACGGCCACATCCCACAACAACAGCCAGAACAAGGCCCAACCCACATAGCCCATGGTTTTGATAATCAGGCGGTACTTTTTGATGATGGCGGCTTTCAAACGAGGACCTCACAACGAGCGATGGGCAATAAACACCCTAGCTCGGACGCCCGCAGGCGGTGAAGGTTCGCGGTCATATTTCTGACGCCATTTATTGGCGCTGCTTCACCTGCAATCTTTGCACTGCTATTTCAAGCAAGTGCAACGCTTGCGCGTTAGCAAATAGCCCAGGAAGTGCAGTTGGAACAACTTTGGTAATGATGCGGTGCCGCACGGCAATCACTGTACATTGGCCTCAAAGGCAAAGCGCCATCAAGGACCGTTTTACGACGTGATTTGTTTTGGGACCTGACTACGTGAACTTCGTAGTCTAGATCAGTGGGATGAAGTTGGTTGATCAGGGCTCTTTCATGCACGTCAGTTCGTTAAAGTTGGATATTGGTAATACTGCACAAGCGCTTGAACGTCATGAGGACTTTGAATCTTGTATTCGGGCGCATTATCAGGTGCTTCTAGGCCCTTACTCGAAACGCCCGTTTTTCTACAAAAGTGCAATGAAATACAGCCGTTTGATGGTCTCTTTTGCACTTTTCAGCGAGTACTTTTCCAAACCGACAGCGTTGCTTTGCGAGGTGAAAGCCTTCTGTGTGGCGCGCGGGTATTGCTCAAGAAACAGCCTGGAGTCGATCTTCCTGCTGTTTCGCGCGCTGGGCTTCATGGTGGTCGACGCGCACCCGGAGGACAGCCGTTTCAGGGTGTATGCACCCTCGGACGAAGCCTGTCGGGAAGTGCGGCTGATGCTGACGTCGATTACCGATTCGCTGGCGCTGATGTGTCCTGAAAAAGACCTTTTTCGCACAATGCGCGAGATGGACGACCGTAGTTTTCTGGCCCTTTACTTCAAAGGCTTCGCTCAGATCCTGGCCGACGAAATGACCGTTGATGTGTTGCTGCCCGACTGTTATTGGCTGGTGAAAAAGGATGCAGGGCATTTGTTGATGCTGGCGATTTATAACGATGCCTTTTCACCGGAAAACGAGCGCATGACCTTCAAGTCGTCATCTTATCTTGCGCTCGCCCAGCAGCTGTCGGTATCGAAAACCCATATTATTCGAATGGTCCGCGAGGGCGTCGAGAAGGGCTATTTCAAAGTGCATGCGAAAAAACAGCTGGAAGTGCTGCCGGCTTTTGTTCGCCTGGTAAGACGCTTTATGGCGTTTTCATTTGCGGTTGGCCTGCACGCGGTTGAAAGAGGGAAAAGGGATGCCTGCTAACTTGAAGTTAAGGCCACGGATGCGCCGGTTACTGTCGCCAGCGGTCACCCAGGCCGAGTTAATCGGGATTATTGCCTGGCTCGGGGTGTTGTTGATTCATCCGGACATGCAGCTGGATATATATCTGGTGGCGATCAGCCTGTGCCTGATGGCGGTGTGTCGACTGCACCACATGACCCCCCACTTTTACCTGTGGCGTGCGCTCGGGGTTGTGTATGTCGTGCTGCTGTCCGTGGGGTTTGCCTATGTCCTCAGCGCGCATGGGGAGTTGCGCCTGTTTGGCTTGCCGCTGGCGGTTATCCTGGTGATCAGCAGCGCCATCCTGTTTATCAGTGTGCAGGATTACCTGGTCTGCGCCACGTTGGTCTGGTTGATTTTATGGCCGTGCATCCAGGCGGACATTTACGGCGATGCCCAGGTCTATCTGTATATTTTTTGCGTCGCGTCGGTGGCCATCGGTTTTATTCTGAGTTTTTCCTATTTGAAGAACTTGCGCTCGGTGTTGCTGGTAGAAAGCGAGTTTCGCGAGCTGGCAGAGACGGACTACCTGACCTCCATTCTCAACCGGCGCGCCTTCATGCAAGGCTTTGACGCGCTGATCGCCAGTGGCCAGAGCGGCTATTTCATGATGTTGGATATCGACAGTTTCAAACTCAAGAATGACCGGTATGGCCACGATGTGGGCGACAGCATTCTTTGCGCCATGGCCGCCTGCCTGAAAAACGCCAAGGGCAGCCACAGTTTCGGCAGGATCGGCGGCGAAGAGTTCGGCGTGCTGTTGTTGGGCGACGACCCGGCTGTCGCCTGTGAGTTCGCACGGGATTTGTTGCAGGCTATCCGGCGCAGTGTGGCGGCGCCGCACAACTACACGTGCAGCGCGGGAATGGCGCGGTTTTCGGCGGGGGACGAGATGTCGGCGGTGCTTAAGGACGCTGATCGCAACCTGTATGGCGCCAAGCAAAATGGCAAGGACCGGGCTTATCTGGAGGGCAGGCCGATTAATCCGCACGGGTGTGCAGTCGCCCAATGAGTGCTCAGCGCGGCTGGATCAACGCTGGCCCATGGTTGCGTGTGTTGCCCACTGCGCTGTCGACCTTGAACCATTCGAACACGTCTGTCGGCTCGCCCTGCAGCAGCACCATCTGCTCGGCGCGGCTTGGGGAGGTGGCCGGGTCCAGCCACTCACGGGCCAGTTCCGGGGTGAACACCACGGGCCTGCGGTCATGGATGTCGAGCATACCGCCGGCGCTGTCGGCGGTGATGATTACGAAGCCATCGTGGGTGCCTGCACCTTCGTCGGCGTCGGGCAATTGGCCGATGGCGGCGCAGAATACTGGCGCGCCGTCGCGGCGACGAATCAGGTAAGGCTGTTTTTTCGCGCCGCCTTCATCCACCCATTCAAACCAGTTGTCCACCGGCGCAATTGCGCGATGCGGCCAGATCGCGCGAAAAAATGCGCCGTGCGCAACCTTCTCGACACGCGCGTTGATCGCCAGCTGGCGCTCCTTGCTCCAGTGCGGGCGCCAGCCCCAGCGCACCCGGTCTGCGTGCAACAGCTCAGCGTCCAGATGCAGCACTGCCACAGGCGTGGTCGGCGCCACGTTGTACCGTTCCAGCGGCTGGTCGCCGACGCTATTGGCCAGGGCATTGGGCATGCTCAAGGCCGCCACAAAGTCATGAATACCGCGGTACTGCGAAAGTCGTCCGCACATGGCCGGTTCCTCGAACTGACCCTCTGAGCGTAGACGATCAATTTACAGCGGCGTGAGCACGTTCATCACCGTGTCCAGCGCCACCCGCGTGTCATCCAGTTGCACCAGCGAGGCGTGCCGGGCGCCGAGGGCGTCACGATTCTGGATGGCGGTGAGGATCGCTTTGTGGCGGGGCAGGCTCAGGCCCTGGATGTCGGGGCGGCGGTTGGTGATGTTGATCGACTCGCGCAGCGGCAACGACAGCATGTTGCACATGTAGGCGAGCAAATCGTTGCGGGTCGCATCGGCGATGGCGCGGTGGAAATCCAGGTCGGCCTGCAGCAGGTCGTCGTGAGTCTTGGCGGTTTCCATGCCCCGGTAAGCGTGTTCGATGGTGGCAATGTCTTCAGCCGTGGCCGTGGTCGCCGCCATGGCGGCGATTTCCGGTTCGAGGATGCGTCGCACGCCGGCCAGGGTGTTGAAAAATTCGCTGTGGGGCGTGGACTGCATCAGCCAGGACAGCACGTCCGGGTCAAGCAAATGCCATTTCACCCGTGGACGCACCACCGCGCCCACTCGTGGCTTGGAATACACCAGGCCCTTGGCGCTGAGCACGCGGGTCGCCTCACGCAACACCGAGCGGCTGACCTGGTATTCCTCGCACAGCGTGGCTTCCATGGGCAGGCGTTCTTCGGGCTTGAAGCGCCCGGAAACGATGTGCATGCCCAAGTCCTGAACGATCTGGGCATGCTGGCTCTTGCGCGGCTTGGGCGGCTGGTGATCCATAACGACGGGGAGGCTCTGGCTTAGGTTCGCGGCATCATAGCATCCCAATTAGTGGGAATGCCGGGGGACTTCAGCGCCACGGCAGCCCACCAGGAAGTCGAAGTCGCAGCCTTGATCGGCCTGCAGCACGTGGTCGATATACAGCTGGCGGTAGCCGCCGACGATCAGGTTTTGCGGTGGCGCCAGGTCAGCCATGCGCGCCGCCAGTTCGGCGTCGGGGATATCCAGGTGCAACCGGCCGTTGGCGCAGTCGAGCTCGATCCAGTCACCTTCCTGCACCGTGGCCAGCGGCCCACCGGCGGCGGCTTCCGGCGCCACGTGCAGCACCACCGTGCCGTAGGCGGTGCCGCTCATGCGTGCATCGGAAATCCGCACCATGTCGGTCACGCCCTGGGCCAGCAGCTTGGCGGGCAAGCCCATGTTGCCGACTTCGGCCATGCCCGGGTAACCCTTGGGCCCACAGTTTTTCATGACCAGAATCGAGTTGGCATCCACGTCCAGCTCCGGGTCATTGATGCGTGCCTTGTACATGTCGAAGTTCTCGAACACCACCGCGCGGCCACGGTGCTGCATCAACTCGGGGCTGGCGGCGGAAGGCTTGAGCACCGCGCCCAGCGGCGCCAGGTTGCCGCGCAATACGCAAATACCGCCGTCGGCGCGGATCGGGTTATCGAGGGTGCGGATCACCTCGTCCTGGCCGTAGATCGGCGAGTCCCGGGTGTTCTCGCCCAACGACTTGCCATTGACCGTCAGGGCATTCGGATGCGGGATCAGGTTGGCTTCGCCCAGGCGCCGCAGCACGGCCGGCAGGCCGCCGGCGTAGTAGAACTCTTCCATCAGGAAACGGCCTGACGGCTGCAGGTCGACGATGGTCGGCACGCCACGGCCCATGCGGGTCCAATCGTCGAGGTCGAGCTCGACACCGATACGCCCGGCGATGGCTTTAAGGTGGATTACGGCGTTGGTCGAACCGCCGATGGCCGCATTCACCCGGATCGCGTTTTCAAACGCCTCCTTGGTGAGGATTTTCGACAACTTCAAATCTTCACGCACCATCTCGACCGCGCGCATGCCGGACATATGCGCCAGCACATAGCGCCGCGCGTCCACCGCCGGAATCGCTGCGTTGTGGGGCAGGGAAGTGCCGAGTGCTTCGGCCATGCAGGCCATGGTCGACGCCGTGCCCATGGTGTTGCAGGTGCCCGCCGAGCGCGACATGCCGCCTTCAGCCGCAAGGAAATCGTCAAGGGTGATGGTGCCGGCCTTGACCTGTTCGCTCAGTTGCCACACCACCGTGCCCGAGCCGATGTCCTGGCCCTTGTGCTTGCCGTTGAGCATCGGCCCGCCAGTGACCACGATGGCCGGCACGTCACAACTGGCCGCGCCCATCAGCAGCGCCGGGGTGGTTTTGTCACAGCCTGTCAGCAGCACCACACCGTCGATGGGGTTGCCGCGAATGGCTTCCTCGACATCCATGCTCGCCAGGTTGCGCGTGAGCATGGCGGTGGGGCGCAGGTTGGATTCGCCATTGGAGAACACCGGGAATTCCACCGGGAAACCACCGGCTTCGATCACACCGCGTTTGACGTGCTCGGCGATCTGGCGGAAATGCGCGTTGCACGGGGTCAGTTCCGACCAGGTGTTGCAGATGCCAATGATCGGTTTGCCATGGAACTGATGGTCGGCAATGCCCTGGTTCTTCATCCAGCTGCGGTACATGAAACCGTTCTTGTCGGCGGTACCAAACCACTGGGCGGAGCGGAGGGCGGGCTTTTTATCAGGCATGATCGACTCTCTTATTGTATGACTATATGTTCTATATGCGCTTAAACATAAGCGCAAAATCGCAGCTTTGGAAGTGTTGTTTTGCAAATAGTCATACTATATAGTCCTGCTTAATTGAGGTGTGACCCTGGCGGATTTTCGCGAGAGGCAGCCCCCGAGCTTCTATAAAAACAACAATCGGAGATCGACCCCATGAGCCAGGAATTGCGGCTTGTTCGGCGTATCACGCTGAAACTGATTCCCTTCCTGATCCTGCTGTACCT
Source organism: Pseudomonas sp. Leaf15 (assembly GCF_001421425.1). Classification (NCBI taxonomy): domain Bacteria; kingdom Pseudomonadati; phylum Pseudomonadota; class Gammaproteobacteria; order Pseudomonadales; family Pseudomonadaceae; genus Pseudomonas; species Pseudomonas sp. Leaf15. Next base: position 181,661 of record NZ_LMKI01000036.1, read on the forward strand.
GATCGCCTACGTGGACCGTTCGGCAGTAGGGTTTGCCAAGCTGCACATGGGCGCCGATGTCGGCATCGGCGACGCTGCCTACGGCCTGGGGGCGGGGTTGTTCTTTATTGGCTACTTCCTGTTTGAAATCCCCAGCAACCTGATGCTCGACCGCTTCGGCGCGCGGCGCTGGTTTGCACGCATCATGCTCACCTGGGGCGCCATCACCATTGGCATGGCCTTTGTGCAGGGGCCGCACAGCTTTTATGTGATGCGCTTTTTGCTCGGCGCGGCCGAAGCCGGGTTCTTTCCGGGCGTGCTGTACTACATCACCCAGTGGTTCCCGGTGCGCCATCGCGGCAAGATCCTGGGGCTGTTCATTCTCTCCCAGCCGATTGCCATGATGATCACCGGGCCCGTATCCGGCGGCCTGCTGGGCATGGACGGCATCCTCGGGCTGCACGGCTGGCAATGGCTGTTTATCGTGATCGGCACACCGGCGTTGTTGCTGACCTGGCCGGTGCTGCGCTTTCTGCCGGACGGCCCCAAGCAGGTCACATGGATGAGCGAGGACGAGAAAACCTGGCTGACGGGTGAGTTGGCCAAGGACCTGCAAGCCTACGGCCAGACCCGTCACGGCAACCCGCTGCATGCCCTCAAGGACAAGCGCGTGTTGCTGCTGGCGCTGTTCTACTTGCCGGTGACCCTGAGCATCTATGGCTTGGGCCTGTGGTTGCCGACCCTGATCAAACAATTCGGCGGCACTGACCTGGTGACCGGCTTCATCTCGGCCGTGCCCTACATTTTCGGCATTATCGGGCTGTTGATCATCCCGCGCAGTTCCGACCGCTTGAACGATCGTTATGGCCACCTTGCCGTGCTCTATGTGCTCGGCGCCATCGGCTTGTTTTGCAGTGCCTGGCTGAGCGTGCCGGTGCTGCAAATGGCGGCGCTGAGCCTGGCGGCATTTGCCTTGTTTTCCTGCACGGCGGTGTTCTGGACCTTGCCGGGGCGGTTTTTTGCCGGTGCCAGTGCGGCGGCGGGCATTGCCTTGATTAACTCGGTGGGCAACCTGGGCGGTTATATCGGCCCGTTCGTGATCGGCGCGCTCAAGGAATACACCGGCAACCTGGCTTCGGGCCTGTATTTTTTGTCTGGCGTCATGGTGTTCGGCCTGGTCTTGACCGCTGTGGTGTACCGCGTGCTGGAGCGCAAGCATGTGCTGCCCGCCGACCAGTTTGCTGCCAGCGCCCGAGGCGCCACACGTACTTAATCCTGGAGAAGTTTGATGCGTTTAGTTCAGTTCGAATTGCGTAACGGTGAGCGTCGTGTCGGCGTGGTGCAAGGCAACACACTGCGCGAAGTGCACACCGCACGCAGCGTGCGCGAATTGGCGCTGGCCGCCATCGATGCCGGTGTAGGCCTGGCGCAACAGGTCGACAGCCTGGGCCTGGGCGACAGTCATGACTACGCTGCGCTGTTGGCGGACCTCAAAGTCCTGCCGCCGCTGGACCATCCGGACCCGGCGCACATGCTGATCAGCGGCACTGGCCTGACGCACCTGGGCAGCGCCTCGGCCCGCGATAAAATGCATCAGGCCGGTGACGACAGCGCTTTGACCGACACCATGCGCATCTTCAAATGGGGCGTGGAGGGCGGCAAGCCACCGGCCGGGCAAGCCGGCGTGCAACCGGAATGGTTCTATAAGGGCGATGGCCGTATTGTGGTGCGCCCAGGCCAGGCGTTCCCGGTGCCGGCCTTTGCCGAAGACGCCGGTGAAGAGCCGGAAATCGGCGGGCTGTACGTGATCGGCCGAGACAGCAAGCCCTATCGCCTGGGTTATGCGGTGGGCAACGAGTTCTCCGACCACATCATGGAACGCAAGAATTACCTGTACCTGGCCCATTCCAAGTTGCGCAGTTGCAGCTATGGCCCGGAGTTGCGCGTGGGTGAGTTGCCCCAGCACCTGGCCGGCACCAGCCGCATTCTTCGAGACGGCCAGGTGTTATGGGCAAGCGAATTTCTCAGTGGCGAGGCGAACATGTGCCACAGCCTGGAGAACCTCGAGTATCACCATTTCAAATACAGCCAGTTCCTGACCCCGGGCGACGTGCACATTCATTTCTTCGGCACCGCCACCTTGTCATTCGCCGACGGTATACGTACCCAGCCGGGGGATGTATTCGAGATCAGCCAGGCCGAGTTCGGCGCGCCGCTGGTCAATCGGGTCGGCAGCGCCGAAGCGGCGTTCGAACCTGGCACTGTCATCAGCCTTTAAGGAGATCAGCATGAATCCGTTACTCGGCCACAACTACATCGGCGGCCAGCGCAGCGCCCAGGGCAGCGTCACCCTGAAAAGCGTCGATGCCAGCACCGGCGAGGCCTTGCCTCAGGATTTCTATCAGGCCACGCCCGCCGAGGTGGATGCCGCCGCCAAGGCCGGCGCTGCCGCGTATCCCGCGTACCGGGCATTGAGTGCCTCGCGTCGCGCGCAGTTTCTGGAGGCAGTGGCCGATGAGCTGGACGCGCTGGGTGAAGATTTTATCCAGTTGGTTTGCCGCGAAACCGCATTGCCTGCAGCGCGCATCAAAGGCGAGCGTGGGCGCACCAGCGGCCAGATGCGCCTGTTCGCCACGGTGCTGCGTCGCGGTGACTTTTACGGCGCGCGCATCGACCGAGCCTTGCCCGACCGCCAACCCCTGCCGCGCCCGGACCTGCGCCAATACCGCATCGGCCTCGGCCCGGTGGCGGTGTTTGGCGCGAGCAACTTCCCCCTGGCGTTTTCCACCGCCGGCGGTGACACCGCCGCCGCGCTGGCGGCCGGCTGCCCCGTGGTGTTCAAGGCCCACAGCGGGCATATGGCGACGGCCGAGCGGGTGGCCGATGCAATCATTCGGGCGGCCGAGGCTACCGAGATGCCGGCGGGGGTGTTCAACATGATCTTCGGTGGCGGCGTCGGTGAGGCGCTGGTCAAGCACCCGGCTATCCAGGCCGTGGGTTTTACCGGCTCGCTCAAAGGTGGCCGTGCCCTGTGTGATATGGCGGCGGCACGCCCGCAGCCGATCCCGGTATTTGCCGAGATGTCGAGCATCAACCCGGTGATCGTGCTGCCCCAGGCCTTGCACGCCAGGGCCGAGACCATCGCCCGCGACCTCACTGCCTCGGTGGTGCAAGGCTGTGGCCAGTTCTGCACCAACCCTGGCCTGGTGATCGGTATTGCCTCGCCACAGTTCACCGCGTTTACCCAACAGGTGGCGCAACTGATCGGTGAACAGCCGGCGCAAACCATGCTCAATACCGGCACGCTGGGCAGTTATGGCAAAGGCTTGAAAAAGCTCTTGGCGCACCCTGGCATCCAACACCTGGCGGGTAGCGCTCAAGTGGGCAGTCAGGCGCAGCCGCAGCTGTTCAAGGCCGACGTGCGCTTGCTGATCGACGGTGATGAGGTGTTGCAGGAAGAGGTGTTCGGCCCTGCCACGGTGTTTGTCGAGGTGGCCGATCAGGCCCAGCTCAGCGACGCCTTGCACGGTCTGCATGGTCAGCTCACTGCGACGCTCATTGCTGAACCGGCCGACCTGCAGCAGTTCACTGAACTGACGCCGCTGCTGGAACAGAAAGTCGGGCGCATCCTGCTCAACGGCTACCCGACCGGCGTGGAGGTCTGTGATTCGATGGTTCACGGCGGCCCGTACCCGGCCACTTCCGATGCCCGTGGCACCTCGGTCGGCACCCTGGCCATCGACCGTTTCCTGCGCCCGGTGTGCTTGCAGAATTACCCTGATAGCCTGCTGCCGGACGCGTTGAAAAACGCCAACCCGTTGCGCATCCAGCGGCTGGTGGATGGCACGCCATCGCGCGACCCGCTGTAACACCAGGAGGTTTTATGTCGTGTACCGCAGTCACTGCGCACCGTGCGCAGTTGGGGGAGGGCCCGTTCTGGGACGTGCCGACCCAGGCGCTGTATTGGGTGAATATCGCCGGCAAACAGGCGCTGCGCCTGATGGGCGGGCAGCTGCAGATCTGGCAGTTGCCCGAGCATGTCTCGGCGTTTATCCCCTGTGAAAGTGGCGATGCGCTGGTGACGCTGAGCAGCGGCGTGTACCGGCTGAACCTGGAAACCGAAGCCCTCACGCTGCTGTGCGTGGCCGACCCGCAACCGGGTAACCGTGGCAATGAAGCGCGCTGCGATGCCCAGGGCCGCCTGTGGTTGGGCACCATGCAGAACAACATTGGTGAGCAGGGTGAAGACCTGCCGATTACGCGACGATCCGGCGGCCTGTTTCGGATCGATGCCAACGCACACGTCACGCCGCTGCTGCAAGGGTTGGGCATTCCCAACACCTTGCTATGGAGCGATGACGGCGCGCACGTGCATTTTGGCGACAGCCTGGACGGCACTTTGTACCGGCATGCGATCCAACCCGAGGGTCAGCTCGAGCCTGCCCAGGTCTGGTTCGGCCCGCATGAGCGTGGTGGCCCGGACGGCTCGGCGATGGACGCAGACGGCTATATCTGGAACGCCCGTTGGGACGGCAGTTGCCTGCTGCGCCTGACGCCGTTGGGTGAAGTCGACCGCATTATTGAGTTGCCCGTCAGCCGCCCCACCAGTTGCGTGTTCGGTGGCCCCCACCTCACCACGCTCTACATCACCAGCGCCGCCAGCCCACTCGATCACCCGCTGGATGGCGCGGTGCTGGCCATCGAGGTTGATGTGCCGGGCACACGCTGTCACCGCTTTGCCGGATAAACCCAAGACCTGAAAACAATAACAAGGAGTCACCCGTATGAATCGTCGTCGAGGTATGCGTTCCCTGTGCTGCGCCGCTGTGGCGGTGTCTGCGCTGAGCTTGGGCGGTCTGTTGCAGGCCGCTGAAGCAGTGAAGATTGGTTTTTTGGTCAAGCAGGCTGAAGAACCGTGGTTTCAGACCGAATGGGCGTTTGCCGAAAAAGCCGGCAAGGAGCATGGCTTTACCGTGATCAAGATCGCCGTGCCCGATGGCGAGAAAACCCTCTCGGCCATCGACAGCCTGGCGGCCAACGGCGCCAAGGGCTTTGTGATCTGCCCGCCGGACGTGTCGCTGGGCCCGGCCATCGTTGCCAAGGCCAAGGCCAACGGCCTGAAAGTGATTGCGGTGGATGACCGCTTCGTTGATGCCAAGGGCAACTTCATGGAGGACGTGCCGTACCTGGGCATGGCCGCGTTTGAAGTCGGCCAGAAGCAGGGCGCGGCGATGGCGGCCGAGGCGAAAAAACGCGGTTGGGACTGGAAGGACACCTATGCGGTGATCAACACCTTTAACGAACTGGACACGGGTAAAAAGCGCACTGACGGTTCGGTCAAGTCCCTGGAAGATGCTGGTTTTCCTAAAGACCATATCCTGTTCACTGCTGCCAAGACGCTCGACGTACCGGGCAGTATGGACGCCACCAATTCGGCGCTGGTCAAGCTGCCCAGTGGTGCCAAGAACCTGATTATCGGTGGCATGAACGACAACACGGTGCTCGGTGGCGTGCGCGCTACGGAAACGGCCGGTTTTGCTGCGGCCAATGTGATTGGTATTGGCATCAATGGTACGGATGCCATTGGCGAGCTGAAAAAGGCCGACAGTGGTTTTTTTGGTTCGATGCTGCCTAGCCCGCATATCGAGGGCTACAACACTGCGTTGATGATGTATGAGTGGGTCACCAAGGGGACGGAACCGCCCAAGTACACGGCGATGGACGAGGTGACGCTGATTACGCGGGAGAATTTTAAGCAAGAGCTGACGAAGATTGGGTTGTGGCAATGAGTGGTTAAAACAAAAGTGAAAAGCGGATTCGCATTCACCTGGGATCTGCTTTTCTGTGGGAGCTGGCTTGCCTGCGATGGCCTCAACTCGGTGTGCCTGATGTACCGAGGTGATGCCATCGCAGGCAAGCCAGCTCCCACAGTTGACCGAGTATGGCTCTGCTGTTGCTCTGGCCCTTTATATCCTTTTCGCTGACCAAGCTGCCCCGGCTTCCGTCCCGTCACATGGAAAAACCGAGGTGCCAGTAGCGAGGGCCGGCTCCTACACCTCGGCGCACCAACAGTCAGTCGGCAGAGAACTTGAACACCGTGTTCTGGCTATAGGTCTGCCCCGGATTCAACCGAGTCGAAGCAAACTTGGGCTGGTTGGGCGCATCAGGAAAATGCTGAGTCTCGAGGGTAAAAGCACTCCAGTGCTGATACGTCTTGCCGCCTTTGCCCTTCACCGTGCCGTCGAGGAAGTTGCTGGTGTAGAACTGCACCCCAGGCTCGCTGGTGTAGAGCTTCAAACGCCGGCCAGACGCAGGGTCGTGTACTTCGGCGGCGAGTTGCTTGATATCGCCCTGGGTGTCGAGCGCCCAGTTGAAGTCAAACCCACCTTGTTTCGGCTCGGCAAATTTAAGCTGCGGATGTTCGTCCTTGATGTGCTGGCCGATTGGCGTGGGCTTGAGAAAGTCCATCGGCGTGCCCTTGACCGGCGCCAGTTCGCCGGTCGGAATCAGGGTGGCATTCACCGGGGTGTAATGGCTGGCATGCAAGGTCGCGACCTGCTTGAGAATGTCGCCGTTGCCCGCGCCCGCCAGGTTGAAATAGCTGTGGTTGGTGAGGTTGAGCACCGTGGGCTTGTCGGTGCTGGCCTTGTAGTCGATATGCAGTTCGTTGTTATCGTTGAGGCTGTAGGTGACCTCGGTCTTCAGGTTGCCGGGAAAGCCCATTTCACCGTCCTTGGACAGGTAGCTGAGCTTGACGCCGACCGAGTCCTTGCCCTTGACGGGTTCGGCTTGCCAAACGTGCTTGTCAAACCCCTGGGCGCCGCCGTGCAGCGAGTTGGGGCCGTCGTTGAGCGGTACCTGATAGCGTTTGCCATCAAGTTCAAACGCACCGCCCGCCAGGCGGTTGCCGAAGCGCCCGATGGTCGCGCCAAAAAACGCCGTGCCGCTCTGATAGCCCTGCACGTCATCAAAACCCAGTACCACGTCATCGATCTTGCCGTTTTTATCCGGCACTTTGAGTGACTGCAACACGCCGCCGTAGGTGATCACCGTGGCTTGCATGCCGTGGCTGTTGCGCAAGATGTACTGCTCGACGGCGGTGCCGTCGTTGGTTTTACCGAAGGGTTTGTGCTCGCTGGTTAGGCCCGCAGCCTGAGCGCCGCCGCTGGCGATCAGCAGGGACAAGGCGAGGCCGGAAAGCAGGTGACGAGGGTGCTTCATGGTCGAACTTCCTTTTGTTGTTTTCAGTGGAATAGTTCTACTAATGTGCGATATTTTGTCGTTGCAGCAGCAGATTTATAGCCTTTTACGGCCTGTTTGCAAAATAAAATAAGACTAATTAAGTGAGGCAACCTTTATATGACCACTCAACAGGCTGTTTACCCCGACCTTGAGGGTAAGACCGTTCTGGTTTCCGGTGGTGCCTCAGGCATCGGCGAATTCCTGGTACGCGCGTTCGCCGCCCAGGGCGCCAAGGTGGGTTTTGTGGACCGGGCGCAAAGCCAGGGCGAGCGACTGGCCGCGCTGCTGCATTCCCAGGGCTACAACGTTGAGTTCGTGTGGTGCGACATCACCGATGAAATCGCCTACAAGGCGGCGATCGAGCGCTTTGAGCACTCGCTGGGGCCGATCACCGTACTGGTCAATAACGCGGCCAACGACGTGCGTCACACCCTGGAAGAAGTCGATTCAGCGATGTTCGACAGGCTGATCGCGGTCAACCTCAAGCACGCGTTCTTTGCCGCCAAGGCCGTGGTGCCGATGATGAAACGCGCCGGTGGCGGGGCGATCATCAACCTGGGCTCGGTGGGGTGGATGATGGCGTCTGCCGGCTACCCGGTGTACGCCGCCAGCAAGGCAGCGGCCCATGGCATGACCCGCGCCCTGGCACGTGAGTTGGGGCCCAGCCATATCCGCGTGAACACCCTGGTGCCCGGCTGGGTCATGACCGACAAACAACTGGCGATGTGGGTCGATGATGCGGCCAAGGAGCTGATCAGCCGCAGCCAGTGCCTGCCCGGCAGCGTGCTGCCGGAACACATCGCCGATATGGCGTTGTTTCTCGCCTCCGATGCCTCGGCGATGTGTTCGGCGCAGAACTTTATTGTGGATGGCGGCTGGGTCTAGGCCTGCTACTCGATGGGGTAGCGCTTGAACGCCGGGTGCTGTTCCAGCCGGTCGGCGTGACGTTGCAGGTTAGGGAATGCCTTGGGGTCGAGCACCGACGGCAGTTTGAGTTGGGTGAACGACCACGCGACTGCCGCGGTCAGCGCCGCCTGGGTCAGTGGCGCGTCGGTGGATTGGGCAAGGTGCTTTTCCAGCAGTGAATAGGCGGCCAACAGTTGACCGGTCACGCGGTCTATCCACGGCTCATGGCGTTTTTCTGCCGGGCGCAGATTGTCCTCATAGACGATCTGCACGGTTTTCTCGCAGGCCGCCAGGGCCAGCCCGAGCAGGTGCAGTTCGTGGGCGCGGGCGCCAGGCGCTTGCGCCAGCAGCTTCTTGTCGATGGGGGCCAAGGCTTCGAAATAGTCCAGGATCAGGCTGGAGTCCATCAGCACGGTGCCGTCGTCCAGCACCAGGGTCGGCGCCTTGACCACCGGGTTGATCGCGTGGAACTGCTCAAAGGTGCTGAACACCGACACCGACTGATGTTCAAACGCCACGCCGTACAGGTCCAGGGAAATTGCCACGCGGCGTACGTAAGGCGAGTCCAGCATGCCTATCAGTTTCATGAAGCCTCCGTTGCTTTCAGGTGATTGCTTTCAAGTGATTCGATCAGGAGATTAAGGGCACTGGATCGTTCTGTGCAATGGCTTCGCACAGTTGCCGATAGGCCTGCACCAACTGCTCCAGGTTGAACGCCAAATTGCGCCCGCTGGGGTTGGGCAGCACCCATACCGCTGCGCCGCCCAATAACGGCGGCTGCAGTCCCCAGGCAACCTCGCGTTGGCCGGACACCGCGCTATAGCCGACCTTGCCCAGAAAGGCCACGAAGCGTGGCTGCCAGCGGCGGATCTTCTGCTCGAACGTTACGGCTGCGTCGTTGAATTCATGCCGCGCCAATTCCCCCGCGCTCGCCGTCGGGCGCTCCACCAGCGTGGTCAGGCCGCAGTGGTAGTCGAGCAAGCTGCGCCCCGCTTCGGGGCGGATTTCATGGGGCGTGAAGCCGGACAGGTGCAACGTACGCCAGAAGCGGTTGCTGCGGTTGGCGAAGTGCAGGCCGAGGACGGCGGAACCTTTGCCGGGGTTGATGCCGCAGAACACCACATTCAAGTGCTCGGTGAGGATGTCTTCGAGGCTGTCGCTCATGTCGGGTCTACCTGCAAACGCAACAGCAACCATTGGGTAAAGCTGCGGGCCAATGGCGCATTTTGACTGTCACGGTGGGTCGCTCAAGCGTCCTTGGCCAACAGGGTGCGGGCAAATTCGTCGGAGGCGATAAAGTCCAGGGTCTGGCGCAGTTGCGCCGCCGCTTCACGGCCGAATGCCTGATCGAAGCGTTCGGCCATTTGCGTCGAAATACGCTTGGCCGCCAGGTGGGTGCGCTTGCCGTGTTCGGTCAGCAGCACGCGCCGGGTACGTCGGTCGAGTTCGTCCACGCGCAGCTCCACCAGGCCGTCACGTACCAGCGGTTTGAGCGTGTGGCCCAAGGCGGACAAATCCATCACCAGGGTTTGTGCCAGCTCGCCCATCTTCGGCGTGCCGGCCTTGGCGATGCGGTTGAGCAGCGCGTATTGCGTGGCTTTGAGCCCGCAGGGCGCGAACGCCTCGTCATAGATCTGGCCCAGGCGGCGCGAGGTGCGGCGCACGGCACCGTTGACGCAGGTGCTGGGGCTCTCGGAGCAAGGCGGGGCAGATTTCAAGGGCAGATACTCTCTGATACAAAACACGACGCGGCTGATTATGCCTGCGCGACCTGTCAGGACAAGGTCTTTCGGACCGAACTGACGTTCCAGATGAAAACTGAGACAGCTTGAAACAAATTAGTTGCGTATGCCACTAAATTCGATATCGTGGCATATGCCTCTTTGTGACTTGGATGTCGTTACAAAAACCCCAGGACGTGCATGGGGCGAGGCGGGAAAACGGCATGGCGAAGCCTGCTTGACCGACCAATCTCCTGTCTGGATCACTTCCTATGCTCAACCTCGTGCGCATCGCCTTGCTGCGCCCCTATACCTTTGTGGTATTGGCTATTTTCATCCTGATCGTCGGGCCGCTGGCGGCCTGGCGTACGCCGACCGACATCTTCCCGGAAATCCGCATTCCGGTGATTGCGGTGATCTGGCAGTACACCGGTTTGCCGCCCGACCAGATGGCCGGGCGCATCACCTCGCCGTTCGAGCGGGTGCTGACCACCACCGTGAACGACATTCGCCATATCGAAGCGCAGTCGATGAACGGCTACGGGATTGTGAAGATATTCTTCCAGCCCGGCGTCAACATCAGTACCGCCAACGCCCAGGTGACGTCGGTGTCCCAGGCGATCCTGCGGCAATTGCCGCCCAGCACCGTGCCGCCGCTGGTGCTCAACTACAGCGCCTCCACCGTGCCGATCGTGCAGCTGGCTTTATCCGGGCCGGGCCTGAGCGAACAGCGCCTGGGTGATATCGGCCTGAACCAGGTGCGCCTGATGCTCACCAGCGTGCCCGGCGCGGCCCTGCCATACCCGTTTGGCGGCAAGAGCCGGCAGGTGCAGATCGACCTCGATTCGGCGCGCATGCAAGCCCGTGGCCTGTCGGCGCAGGACGTCGCCACCGCCCTGGCCACGCAGAACCTGATTACGCCGGTGGGCACCCAGAAGATCGGCAGCTACGAATTCAACCTGCAACTGAACAACTCACCGTCGGACTTCCATGACCTGGAAAACCTGCCGATCAAGACCGCCGACGGCACCACCGTGCTGATCCGTGACGTGGCCACCGTGCGCGACGGCAACCCGCCGCAAACCAACATCGTGCATGTGAACGGCAACCGCTCGGTGCTGCTGCCGGTACTCAAGACCGGTTCGGCATCGACCTTGGGCGTGATCGCCGGGATCAAGGACAAGCTCGCCGACAACAAGGCTGCCTTACCGCCCAATCTGAATATCGACCTGATCGGCGACCAGTCGCTGTTCGTGCGCTCGGCCATCAGCGGCGTGGCCCGTGAAGGCTTGATCGCGGCGGCGCTGACCAGCCTGATGATCCTGCTCTTTCTCGGCAGTTGGCGTTCGACGGTGATCATCGCCACCTCGATTCCGCTGGCGATCCTGGCCTCGATTGCCACGCTGTCGGCCCTCGGTGAAACCCTGAATATCATGACCCTCGGCGGCCTGGCGCTGGCCGTGGGCATCCTGGTGGACGATGCCACGGTGACCATCGAGAACATCAACTGGCACCTGGAGCAGGGCAAGCCGGTGCAGACGGCGATCCTCGACGGTGCGGCGCAGATCGTGACGCCGGCGTTTGTCTCGCTGCTGTGTATCTGCATCGTGTTTGTGCCGATGTTCTTCCTTGATGGTGTGGCGCGCTTCCTGTTCGTGCCGATGGCCGAAGCGGTGATCTTCGCCATGATCGCCTCGTTCCTGCTGTCGCGCACGCTGGTGCCGACATTGGCCAACTACCTGCTCAAGCCGCATGTACACGGCGACGACGGGCATGCACCGTCGCGCAACCCGCTGGTGACTTTTCAGCGCGGTTTCGAGAAGCGTTTTGAGGTCTTTCGCGAGCGTTACCACAGCGTGTTGCACGGCGCCTTGCACCATCGTCGCGCGGTGGTGATTAGCCTGCTGGCGTTTGTCGCCGTGTCGTTTGCACTGGTGCCGTTCCTGGGCCGCAACTTCTTCCCCGAGGTCGATTCCGGGCTGATCCTGTTGCACGTCCGCGCTCCGGTGGGCACACGGGTGGAGAGTAATGCGCACCTGATCGCCGACATCGAAAACGCGATCCGCCGCAACGTCCCGGCCCAGGAGCTCAAAGCCTTGGTCGACAACATCGGCCTGTCCATCAGCGGTATCAACGTGGTGTACAACAACACCGGCACCGTGGGTTCCCAGGACGCCGATATCCAGATCAGCCTTAACGAAGGCCATCGCCCGACCGCCGAGTACATGCGCCAATTGCGCGAAACTCTGCCACGGGAATTCCCGAGCGCGGTGTTCTCGTTCCCGGCCTCGGACATTGTCGGGCAGATCCTCAACTTCGGTTCTTCGGCACCGATCGACCTGCAAATCACCGGCAATAACCTGGCGGCTAACTTCACCTATGCCAGCGCGCTGCTGCGTGATATTCGCCGGGTGCCGGGGGTGGTGGATGCGCGCATCCAGCAGTCGCGGCAATTGCCGACGTTCAATATCGACGTGGACCGCACCCGTGCGCAGTTGGTCGGCCTCACCGAACGGGATGTGACCAACAGCCTGGTGGTCAACCTTGCCGGTTCCAGCCAGGTGGCGCCGACGTTCTGGTTGAACCCGGCCAACGGCATTTCCTACCCGATCGTGATGCAAACCCCGCAATACAACCTGGAAAGCCTGGCCGCACTGCACAACCTGCCGCTGAGCGGCAGCAATGGCGCGGCCACCGACCAGACCCTGGGCGGCCTGGCGAATATCCAGCGCAGCCACAGCAGTTCGGTGTTCAGCCAGTCGGATATCCAGCCGGTGGTTGAGGTGCTCACCGCGATTCAGGACCGTGACTTGGGTGGCGTCGCCGCCGATATCCAGAAGATCATCGCGGCCCACGCCGGTGAAGTGCCGACCGGCTCCAAGGTGATTTTGCAGGGCCAGGTGCAGACCATGAACGCGGCCTTCAGTGGCTTGCTGTTCGGCCTGTTGGGCGCGGTGGTGCTGATCTACCTGCTGATCGTGGTCAACTTCCAGTCCTGGGCAGACCCGTTTGTGATCATCACCGCGTTGCCGGCGGCATTGGCGGGCATTGTGTGGATGCTGTTTGTCACCCATACGCCGCTGTCGGTGCCCGCCTTGACGGGGGCGATCATGTGCATGGGCGTGGCCACCGCCAACGCCATCCTGGTGGTGAGCTTCTGCCGTGAGCGCCTGGCCGTGCATGGCGATGCCGTGCAGGCCGCGCTGGAGGCCGGTTTTACGCGGCTGCGGCCGGTGTTGATGACCGCCATCTCGATGATCATCGGCATGGCGCCCATGGCGCTGGGCCTGGGCGAGGGCGGTGAGCAGAACGCGCCGCTCGGGCGTGCGGTGATCGGCGGGCTGGCGTTTGCCACCATCGCCACGTTGATTCTGGTGCCGTTGATTTTCAGTCTGGTCCACGGGCGTCGCCAACACGCCACGCTGGCGACTACCGTTTCCCAAGGGGTTTGACATGTCTGTTTCCATTGCTCCAAAAAAGCCGTCCCGTGGCCTGCTGTGGCTGGTCGTGGGCGGGGTGACGGTGGTGGTCATCGTCGGTGTCGGCCTGAGTGTGCGCGCCAGTGAATCCCGTGATCTCAAGACCTGGACCGACGCTCAGGCACTGCCCAGCGTCAACCTGGTGAAACCGGTGGTGCAAGCGCAAGGCCCGGTGCTCAACTTGCCGGGGCGCATGGAGGCTTATTCGCGGGCGTCGATCTTTGCCCGGGTCAATGGCTACCTGAAATCCTGGAATGTCGACATCGGCACGCGCGTCAAAGCCGGCCAGGTATTGGCCGAAATCGACACCCCGGAACTCGACCAGCAACTGCTGCAAGCCCGCGCCACTTTGGCTTCGGCCCAAGCCGATGAGCACCTGGCCGCAACCACCGCCAAGCGCTGGCAGGCGATGCTTGCGACCGACTCGGTGTCGCGCCAGGACGTCGACGAACGCACCGGCGACCTGACCGCCAAGCAGGCCAAGGTGACGGCGGCCAAAGCCAATGTCGAGCAGTTGGTGGCGACCAAGGGCTTCCAGCATCTGGTCGCGCCGTTTGCCGGTGTGGTCACCGCGCGCAGCACCGACGTGGGCGCGTTGATCAGCGCCGGCGGCACCGCCGGCAAAGAGCTGTTTGCGGTGGCCGACGTCAGCCGCCTGCGCGTGTATGTGCAGGTGCCGCAGACCTTCTCGCCACAGATTCGCGAAGGCACCACGGCGCGCCTGAGCGTGCCGGAGTATCGCGGCGAAACCTTCACCGGCAAGGTGATCGCCACCGCCGATGCGGTCAACGCCGCGTCCGGCAGCACCTTGGTGCAACTGCTGGTGGACAACCCCGGCGGCCGCCTGCTGCCCGGTGGCTACACCAGCGTGCAGTTTGATTTGCCGGTGCAGGCCGACGTGCTGCGCGTACCGTCCAGTGCCCTGGTGTTCGATGATAAAGGCATGCGCGTCGCCACCCTCGACAGCCAGGACCATGTGCACTTCAAGACCGTCACCATCGCCCGTGACTTTGGCGACAGTGTGGAGATCGCCAGCGGCCTGCAAGCGGCCGACCGCGTGATCGATACGCCGCCGGATGGCCTGGCCGATGATGATTCGGTGCAGTTGGCTGTCGCCTCCGCCGAGGCCAAACCCCATGGCTAAGCGCACCCTGCCGGGCCTGCTCGTCACCTTGAGCCTGGGCGCCTGCTCGTTGGCGCCGCCGCTTGAAGTGCCGCAAACACCCATTGCCGCGCAGTTTCACACCCAGGGCCCGTGGACGGTCGGCGCGCCCGACGACCAGGCCAACCGTGACGGCTGGTGGCGCATCTACAACGACCCGCAGCTGGACGCGATGCAGCAGCAGTTGCTCAACAACAACCCGGACCTGAGCGCGGCCCTCGCGCATTATCAGCAGGCCCAGGGGTTCCTGGCCCAGGACCGTTCGGGGTTGTTTCCCAAACTCTCGGCCATCGGCAGCGGCCAGCGTATTCGCCAGTCGGACACCAAACCGCTGCGCTCGGCCACCTCGCCGGACGTCTACAACTCCGCCACGCTGGGACTTGAGGTGGACTATGAAGTCGACCTGTGGGGCCGCGTGCGCGACACGGTTGCGGCCGGCACCAGTGACTCGGAGGCGGCCAGGGCCGACCTGGCGTCGGTACGCCTGAGCCTGCAAGCGCAACTGGCTGACAGTTATATCCGCCTGCGTGGTATCGACTGGCAGAACCAACTGCTGGAGCAGACCCGAGATGCCTACACCAAAGCCCTGAGCCTGACCGAAGGTTTGCATGGCGGCGGTATTGTGTCCGGGCTGGACGTGGCGCGGGCGCGCACGCAGCTGTCGACGGTCAAGTCGCAACTCAAACAGAGCCTGGTGCAACGGGCGGTGTTGGAACATTCAATTGCGGCGATGCTGGGTGAGTCGGCATCAACCTATACCGTCGCCGTCAATGTGGCGCCGATTGCCTTGCCCAACGTGCCCACCGGCGTGCCGTCGAGCCTGCTGCAACGCCGCCCGGATATTGCCGCTGCCGAGCGTCGCATCGCGTCGGCCAATGCGCGTATCGGCGTAGCCAAGGCCGCGTGGTTCCCGCAGATCACCTTGAGCGCCCAGGGCGGTTATCAGAGTGATGAGTTTGCGCGTTTGCTCAGCGCACCGAACCTGTTCTGGGCCATCGGCCCGTCGCTGGTCGGCACGCTCTTTGATGGCGGCGCGCGTCAGGCCCAGGTGGATATCGCCAAGGCCGCTACCGACGAAGCCGCCGCCAAATACCGCGGCGTGGTGCTGGGCGCTTTCGAGCAAGTCGAAGACAACCTGTCGCAAATCGCCGGCCTGGGCAGTGCCCTGGATGACCAGCGTGACGCGGCCGCCGCCGCGCAATACGCCGAAGACCTGTCGACCTCGCGTTATCGCCAGGGCGCCGTGGCCTATCTGGATGTGGTGACCGCCCAAGTGGCGGCGCTGGAAGCCAAGCGCAGTGTGCTGCAACTGCAAACCCAGCAATTAAGCGCTAATGTGGGCCTGATCAAGGTGCTGGGCGGCGGATGGAACGTGGCCCAACTGGCCGCATCGAACAGTACTCAAATCAAGGAGAAGTGAGCATGACCGACTACCTACCCCCGAAAGTCTGGACCTGGGACACCGAAAGTGGCGGCACTTTCGCCAGCATCAACCGGCCTATTGCCGGTGCGACCCATGAGAAAGCTCTGCCGGTCGGCAAGCACCCGCTGCAGCTGTATTCCCTGGCCACACCGAATGGGCAGAAGGTCACCATCCTGCTCGAAGAACTGCTGGCCCTGGGGCACACCGGCGCGGAATATGACGCGTGGCTGATCAAGATTGGCGATGGCGACCAGTTCGGCAGCGGCTTTGTGGCGGTCAACCCCAATTCCAAGATCCCGGCGTTGATGGATCACAGTGGTGACACGCCGATTCGCGTATTCGAGTCGGGTGCGATCCTGCAGTACCTGGCCGAAAAGTTCGGCGCGTTCTTCCCCACCGAGCCTGCTGCGCGTGCCGAGTGTTTGTCGTGGCTGTTCTGGCAGATGGGCAGCGCGCCGTATCTGGGCGGCGGCTTCGGGCATTTTTACGCCTATGCGCCGAGCAAGATGGAATACCCGATCAATCGCTTTGCGATGGAAACCAAGCGTCAACTGGACGTGCTCGACCAGCGCCTGGCGGTGAGTGAGTACATTGCCGGCGATGAGTACACCATTGCCGATATCGCGATCTGGCCCTGGTATGGCGGCTTGGTCAAAGGCCGGTTGTATGGCGCGTCGGCGGAGTTTTTGTCGGTGCACGAATACAAACACGTGCTGCGCTGGGCCGAGGCAATTGAAGCCCGGCCGGCGGTGCAGCGTGGGCGGCGGGTGAACCGGGTGTCGGGTGAGCCTGCGGAGCAGTTAGCCGAGCGCCACGACGCCACCGATCTGGACTGAAATCCGGTCGAAAATGTGGGAGCTGGCTTGCCTGCGATTGCGTTGGGTCAGTTATGAAATGGGTGACTGACACTGCGCAATCGCGGGCAAACCCGCTCCCACATTTGGAGCTCCATATTTTTCCAGACTATTTGTAGCGCTGCTCGAACTGCACCCACACATTGCGCTGGCCAAGGCGGTTGAAACACACCGATTTTGGGGTGAAACGCGGTCAAAAATGTGGGAGCTGGCTTGCCTGCGATTGCGTTGGGTCAGTTATGAAATGGGTGACTGACCCACCGCTTTCGCGGGCAAGCCCGCTCCCACATTTGGATCGCCATAGGTTTCCAGACTATTTGTAGCGCTGCTCGAACTGCACCCACACATTGCGCTGGCGAGGCGGTTGAAACACACCGATTTTGGACTGAAACCCGATCAAACTGTGGGAGCTGGCTTGCCTGCGGATGCGGTGGGTCAGCTATGAAATGGGTGACTGACACTGCGCTTTCGCGAGCAAGCCCGCTCCCACATTTGGAGCTCCATATTTTTCCAGACTATTTGTAGCGCTGCTCGAACTGCACCCACACATTGCGCTGGCCGAGGCGGTTGAAACACACCGATTTTGGACTGAAACCCGATCAAACTGTGGGAGCTGGCTTGCCTGCGAATGCGGTGGGTCAGCTATGAAATGGGTGACTGACACTGCGCTTTCGCGAGCAAGCCCGCTCCCACATTTGGATCTCCATATTCTTCCAGACTATTTGTAGCGCTGCTCGAACTGCACCCACACATTGCGCTGGCCGAGGCGGTTGAAACACACCGATTTTGGACTGAAACCCGATCAAACTGTGGGAGCTGGCTTGCCTGCGAATGCGGTGGGTCAGCTATGAAATGGGTGACTGACACTCCGCTATCGCGGGCAAGCCCGCTCCCACAGTTGAGGGCACCCGACTTTTATTTGTAGCGCTGCTCAAACACCGCCACCTGTTCCGGCTTGATCAATTCAAACGGCACCCACACTTCCGATTCAATCGGCTCGCCCTTGATCATCCGAATCGCCGACTCCACGGCCTGTGTGGCCTGCGCCTTGGGGTCCTGGAACACCGAGGCGGTGAGCATCCCGCGCTTGATCGCTGCGAGGCCATCGGGCAAGCCGTCGATACCGATAATCGCGATTTCACCCTTGGCCTTGCCTGCCTGTTGCAACGCCATGGCCGCGCCAATCGCCATTTCATCGTTGTTGGCCACGATGGCATCGAACTGGGTGCCCGCGAGCAGCCAATTGCTGGTCAGGTCCATGCCTTTGCTGCGTTGCCATTCGGCGCTTTGCTGCTCGACCACCTTGATGCCGGGAAAGTCCTTGAGCACTTGCCTGGCGCCTTCGGTGCGGTCATGGGTGGCGTTCTGCGCGAGGTCGCCCATGATGATCGCCACATTGCCTTTGCCGCCGAGTTTTTCCGCCAGGTAGCGCATCTGCAATTGCCCGGCTTCGATGTCGTTGGAGGCCACCGTGACCACGCCTTTGGGCAGCGTGCGTTCGTCCGGGTGGCGGTTGACGTACACCAGCGGCGTCTTCGCGGCCACGGCGGCGCGGGTCATGTTGGCGGTGGCGGCGGTGTCCACCGGCAGCACGATCACCGCGTCGACTTTCTGGTTCAGAAAGCCTTCGACCTGATTGAGCTGGCGCACCACGTCGCCCTGGGCGTCTTCGAACTGGATCTGTACATCCTGCTGTTTGGCGGCGGCTTCCAGGCCGGTGCGCACGTAGGTCATGAAGTTATCGTCAACCCGGGCAATGCTCACGCCGATGCGGTAGGCGGCGAAGGTCCATTGGCTGAACAGCAGTAAAAAAGCAGCAACGATCAATGCGTAGCGAGGCATGAGGCGGTTCCTTTTTTTGTTATAGGGTGAAGGCTTGGCGGAAACGTTGCAGCGCCAGCTCACTGTCGCCGCTGGCCCAGCCTTCGAGGCCGACCACGCCGCTGTAGCCGATGGCGTGCAGCGCCCTGGCGATGGCCGGGTAGTGGATCTCGCCGGTGCCCGGCTCCTTGCGTCCTGGCACGTCGGCCACCTGGATTTCGCCGATGGCGCTGCCTGCGCGCTGGATCAGCTCGATCAGGTTGCCCTCGCCGATTTGCGCGTGGTACAGGTCCAGGTTCATCTTCAGGTGCGGGCTGCCGACGGCTTCGATCAGCGCCAGGGTGTCGTCGGCACGGGCAAACGGCACGCCGGGGTGGTCGACGTCGGTGTTGAGGTTTTCCAGCAGAAACACGCGGCCGGCGTCTTCGCCCAGGCGTGCGATTTTTTCCAGGGTCTTGCACGCGCTCAGCCACATGCGCCCGGTAGTCTGGCCCACCGGCTGCACCGGCAGGCCACCGTCACCCAGGCCGGTGCCGTGCAGGTTCAGGCTGGGGCAGTTCAGACGTGCGGCAACACCCAGGGACTCGCGGGCGCTGTCGAGCAACTGACGAATACCGTCGGGGTCGGTGAGGGTACCGCTGATGTAGCCGGTCATGGAGGTGAAGTCGGCGCCGGTGGCGGCCAGTGCGCCGATGTCCTTGTGGGTCCAGTTCCAGATTTCGGCGCTGAACCCCAGGGCATGAATGCGTTTTACACGTTCGATAAAGGGCAGGTCGAGAAACACCATCTCGGCGCTGACCGCCAGTTTAAACGGCATCATCGGCCAGCTCCTGGCACGGCCACGGCCTTGCCGGTTTCGAACGACTCGATGCAGGCGCGGGCAATCGCCAGGGCCGCACGTGCGTCTTCGCCGCTGGCCAGAGGTTTGGCGCCGGTGCGCAGGCACTCGACGAAGTGGTTGAGCTCGGCAATGTAGGCGTCGCGCAGCAGGTCGGTGTCCATGCGCTGGGTGTCGGCCTGGATCCCTTGGGCCAGGTAGCGCACCAGGTCAGATTCGTTGAGGCTGCCCATGCTCAGCATGCCTGCGCTGCCGAACACTTCGCCGCGCACATCGTAGCCGTAGACCGCCTGGAAGTTGGCCTCGGCGGTAGCGATGGCGCCATTGTCGAAGCGGATCGTGACCACGGCGGTGTCGAGGAAGCCTTTGCTTTTGTATTGCGGTGCAATCAGCGCATCGGCCATCACGTAGACCTGCACCGCCTCGGCGCCCGGGTTGAGGTAGCGCAGGGTGTCGAAGTCGTGGATCAGGGTTTCGAGGAAGATCACCCATTGCGGCGAGTTCGCGGGATTGTTGAGCGCCGGGTCGCGGGTCAGCGAGCGCAGCAATTGTGGCGTACCAATGCGCCCGGCCGCCACGTCGAGGTGGGCGGTGCGAAAGCTCTTGGCAAATCGCCGGTTGAAACCCACTTGCAGCGGCACGCGGGCATCGGCAGCAGCGGCGATGGCGCGGTCGGCTTCATCAAGGGTGATGGCCATGGGTTTTTCGCAGAAGATGCCCTTGCCGGCGCGGGCAGCGCTGATCACCAGTTCGGCGTGGCAGCGGGCGGGGGCGGCGATAAGGACGCCATCGATATCCGGGTCGTCGAGCAATTGCTGTGGGTCGGTGTAGACCTTGTTCACCCCCAGCTCCGTCGCCAGGCGTGCGGCCTGGCCGGGCGTGGGGTCGGCGATGGCGGCGAGGCAGGCGCCGGGGATGTGGCGGGCGGCCGTCAGCCCGTGGAAACTGCCCATGCGACCGGCACCGATCAAACCCAGGCGGATGTTCTGTGTACTCATGCAATGACCCCTTTTTATTGTTGGCCGCAGGACAGTGGTCAGCGGCTATGGGGTAAGAGCAAGCACTGTGCCAATATTTAACCTTTTGATATTTAAAGGATTATTTAATTCTATAAACAAAAATTGTTCATTCTGATGACATGCCTATACTGACATGTCAAAAACATGAACATGGATTGCCGCAATGACCCCCGTTCCCATGGCTTTCAGCGTGCAAGACCTCGACTACCTCACGGCCCTGGGGCCGGCTTCGCTGAACGACGGCCCGATTCCCGCGCTGGAACAGGCATGGCAGGCGTGTCAGGCCGGCGTGGTCGAGCGCCCGGCCGACGTTCGGCAGGTGATTTGGGATTCCTGGCGGCGCAGTGTCGAGGCGGGTATCAGCCCGGATGACAGCCAATACCGTTTTGTCGCCGCCGACGCGCTCGCGGCCACCCTGGCGGCCCACCGCGTGCTGATCGCGGCGGCGGCGCAGGTCATGCGCGGCTTGCTGGCCTACAACCCGCGCGGGCATATCAACCTCACCGACGCTGAAGGCACCACCCTGTATTTTTGCGGGCTGGATATCACGCCCATTGGCAGTCGCCTGCTGGAATCGGTACAGGGCACCAACTGCACCGGCCTGGCCCTGGCCGAAGACCGCCTGGTGTACGTGCTGGCCGAGGAAAACTTTGGCAGCGGCCTGCGTGAACGTCGCATGCATTGCGCCGCCGCGCCGATCAAGAATGCCCAGGGCCAGACCCTGGCCATGTTGACGCTCACTGCCGAGCCCGGCTGGTTTCACTTCCACACCCTGGGCACCGTGCAAGCGGCCGCCGAGGCGGTGGCGCGGCAGATGGCGCTGCAAGCGCTGCTGGAGGAACAGCAGACGGTGCTCGAGGTGCTCAACGAAGGCTTGGTGGTGCTTGATGAGCGCGGCTGCATCAAGGCGCTCAATCGCTACGCCCGGCAATTATTCCGCGTCGGCCTGGAACTGCTCGGCAGCCCGTTCCAGCGCCTGGGCCGCAGTGAGCTGAGCGATGCCATGTTGCTGCGGGCCAGCGAGGGCGTGCGTGACCTTGACTGCACCTTCCACTTGCACGACCGCAGCCAACTGGCGTGCCTGGTGTCGGTATGCCCGCTGGAGCAGGGTGGGGTGATTGTGTCGCTGCGCGAAAGCCGGCGTATCCGCGAAATCACCCGGCGCATTATCGGCACCCAGGCCAGCTACACCTTTGAAACCATCCAGGGTAATTCGCGGGCGATCCAGGACGCGTTGCACTTGGGGCGTATCGCCAGCCGCAGCGATTCCACCACCTTGATCCTCGGCGAAAGCGGCACCGGCAAGGAGCTGTTTGCCCAGGCGATTCACAACGGTAGCGAGCGCCATAAAGGCCCGTTTGTGGCAGTCAATTGCGGCGCGATTCCACGGGACCTGGTGCAAAGCGAATTGTTCGGGCATGTCGAGGGCGCGTTCACCGGCTCCGCCCGTGGCGGCTCGGCGGGCAAGTTTGAACTGGCCGATGGCGGCACGATTTTTCTCGATGAAATTGGCGACATGGCATTCGACGCCCAGGTCAGTTTGTTGCGGGTATTGCAGGAAGGTGAAGTCACCCGTGTCGGCGCAAAAAACTCCCGCTCAGTGAATGTGCGCATTATCGCCGCCACCCATCGCAACCTCAGCCAGGCGGTGGCGCAGGGTGCGTTTCGTGAAGACCTTTACTACCGCCTCAATGTCTTGAACCTGACCGTGCCGCCGTTGCGCATGCGCCGTGACGATATCCCGCTGCTGGCGCGGCATTTCCTCAATCGGTGCGCCCGTTCGATGCGCAAAGCGGTTCAGGGTTTTTCGCCGGATGCATTGGAGTTGCTCTCGGCCTACGGCTGGCCCGGCAACGTGCGTGAGCTGGAAAACAGCATTGAGCGGGCAACCAACCTGGCGATGGGTGAGTTGATCCAGGCTGCCGATCTGCCCCTTGAAACCCAGCAGCGTGCAGCCTTGCGCCCTTACGAACCTCAGCCCGCGCAGGACCTGAGCAGCCATGAGCGGCACGCTATCGTCGCCGCGCTTACCGCTGCCGGCGGCAATATCCGTTTGGCTGCACGGCAGTTGAACGTGTCGCGTGGCGGGCTGTACAACAAGATGAGCCGCTTCGGGTTGAGCGCCGGGGATTTTCGCTTGCAGTAATCCTCAAGCAAAACCCGGTCAAATTGTGTATCAGTTGGACAGGTTCTCCGAGGTCACGATCTGCGGTGGAATATGCACTCTGTGCCGCAGCGGGTCGAAGGCCTCGGCGGCCTGCAACGCCACCAGTAATTCGATCAGCGCGGTCGCCGTTTGCCGTGGCTGTGAGTCCATCACCACATCAATCAAACCCCGGCTCAGCGCCTCACGCGACAACGCGGTGGACTCCTGCAAAATACAGCACAGCGCCGGCCGTTTGGGCAGTTGCGCCAGGGCATTGATCACGCCGTCGCCGCCGCCGCCCACCACGCACAGGCCGCGCAAGTCGGTGTGGCGGGTGAGCAGGTCGAGGGTGGCTTCTTCAGTGATGTCGCTGTTGTCCAGGTTGATCAGCGGTTCCAGCGGCTTGAGCCCCGGCGCATGCTCGGCCAGGTAACTGTGCAAGCCTTCAACCCGTGCCTGGTGGCCGAGAAAACGATGGCCGCCCAACAGAATGCCGACGCTGCCTTTGCGTGCGCCGCAGGTGCGCGCCAGCAGCCAGCCCATGGTGCGCCCGACCACATGGTTGTCCTGGCCCACATAAGGCTCCAAGGCGTGCTCGTGGATATCCGAGAGCAGCGCAACCACCGGCACGCCGGCTTCGCGCACTTGCGCCAGTGTGGCGTTGATCAACGGATGGGCAAAGCTGACCACCGCAAGGGCGTCGCACTGCACGGCCAATTGCTCGATCTGTGCGGCGATGGCGCTGGGCGTGCGGTCGAGAATGTAGTCGAACTGGCAGGTCAGGTTGGCTGTAGCGTGATGCTGCGCAGCCGCGCTGATCGACTGCGCCAGGTTGGCGTAAAACGCTTGGGCGGTGCCCAGCAGCAGGATGCCGAAGCGATAAGTGGGGCGCCGTTCGCGAATACGCTGGCCAATCAGCCGTGCAGCAAAATAACCCACGGCTTCGGCGGCCTGGAACACCTGCTCGGCGGTCTGCGGATTCACCGGCGCTCGGGCGTTGAGTACGCGGTCGACGGTGGCCACACTCAAGCCCGCCTGGGCGGCAACGGTGGCGATGGTCGGGCGTTTATTATTGTTCATGACAGGCCTCTCAAGCGTCTTGATAGAAAACTATCAAGCTCCGCTGGGCCTGGATGATAGCTTGATAGGGAATGGATTCAAGGCCTTGAGGCGGATTTATCCACGCTCTATGGTTTGTTCGCAAAGCACCTGTTACCCAACGCTTGCGGAGAACAATAACAATGCCTGAACACACGCCTCACCGCGCCCGGCGCGACTACAGCCTCACCGGCCCTGAAGCTGCCCGCGCCGCAGAAAAGGGCCTGGTCTCGGCCAGTTGGTATCAATCGCCGATCTCGCGTAAACGCATGAAAGAACTGATGCAGCGCCGCGACGGCCCGGCGTTGCTCGACACGGCCCTGTGGCTGTCGGCGCTGCTGGTTACGGGGTTTGGCGGCTACTGGTTCTGGGGCTCGTGGGCGTGCGTGCCGTTCTTTATGGCTTACGGCGTGCTCTACGGCACCGCGTCCAACCCGCGTTGGCATGAGACCGGCCACGGCACCGCCTTCAAGACCCGCTGGATGAATGATGGGCTGTACCAGGTGGCAAGTTTTATGTGCATTTTCGAGCCGCATGTGTGGCGCTGGAGCCATGCGCGGCACCACACCGACACCATCGTGGTCGGGCGTGACCCGGAAATCGTCGAGCCGCGCCCGCCAAGCCTGTTGATGATGGGCCTGAGCCTGTTCAACCTGCCATTGGCCTGGAAAACTTTCAGCGGTGTGGCGCGCCATGCGATCGGCAGGATGAGCGCCCAGGAGCAGGACTTCATCCCCGAGTCCGAATGGCCCAAGGTGTTCCGTGCTGCGCGGATCTGGGTCGGTATTTATGCGCTGGTGATCGGCAGCGCGTTGTACCTGCACAGCTGGCTGCCATTGATGCTGGTCGGCCTGTCGAGCCTTTACGGCGCCTGGCTCGGCTACCTGTTCGGCCTCACCCAGCATGTGGGCCTGGCCGAAGATGTGCTGGACCACCGCAGCAACTGCCGCACCATCTACATGAATCGCGTGCTGCGCTTTATCTACATGGACATGAACTACCACCTCGAACACCACATGTACCCGATGGTGCCGTACCACGCGTTGGCGCAACTGCACGAAGAGATCCGCAGCGACTGCCCGCCGCCGTACGCGAATATTCTTGAGGCGTACAAGGAAATCCTGCCGACGATCTGGAAGCAGCGCAGCGACCCGAGCTATTTCGTGCAGCGCCCCGTGCGCCATCGCACAGAACCCACTGCCCATGCCCCGGTCAATGCCGAAGCCACTGCTGGCTGAGTTTCACCCCATCCAATAAGAGAAAACGCCATGAACGATCAATGGATCGACGTCTGCGCCGTGGGCGAAATTGACGAAGAAGACGTGCTGCGCTTCGACCATGGGCCGCACACTTACGCGGTATACCGCTCGGCCGAGAATGAATTTTTTGCCACTGCCGGCCTGTGCACCCACGAGAAAATCCACTTGGCCGACGGCCTGGTGATGGACCACGTGATCGAGTGTCCCAAGCACAACGGGCGCTTTGATTACCGCTCCGGCAAGGCCCTCGGCGCGCCGGTGTGCGTCAACCTCAAAACCTACCCTGTGCGGGTCGAAGCGGGGCGGGTTCTGCTCGCCGTGACGGCGTGAGCATGAACGCCCCCCTGATTATCGTCGGCGCCGGCCATGCCGGTGGCCGTGCGGCGCTGACCTTGCGCGAAGAAGGCTACACCGGGCGCCTGATCCTGATCGGCGATGAACCGCACTTGCCCTACGAGCGCCCGCCGTTATCCAAGGGCTTGCTGCAAGGCAGTACGGACCTGGCGGGTTGCAGCCTGTGTGACGGCCAGCGCATGGCCGCGCTGGGCATCGAACATATCGCCGGCAACCCGGTCACGCGCCTGGAGCCGCAGCAACTCCGGCTGCAACTGGCTGACGGCCAATGGCTGGACTTTGCCGGTGTGCTGCTGGCCACCGGCGGCCGGGCGCGACGCTGGCCTGTGGAGCAGGCGAACGTGCTTTACCTGCGCACCCATGATGAGGCCCTGGCCCTGCGCGACGCCTTGCGCCCCGGCACGCGGCTGGTGGTGGTCGGCGGTGGTTTTATCGGCCTGGAAGTGGCGGCGACCGCGCGCGGCCTGGGCTGCCAGGTCACGGTGCTTGAAGCAGGCCCACGCTTGGCGGGCCGGGTGTTGCCGCCGGTGATCAGCGAAGCGCTGCTGGATGTGCATCGCCAGCACGGCGTGGCGGTTCATCTGAATGTGGCACTCGAATCCATCGACGCCGACGCGGTGCAACTGGTCGATGGGCAACGCTTGCCGTGCGATCGGGTGGTGGTCGGCATTGGCATGCAACCTAATCTGGAATTGGCCGCAGCCGCGGGGCTGGAAGTAGGGCAGGGCATTCGCGTCGATGCGCAGCTGCGCACCAGTGCGCCGAACATTTATGCGGCGGGCGATGTGTGTGAGTTTCGCCTGGGTGGCCTGTATCAACGCCAGGAAACCTGGCGCAATGCCGAAGCCCAAGGCCGCCACGCCGCGCTGAATATGCTCGGGCGTGAGTTGCCGTTCGAGGCGCTGCCGGGCTTCTGGTCCGACCAGTACGACTGGGGCTTGCAGACCGTCGGCGTGATGACCCCGCTGACGGTCAGCCGGGCACTCCCGGGCGGCGGTTTGCTGTTGTTCCACCTGGATACCGACGGGCATTTGCAAGGCGCTTGCGGCTGGGCGCTCGGCAATGGCGTGGCCAAGGACATCAAGCTGTGCGAACGCTTGATCAGCGCGCGCATTGCACTCAATGCGGCCGACCTGGCCGACCCGGACGTTTCCCTTAAACACCTGCTGCGAGGCTGATATGCGCGAATTTCTGGTGTTCCAATCCCTCTGGGCCATGCAAACCGAGCCCGGGCCTCTGGAAGCCCAGCTCGATCGCATCGCCGGCGCCGGCTTTGACGGCATCACCGACCATTACTGGAAACCCGCCGAGGTCGCGCGCCTGCACGCTGCCGCCAGCGCCAGGGGCTTGCAGATCGAAGGCCAACTGTTCCCGCAATCGGTGGATGACCTGGCCGCCGCGCTGGATGTGATCAGCCGCTATGGCTGCCACCACCTCACCCTGCAGGCCGATGTGCGCCCGCGCACGCTGGGCGAGGCGGCCCGGCTGGTCGAAGGCTGGCAGCGTCTGGCCGAACAGGTGGACTTTCCGATCCTGCTGGAAACCCATCGCTACCGCCTGACCAACGACCTGCTGTTCACCCTCGACCTGCTCGCACAAATGCCCGACCTGAAACTGCTGGCCGACCTGTCCCATTACGTCGTCGGCCGGGAGTTGCCGGAGCCTGGCGCGGTTGAGGACGACGAACACATATGCACGATATTGCGCCACAGCTGGGGCTTTCACGGCCGGGTGGCCAGCAGTGAACAGGTGCAGGTCTCTGTGGATTTCCCTCAGCACCAGGCCTGGGTCGAGCGCTTTACCGGCTGGTGGCGCTACGGGATCGAAGACTGGCTGGCCCGGCCTGACACGCCCAATAGCCTGTCATTCACCTGTGAACTGGGCCCGCCGCCCTATGCGATCACCGATGCTAACGGCGGTGAAATCAGCGACCGCTGGGCCGAGGCGCTGAAGCTGAAGACATTGATTCGCCAGGTGTGGGAGAGCTGCCAGTGATGATCTGCTAATCTGCGCGGGTTAAAACCGCCCTTAGCCTGTGGACTTTCATCATGAAGACTTGCCCTGTTCAGCCACCTCTTGAGCCGCAGTCCGTCTGCCATCCCATCACCAGCAGCGCGATCTTCATGGTGGCAACCGTCGCTCCCGGCAGTGAAGACCAGGTGCGCGCCTGGTGCGGCGATATCGCCGGGCTGGTGCGTTCAGTGGGCAAGCGCGTGCCGGCGGGCAACCTGACCTGTGTCTGCGGGTTCGGCTCGGATGCCTGGAGCCGGCTGTTCGGCGGGCCACGCCCGGCAGCCTTGCACCCGTTTCGCGAGTTCGGCGTGCCAGGGCGCATGGCGCCGTCGACGCCCGGCGATATCCTGCTGCATATCCGCGCCGAGCAGATGGACCTTTGCTTTGAGTTGGCCACGCAGTTGATGGTGGCCCTGGGCGACAGCGTCAAGGTGGTGGATGAGGTCCAGGGTTTCCGCTACTTCGATATGCGCAGCATCATCGGGTTTGTCGACGGCACCGAGAACCCGGTGGGGCGCAAGGCCGTCGGCTTTACCATCGTCGGCGATGAAGACGCGGAATTTGAAGGCGGCAGCTACGTGCTGGTGCAGAAGTACCTGCACAACATGAGCGCCTGGAACGCGTTGACGGTGGAAGCGCAGGAGAAGGTAATCGGGCGTACCAAACTGGCCGATATCGAACTGGATGACGAGACCAAGCCGAGCAACTCCCACAGCGCCCTGACCGTGATCACCGACGCCGATGGCGAAGAAGTGAAAATCCTGCGCGACAACATGCCCTTTGGCCGCCCGGGCGCCGGCGAGTTCGGCACCTACTTTATCGGCTACGCGCGCTCGCCGCAGCCCCTGGAGTTGATGCTGGAAAACATGTTCGTCGGCCGCCCGGTCGGCAACTACGACCGCTTGCTGGACTTCAGTACCGCCGTGACCGGCGGCCTGTTTTTTGTGCCTTCGGCTGATTTGCTTGAAGCGCTGGCCGACCGTCAACCGCGGGCTTAACTGAGCAACCCGGTGCTGACCGCCACAATCAGGAAGATCCCCAGCAGCGCGCGATAAATCACAAACGGCCAGGTGGAGAACCGCTCCAGGAACTTCATCAGGCCCCAGATCGCGAAGAACGCCGAGATACTTGCCACCACCAGACCGAAGAGCAAATGTGGCCAGGCGTGGGCGGGCAAGTCGGCGTGCAGCAACACCCACAGTTCTTTCAAACCGGCCAGCGCGATCGCCGGCAGGCCCAGCAGGAACGAAAAGCGCGCGGCTTCTTCACGCTTGAAGTTGAGGAACAGCGCGGCGGTCAGTGTCGAGCCTGAACGCGAGACGCCGGGAATCAACGCGCCAATCTGTGCAACCCCGACAATCAGTGCATCGCGCAGGCGCATCTGGCCCATGTCCCGGGTGTGGCGTGCACGCACTTCGGCCACCGCCAGCAATACCGCCATCACCACACAGGAAATGCCGATGACCATCAGGCCGCGCAACGGCGAGTTGCAGCTGTTGAGGGTCGAGGACAAGGCCAGGCCGGCAATACAGATAGGGATGGTCGCCAGCACAATCGCCACCGCCAGCTTGAACCACGGGTCGTTGTAGTCGCCCCGGCGTACCGCGCCGATGCTGCCCGTGGTGACCTGGCGCACATCGCGCCAGAAATAACTGACCACCGCCGCCAGCGCCGCCAACTGCATCGCCGCCGAAAACGCCGAGCCGGGGTCTTGCCAGCCGAGCAGGGCGGGCACCACACGCATGTGGGCGGTGGACGACACCGGCAGCAACTCGGTAATGCCCTGGATCACCCCCAGGATAAAAATCTGCAGGTAATCCAGGGAGGCAAAGCCCACATCCAGGCCGGCGGAACAGACGTTGGTCAAAATAGAGGTCCTTGAGAAAAAGGTCGAAGCTGACGAAGTTTATTCTAAATGTTTCAGGAATTTCGGTTGGACGGGGCAAATCCGCAATCGGTTCAGCAAACAGAAAGGTTATGCAATGTATTGGCCTGCGCGCGTGTTTTGTGAACAATGGCGCCCTGCGTTTTGTCACCGAGAGCCCCATGCCCGAAACCACCGTTGAACTGATCCAGACTGGCCCCGAAGAGTCCGAGCTGATCCGCAATCTTTACCAGTATTACGCCTATGAGTCCTCGGACTGGGAACAGGAAGATGTCGAGGCGGATGGCCGCTTCTACATCCACGATGAGCACCTGACCCGCTACTGGCACGACCCGCAATGGAGCGCCAACCTGCTGCTGGTGGACGGTTATATCGCCGGCTTCCTGCTGATCGAGGGCAGCGAACTGCCGGGCATCGACGCCCTGGAACTGGCCGACCTGTTCATTCTCAAGCGCTACCGCCGCAAAGGCATAGGCCGTGCCATCGCCACCCAGGTGTTGAGCAGCGGCCAGGCCGATTGGCTGGTGCGTTTCTATGACCAGGATGAAGTGTCCCAGGCGTTCTGGCGTGCCGTGCTGGATGATTTGCCGCGCCCGGTGCAGACCCTGGAGCTGGAGGATGACCCGCAGTTGGTGAGTTACCTGATTACCCGAGCGGTCCTGCATTAAAAGCCTGCTGCATGGCCTGCGGCGGCTGCCCGAAGGCACGCAGAAACGCCTGGCGCATGCGCTCGCGATCACCAAAGCCGGTTTCGCGGGCCACCACTTCGACCGGGTGACGGCTGGTTTCCATCAGCGCCCGGGCGGCTTCCACGCGCAGTGATTCGATGGCCTTGGCCGGGGTTTGCCCGGTTTCTTCGCGAAACACCCGACTGAACTGGCGCGGGCTCAGGCGGGCAACCTCGGCCAGGGCTTCCACCGACAGGTCGTGGGTCAGGTTTTCGCGGGCATAGGCCAGGGCCAGTTGCACGCGGTCGGACTTGGGGTCCAATTCCAGCAGGGCTGACAATTGCGACTGCTCACTGCCGCGGCGTTGCGCAATCACCAGTTTGCGGGCGATGCGCCGGGCCAGGTCGCTGCCCAGGTCGGCCTCGACCATGGCCAGTGCCAGGTCGACGCCGGCGCTCATGCCGGCACCGGTCCAGATCTGGCCGTCGACCACGAACAGTTTGTCTTCCTCAAGCTGGATGTGCGGGTAGCGCTTGCGAAAGGCGGGCGCGTGGATCCAGTGGGTGGTGGTGCGCTTGCCCTCGAGCAAGCCGGCTTCGGCCAACACGAAGATGCCCATGCACAACGAGGCTACGCGCCGTGATTGGGCGGAGGCGGCCTTGACCAGTTCGAGCAGGTTGGCTTCCGGCAAGCGAAATTCCAGATAGCCGCTGACGATCAGCGTGTCATAACCCTGCGCGCGGATCGGCGTGGTGTTCACCGAAAAGCCTTGGGAGGTCATCACGGCACCGCCGCTTTCGGACACCAAGTGAAACTCATAGGCCGGTTCGCCGCGCAGCAGGTTCGCGCATTCAAATACCGAGCCCAGGCTAAGGCTCAGGGATTGAAAGTTCGGGTAAACCATCAGCGCAACGCTGTGCATCATTGTTCTCCAAAAAACGCGGGCCAAGGGCTCGGGAGGGGTGATTGTCGGCGCGTGCCGGGTAAACGGCAACCGGCTTTGTGGCATGTCCGGAATCCTTGCGCATCTGACATTGTTGAAGTTTTACGTGGCGCCTAACATCCCCTCAACGAACTAGACGACTGGTCTAATCGGACGGGAAGCGTGATGAACAACGAAACTAAAAGTACCCGGCGGGCGATTCTGGACACCGCGCAAGTGATTGTCGGCCGCAAAGGATTTTCTGCGGTGGGCTTGAACGAAATACTGCAAGCCGCCGAGGTGCCCAAAGGCTCGTTTTATCACTACTTCAACTCCAAGGATGCCTTCGGCGTGGTGTTGCTCGACAGCTACTTCGACCACTACGTCAACGGCATGCAGCAGTTGTTCGATCAGCCTGAACTGTCAGGTTTTGCCAAGTTGATGCGCTATTGGCACTCCTGGGTCGACAACCAGACCGGCTGCACCGACACGGGCAAATGCCTTGCCGTCAAACTCGGTGCCGAGGTGTCAGACCTTTCAGAGCCGATGCGTCTGGCCCTGCAGCGTGGCACTGCACGCACCATTGCGTTGCTGGCAGAAGCCTTGCAGCACGGCGTTGAAGACGGCTCGCTGCCGGCACAGTCACACCCCGAAAGCCTGGCCCGGCGCCTGTATGCGTTGTGGCTGGGGACCAGCGTCATGAGCAAGATCACCCGAACATCAGCGCCGTTTGATGAGGCGCTGCTACTCACACAACACCTACTGCAACCCATCGATCGAGGCACTGGAAAATGAAAGTATTAATGGTACTGACCTCTCACGACCAGCTGGGCAATACCGGTCGTAAAACCGGCTTCTGGCTCGAAGAATTTGCCGCTCCCTATTACACCTTCAAGGACGCCGGTGCCGAACTGGTGCTGGCATCCCCGTCCGGTGGCCAGCCACCGCTGGACCCGGTCAGTGACCAGCCGGATGCGCAAACCGACGATACCCGCCGCTTTGCCGCCGACTCGGCCGCGCAGCAGGCCCTGGCCAACACGGTCAAGCTGGACTCGGTGAATGCCGCCGATTTCGACACGGTGTTTTACCCAGGCGGTCACGGGCCATTGTGGGACCTGGCCGAATCGCAAGCGTCGATCGCGTTGATCGAAGCCTTTGAGCGCGCCGGCAAGCCGATTGGTTTTGTCTGCCATGCGCCGGGTGCGCTGCGTCACGTCAAGGCGGTCAACGGTGAAGCGTTGGTGAAGGGCCGCCGTGTGACGGGCTTTTCCAATTCCGAAGAAGCCGCCGTGGGCCTGACCGATGTGGTGCCGTTTTTGATTGAAGATGATTTCAAGGCACTCGGTGGCCTGTATGAGAAGGGCGCCGACTGGCAGTCCTTCGTGCTTGAAGATGGCTTGCTGGTGACGGGCCAGAACCCCGCCAGCTCCAGCGACGTGGCCAAGGCCCTGCTGAAACTTACCGCTTGAATTAACTAACCGTTGCAGGCATTGGCGGCTCTCAAGAGCCGCCAATGCCTTTGTTCGCCCTGAATTTGGACAGTGACTCATGACTATGCGTGTTTTAAATACCCCGGTAAAACTGGGGCATCACACCCTGAATAACCGGGTTTTGCTGCCGCCCTTGACCCGTCAGCGCAGTGCGCAACCGGGTGATATCGCCACCGAACTGATGGCCGAGTATTACCGCCAGCGCGCCACCGCCGGGTTCATGGTCAGTGAAGGCACGCAGATCGAACCGCGTGGCCAGGGCTATGCGTGGACGCCGGGCATTTATACCCCGGCGCAGATCGACGGCTGGCGCCAAGTCACCGAGGCGGTGCATGCCGAAGGCGGGGTGATTTTCGCCCAGCTGTGGCATGTCGGCCGTGTGTCCCATAACGCGTTGCAGCCAGAAGGGTTGGCCCCGGTCGCGCCTTCTGCGTTGCGGGCGGAGCAGGCGAAAGCCTTTATCGAAACCGGCCCCGGCGTGGGTGAATTGAAACAGCCGCCGGTGCCGCGTGCATTGAGCGTGCTGGAGATTGAGGAACTGGTGGGGCACTACGCCCAGGCGGCACGCAATGCCTTGGACGCCGGGTTCGATGGCGTGGAAATCCATGCTGCCAATGGTTACCTGGTCAACCAGTTCATCTCGGCGCATGCCAACCAGCGCGACGACGAATACGGCGGCTCGTTGCACAATCGCTTGCGCTTTCTGCGCGAGATCGTTGAAGCGGTGACGGCGGTGGTCGGGCCGGAGCGCCTTGGCGTGCGTTTTTCGCCGTTGTTCAGCGGCACTGATCAGGACCGCGTGTATATCGGCCTGGTGGAGGAAGACCCGCATCACACCTATATCGAGGCGATCAAGGTGCTGGAGGCGTCCGGCATTGCCTATGTGTCCATCGCCGAAGCCGACTGGGACAACGCGCCAGACCTGCCTGAAACCTTCCGCCAGGCGGTGCGCAGCACCTTCAGCGGGCGCATCATCTACGCCGGGCGTTACACCGCTGAGCGCGGTGCAAAGCTGCTGGAGTCGGGGCTGGCGGACTTGATCGCCTTCGGTCGCCCGTTCATTGCCAACCCGGACCTGCCACAGCGACTGTTCAACGGCTGGCCATTGAACCCGCTGCGGGCAGAAGGGATGTACGGCGGCTCGGCGCAGGGCTATACCGACTACCCGGTGTATGCCGGGTAATCACGCCAAGCCGCTGCGATGGCGGTGGTTCAGGTGGTTAATTTTTCGCCTGTGCCGTCGCCTTCGCAGCCTCGCCAGGGCTCGACAGCTCTTATCAAACAAAAAATAACTCATTGTTTTTGCTATTAAAAATCAAGCCGCTTCAATCAGCTGCAACCCCAACTTTCGCGCCTTGCGTTCCAGG
>NZ_LMKI01000037.1:0-191338 GCF_001421425.1 Pseudomonas sp. Leaf15
TCACAAAACACCGAAAGCTGTCACATACCCAATTTGCTGAAGCGAAGCCAACTGGCTACGACTCAGTACCCGAATTTCTTGACGACCATAGAGCATTGGAACCACCTGATCCCATCCCGAACTCAGTAGTGAAACGATGCATCGCCGATGGTAGTGTGGGGTTTCCCCATGTGAGAGTAGGTCATCGTCAAGATTAAATTCCGAAACCCCGCCGATGGTAGTGTGGGGTTTCCCCATGTGAGAGTAGGTCATCGTCAAGATTAAATTCCGAAACCCCTGATTGCTAACGCAATCAGGGGTTTTGTTTTGGGCGGTCGAAAAGCGGGCAAAGCTTGCTCATGTTTAGTGTTAATCACAACGCGCCCAGGCTGAGAGGCCGCGAACGCTTTCGTGCCACCGCCCGTGCTAAATCCCGTCCTTTCTATGCAATGACCTTGCGCATGGCTATCATGCGTGCCTCATTGTGAGGCGATGCTTGCATGCTGACGTTGTTAACACTTCTCAAAGATGGTCGATTCCACTCCGGAGAGGCGCTGGGTGCTGCCCTGGGTGTCAGCCGCAGTGCTGTTTGGAAGCAACTCCAGCATCTGGAGTCCGAATTGAACCTGCCCATCCATAAAGTTCGTGGCAGGGGGTATCAGCTGGCATCTCCATTGGTGTTCTTGAATGCTGAAGAAATTCAAGGGCACGCTCCAGCTTTGACGTGGCCTGTTTACATCTCGGATTCCATAGACTCCACCAATGCGGAGGCCTTGCGCCTCGTCGACGCCGGTTGCGCGGCGCCATTTCTGGTGCTTGCGGAGCAGCAGACGGCAGGAAGGGGTAGGCGGGGTCGTAAGTGGGTCAGCCCGTTCGCTCAAAACCTGTATTACAGCCTCGTATTGCGC
Organism: Pseudomonas sp. Leaf15; assembly: GCF_001421425.1. Lineage (NCBI taxonomy): Bacteria > Pseudomonadati > Pseudomonadota > Gammaproteobacteria > Pseudomonadales > Pseudomonadaceae > Pseudomonas > Pseudomonas sp. Leaf15. The sequence goes on from NZ_LMKI01000037.1 coordinate 888, forward strand.
ATTGACGGAGGGTTAAGGCAGTTGGAGGGGCTTAGTCTTGTCGTGGGATTGGCGGTCATGCAGGCGCTGCGTGAGCTGGGTGTCCAGGCTGCTGCATTGAAATGGCCGAACGACGTCCTGGTTGGGCAGAAAAAAATTGCCGGCATCTTGCTGGAATTGGTAGGGGATCCCGCTGATGTTTGCCACGTTGTGCTCGGTGTAGGGATCAACGTAAATATGCAGAAGGCCGCAGAGGTCGATCAGCAGTGGACGTCGGCGCAGCTGGAGACAGGTTCCCCTGTCGACCGTAATCACTTGGTCGCACGGCTTGGGCTGCAACTGCAAAGTCACCTGGAGCGACACAAGGCTTCGGGCTTTGCTGCGCTCCAGGAAGAGTGGGAGCGAAATCATTTGTGGCAGGGTAAGGCCGTATCTCTTATCGCGGGTGTTAACCAGATTGATGGTGTGGTGCTGGGTGTTGATCACCAGGGCGCGCTTCGGCTGAGTGTCGAGGGTGCCGAGAAAATATACAGCGGCGGTGAGCTAAGCCTGAGGTTGCGTGATGATTCTTGAGCTCGACTGTGGGAATAGCTTTATCAAATGGCGTGTGCTCGATTCGCCTACGGCCAGGGCGTCCGCAGAGGGTGTTGTCGGCTCGGACCTTGAATTGATCGAGGGCCTGAAGGCAATCCCGGGACTGTCATTGACGCGTTGCCGCCTGGTGAGTGTTCGGGCCGCTGAGGAGACCGGGCAGCTGGTTGAGGCTTTGCAGGGGGCATTTGGGGTTGCTGTGTCTTGTGCTGCTTCGGCGAGAGAAATGGCGGGTGTACGTAATGGTTACGAAGAGTTCGAGCGTCTTGGGCTAGATCGTTGGTTGGCAATGCTCGGTGGTTTCAAGCTGGCACCAGGTGCCTGCCTGGTGCTTGATTTCGGTACCGCCGCCACTGCGGACTTTATTGCTGCCGATGGTGAACATCTTGGCGGTTTCATTTGCCCGGGAATGCCCCTTATGCGCAGCCAGTTGCGAACGCACACGCGCAAGATCCGCTACGACGATATTGCGGCGGAGCAGGCCCTGGCGCGCCTCTCGCCAGGTCGCACGACTGTTGAAGCCGTTGAGCGGGGTTGTACGCTGATGCTCAGAGGGTTTGTTTTGACCCAGCTTGAGTTGGCTCGAAGTTATTGGGGAGATGACTTCACGGTTTTTCTGACTGGCGGGGATGCTGACCTGGTCTCCGATGCCGTGCCTCACGCTCGTTTTGTTCCTGATCTGGTTTTTGTTGGTCTGGCGATGGCGTGTCCTTTGTCCTGAGGTATTTATGCGTTGGCTGTTTTTGCTTTTGCTCGTTCTCAATGCCTTCTATTACATCTGGCATCAACAGGAAGCCCCGTTGCGCGCTAAAGATGTAACGCCTCTGAGCCTTTATAAGGGCTCTCAGCAGGATATTCGCCTATTGAGTGAATCCTCTGACCCCATGATTCGACGCGATCGAGTAAAAGCGCCTGACGCACAAAATACCTGCCTATACATTGGTGGCTTTGCTGATCAGCGTCAGGCTCAGTCGGTCGAGCAGCGCCTCATAAGCCTGGATATAAAGGTCAAAGTGCTTCTCCTCCATACGCCTGATGCCTCCGGTTATTGGCTGCGTGTGGCCCCTGAAAGCAGGAGGCTGGCTGACGATCTGCCGTTTGAAAACCTTGCTAAGGAATTCAATGAGTTAAAACATAAAATAATGTTGTGCGAAGGCGTTGCAACTGTCGAATAGTTTGCATAGAATGGCGCCCGCTTCGCAGTGAAGACCTTTACGGTCTACAAGGTGAAGTGAAGGTCAACGCAGCTAACCTCATATTTTTAATGAGAAAATGCTTGACAGAAGGCCGGCGTGATGTAGAATGCCGGCTCGCTTAGGAGGGGTTCCCGAGCGGCCAAAGGGATCAGACTGTAAATCTGACGTCTACGACTTCGAAGGTTCGAATCCTTCCCCCTCCACCATTTTTAGCGTGAGCTGCAAGCTCCGCGGGTATAGTTTAGTGGTAGAACCTCAGCCTTCCAAGCTGATGATGCGGGTTCGATTCCCGCTACCCGCTCCAAGTTTGCAGGTTGTGCGATGTGTTTTGCTCTTGTAGCTCAGTTGGTAGAGCACACCCTTGGTAAGGGTGAGGTCAGCGGTTCAAATCCGCTCAAGAGCTCCATATAACAAGGCAGATATGAAAATATCTGCCTTTGTTTTAACAGCTGCCTCGGCTTGTTGGTGTCGCATTTGGCTTTATGGCTAAGTGATTTCAGGTCTAGTGGGGTTGGTTGTTGTAAAGTCTTTTTCAGGCCTGCATAATGGTCGGCCTGATTTTGTTTTAGGTCAGTAGCTCAATTGGCAGAGCGACGGTCTCCAAAACCGTAGGTTGGGGGTTCGATTCCCTCCTGACCTGCCAGATTCACGTGGTGTGTCTGGCTTTCTTTTCACAGGATCTTCATAGATGACTCCTAAGGCTGAAGCTCAAAGCTCTCGTTTCGATCTCGTCAAGTGGCTCGTGGTAGTCGCATTGGTGGTCGTAGGCGTTGTTGGCAATCAGTGCTACTCTGCTTCGCCGATCCTGTACCGCGTACTCGCTTTGCTCGCTCTTGCTGCTGTAGCTGCCTTTGTAGGCCTGCAGACTTCCAAAGGCAAGTCTTTCGCGGTCCTGGTAAAGGAAGCTCGCACCGAAATTCGTAAAGTCGTTTGGCCGACTCGCCAAGAAACCACGCAGACCACGTTGATTGTTGTGGCTGTTGTTCTGGTTATGGCGTTGCTGTTGTGGGGGCTTGATTCCCTGCTCGGCTGGCTTGTTTCCTTGATTGTTGGCTAAGGGTGTCCCGTGGCTAAGCGTTGGTACGTTGTGCATGCTTACTCGGGTTACGAGAAGCATGTTATGCGCTCTTTGCTAGAGCGCGTAAAGCTCGCAGGCATGGAAGATGGCTTCGGCGAAATTCTGGTTCCCACTGAAGAAGTGGTTGAAATGCGGAATGGGCAGAAGCGCAAAAGCGAACGCAAGTTCTTCCCTGGCTACGTGCTGGTTCAGATGGACATGAATGAAGGTACTTGGCACTTGGTCAAGGACACTCCTCGTGTCATGGGTTTCATCGGCGGTACTGCTGATAAGCCTGCTCCGATCACCGACAAAGAGGCAGAAGCAATTCTGCGTCGCGTTGCTGACGGTAGCGACAAGCCTAAGCCGAAGACGTTGTTCGAGCCGGGTGAGGTTGTTCGTGTCACAGATGGTCCGTTTGCTGATTTCAACGGCACCGTCGAAGAAGTTAACTACGAAAAGAGCCGGATCCAGGTCGCAGTGCTCATTTTCGGTCGCTCTACTCCGGTAGAGTTGGAGTTCAGCCAGGTCGAGAAGGTCTAGCTGAGCAAGCATCCCAACCCCGCAGCCTTAGGCTGTGGGGTTTTGTCGTCACTGGGATAAACGCGCAAGTAACCGGGGAGCCTTTCGAGGCGTTTGAACCCGTAATTGGAGTGCCTCATGGCCAAGAAGATTACCGCTTACATCAAGCTGCAAGTGAAGGCCGCTCAGGCCAACCCAAGTCCACCTGTCGGCCCGGCTCTGGGTCAGCACGGCGTGAATATCATGGAATTCTGCAAGGCCTTCAACGCCCGTACTCAGGGTCTTGAGCCAGGTCTGCCGACTCCAGTGATCATCACTGTATACAGCGACCGTAGCTTCACTTTTGAAACCAAGTCGACCCCGGCTTCGGTTCTGCTGAAGAAAGCTGCCGGTCTGACTAGCGGTTCCGCTCGTCCTAACACCGTTAAGGTTGGCACCGTAACTCGTGCTCAGCTGGAAGAAATCGCGAAAACCAAAAACGCGGATCTGACTGCAGCTGATATGGATGCAGCCGTGCGTACCATCGCCGGTTCTGCTCGTAGCATGGGCCTTAACGTGGAGGGTGTGTAATGGCTAAGCTGACCAAGCGCCAAAAGGCTATCGCCGGCAAAATCGAAGCAGGCAAGGCCTACAACTTTGTAGACGCCGCTGCCCTGCTGACCGAGCTGTCGACTGTCAAGTTCAGCGAGTCCGTTGACGTTGCTGTAAACCTGGGCGTTGACCCACGTAAATCCGACCAGGTCGTTCGTAGCGCTACTGTGCTGCCACACGGTACTGGCAAGACTGTACGTGTTGCTGTCTTCACCCAAGGCCCGGCAGCTGAAGCTGCTCTGGCCGCCGGCGCTGATCGCGTTGGCATGGACGACCTGGCTGCCGAAATGAAAGGCGGCGACCTGAACTACGACGTAGTAATTGCTTCCCCGGATGCAATGCGCGTTGTAGGTCAGTTGGGTCAGATCCTCGGTCCACGTGGTCTGATGCCTAACCCTAAAGTCGGCACCGTAACCCCAGACGTAGCTACCGCGGTTAAAAACGCCAAGGCTGGTCAGGTTCGTTATCGCACCGACAAAAACGGCATCATCCACACCTCCGTTGGCAAAGTCGGCTTTGATGCCGTCAAGCTGAAGGAAAACGTTGAAGCCCTGATCGCTGATCTGAAGCGTATCAAGCCAGCTTCTTCGAAAGGTATCTACGTCAAGCGCGTTACCCTGAGCACCACTATGGGCCCAGGTCTGGTCATCGACCAAGGCTCGCTGGACGTATAAGAAACACATTGGCGCGAGAGATCGCGTCAATTGAAAAAATTGGGGTCCCTGCCTGGCGGGGGCTATCCAAGACCGTAGGCGGCGCAAGCCTTAAACCTCAAGCCTACGCAGATGGTGCTCCCGGTTCCTTACCGAATCAGACACCAAAACGACATCCGGCTTCGGCCAGATGAAACGGTAACAAGCAGGAGTTAAACCCGTGGCAATTAATCTCGAAGACAAGAAGGCCATCGTCGCTGAAGTCAACGAGGCTGCCAAAGCTGCTCTGTCCGCTGTCGTGGCTGATGCCCGTGGTGTGACAGTAAGCGCTATGACCGGACTCCGTAAAGAGGCTCGTGAAGCTGGCGTATACGTACGTGTTGTACGTAACACCCTGCTCAAGCGCGCTGTTGCTGACACTGAATACAGTGTCCTCAACGACGTGTTCACCGGCCCGACTCTGATCGCGTTCTCCAAGGATCACCCGGGTGCTGCTGCCCGTTTGTTCAAGGAATTCGCCAAGAGTCAGGATAAGTTCGAGATCAAGGCAGCTGCGTTCGAGGGCAAGTTCCTCGCAGCTAACCAAATCGACGTACTGGCAACACTGCCGACCCGTAACGAAGCTATTTCTCAGCTGATGAGCGTGATTCAAGGCGCTACCAGCAAGTTGGCTCGTACTCTGGCCGCAGTTCGCGAGCAAAAAGAAGCTGCCGCAGCCTAAGGCTGAGCACCTCCTTTCGCGTATTTTTGTTTATTTCGATGGCCGCGTAGGCCGTCCCCCAATTCAGGAAATACAGTAATGTCTATCTCCCAAGAAGATATCCTCAACGCCGTAGCTGAAATGTCGGTTCTGCAGGTTGTTGAGCTGATCAAAGCTTTCGAAGAAAAATTCGGCGTTTCTGCTGCCGCTGCTTCCGCTGGCCCAGCTGTTGCTGCTGTTGCTGCTGAAGAGCAAACCGAATTCAACGTCATGCTGCTGGAAGCTGGCGAGAAGAAAGTAAACGTGATCAAGGCAGTTCGTGAACTGACCGGTCTGGGCCTGAAAGAAGCCAAGGCTGTAGTTGACGGCGCTCCTGCCCAGGTTCTGGAAGCAGTGTCGAAAGACGCCGCTGACAAAGCTAAAGCAGTGCTGGAAGAAGCAGGCGCTAAAGTCGAGCTGAAGTAAGCATCGACCTTGCGTCTCCAGCCCAAGCGTTAAGCTGAAGGCTGATGGCTGGTGGCTCTTGCCACCGGCCTTTTTCCGTTCTTGGCTGTCGACTCGGTCGCCGCCAATTACGCGCTGTAACCACCCGATGCGGTGGTGCAAACCATGGGGTTTGCAAGATTTTCTGGCTGCTCCCGTCGGAGGGGCCAAACAAGCAGGTGACCAAGCTGGGGAACGCTGATGGCTTACTCATATACTGAGAAAAAACGTATCCGCAAGGACTTTAGCAAGTTGCCGGACGTCATGGATGTCCCGTACCTTCTGGCTATCCAGCTGGATTCGTATCGTGAATTCTTGCAGGCGGGAGCGACCAAAGATCAGTTCCGCGACGTGGGCCTGCATGCGGCCTTCAAATCCGTTTTCCCGATCATCAGCTACTCCGGCAATGCTGCGCTGGAGTACGTGGGTTATCGCCTGGGCGAACCGGCATTTGATGTCAAAGAATGCGTGTTGCGCGGTGTTACGTACGCCGTACCTTTGCGGGTAAAAGTCCGCCTGATCATTTTCGACAAAGAATCGTCGAACAAAGCGATCAAGGACATCAAAGAGCAAGAAGTCTACATGGGCGAAATCCCACTGATGACTGAAAACGGTACCTTCGTAATCAACGGTACCGAGCGTGTTATTGTTTCCCAGCTGCACCGTTCCCCGGGCGTGTTCTTCGACCACGACCGCGGCAAGACGCACAGCTCCGGTAAACTCCTGTACTCCGCGCGGATCATTCCGTACCGCGGTTCGTGGTTGGACTTCGAGTTCGACCCGAAAGACTGCGTGTTCGTGCGTATCGACCGTCGTCGCAAGCTGCCGGCCTCGGTACTGCTGCGCGCGCTCGGTTACACCACTGAGCAGGTGCTGGACGCTTTCTACACCACCAACGTGTTCAGCCTGAAGGATGAAACCCTCAGCCTGGAGCTGATTGCTTCGCGTCTGCGTGGTGAAATTGCCGTTCTGGACATTCAGGACGAAAACGGCAAAGTGATCGTTGAAGCGGGTCGTCGTATTACTGCGCGCCACATCAACCAGATCGAAAAAGCCGGCATCAAGTCGCTGGAAGTGCCTCTGGACTACGTCCTGGGTCGCACCACCGCCAAGGTTATCGTTCACCCGGCTACAGGCGAAATCCTGGCTGAGTGCAACACCGAGCTGAACACCGAAATCCTGGCAAAAATCGCCAAGGCCCAGGTTGTTCGCATCGAGACCCTGTACACCAACGACATCGACTGCGGTCCGTTCATCTCCGACACGCTGAAGATCGACTCCACCAGCAACCAATTGGAAGCGCTGGTCGAGATCTATCGCATGATGCGTCCTGGTGAGCCACCAACCAAAGACGCTGCCGAGACCCTGTTCAACAACCTGTTCTTCAGCCCTGAGCGTTATGACCTGTCTGCGGTCGGCCGGATGAAGTTCAACCGTCGTATCGGTCGTACCGAGATCGAAGGTTCGGGCGTGCTGTGCAAGGAAGACATCGTCGCGGTACTGAAGACTCTGGTCGACATCCGTAACGGTAAAGGCATCGTCGATGACATCGACCACCTGGGTAACCGTCGTGTTCGCTGCGTAGGCGAAATGGCCGAAAACCAGTTCCGCGTTGGCCTTGTGCGTGTTGAGCGTGCGGTCAAAGAGCGTCTGTCGATGGCTGAAAGCGAAGGCCTGATGCCGCAAGACCTGATCAACGCCAAGCCAGTGGCTGCGGCGGTGAAAGAGTTCTTCGGTTCCAGCCAGCTTTCCCAGTTCATGGACCAGAACAACCCGCTCTCCGAGATCACCCACAAGCGCCGTGTTTCCGCACTGGGCCCGGGCGGTCTGACCCGTGAGCGTGCAGGCTTTGAAGTTCGTGACGTACACCCGACGCACTACGGTCGTGTTTGCCCGATCGAAACGCCGGAAGGTCCGAACATCGGTCTGATCAACTCCCTGGCCGCTTATGCGCGCACCAACCAGTACGGCTTCCTCGAGAGCCCGTACCGCGTGGTGAAAGACGCTCTGGTCACCGACGAGATCGTATTCCTGTCCGCCATCGAAGAAGCTGATCACGTGATCGCTCAGGCTTCGGCCACGATGAACGACAAGAAAGTCCTGATCGACGAGCTGGTAGCTGTTCGTCACTTGAACGAGTTCACCGTCAAGGCGCCGGAAGACGTCACCTTGATGGACGTTTCGCCGAAGCAGGTAGTTTCGGTTGCAGCGTCGCTGATCCCGTTCCTGGAACACGATGACGCCAACCGTGCGTTGATGGGTTCCAACATGCAGCGTCAAGCTGTACCAACCCTGCGTGCTGACAAGCCGCTGGTAGGTACCGGCATGGAGCGTAACGTAGCCCGTGACTCCGGCGTTTGCGTCGTGGCTCGTCGTGGCGGCGTGATCGACTCCGTTGATGCCAGCCGTATCGTGGTTCGTGTTGCCGATGATGAAGTTGAAACTGGCGAAGCTGGTGTCGACATCTACAACCTGACCAAATACACCCGCTCGAACCAGAACACCTGCATCAACCAGCGTCCGCTGGTGAGCAAGGGTGATCGCGTTCAGCGTAGCGACATCATGGCCGACGGCCCGTCCACCGACATGGGTGAACTGGCACTGGGTCAGAACATGCGCATCGCGTTCATGGCATGGAACGGCTTCAACTTCGAAGACTCCATCTGCCTGTCCGAGCGTGTTGTTCAAGAAGACCGTTTCACCACGATCCACATTCAGGAACTGACCTGTGTGGCACGTGATACCAAGCTTGGGCCAGAGGAAATCACTGCAGACATCCCGAACGTGGGTGAAGCTGCGCTGAACAAGCTGGACGAAGCCGGTATCGTTTACGTAGGTGCTGAAGTTGGCGCAGGCGACATCCTGGTAGGTAAGGTCACTCCGAAAGGCGAGACCCAACTGACTCCGGAAGAGAAGCTGCTGCGTGCCATCTTCGGTGAAAAAGCCAGCGACGTTAAAGACACCTCCCTGCGTGTACCTACCGGTACCAAGGGTACTGTCATCGACGTACAGGTCTTCACCCGTGACGGCGTTGAGCGTGATGCTCGTGCGCTGTCCATCGAGAAGACTCAACTCGACGAGATCCGCAAGGACCTGAACGAAGAGTTCCGTATCGTTGAAGGCGCGACCTTCGAACGTCTGCGTTCCGCTCTGGTAGGCCACAAGGCTGAAGGCGGCGCAGGTCTGAAGAAAGGTCAGGACATCACCGACGAAGTACTCGACGGTCTTGAGCACGGCCAGTGGTTCAAACTGCGCATGGCTGAAGATGCTCTGAACGAGCAGCTCGAGAAGGCTCAGGCCTATATCGTTGATCGCCGCCGTCTGCTGGACGACAAGTTCGAAGACAAGAAGCGCAAACTGCAGCAGGGCGATGACCTGGCTCCAGGCGTGCTGAAAATCGTCAAGGTTTACCTGGCAATCCGTCGCCGCATCCAGCCGGGCGACAAGATGGCCGGTCGTCACGGTAACAAAGGTGTGGTCTCCGTGATCATGCCGGTTGAAGACATGCCGCACGATGCCAATGGCACCCCGGTCGACGTCGTCCTCAACCCGTTGGGCGTACCTTCGCGTATGAACGTTGGTCAGATCCTCGAAACCCACCTGGGCCTCGCGGCCAAAGGTCTGGGCGAGAAGATCAACCGTATGATCGAAGAGCAGCGCAAGGTTGCTGACCTGCGCAAGTTCCTGCACGAGATCTACAACGAGATCGGCGGTCGCAACGAAGAGCTGGACACCTTCTCCGACCAGGAAATCCTGGATCTGGCGAAGAACCTGCGCGGCGGCGTTCCAATGGCTACCCCGGTATTCGACGGTGCCAAGGAAAGCGAAATCAAGGCCATGCTGAAACTGGCAGACCTGCCGGAAAGCGGCCAGATGCAGCTGTTCGACGGCCGTACCGGCAACAAGTTTGAGCGCCCGGTTACTGTTGGCTACATGTACATGCTGAAGCTGAACCACTTGGTAGACGACAAGATGCACGCTCGTTCTACCGGTTCGTACAGCCTGGTTACCCAGCAGCCGCTGGGTGGTAAGGCTCAGTTCGGTGGTCAGCGTTTCGGGGAGATGGAGGTCTGGGCACTGGAAGCATACGGTGCTGCATACACTCTGCAAGAAATGCTCACAGTGAAGTCGGACGATGTGAACGGTCGGACCAAGATGTACAAAAACATCGTGGACGGCGATCACCGTATGGAGCCGGGCATGCCCGAGTCTTTCAACGTGTTGATCAAAGAAATTCGTTCCCTCGGCATCGATATCGATCTGGAAACCGAATAACACGTGACGCGAATCGAGAGCGGGGCCGTTTGGCCCGCTCTCTGCTCCGCCAGGAGGAAAGGCCTTGAAAGACCTACTGAATTTGCTGAAAAACCAGGGTCAAGTCGAAGAGTTCGACGCCATCCGTATTGGGTTGGCATCGCCTGAGATGATCCGTTCGTGGTCGTTCGGTGAAGTTAAAAAGCCGGAAACCATTAACTACCGTACGTTCAAACCAGAACGTGACGGCCTGTTCTGCGCCAAGATCTTTGGCCCGGTAAAGGATTACGAGTGCCTGTGCGGTAAGTACAAGCGCTTGAAGCACCGTGGTGTGATCTGCGAGAAGTGCGGCGTAGAAGTTGCGCTGGCTAAAGTTCGTCGTGAGCGCATGGCGCACATCGAACTGGCTTCGCCGGTTGCCCACATCTGGTTCCTGAAATCGCTGCCGTCCCGTATCGGCTTGCTGATGGACATGACCCTGCGTGATATCGAACGCGTTCTCTACTTCGAGAGCTATGTCGTTATCGATCCAGGCATGACCACCCTTGAAAAAGGTCAGCTGCTGAACGACGAGCAGTACTTCGAAGCGCTGGAAGAGTTCGGCGACGACTTTGATGCCCGTATGGGTGCCGAAGCTGTCCGCGAGCTGCTGCACGCTATCGACCTGGAGCACGAGATTGGCCGTCTGCGCGAAGAAATTCCGCAAACCAACTCGGAAACCAAGATCAAGAAGCTGTCCAAGCGTCTGAAGTTGATGGAAGCCTTCCAGGGTTCCGGCAACTTGCCAGAGTGGATGGTGCTGACCGTTCTGCCGGTTCTGCCGCCAGACCTGCGTCCGCTGGTACCGTTGGACGGTGGTCGTTTCGCGACGTCCGACCTCAACGACCTGTACCGCCGCGTGATCAACCGTAACAACCGCTTGAAGCGCCTGCTTGATCTGTCCGCTCCGGACATCATCGTGCGCAACGAAAAGCGTATGTTGCAAGAAGCTGTCGATGCCTTGCTCGACAACGGCCGTCGTGGCCGCGCTATCACCGGTTCCAACAAGCGTCCTCTGAAATCCTTGGCTGACATGATCAAGGGTAAGCAAGGTCGTTTCCGTCAGAACTTGCTCGGTAAGCGTGTTGACTACTCCGGTCGTTCGGTAATTACCGTAGGCCCGACCCTGCGTCTGCACCAGTGCGGTCTGCCCAAGAAGATGGCACTTGAGCTGTTCAAGCCATTCATCTTCGGCAAGCTGGAAATGCGCGGTCTCGCGACCACCATCAAAGCGGCCAAGAAAATGGTCGAGCGCGAACTGCCAGAGGTTTGGGACGTTCTCGCTGAAGTGATTCGCGAACACCCGGTTCTCCTCAACCGTGCACCGACCCTTCACCGTCTGGGTATCCAGGCGTTTGAACCGGTACTGATCGAAGGTAAGGCTATCCAGCTGCACCCTCTGGTCTGTGCTGCGTACAACGCCGACTTCGACGGCGACCAAATGGCCGTGCACGTACCGCTGACACTGGAAGCCCAGTTGGAAGCGCGTGCGTTGATGATGTCGACCAACAACATTCTGTCGCCAGCCAACGGTGAGCCAATCATCGTTCCGTCGCAGGACGTTGTATTGGGCCTGTACTACATGACTCGTGAGGCGATCAACGCCAAAGGCGAAGGTCGTGTGTTCGCTGACCTGCAAGAAGTTGACCGTGTGTTCCGTGCCGGCGAAGCCGCACTGCACGCTAAGGTCAAAGTGCGGATCAACGAAACCGTCAACGACCGTGATGGCGGCAGCGTGAGCGGCACCCGTATTGTCGACACCACTGTCGGCCGTGCGCTGCTGTATCAAGTTGTGCCAAAAGGCCTGTCGTACGACGTCGTCAACTTGCCGATGAAGAAAAAAGCGATCTCCAAGCTGATCAACCAGTGCTACCGCGTGGTTGGTTTGAAAGAGACCGTGATCTTCGCTGACCAATTGATGTACACCGGCTTTGCTTATTCGACCATTTCCGGCGTTTCCATCGGTGTTAACGACTTCGTTATCCCGGATGAAAAAGCCCAGATCATCAATGCTGCAACTGATGAAGTGAAAGAAATCGAAAGCCAGTACGCCTCCGGCCTGGTAACCCAGGGCGAGAAGTACAACAAAGTGATCGACCTTTGGTCCAAGGCCAACGACGAAGTGTCGAAGGCGATGATGGCGAACCTCTCGAAAGAGAAGGTTATCGACCGTCATGGCGTAGAAGTCGATCAAGAGTCGTTCAACTCGATGTACATGATGGCCGACTCGGGCGCACGGGGTTCTGCTGCGCAGATCCGTCAGCTCGCCGGTATGCGTGGCCTGATGGCCAAGCCGGACGGTTCCATCATCGAAACGCCGATTACTGCGAACTTCCGTGAAGGTTTGAGCGTACTTCAGTACTTCATCTCCACTCACGGTGCTCGTAAGGGTCTTGCGGATACCGCGTTGAAAACGGCTAACTCCGGTTACCTGACTCGTCGTCTGGTAGACGTTGCACAAGACTTGGTTGTGACTGAAGTCGACTGCGGCACCGAACACGGTCTGCTGATGACTCCGCACATCGAAGGCGGCGACGTTGTAGAGCCGTTGGGTGAGCGCGTACTGGGTCGAGTAATCGCCCGTGACGTATTCAAGCCAGGTACCGAGGAAGTTATCGTTCCTGCCGGCACCCTGGTAGATGAAAAGTGGGTCGAGTTCATCGAACTCAACAGCATCGACGAAGTGATTGTTCGCTCGCCGATCAGCTGCGAAACCCGCTACGGCATTTGTGCCAAGTGCTACGGCCGTGACTTGGCTCGTGGTCACCAGGTGAACATCGGTGAAGCGGTCGGCGTAATCGCTGCCCAGTCCATCGGTGAGCCGGGTACCCAGCTGACCATGCGTACGTTCCACATCGGTGGTGCGGCAAGCCGGACCTCCGCAGCCGACAGCGTTCAGGTCAAGAACGGCGGTACCGTCCGTCTGCACAACCTGAAACACGTTGAGCGAGTGGATGGTTGCCTGGTTGCTGTGTCCCGTTCCGGTGAGCTGGCAATCGCTGATGACTACGGTCGTGAGCGTGAGCGTTACAAGCTGCCGTACGGTGCTGTGATCTCGGTTAAAGAAGGTGACAAGGTCGACGCTGGCGCAATCGTGGCCAAGTGGGATCCGCACACTCACCCAATCGTTACCGAAATGAAAGGTACCGTGACCTACGTGGGCATGGAAGAAGGCATCACGATCAAGCGTCAGACTGACGAATTGACCGGTATGACCAACATTGAAGTACTCGACGCGAAAGATCGTCCAGCTGCCGGTAAAGACATCCGTCCTGCCGTTAAGATGGTCGACGACAACGGCAAAGACTTGTTGCTGCCAGGCACTGACGTAATCGCTCAGTACTTCCTGCCAGCCAACGCCCTGGTCGGTGTAGCGGATGGTGCGAAGATCGCGATCGGTGATGTTATCGCGCGTATCCCGCAAGAAACTTCGAAGACCCGCGACATCACCGGTGGTCTGCCGCGTGTTGCCGACTTGTTCGAAGCTCGTCGTCCGAAAGAAGCGTCGATTCTGGCTGAAGTCAGCGGCACCATCGCGTTCGGTAAAGAGACCAAAGGCAAGCGCCGTCTGGTTATTACCCCGAACGATGGTACTGATCCGTACGAAGAGCTGATTCCGAAGTGGCGTCACCTGAACGTCTTCGAAGGCGAACAGGTAAACCGCGGCGAAGTTATCTCCGACGGCCCGAGCGATCCACACGACATCCTGCGTCTGCTGGGTGTGAGTGCGCTGGCCAAGTACATCGTTAACGAGATCCAGGACGTTTACCGTCTGCAAGGCGTGAAGATCAACGATAAGCACATCGAGACCATCCTGCGTCAGATGCTGCGTAAAGTTGAAATCGCTGAATCCGGCGATTCCAGTTTCATCAAGGGCGACCAGATGGAACTGACTCACGTACTGGTAGAAAACGAACGTCTGGGCGCGGAAGACAAATTTGTCTCCAAGTTCACTCGTGTGTTGCTGGGTATCACCAAGGCGTCGCTGTCCACTGAGTCGTTCATCTCGGCGGCCTCCTTCCAGGAGACCACTCGCGTACTGACCGAAGCAGCGGTAACCGGCAAGCGCGATTACCTGCGCGGCCTGAAAGAAAACGTAGTCGTGGGTCGTCTGATCCCGGCAGGTACCGGTTTGGCTTACCACAGCGAGCGCAAGCGCCGCCGTGATGCTGACAAGCCGCTGCGCGTAAGCGCCAGTGAAGTGGAAGCTGCACTGACCGAAGCGCTGAACTCAAGCGGTAACTGAGTTCTGCGATAAATGAGTCTGGGCCCTGGCAGCCCCCATTCGTCGGATCGAGGCATTTTTGTCCCGGTTCGATGAGAGGGGAGGTCGGGGCCTTGCCTTGACTGGGGGCAAGATCCTCTTTAGACTCTTGTACCCCTAAATTTGGCGGGAATTCGTTCCTGCCATTTTGCTTTTCTTGCAAGACAATAGCGTCGCAAGACAACAGTGGAGCTAGTAGATGGCAACTATCAACCAGCTGGTACGTCAGCCGCGTAAGCGTATCGTCGAGAAATCCGACGTACCTGCGCTGCAGAACTGCCCGCAACGTCGTGGCGTATGCACTCGTGTGTATACCACCACGCCGAAAAAACCTAACTCGGCACTGCGTAAAGTATGCCGTGTGCGTCTGACCAACGGTTTCGAGGTTTCCTCGTACATCGGCGGTGAAGGCCACAACCTGCAAGAGCACAGCGTGGTACTGATCCGCGGCGGTCGTGTAAAAGACTTGCCAGGTGTTCGTTACCACACCGTACGCGGCTCCTTGGATACTTCCGGCGTTAAAGGTCGTAACCAGGGTCGTTCGAAGTACGGTACCAAGAAGCCTAAGTAGTAGCGGCTTTTTGTAAAACTGAATCATCTTATTTTCTGAGTCGATAAGAGTAAGGTCGGAGGCGTCCCGAAAGGGCACCGATTCCGAACGAACCTGAAGACCGTTTGAGGGCTTATCCATGCCAAGAAGACGCGTAGCAGCCAAGCGCGAAGTGCTTGACGATCCAAAATACGGAAGCCAAATTCTGGCCAAGTTCATGAACCACGTGATGGAAAGCGGCAAGAAAGCCGTTGCCGAGCGTATCGTTTATGGCGCGCTGGAAAAGGTTAAAGAACGCAAGAACAGCGACCCCCTGGAAATCTTCGAGAAAGCTCTCGACGCCATCGCTCCGCTGGTCGAAGTGAAGTCGCGCCGTGTAGGCGGTGCTACTTACCAGGTTCCGGTCGAAGTTCGTCCGTCCCGTCGTAACGCTCTGGCAATGCGCTGGTTGGTAGATTTCGCCCGTAAGCGCGGCGAGAAGTCTATGGCTCTGCGTTTGGCCGGCGAGCTGTTGGACGCTGCTGAAGGTAAAGGTGCTGCTGTTAAGAAGCGTGAAGACGTGCACCGTATGGCTGAAGCTAACAAAGCTTTCTCGCACTACCGCTTCTAATCTTAGCTTCACTAATTTTGCGAGGGCTTTATGGCTCGTACTACTCCGATTAGCCGCTACCGTAACATCGGTATCGTTGCTCACGTGGATGCTGGTAAAACCACCACCACCGAGCGCGTACTGTTTTACACCGGCAAAAGTCACAAGATGGGCGAGGTGCATGACGGCGCCGCGACCACAGACTGGATGGTTCAGGAGCAGGAGCGTGGTATTACCATTACTTCTGCTGCTATTACCGCCTTCTGGAAAGGTTCCGAGAAGCAGTACAAAGATGAGCACCGCTTCAACGTAATCGATACCCCGGGCCACGTAGACTTCACCATTGAAGTTGAACGTTCCCTGCGCGTACTCGACGGCGCTGTCGTTGTGTTCTGCGGTACCTCGGGTGTTGAGCCTCAGTCGGAAACCGTATGGCGTCAAGCCAACAAATACGGTGTTCCACGTCTTGTTTACGTCAACAAGATGGACCGTGCTGGTGCCAACTTCCTGCGCGTGATCGGTCAGATCAAGCAGCGTCTGGGTCACACCCCGGTGCCAATCCAGTTGGCTATCGGTTCCGAAGACAACTTCCAGGGCCAGATCGATCTGCTGACCATGGAAGCTGTTTACTGGAACGATGCTGACAAAGGTATGGTTCCTGTTCGCAAGCCTATCCCTGCTGAACTGCAGGAACTGGCTGACGAATGGCGCAACAACATGGTTGAAGCTGCGGCCGAAGCCAACGAAGAGCTGATGAACAAGTACCTCGAAGGTGAAGAACTCACCAACGTGGAAATCAAGGCTGCTCTGCGTCAGCGTACTATCGCTGGTGAGATCGTCTTGGCTGTTTGCGGTTCCTCGTTCAAGAACAAGGGCGTTCCCCTGGTTCTCGATGCTGTGATCGACTACCTGCCGGCACCAGTGGATATTCCTGCCATCAAGGGTACTGACCCGGATGACGAGACTATCGAGCTGGAGCGTCATGCAGACGACGCAGAACCGTTCTCCGCTCTGGCATTTAAAATTGCCACTGACCCATTCGTGGGTACCTTGACCTTCGTCCGTGTTTACTCGGGCGTGTTGAACTCCGGCGACGGCGTGATCAACTCGGTTAAAGGCAAGAAAGAGCGCGTGGGTCGTATGGTGCAAATGCACGCAAACGCCCGCGAAGAGATCAAGGAAGTACGCGCTGGTGACATCGCGGCCTTGATCGGCATGAAGGACGTCACCACTGGTGAAACCTTGTGCAACGCTGACAAGCCAATCATCCTGGTTCGTATGGACTTCCCGGAGCCGGTTATTTCGGTTGCCGTAGAGCCTAAGACCAAGGATGACCAGGAAAAAATGGGTATTGCTCTGGGCAAACTTGCTCAGGAAGATCCATCTTTCCGCGTCAAGACTGATGAAGAGACTGGTCAAACGATCATCTCCGGCATGGGCGAGCTGCACCTGGACATCCTGGTTGACCGGATGCGCCGTGAGTTCAACGTCGAAGCCAACATCGGTAAGCCTCAGGTTTCCTATCGTGAGCGCATCACGAAGAACTGTGAAATCGAAGGCAAGTTCGTTCGTCAGTCCGGCGGTCGTGGTCAGTTCGGTCACTGCTGGATCCGTTTTGCTCCTGCTGACGAAGGTCAGGAAGGTCTGCAATTCGTGAACGAAGTAGTTGGTGGTGTTGTTCCTAAGGAATACATCCCGGCTATCCAGAAGGGTATCGAAGAGCAGATGAAGAACGGTGTTGTTGCCGGCTATCCGCTGATCGGCCTGAAAGCAACCGTTTTTGACGGTTCTTACCACGACGTCGACTCCAACGAGATGGCGTTTAAGGTGGCTGCTTCCATGGCAACCAAGCAACTGGCCCAGAAGGGCGGTGGTGAGTTGCTTGAGCCAATCATGGCGGTAGAAGTTGTTACACCTGAAGACTATATGGGTGATGTCATGGGCGACCTTAACCGTCGTCGCGGCATGATCTTGGGTATGGAAGACACGGTTTCCGGCAAAGTGATTCGCGCCGAGGTTCCGTTGGGTGAGATGTTCGGTTATGCGACCGACGTTCGCTCCATGTCCCAGGGTCGCGCAAGCTACTCTATGGAATTCAAAAAATACAACACAGCTCCGGCGCACATCGCTGAAACTGTATCCAAAAAACAAGGCTGATTCAGTCCTTTAGGCAAGGAGTTAATTGTCGTGGCTAAAGAAAAATTTGATCGTTCCCTACCGCACGTCAACGTTGGCACCATCGGTCACGTTGACCACGGTAAAACCACTCTGACTGCTGCTCTGACTCGCGTTTGCTCCGAAGTATTCGGTTCCGCAATCGTTGATTTCGATAAAATCGACAGCGCACCAGAAGAAAAAGCTCGTGGTATCACCATCAACACCGCGCACGTTGAATACAACTCGCTGATCCGTCACTACGCTCACGTTGACTGCCCAGGTCACGCTGACTATGTGAAGAACATGATCACCGGTGCTGCCCAGATGGACGGCGCGATCCTGGTTTGCTCGGCCGCTGATGGTCCGATGCCACAAACCCGTGAGCACATCCTGCTGTCCCGCCAGGTTGGCGTTCCGTACATCGTGGTTTACCTGAACAAGGCTGACCTGGTAGACGACGCTGAGCTGCTGGAACTGGTTGAGATGGAAGTGCGCGATCTGCTGAGCACTTACGACTTCCCAGGCGACGACACTCCGATCATCATCGGTTCTGCTCGTATGGCTCTGGAAGGCAAAGACGATAACGAAATGGGCACCACGTCCGTTCGTAAACTGGTTGAGACTCTGGACAGCTACATCCCAGATCCAGTTCGTGTTATCGACAAGCCGTTCCTGATGCCAATCGAAGACGTATTCTCGATCTCCGGTCGCGGTACTGTTGTAACTGGTCGTATCGAGCGCGGTATCGTCAAGGTTCAAGATCCACTGGAAATCGTTGGTCTGCGTGACACTACCGTCACCACCTGCACCGGTGTTGAAATGTTCCGTAAGCTGCTCGACGAAGGTCGTGCTGGCGAGAACTGCGGCGTTCTGCTGCGTGGTACCAAGCGTGACGACGTTGAGCGTGGCCAGGTTCTGGTTAAGCCAGGTTCGGTTAAGCCGCACACCAAGTTCGAAGCTGAAGTGTACGTGCTGAGCAAAGAAGAAGGCGGCCGTCACACTCCGTTCTTCAAAGGCTACCGTCCACAGTTCTACTTCCGTACTACCGACGTAACCGGTAACTGCGAACTGCCGGAAGGCGTAGAAATGGTAATGCCAGGCGACAACATCAAAATGGTTGTCACCCTGATCAAAACCATCGCTATGGAAGACGGTCTGCGTTTCGCAATCCGTGAAGGCGGCCGTACCGTTGGTGCTGGCGTTGTAGCTAAAATCATCGAGTAATTATCTCTTCTGAGATAGCTCTGATGTTTTGAAAAGGCCCCCGCTCAGCGGGGGCCTTTTTTATTGGGTTGACACCTATCAGGGCCGTCTATAGAATTGCGCCTCCTTTTAACGGGCGTATTGCGCTCGCTGGGAATAGCAGCCGGAGTCTGAAATCCAATGCAAAATCAGCAAATCCGTATCAGGTTGAAGGCTTTTGACCATCGCCTGATCGACCAATCCACCCAGGAAATCGTGGAAACCGCGAAACGTACTGGTGCTCAAGTGCGTGGTCCAATTCCACTGCCTACCCGTAAAGAGCGGTTCACCGTTCTGGTCTCCCCGCACGTCAACAAAGACGCGCGTGACCAGTACGAGATCCGTACTCATAAGCGCGTACTGGACATCGTCCAGCCAACGGATAAAACCGTTGATGCACTTATGAAGCTTGATCTGGCGGCCGGTGTGGAAGTACAGATCAGCCTCGGCTAAGACTTGGGTCTTAGTCGTGTAACGCTCTGAAATGGGCGGCCATAGCGGGTGAAAGCCCCGTACACTCATGAGGTTTACAACATGACTATTGGTGTAGTCGGTCGTAAATGCGGTATGACCCGTATTTTCACCGAAGAAGGTGTCTCCATTCCGGTCACGGTCATTGAGATCGAGCCGAATCGCGTCACCCAGTTCAAAACTGAAGAAACCGATGGCTATCGTGCAGTGCAAGTCACTGTCGGCGAGCGTCGTGCTTCGCGCGTGACTGCTGCTCAAGCAGGTCACTTCGCTAAAGCAAACGTTGCAGCTGGTCGCACTGTTATGGAGTTCCGTCTCGAAGACGGCGACTACCAGGCTGGCGATCTGATCAACGCTGAAATCTTCGCCGCTGGTCAACTGGTTGATGTAACCGGTCAGTCCAAGGGTAAAGGCTTCCAGGGTACGATCAAGCGTTGGAATTTCCGTGGCCAAGACAACACTCACGGTAACTCCGTTTCCCACCGCGTCCCGGGCTCTATTGGCCAGTGCCAGACTCCTGGTCGTGTATTCAAGGGCAAAAAAATGTCCGGTCATATGGGCGCTGAGCGCGTGACCGTGCAGTCCCTCGAAGTAGTGCGCGTCGACGCTGAACGCAATCTGTTGTTGGTCAAGGGTGCTGTTCCTGGCGCTACTGGCGGCAACCTGGTTGTACGTCCAGCGGCCAAGGCTCGCGGTTAAGGGGAAGCTGACATGCAATTAAATGTAAATGACGCTCAAGCGATCGAAGTTTCCGAACTGACATTTGGCGGCGAATTCAACGAGACGCTGGTTCACCAAGCAGTCGTGGCCTACATGGCCGGCGGCCGTCAAGGTAGCAAGCAGCAAAAGACCCGTTCCGACGTACGTGGTGGCGGTAAGCGCCCTTGGCGTCAGAAAGGTACTGGCCGTGCTCGTGCCGGTACTATCCGTAGCCCAATCTGGCGTGGCGGCGGTACCACTTTCGCAGCTCGTCCACAGGATCACACTCAGAAGCTCAACAAGAAGATGTATCGCGCAGCACTGCGCTCCATCCTTGCTGAACTCGTGCGTACTGATCGTCTGGTCGTGGTTCAAGACTTCGCTGTTGAAAGTCCAAAAACCAAAGATCTGCTGGGCAAACTGAACAACATGAGCCTGACCGACGTTTTGATCGTGTCGGAAGCTGTTGATCAGAACCTGTACCTGGCTGCTCGCAACCTGCCACACGTTGATGTACGTGACGTGCAAGGTTCCGATCCAGTTAGTCTGATCGCATACGACAAGGTGTTGATCACCGTGTCGGCCGTGAAGAAATTCGAGGAGCTGCTGGGATGAACCAGGAACGCGTATTTAAAGTTCTGCTTGGCCCGCACGTTTCCGAAAAGGCTACGGTTCTGGCTGACAAGAAAGGCCAGTTCGTTTTCAAGGTTGCAACTGACGCAACCAAGCTGGAAATCAAGAAGGCCGTCGAAAGCCTGTTCAGCGTGAAAGTAGAGCGTGTTACTACCCTGAATGTTCTGGGTAAGAGCAAGCGCACTGCTCGCGGTCTGGGCAAGCGTAATGACTGGAAGAAGGCAGTTATCTCCCTTCAGCCAGGCCAAGATCTCGATTTCAGCAGCAGTGCTGAGTAAGGAAGGGGTGCATCATGGCAATCGTTAAATGCAAACCGACTTCCCCTGGCCGCCGTTTTGTGGTCAAGGTGGTCAACCAGGAGCTGCATAAAGGCGCTCCTCACGCACCGCTGCTCGAGAAAAAATCGAAGACTGGTGGTCGTAACAACAATGGTCGTATTACCACTCGTCACATCGGTGGTGGCCATAAGCAGCATTATCGTCTGGTCGATTTCCGTCGCAACGACAAAGATGGCATCTCTGCCACTGTCGAGCGTATCGAATACGATCCAAACCGTACTGCTCACATCGCTCTGCTGCTGTACGCAGATGGCGAGCGTCGCTACATCATCGCCCCTAAAGGCGTGAGTGCTGGTGACCAGCTGATCGCAGGTGCTTTGGCACCGATCAAGCCGGGCAACGCTCTGCAACTGCGTAACATTCCAGTTGGTAGCACCGTACACGGCATCGAATTGAAGCCAGGTAAAGGCGCGCAAATCGCTCGTTCCGCTGGTGCTTCGGCTCAGCTGATCGCTCGTGAAGGTGTCTACGTGACCCTGCGTCTGCGTTCTGGTGAGATGCGTAAAGTGCTGGCTGAATGCCGCGCGACCCTGGGTGAAGTCTCGAACTCCGAGCACAGCCTGCGTTCGCTGGGTAAAGCTGGTGCCAAACGCTGGCGTGGCGTTCGCCCAACCGTTCGTGGTGTTGCCATGAACCCGGTTGACCACCCACACGGTGGTGGTGAAGGTCGTACCTCTGGTGGTCGTCATCCGGTATCGCCATGGGGCTTCCCGACTAAGGGCGCGAAGACTCGTGGTAATAAGCGTACCGACAAAATGATCGTCCGTCGTCGCAAGTAAATAGAGGGATACGACAGTGCCACGTTCTCTGAAAAAAGGTCCTTTTATTGATCTTCACCTACTGAAGAAGATCGAAGTGGCGGCGGAAAAGAACGATCGCAAACCAGTTAAAACCTGGTCGCGTCGTTCGATGATCCTGCCACAAATGGTCGGTCTGACCATCGCAGTACACAACGGTCGTCAACACGTCCCAGTTCTCGTTAACGAAGACATGGTCGGCCACAAACTGGGCGAGTTTGCCGGTACCCGCACTTATCGTGGGCACGTGGCAGACAAGAAAGCCAAGCGTTAAGGGGTTAGGAAATGGAAGTAGCCGCTAAGTTGTCGGGCGCTCGAATCTCCGCCCAGAAAGCCCGCTTGGTCGCCGACCAGATCCGCGGGAAGAAGGTGGGCGAAGCGCTCAACCTGTTGGCTTTCAGCAGTAAGAAAGCCGCCGAGATCATGAAGAAAGTGCTGGAGTCGGCCGTAGCCAACGCCGAGCATAACGAAGGCGCAGACGTTGATGACCTTAAGGTCAGCACCGTTTTCGTCAACGAAGGGCGTTCGCTGAAGCGCATCATGCCACGTGCCAAAGGCCGTGCTGATCGCATCGTCAAGCGGTCTTGCCATATCACTGTCAAGGTTGCTGACAAGTAACGGAGTCGAAGAGATGGGTCAGAAAGTACATCCCATTGGCATTCGCCTGGGAATCGTCAAGGAGCACACCTCCGTCTGGTACGCAGACGGTCGGACTTATGCGGACTATTTGTTCGCTGATCTGAAGGTGCGTGAGTATCTCCAAGACAAACTAAAAAGCGCGTCCGTAAGCCGTATCGATATCCATCGTCCGGCACAAACTGCACGTATCACCATCCACACCGCTCGTCCAGGTATCGTTATCGGGAAGAAAGGTGAAGATGTTGAGAAACTGCGTCAGGACCTGACCAAGCAAATGGGTGTGCCTGTGCACATCAATATCGAAGAGATCCGTAAGCCGGAGCTCGACGGTATGCTGGTTGCGCAGAGCGTAGCTCAGCAGCTGGAGCGTCGTGTAATGTTCCGTCGCGCTATGAAGCGCGCTGTACAGAACGCCATGCGCATTGGTGCCAAAGGCATCAAAATCCAAGTGAGCGGTCGTCTCGGCGGTGCTGAAATCGCACGTACTGAATGGTATCGCGAAGGTCGTGTGCCACTGCACACCCTGCGTGCCGACATCGACTATGCCAACTACGAAGCTCACACCACTTACGGTGTGATCGGTGTAAAGGTTTGGATCTTCAAGGGCGAAGTAATTGGTGGTCGCCAAGAAGAACTGAAACCACAAGCACCAGCGCCTCGTAAAAAAGCTGCTAAGTAAGGGGTACGCCAAATGTTGCAACCTAAGCGTACGAAGTTCCGCAAGCAGATGACAGGCCACAACCGTGGTCTGGCTCAGCGCGGTAGCAAAGTCAGCTTCGGCGAGTTCGCGCTGAAGTCTGTAGCTCGTGGTCGTCTCACCGCTCGTCAGATCGAGTCAGCGCGTCGTGCACTGACCCGTCACGTTAAACGTGGCGGCAAGATCTGGATCCGTGTATTCCCGGACAAGCCGATCTCCAAAAAACCTCTCGAGGTTCGGATGGGTAAAGGTAAGGGTAACGTGGAATACTGGGTAGCCCAGATTCAGCCAGGCAAAGTCCTGTATGAAATCGAGGGTGTAACTGAAGAGCTGGCGCGTGAGGCTTTTGCCCTGGCTGCTGCAAAGCTGCCGCTCGCCACCGCCTTTGTTAAACGGACGGTGATGTGATGAAAGCGAATGAACTTCGTGAAAAATCCGCACAGCAGCTGAACGAGCAACTGCTCGGCCTGCTGCGCGACCAGTTCAATCTGCGTATGCAGAAAGCAACTGGCCAGTTGGGGCAGTCTCATCTGCTCTCGCAAGTTAAGCGTGACATCGCTCGCGTGAAGACTGTGCTCAACCAGCAGGCAGGTAAGTGATCATGGCTGAAGCCGAAAAGACTGTCCGTACGCTGACTGGCCGTGTTGTCAGCGACAAGATGGACAAAACCATCACCGTACTGATCGAGCGTCGCGTCAAGCACCCGATCTACGGTAAATATGTTAAGCGTTCGACTAAGCTGCACGCGCACGACGAAACCAACCAGTGCCACATCGGCGACAAAGTCACTATTCGTGAAACTCGTCCGCTGGCCAAGACCAAGTCTTGGGCACTGGTTGATGTTCTCGAACGCGCTGTGGAAGTCTAAGGACTAGGGGTCGGAGAAATTATATGATTCAGACTCAATCCATGCTCGATGTGGCCGATAACAGCGGCGCTCGCCGTGTTATGTGCATCAAGGTGCTGGGTGGCTCCCATCGTCGTTACGCTGGTATCGGTGACATCATCAAAGTTACCGTGAAGGAAGCAATTCCTCGCGGTAAAGTGAAAAAAGGCCAAGTGATGACTGCTGTTGTAGTCCGCACTCGTCACGGCGTACGCCGTGCTGATGGCTCCATTATCCGCTTTGATGGCAACGCTGCTGTTCTTCTGAACAACAAGCAGGAGCCGATCGGCACCCGTATCTTTGGGCCAGTGACCCGTGAACTTCGTACTGAGAAGTTCATGAAGATCGTCTCGCTCGCCCCAGAAGTGCTGTAAGGAGATCCGACATGCAAAAGATTCGTCGTGACGACGAGATCATCGTGATCGCCGGCAAAGACAAAGGTAAGCGCGGTAAGGTGCTTAAGGTTCTCGCTAATAACCGTCTGGTTATCGGCGGTCTGAACCTGGTTAAGCGTCATACCAAGCCTAACCCGATGTCGGGCGTACAAGGCGGTATCGTCGAAAAAGAAGCTCCACTGGACGCTTCTAACGTCGCCATTTTCAACGGCGAAACCAACAAGGCTGACCGCGTTGGTTTCAAAGTAGAAGACGGCAAGAAAATTCGTGTCTTCAAGTCGACCCAAAAAGCGGTTGATGCTTGAACACTGCTAGGTAGAAGACCATGGCACGACTAAAAGAGATTTACTGGAAAGAAATCGCACCGAAGCTTAAGGAAGAACTTAAGCTTTCGAACGTGATGGAAGTTCCACGCGTTACCAAAATCACCCTGAACATGGGTTTGGGCGAAGCGGTCGGTGACAAAAAAGTCATCGAGCACGCTGTTGCTGACCTGGAAAAGATCACCGGTCAAAAAGTCGTTGTGACTTACGCTCGGAAATCCATCGCTGGCTTTAAAGTCCGTGAAGGTTGGCCGATCGGCGTCAAAGTGACTCTGCGCCGTGAGCGTATGTATGAATTCCTGGATCGTCTGCTGTCGATCTCCCTGCCTCGGGTTCGCGACTTCCGCGGCCTGAATGCCAAGTCCTTCGATGGTCGTGGTAACTACAGCATGGGCGTGAAAGAGCAGATCATCTTCCCGGAAATCGACTACGACAAGATCGATGCTCTCCGCGGTCTGGACATCACCCTGACCACCACTGCCAAGAACGATGATGAAGGTCGCGCCCTGTTGCGTGCTTTCAAATTCCCGTTCCGCAACTGATTGGAGTAGGACCATGGCCAAGATGAGCATGAAAAACCGCGAGCTGAAGCGTCAGCTCACGGTTGCCAAGTACGCCAAGAAGCGTGCAGCACTGAAAGCAATCATCGTTGATCTGAACGCAAGTCCAGAAGCACGTTGGGAAGCTACAGTTGCTCTGCAGAAGCAGCCACGTGACGCAAGCGCTTCGCGCATGCGTAACCGCTGCCGCCTGACCGGTCGTCCACACGGCGTTTACCGCAAGTTCGGCCTCGGCCGTAACAAACTGCGTGAAGCGGCAATGCGTGGTGACGTACCAGGTCTGGTTAAAGCCAGCTGGTAAGTACTTTCAACGTCCAGGCGGGCAGAATCGCAAGATACTGACCGCCGGTGACCTTGAATCTGGATCAAGCCCCTTTTGGGGCTTGTTTCATTTCCGGAGTGTGTCTAAAATACGCGGCTCGCCTGAGCCCGTGTTTTTTATGGCCGGAGATTCTCGGCGACATATGTAGCCGCAAGGCTAATTTTTTTGTATTAGGAGCGTCTAGCCCATGAGTATGCAGGACCCGTTAGCGGACATGCTAACTCGTATCCGTAATGCCCAGATGGCTGAAAAGTCCGTCGTAAGCATGCCATCTTCCAAGTTGAAGGTAGCTGTTGCCAAAGTCCTGAAAGACGAAGGCTACATTGCGGGTTATCAGATCAGCAGCGAAACCAAGCCACTGCTGTCCATCGAGCTGAAGTACTTCGAAGGCCGTTCGGTCATTGAAGAAGTGAAGCGCGTTAGCCGTCCAGGCCTGCGTCAGTACAAGTCCGCTGAAGATCTGCCGAAAGTTCGTGGCGGTCTGGGCGTGTCTATCGTCTCCACCAACAAAGGTGTGATGACGGATCGTGCTGCGCGCGCTGCCGGTGTCGGCGGCGAAGTTCTTTGCACTGTGTTCTAAGGGGGGATAAGCATGTCTCGCGTCGCTAAGAACCCCGTTAAGCTGCCAGCCGGTGTCGAAGTAAAATTCGCAGGCCAACAGCTTTCGGTGAAGGGTGCCAAGGGCACTCTTGAACTGAACATCCATTCGTCCGTTGAGATCGTTGAAGAAGCTGGTGAGCTGCGTTTCGCTGCTCGCAATGGCGATCAACAAACTCGCGCAATGGCCGGTACCACGCGTGCGTTGGTAAACAACATGGTCCAAGGCGTAAGCCAAGGCTTCGAGCGTAAGCTCCAGCTGGTCGGTGTTGGTTACAAAGCGCAAGCAAAAGGCACGGTTTTGAACCTGGCCCTTGGCTTCTCGCACCCAGTGGATTACGAACTGCCGGAAGGCATCACCGCTGAGACCCCTAGCCAAACCGATATCCTGATCAAGGGTATTGATAAGCAGCTGGTAGGTCAGGTGGCCGCTGAGATCCGCGACTTCCGTCCACCAGAGCCGTACAAAGGCAAAGGTGTGCGCTACGCGGACGAAGTCGTCCGTCGTAAAGAAGCCAAGAAGAAGTAGGGCATAGCAAATGACCGACAAAAAAGTTACTCGACTGCGTCGCGCTCGCAAAGCACGCCTGAAAATGCACGAACTCGAAGTCGTGCGTCTCTGCGTGTACCGCTCGTCGCAGCACATCTACGCCCAGGTCATCTCGGCCGACGGCAACAAAGTCCTGGCCAGCGCCTCGACTTTGGATAAAGAACTGCGTGATGGTGCCACCGGCAACATCGACGCGGCCACAAAGGTTGGCCAGCTGGTCGCTACACGTGCTAAGGCCGTGGGCGTCTCGCAAGTGGCTTTCGACCGCTCTGGCTTCAAGTACCACGGTCGCGTGAAAGCGCTGGCTGATGCTGCTCGTGAAGCTGGGCTGGAGTTCTAAGTTATGTCAAATAACGACCAAAAGCGCGACGAAGGCTACATTGAGAAGCTGGTTCAAGTTAACCGCGTAGCCAAAACCGTTAAAGGCGGCCGTATCTTCACTTTCACCGCGTTGACCGTGGTGGGTGATGGTAAAGGGCGTGTTGGCTTCGGCCGTGGCAAGTCACGTGAAGTGCCTGCTGCGATCCAGAAGGCAATGGAAGCTGCTCGTCGCAACATGATCCAAGTTGATCTGAACGGCACCACGCTGCAGTACGCAATGAAGTCCGCTCACGGCGCTTCGAAGGTGTACATGCAGCCTGCTTCTGAAGGTACCGGTATCATCGCTGGCGGCGCTATGCGTGCTGTCCTCGAAGTTGCTGGCGTCCAGAACGTTCTGGCCAAGTGCTACGGCTCGACTAACCCGGTAAACGTGGTTCACGCCACTTTCAAAGGTTTGAAAGCTATGCAATCTCCTGAGTCCATCGCTGCCAAGCGTGGTCTGACTGTCAAGGAGATCTTCTGATCATGGCTACCGTTAAAGTAACGCTGATCAAAAGCATGACCGGCCGCATTCCTAACCACAAACTGTGCGTTAAAGGTTTGGGTCTGCGTCGCATCGGTCACACTGTAGAAGTCCAGGATACTCCCGAGAATCGCGGGATGATCAACAAGGCTTACTACATGCTGCGTGTAGAGGGTTAATCGATGAAACTCAATGATCTGAGTCCAGCGCCGGGTTCCCGTCGCGAAAAGCATCGTCCGGGCCGTGGTATCGGTAGCGGTTTGGGTAAGACTGGTGGCCGTGGCCACAAAGGTCAAACCTCCCGCTCCGGTGGCACCATTGCTCCTGGCTTTGAAGGCGGTCAACAGCCGCTGCATCGTCGCCTGCCTAAGTTCGGTTTCGTATCCCTGAAAGCCATGGACCGCGCAGAAGTGCGTCTGTCCGAGCTGGCTAAAGTGGAAGGCGATATCGTTACTGTGCAGACCCTGAAAGATGCCAACGTGATCAACGTCAACGTACAGCGTGTGAAAATCATGCTGTCCGGTGAAGTGACTCGCGCTGTCACTATCGGCAAGGGAATCGGCGCCACCAAAGGTGCGCGTTCGGCTATCGAAGCAGCTGGCGGCAAGTTCGAGGAATAAATGGCTAAGCAAGGTGCTCTCTCAGCGCTCGGCAAAGGCGGTATGTCTGAACTTTGGGCTCGTCTGCGTTTTCTGTTCCTGGCGATTATCGTCTACCGAATAGGCGCACACATCCCGGTTCCAGGTATCAACCCGGACCGACTCGCAGACCTGTTTCGACAGAATGAGGGGACCATTCTTAGCTTGTTCAACATGTTTTCCGGCGGCGCGCTGGAACGGATGAGCATCTTTGCACTGGGGATCATGCCGTACATTTCGGCATCGATCATCATGCAGTTGATGACCGCCGTGAGCCCGCAGCTGGAGCAGTTGAAGAAGGAAGGTGAAGCTGGCCGTCGCAAGATTAGCCAGTACACCCGCTACGGCACTGTCGTTCTCGCCCTGGTTCAAGCTATCGGCATGTCCGTTGGCCTGGCGGGGCAGGGCGTTGCGTTCACTGGTGACTTTGGCTTCTATTTCGTCGCGGTATCCACGTTTGTGGCTGGTGCGATGTTCATGATGTGGCTGGGTGAGCAGATTACTGAGCGTGGTGTTGGTAACGGTATCTCGATGTTGATTTTCGCAGGTATCGTCGCCGGTCTTCCGAGAGCAATTGGGCAGTCTTTCGAGTCTGCACGTCAGGGTGATATCAATATCTTCGCCTTGGTTGCCATCGGTTTGCTGGCAGTAGCGATTATCGGTTTTGTGGTGTTCATTGAGCGTGGCCAGCGTCGTATTGCTGTTCACTACGCCAAGCGTCAGCAGGGCCGCAAGGTCTTCGCTGCGCAGACCAGCCACTTGCCGCTGAAAGTGAATATGGCCGGTGTTATTCCGGCAATTTTCGCGAGCAGCATTTTGCTGTTTCCGGCTTCGTTGGGTACCTGGTTTGGTCAGTCTGAAAATATGGGCTGGCTGCAGGACCTCTCTCAGTCGATCGCTCCTGGTCAGCCGTTGAATATTCTGCTGTTTAGTGCAGGGATTATTTTCTTCTGCTTCTTCTATACGGCGTTGATGTTCAATCCGAAAGACGTAGCGGAAAACCTGAAGAAGTCCGGTGCCTTTATTCCGGGTATCCGTCCAGGTGAGCAGTCGGCACGCTACATTGATGGCGTTCTGACTCGTTTGACCCTGTTCGGTGCTCTATATATGACGGCCGTGTGCTTGCTTCCCCAGTTCCTGGTGGTTGCAGCAAACGTTCCGTTCTACCTTGGCGGGACCTCGTTGCTGATCGTGGTCGTGGTTGTGATGGACTTCATGTCCCAAGTACAATCGCACCTCGTTTCGCACCAGTACGAATCCCTGATGAAGAAAGCCAACCTGAAGGGCTACGGCAGCGGCATGTTGCGCTGAGTACCCCATAAGGTTCGAGGAGTTGGTGATGAAAGTTCGTGCATCGGTGAAAAAGCTGTGCCGTAACTGCAAGATTATTCGCCGCGAAGGTGTTGTTCGAGTAATTTGCAGCGCGGAACCGCGTCACAAACAGCGCCAAGGCTGAGTGTGATCCGCTTGAAGCCCGGCAGCTAGTGCGCTGCCGGGTTGATTATTTGTTATTACAGCGATATTATCTCGCGCCCTATTTCTTGGCTTCCGGGGCGTAGGTAGCTGTCAATTGGAGTCCCACTGAATGGCCCGTATTGCAGGCGTTAACATTCCAGATAACAAGCACACTGTTATCTCGCTGACCTACATCTATGGTGTTGGTCGCACTACTGCGCAGAAAATTTGCGCAGACACTGGGGTAAACCCAGCCGCAAAGATCAAGGATCTGAGCGACGAGCAGATTGAGCTGTTGCGTGGCGAAGTGGCGAAGTTCACCACTGAAGGTGACCTGCGTCGCGAAATCAACATGAAAATCAAGCGTTTGATGGACCTCGGTTGCTACCGTGGTCTGCGTCATCGTCGTGGTCTTCCAGTACGCGGTCAGCGTACCAAGACTAACGCGCGTACCCGTAAAGGTCCGCGTAAGCCGATCCGCAAGTAATCGCCCACGCGAATCGACAGGAAAATTATCATGGCAAAACCTGCTGCTCGTCCTCGTAAAAAAGTTAAAAAGACAGTGGTTGATGGCATCGCCCACATCCATGCATCTTTTAACAACACCATCGTGACCATCACCGACCGTCAAGGTAACGCGCTGTCTTGGGCTACCTCTGGTGGTTCGGGTTTCCGCGGTTCCCGCAAGTCCACCCCGTTTGCTGCTCAAGTAGCTGCTGAACGTGCTGGTCAAGCTGCGCTGGAATACGGCCTGAAAAACCTCGACGTTAACGTCAAAGGTCCAGGTCCAGGTCGTGAGTCTGCTGTCCGTGCTTTGAACGGCTGTGGCTATAAGATCGCCAGCATCACCGACGTGACGCCAATCCCGCACAACGGGTGCCGTCCGCCGAAGAAGCGCCGCGTGTAATCCAGGAGATTGTAAAGAATGGCTCGTTACATTGGTCCAAAATGCAAACTCGCTCGTCGCGAAGGCACCGATCTCTTCTTGAAGAGCGGCGTGCGCGCGATCGAATCGAAGTGCAACATTGAAGCAGCACCTGGTATCCACGGCCAACGCCGCGGTCGCCAGTCCGATTACGGCACCCAACTGCGTGAAAAGCAGAAGGTCCGTCGTATCTACGGCGTTCTCGAGCGTCAGTTCAGCGGCTACTACAAAGAAGCTGCTGGCAAGAAAGGTGCAACCGGTGAAAACCTGCTGCAACTGCTCGAATGCCGTCTGGACAACGTTGTATACCGTATGGGCTTTGGTTCGACTCGTGCCGAATCCCGTCAGCTGGTATCGCACAAATCCGTCAGCGTAAACGGCCAAACCGTTAACGTTCCGTCCTACCAGGTTCGTGCTGGTGACGTGGTCGCGATTCGCGAGAAAGCAAAAAACCAACTTCGCATTGTCCAAGCTCTCGATCTGTGTGCCCAACGTGGCCGCGTAGAATGGGTAGAAGTAGACACTGAGAAGAAGTCGGGCGTTTTCAAGAACGTTCCTGCTCGCAGTGATCTGTCCGCCGACATCAACGAAAGCCTGATTGTCGAGCTCTACTCCAAGTAAGGGCTAGAAAATAGGTGCATCCATGCAGATTTCGGTAAATGAGTTCCTGACACCCCGCCACATTGATGTGCAGGTTGTCAGTCCAACCCGCGCCAAGATCACTCTCGAGCCTCTCGAGCGTGGTTTTGGCCACACCCTGGGCAACGCGCTGCGCCGCATCCTGTTGTCCTCAATGCCCGGCTGTGCAGTAGTCGAGGCCGAGATTGACGGTGTGCTCCACGAGTACAGCGCCATCGAAGGTGTACAGGAAGACGTAATTGAAATCCTGTTGAACCTTAAAGGTCTGGCTATCAAGCTGCACGGCCGTGACGAAGTTACGCTGACCTTGTCGAAGAAGGGTTCGGGGGTGGTTACCGCTGCCGATATTCAGCTGGATCATGATGTCGAGATCGTTAATCCCGATCACGTAATCGCTAACCTGGCGTCTAACGGCGCCCTGAACATGAAGCTCACCGTAGCTCGTGGTCGTGGTTATGAACCGGCCGACTCGCGTCAGAGCGATGAAGACGAAAGCCGCAGCATTGGTCGCTTGCAGCTTGACTCTTCGTTCAGCCCGGTTCGCCGTATCGCATACGTGGTGGAAAACGCCCGTGTCGAACAGCGTACTAACCTGGACAAGCTGGTTATTGATCTGGAAACCAACGGTACTCTGGATCCTGAAGAGGCTATCCGCCGCGCTGCAACCATTCTGCAACAGCAGTTGGCTGCGTTCGTCGACCTCAAAGGTGACAGCGAACCAGTGGTAATCGAGCAGGAAGACGAGATCGATCCGATCCTGCTTCGCCCGGTTGACGATCTGGAACTGACTGTACGTTCGGCTAACTGCCTTAAGGCGGAAAACATTTACTACATCGGCGACCTGATTCAGCGTACCGAAGTAGAACTGTTGAAGACTCCGAACCTGGGCAAGAAATCCTTGACTGAAATCAAGGACGTTCTGGCCTCCCGCGGTCTGTCCCTCGGCATGCGCCTCGACAACTGGCCGCCTGCAAGTCTTAAGAAGGACGACAAGGCGACTGCCTGATCGTCGTAATCACCGAACGTGAGTTTGGTAAGGAATGAACCATGCGTCATCGTAAAAGTGGTCGTCACCTGAGCCGTACCAGCTCGCACCGCAAGGCCATGTTTCAAAACATGGCGGTGTCGCTGTTCGAGCACGAGCTGATCAAAACTACACTGCCGAAAGCTAAAGAACTGCGTCGCGTTGCTGAGCCGCTGATCACTTTGGCCAAGACAGACAGCCTGGCTAACCGCCGTTTGGCTTTCGACCGTACCCGTTCGAAAGCTATCGTTGGTAAGCTCTTCAACGACCTGGGCAAGCGTTACGCTACCCGTGAGGGTGGCTACCTGCGCATCCTCAAGTGCGGCTTCCGCACTGGCGACAACGCGCCAATGGCGTACGTCGAGTTGGTTGATCGTGCTACTGCTGGCGAAGCTGTAAGCGCCGAGTAAGACGACACGCTGTAACGAAAAACCGGGCCTAGTGCCCGGTTTTTTGTGGGCGATAGAAAAGCCGTCTATATTTCTCAGGTCGCTGCCGGTTCTCTTATTAATCCAAACTCTATTCGCCCTGACGGGTTGTTAGTTATTTTCTATCAAAGTCCATGATTTAATGCATTTGATGGTGTCATCTTGATGGTCAATACTCCCTCCAAGCCGATTAGCCGGCAGTTCTAAGCCTGACCTGAGGAAGATTGAGCATGAGTACAATTCTGACTACCGCCAGCGGCGCTCCAGTCGCTGATAACCAGAACTCCCGCACGGCGGGCCCGCGTGGCCCATTGCTGCTCGATGACTTTCACCTCATCGAGAAGCTTGCGCACTTCAACCGTGAGAACATCCCTGAGCGTCGTGTGCACGCCAAAGGTTCAGGTGCGCACGGTACGTTTACCGTCACTCGGGACATCACCCAATACACCCGTGCCAAACTTTTTGAGTCCGTAGGCAAGCAGACCCCTACGTTTTTGCGTTTCTCTACGGTAGGTGGCGAGCGTGGCTCGGCAGATACTGCGCGTGACCCGCGCGGCTTTGCCTTGAAGTTTTACACCGAGGAAGGTAACTGGGACATCGTTGGCAACAACACCCCGGTGTTCTTCATTCGCGACCCGCTCAAGTTTCCGGATTTTATCCACACCCAGAAACGCTTGCCCCAAACCAACCTCAAAAGTGCCCAAATGGTCTGGGACTTCTGGTCATTGTCCCCAGAGGCGCTGCACCAGATCACAATTTTGTTCTCGGATCGTGGTACTCCAGACGGCTATCGTCACATGCACGGCTTTGGGAGTCATACCTACAGCCTTATCAACGCTAAAGGCGAGCGCCATTGGGTCAAGTGGCACTATAAAACCAAGCAAGGGATCAAGAACCTGACACCCGAGGAGGCAACACGTATCGCCGGTACCGATCCTGACTACGCGCAGCGTGACCTGTTTGCTGCAATTGAGCGCGGTGACTTTCCAAAGTGGAGCGTCAACATCCAGATCATGACCGAGGCTCAGGCAGCTGCTCACTACGAGAACCCGTTCGATGTGACCAAAACCTGGTCGCAGCAGGAGTTTCCGTTGATCGAGGTGGGTGAACTGGAGCTGAACCGTAATCCAGTGAATTACTTTGCTGAAGTCGAGCAGGCATGCTTCGGTCCAAGCAATATGGTTCCGGGTGTTGGGCTGTCGCCAGACCGTATGCTTCAAGGTCGCGTTTTCGCCTATGCGGATGCCCACCGCTATCGCGTTGGCACCAACCATCAGCAGCTGCCGATCAACTCCCCATTGAGTCCGGTCAATAACAACCAGCGCGATGGTTCCATGTCCTTTGGTTACGGTGGTGCGGCTCCTAACTATGAGCCCAACAGCTTTGCGGATACACCAAAGCAGGCGCCACAGTACGCTGAGCCGCCTCTGGCGCTGAGCGGTGCTGCTGACCGTTATGATCAACGTGAAGACACTGACTACTACAGCCACGCCGGTGCGTTGTTCCGCCTGCAGGACGACGCTCAGAAAACACTGCTGATTAACAACATAGCCGGCGCGATGGCCGGCGTTAGCAGTGATGTGGTTCAACGTCAGCTCCAGCACTTTTTCAAGGCTGATCCAGCTTATGGCCAAGGCATTGCAACTGCATTGGGCGTAACGCTTAGCTGACTCTAAACGAGAAGCAGAACCGCCCTCATTTGGGCGGTTTTTGCGTTATTTCCGCTACTTTTCTCTGAATGTCTTCGCTT
This sequence comes from Pseudomonas sp. Leaf15, assembly GCF_001421425.1. Classification (NCBI taxonomy): domain Bacteria; kingdom Pseudomonadati; phylum Pseudomonadota; class Gammaproteobacteria; order Pseudomonadales; family Pseudomonadaceae; genus Pseudomonas; species Pseudomonas sp. Leaf15. The sequence goes on from NZ_LMKI01000037.1 coordinate 35,365, forward strand.
TTCTGCCGTTTGTCCCGTGACCTTCGAGTCAGCATGGTTCAAACTACAGACTTTCAAGCAGGGAGATGTAGGGCGATGCAAGGTCACCCCGACGTAATCGATTACCTCAACACGTTGCTGACGGGCGAACTGGCAGCTCGTGACCAATATTTCATCCATTCGCGTATGTACGAAGACTGGGGCTTTACCGAGCTCTACGAGCGTATCAACCATGAAATGGAAGAAGAGGCACAGCACGCCGACGCGCTGATGCGCCGTATCCTGATGCTCGAAGGCACGCCGCGCATGCGTCCCGACGACCTGGACGTGGGCACCACGGTGCCTGACATGCTCGCTGCCGACCTTCGTCTCGAGTACAAGGTGCGTGCCGCGCTCTGCAAGGGCATCGAGCTTTGCGAGCAGCACAACGACTATGTCACTCGCGAGATCCTGCGCGTGCAGTTGAATGACACCGAAGAAGATCACACCTACTGGCTTGAAAAGCAGTTGGGGCTGATCAAGTTGGTCGGTCTGGAGAATTACCTGCAATCGCAGTTCTGATTTCCAGCTACAAAAAAGCCCCTGTCACCGCAACGTGACAGGGGCTTTTTCATGCGCCCGATCAATCAGGCTTTGTCGCGCGCCAACAGTGGCTTCAAGTAGTAACCCGTATGCGACTGTGGCATCTCGGAGACCTGCTCCGGCGTGCCCACCGCAATGATCTGGCCACCCTTGGAGCCGCCTTCCGGCCCCAGGTCTACCAGCCAGTCGGCGGTCTTGATCACATCGAGGTTGTGCTCGATCACCACGACTGTATTGCCGTGGTCACGCAAGCGGTGCAATACGTCGAGCAATTGCTGAATATCCGCAAAGTGCAGGCCCGTAGTCGGCTCATCAAGGATATACAGGGTCTTGCCCGTATCGCGCTTGGACAATTCACGGGACAACTTCACCCGCTGCGCCTCACCGCCTGACAACGTAGTCGCCGACTGCCCCAGCTTGATGTACGACAGGCCCACATCCATCAACGTCTGCAGCTTGCGCGCCAATGCCGGAACCGCGTCGAAGAACACCCGCGCTTCCTCGATGGTCATCTCCAGGGTTTCGTGGATGTTCTTGCCCTTGTACTTGATCTCCAGTGTCTCGCGGTTGTAGCGCTTGCTCTTGCACACATCGCACGGCACGTAGATGTCCGGCAGGAAGTGCATCTCCACTTTGATCAGGCCATCGCCCTGGCAAGCTTCGCAGCGGCCACCCTTGACGTTGAACGAGAACCGGCCAGGCCCATAGCCCCGTGAGCGAGACTCTGGCACGCCGGCAAACAGTTCGCGTATCGGCGTGAACAACCCGGTATAGGTCGCAGGGTTCGAGCGGGGTGTGCGGCCAATCGGGCTTTGGTCGATATCGACCACCTTGTCCAAGTGCTCCAGGCCCTTGATGCTGTCGTGTGCAGCCGCTTCCAGGGTGGTCGCGCCGTTCAGGGCGGTGGCACTCAGGGGGAACAGCGTGTTGTTGATCAGCGTCGATTTGCCCGAGCCGGAAACACCGGTCACGCAGGTCAGCAGGCCCAGCGGAATCTCCAGGTCGACATTGCGCAGGTTGTTGCCGCGCGCGCCCTTGAGGTGCAACGCCATTTTTTTGTTACGCGGCGTACGTTTGGCTGGCACTGCGATTTTCACGCGACCGGACAGGTACTTGCCAGTCAACGAGTCCGGGTGAGCCATCACTTCGGCAGGCGTGCCCTCGGCGACAATATGCCCGCCATGCACACCCGCACCTGGGCCGATGTCGACCACATAATCGGCCAGGCGAATCGCGTCTTCATCGTGCTCAACCACGATCACCGTGTTGCCGATATCGCGCAGGTGTTTGAGCGTACCCAGCAGGCGATCATTGTCGCGTTGGTGCAGGCCGATCGACGGCTCGTCGAGGATGTACAGAACGCCCACCAGGCCGGCACCAATCTGGCTGGCCAGGCGAATCCGCTGGGCCTCACCACCGGACAAGGTATCCGCGCTGCGATCCAGCGACAGGTAGTCCAGGCCGACATTGACCAGGAACTGCAAGCGCTCACGAATTTCCTTGAGAATCTTGTCGGCAATTTCCCCACGTCGACCGGTCAGCTTGAGTACACCGAAATATTCACAGGCATCGCCGATCGGCAGGTTGGTGACCGCCGGCAGTGTTTTTTCACCGACCCATACGTGTCGCGCCTCACGACGCAGGCGCGTGCCACGGCAGTCCGGGCAAGGTTGGGTGCTGAGAAATTTCGCCAGCTCTTCGCGCACGCTGGCCGACTCGGTCTCGCGGTAGCGACGCTCCAGGTTCGGCACGATGCCTTCGAACGGGTGGGAACGCTTAACGATATCGCCACGGTCGTTCAGGTACTTGAAGTCGACGTTCTGCGAACCACTGCCGTGCAGGATGACTTTCTGCTGCTCGGCCGGCAGTTGATTGAACGGCACTTCCAGGCTGAATTTATAGTGCGACGCCAACGACCCCAGCATCTGGAAGTAATAGACGTTGCGCCTGTCCCAGCCGCGTATGGCACCCTCCGCCAACGTCAGGTCACCATTGACCAGGCGCTTGATGTCGAAGAACTGCTTCACGCCCAGGCCATCGCATGTCGGGCAGGCGCCAGCCGGGTTGTTGAAGGAAAACAGCTTGGGTTCCAGCTCGCTGATCGCATGGCCGCAGATCGGGCAAGCAAAACGTGCGGAGAAGATGATCTCTTCGCCCGGTTCGTCATCCATTGGTGCGACCAGGGCAATGCCATCGGCCAGCTTCAGCGCGGTCTCGAACGATTCCGCCAAACGCTGCTGCAAATCGGCACGTACTTTAAAGCGGTCGACCACCACATCAATCGAATGCTTCTTCTGCTTGTCGAGTTTCGGCGCTTCATCCAGCTCATACAGCTTGCCGTTGATGCGCGCCCGCACAAAGCCCTGGGCACGCAGCTCTTCGAAGACCGACAGGTGCTCACCCTTGCGCTCACGGATCACCGGCGCCAGCAGCATCAGCTTGGCGCCTTCCGGCTGGGCCAGTACCAGGTCGACCATCTGGCTGACGGTCTGGGCTTCCAACGGAATGTCGTGATCCGGGCAACGGGGAATACCCACGCGGGCATACAGCAGACGCAGGTAGTCGTAGATCTCGGTGATGGTGCCCACGGTGGAACGCGGGTTATGGGAGGTCGACTTCTGTTCGATGGAAATCGCCGGCGACAGGCCTTCGATGGTGTCGACGTCGGGTTTTTCCATCATCGACAGGAACTGCCGGGCATAGGCCGACAGCGATTCAACATAGCGGCGCTGGCCCTCGGCATACAGCGTGTCGAACGCCAGGGACGATTTGCCCGAGCCGGACAAGCCGGTGATGACGATCAGTTTGTCCCGGGGCAGGGTCAGGTCGATGTTCTTCAGGTTGTGGGTTCTAGCCCCACGAATCAGGATCTTGTCCAAGATGGCCTCGCACGGCGGGCGTAAATAATGCCGGAGTATACGGCTAAAGACTGGATGAATATACACTGTCAAAGTGCCGGGTGCAGCCTTAGATGAAAGCTGCGCGGCAAAGCGCCGCATATACCCTCTCAATCGATGGGACTGGTAGAATCGCCGCCGGTTCACACGAGGTTTTTCCATGCACGATCCCCACAGCGAACGCATGAGTAGCGGCGAGACCCGAGCAGCAAGCGGTCTGGCCCTGGTGTTCGCGTTCCGTATGCTAGGCATGTTTATGGTGTTGCCGGTGCTGGCGACCTATGGAATGGATCTCGCAGGAGCGACCCCCGCACTGATCGGCCTGGCGATTGGCGCCTATGGCCTGACCCAGGCACTTTTTCAGATTCCGTTCGGGATCATTTCCGACCGTATCGGCCGTCGTCCCGTCATCTACCTGGGGCTGATCGTGTTCGCCCTCGGCAGTGTGCTCGCGGCGCAATCCGATTCGATCTGGGGTGTGATTGCCGGGCGCGTCCTACAGGGCGCCGGGGCGATTTCTGCGGCAGTGATGGCGCTGCTCTCGGACCTGACCCGCGAACAGCACCGCACCAAGGCCATGGCCATGATCGGCATGACCATCGGCCTGTCCTTTGCCGTTGCGATGGTGGTTGGCCCCTTGCTGACCCGCGCCTTCGGTTTGCACGGGCTGTTCCTCGCCACCGGCGGCATGGCGTTGTTCGGCATCGTGATCGTGGCCTTTATGGTGCCGCGCTCTACCGGCACGCTGGCGCACCGTGAGTCGGGCGTTGCACGCAAGGCGTTACTGCCGACGCTCAAACACCCGGACCTGCTGCGCCTGGATTTAGGTATCTTCGTGTTGCACGCAATGCTGATGTGCAGCTTCGTTGCGTTGCCCCTGGCACTGGTCGAAAAAGCCGGTTTGCCCAAGGAACAGCACTGGTGGGTGTACCTCACCGCACTGCTGATTTCGTTTTTCGCCATGATCCCGTTCATCATCTACGGCGAGAAGAAACGCAAAATGAAACGAGTTTTGCTCGGCGCCGTCGCGACGCTGATGCTCACTGAGCTATTCTTCTGGCAGTTCGGCGACAGCCTGCGGGCACTGGTAACGGGTACGGTGGTGTTTTTCACCGCGTTCAACCTGCTGGAGGCATCATTGCCTTCGCTGATCAGTAAAGTTTCACCGGCCGGCGGCAAGGGCACGGCGATGGGGGTGTATTCCACCAGCCAGTTCCTGGGTTCTGCGCTTGGCGGCATCATGGGCGGCTGGATGTTCCAGCATGGCGGTTTGTCGGTTGTGTTCCTGGGATGCGCCGGGCTGGCTGCACTTTGGCTGGCCTTTGCTGTTACCATGCGCGAACCTCCCTACGTCACAAGTCTGCGTTTGCCGCTATCGCCCGAGGCGATCCGTGAAAGCGGCCTGGTAGAGCGCCTAAAGGCCGTCGTAGGAGTAACAGATGCAGTGGTGGTTGCTGAAGAGGCGGCCATTTACATCAAATTGGACACCGAATTATTGGATCGCGCGACGCTTGAGCAACTGGTCAATCCAGTGCCGACAGCGCGCCCAGCCTAGGAGAACGTTATGGCCCGTGGGGTTAACAAAGTCATATTGGTCGGTACTTGCGGCCAGGATCCCGAAGTTCGCTACTTGCCTAACGGTAACGCCGTGACCAACCTGAGTCTGGCGACCAGCGAACAGTGGACCGACAAGCAGACCAACGAGCGCAAAGAGAAAACCGAGTGGCACCGCGTGTCGTTGTTCGGCAAGGTTGCAGAGATCGCTGGTGAGTACCTGCGCAAAGGTTCGCAGGTCTACATCGAAGGCAAGCTGCAAACCCGCGAGTGGGAAAAAGACGGCATCAAGCGTTACACCACTGAAATCGTAGTCGACATGCAAGGCACCATGCAGTTGCTGGGCGGCCGTCCACAGCAGGGCGACCAACAAGGCGGGGGCAATAACTACCAGCAGTCCGCTCCGGCCCCACGCCAGCAGGCTCCGCGCCCACAGCAATCGGCTCCGCAACAGTCGCGCCAGGCACCGCCTCCACAGCAGGCCGCTCCACAGCCGGCTCCGGATTTCGACAGCTTTGATGACGATATCCCGTTCTAAGGTCCCAGGCCCGGAACGAGCAAAACCCCCGCAGGCGAAAGCCTCGGGGGTTTTTTAATGCCTGCAATCAGGCGTCCGTCGCGGCCGCTGTGACCACCATCTCCTTGAACCTGCGCAAGACCGCCGAGCCGTCACCAATACGCGTGGCCAAATGCAACGGCGCCACCAGGCTCTGGCACTCGATCAGCTCGCGATAAACAATGCCATCGCCGCGCAGCCGCTGCATGGAGGCGGGCACGATGGAGACCCCAAGCCCTGCAGCCACAAGACTCAAGGTCGCCGTCATGCGGGGCGCTTCCTGCACCACCTGTGGGCTGAACCCGGCTTCACGGCAGGCCACCAGGATGGCGTCATACAAACCCAACCCCACGCGCCGGCGATAGAGCACAAAAGCCTCATCAGCCAAGGCTGCCAAGGGTAACGGCTGCCCCGCATCGAGTGCCAAGGGATGATCGGTCGGCAGGGCCAGCAGCATGGGCTCCACCAGGATAGGTTCGTCCTGCAGCAGCTGCGTGCCACTGAGCGGGGAGCGGATAAACGCGGCATCCAGTTTTTCCTGCACCAGCGCGTCCAGCAGCTCGCCGGTTCCTGCTTCCTCCAGTATCACCGAGACACCCACAAAGGCCTCGCGAAACCGCCGCAGCACGCTGGGCACAAACGGGTGCAATGCCGCCGAGCTGGTAAAGCCAATGGCGAGTCGGCCTCGCTCACCCCGGGCGGCACGGCGTACCACGTCGGTAATACCTTCGGCTCGGGCCAAAATATCTCGGGCCTCATCCAACAATGCCAGGCCCGCCGTGGTTGGGCGCACACCTCGGGGCAGGCGCTCCATCAGCACCACGCCCAATTGCGTTTCAAGACTTTGTAGCAAGCGCGTCAAGGGTGGTTGCTGCATGCCCAGGCGTTCCGCGGCGCGGGTGATGTAGCCTTCCTCGGCAATGGCCACGAAGGCTCTAAGCTGGCGAAGCTCCAACATAAGGATACTTTCAAGGTATGGGAGGTTGCCAATCCTGGCATTTGTTCTCATGGTTCACAAGATTTAGGCTGTGGCCACCTCTAACAAAGAAGGAAAGCCGCGATGACCTGGTCTGCCAAGCAATACACGATGTTTGAACAGCAACGCACCCGTCCGGTCCGTGACTTGGTTGCGGCTATTGCGAATGGCGAGGTCCGTAGCGCCGTCGACCTGGGATGCGGCCCCGGCAATTCAACCGAAGTGTTGGCCGATCGTTTCCCGCAGGCGCACATTACGGGTATTGACAGCTCTGACGACATGCTGGTCGACGCCCGCAAGCGCCTGCCGCAACTGAATTTCGAGCTGGCAGACATCGGCGCCTGGAGCCCGTCGCAGAAATACGATGTGATCCTCGCCAACGCCTCTCTGCAATGGCTGCCGGACCACGCCACGCTCTACCCGCATCTGGTCGACCAGTTGACACCTGGCGGCACCTTCGCCGTACAAACCCCGGACAACCTTGACGAACCGGCCCATCGGCTGGCCCGCGAAGTGGCGGCAGATGGCCCGTGGGCGGCCAAGATCGGTGCGGTCAAACATAACGAGCGGCACACCGCGAGTTACTACTACGAGTTGCTGAGCAAACATTGCAGCACTGTCGACGTATGGCGCACCACCTATCAACACCCGCTGGCCGATCACGCGGCGGTGGTGGAGTGGTTCAAGGCGTCGGCATTGCGGCCGTTTCTTGCGCCGTTAACCGACAGCGAAAAAGCCGCATTCCTGCAGCAATACCAGGCACGTATCACCCAGGCTTACCCAGCCCTGGCTGATGGCACTGTGTTGTTGCCTTTTCCACGCCTGTTCATCATCGCAACGCGCTGAAGGCCAGCAAGCGCAGGTCATCGTGCCGCCGCTTGCGCCTTCAAGTACTCATCCGTCGACACCACGCTGGCATACCCGAAAGCCAGCGAGGCCATATAAGCGCCATGCACCTGCGCGGCCGCAATCACCTGGCCATTGAATGCCTGGTCGCGGGTTGCGCAGGCGTCGTGAATCAGCGTGACCTTGTAGCCCAGGTCCGCCGCAGCCCGCACCACGGCGTCGATGCACATATGGCTCATGTTGCCGACCACCACCACGTCAGTGATGGCGCGTTGTTCCAGCACGCTGCGCAGGTTAGTCCCGCGAAACGCGTTCACAAAGTGTTTAAGCACCACCGGCTCGTTGCCCTCGTTGAGTACCTTGGCATGCAGGTGTGCGCCCTCGGAGCCTGGCGTGAAGAAGGGCGCGTCTTCGCTGGTGAATTCATGGCGCACATGGATGACGGCGTCGCCCGCCTGGCGAAATGCCTGCAGCACCTGCACAGCCTTGTCCGCCGCGGCTTCCACGCCATCGAGCTGCCACTTGCCTTCGGGGAAGTAATCGTTCTGGATATCGATGAGGATGAGCGCTTGCTTGGCCATGGGTGTCCTTATGAGGTTCGCAGTGCCTTGCATCTTAGCTGGCCCGTCGCCATCCACGCAGCTGCTTTGATGGCGGCGTCGTGCAGAACACCGTCCGTTTAAACCCCTGTCGTGCAGAATAAAACAGGCCTAGTGCCATCTCTGTGTCAGTAACTGTTTGATTTAACGGCCATCCTCCCCAGCCTTGCCTTGGCGTGATCCATGCAACCTTCCTTGCACACACATGGCAGGATCGCCAAGGGGGATGCATGACCCCGATTCAACGCAAAAAACGCGTAGTCGCCCACTCCACCCGACAAGGGGCGCCGCAGCATGAAGTCGAAACCAATCGCGCCCTCGCGCGCTGGCTGGCGCAGATCCTTGGGCTAAAATTCGGCGGCAGCTATGACCCGCGGCTACATGATGGCCTCGACTTATATGTCTTGCCCACCCAAACCCTGGTCGGCCCCGCTCAAGCGCAGCCGCTCAATATCAAAGGGCCGGAAGATCTGTGGGGCGGTTATGTCGATCACGCGTTCATCTGTACCAAAGCGATCACCCACGGCCTGCTAAGTCCTGACGCCACGGCGCCTGAAGGCTGGTCGCCAGCGTTCTGTGAACGTGTGCGCACGGTTGTTCTCGACGGGCTCAGCGTGTTTGCCCTTGAAGACGCATTGCCTGCCGCCACGCGCTTGCTCTACAGCGGGCCGATTCGCATGAAACCGGTGCATGCCTGTGCTGGACGCGGCCAGGAGGTTATCCACAGCCTCGACGCATTCGAGGCTTTGCTGGCGCGACCCGAAGCGGCGCAGCTGTTCAACGATGGCGTAGTGCTGGAGCAGGATCTGCACGACGTCACCACCCACAGTGTGGGCCAGAGCTTTATCGGCGATCACGTGATCAGCTACTGCGGCGAGCAATTTCTCACCCAGGACGGGCACGGCGAAGAGGTTTACGGCGGCTCGACCTTGCTGGTGGTGCCCGGTGGCTATGAAGATCTGCTTGAGCTCGATTTGCCCGACGATGTGCGCGAAGCCATCCAACAAGCCCAGGTCTTCGACAGTGCCGCCGATGAGGCCTACCCTGGTTTCTATGCCTCGCGGCGCAATTACGACATTGCCCAAGGCCTGGACAGTGACGGCCAACGCCGTAGTGGCGTGCTCGAACAATCCTGGCGCATGGGTGGGGCCAGCAGCGCGGAAGTCGCGGCGCTGCAAAGCTTAATCAATAACCCCGGCCTGCGGGCGATTCATGTGTCCTCGGTAGAGACCTATGTGGACCAACCGCTGCCGGCGCACGCTATTGAGGTGTATCGCGGCCCGGCCGAAAACAGCGACTTTCTTCTCAAGTATGTGACGGTTAAATCTTATGACGGCTAGAAGCGAAAGCATTGCGATCGATATTGACGACGAACAGATGAGCGGCACCTTCCTGAGCCCAAAATCCAAAGTCCCCGGCGTTTTGTTTGTGCACGGCTGGGGCGGCAGCCAGGAACGCGACCTGGAGCGCGCCAAAGGCATCGCGGGCTTAGGCTGCGTGTGCCTGACCTTCGACCTGCGCGGCCACGCCGGCACCGGCATTCCCTTGTCCCGCGTCACCCGTGAAGACAACCTGCGCGATTTGCTGGCGGCCTATGATCGGCTGCTCTCACACCCCGCCATCGACACCTCGGCCGTGGCCGTGGTGGGCACCAGTTATGGCGGCTATCTGGCGGCGATTCTCACCTCATTGCGCCCGGTACGCTGGTTGGCGCTGCGCGTGCCGGCGTTGTATCGCGACCAGGAGTGGCTCAAGCCCAAGCGCGACCTGGATAAGGCCGACCTGATGGATTACCGCAGCACCCTGGTACACGCCGAGACCAATCGCGCCCTGCATGCCTGCGCCAAGTTCAGCGGTGATGTGCTGATCGTCGAGTCGGAAACCGACGACCACGTGCCCCATGCCACCATCATGAGTTACCGCGCGGCCTGCCAGAACACCCATTCGCTGACCCATCGGATCATCGATGGCGCCGATCATTCGTTGAGCGACCCGGTGTCGCAGCAGGCCTACACCTCGATCCTGGTGGACTGGATTACCGAGATGGTGGTGGGGGAGCGGTTGAGCATTATTCAGTCACGATAGTGGGGTGCCCTTTAGGGCCTCATCGCGGGCAAGCCCGGCTCCCACACTTGGAATGTATTGCAACCTGTGGGAGCGGGCTTGCCCGCGATGGCGATCGAACTGCCGACACCGTTCACGCCGGTGTTTTCTTGACCCGCAACGCCTTGGCCTTTGCCTCCACCGCCAAATACATCACCAACGCCACCAACAGCGGCAAAATAAAGTAGATCGCCCGGTAGGCAATCAGCCCTGCAAGCAAACTTCCCCGCGACGCCTCATGCTGCATCAGCCCGATAAACACTGCTTCCAGCACACCGAGCCCGGCGGGGATATGGGTGATCACCCCGGCAATCGCGCTGATCAGCAGCACGCCCAATACCAGCGGGTAGTCCAGCTTGGCCGGCAGTAAAGTAAAGATCACCGCCGCCATCAACGACCAGTTCAACGCACCCAGCGCCAGCTGCAAACAGGCCATGCGCAACGACGGCAAGTTGATCTCGATACCCTTGACCGACCACGCGCGTTTCTTGGCAAACTGGCACGCCGCCAAGTAACCCAGGCTGGCCAGCACCAGCAGCATGCCAATGCCTTGCAACGCGCCGCTGCTGACCTTCCAACCCGGCGGCATGGTCACCAACCCACTGCTGAACACCACACCGGCCACGGCCATATAGCCAAACCAGTTGGTGGCCAGGCTCAGCCCAAGAATCTTGGCGATATTGCTGGTGCTCACCCCGAGCCGCGAATACAGCCGATAGCGCATGGCAATGCCGCCGACCCACGCGCTCAGGTTGAGGTTGAAGGCATAGCTGATGATCCCCACCGGCAGGATCTGCTTCCAGCGCAAATCCTGGCGAATGTAAGTGCGGCCGATCAGGTCGAAGCTGGCGTAGACAAGAAAGCTGCAAAGCGTCAGCCCACCGGCGATCAACAGCGTGCGCAGCTTGAAGTCCGCCAGCGTCTGCAGCACTTCGCTCCAGTCGATGCGCCGCGCTAGCAGGGTGAACAGCACAATCAGCAGCAGAAAGAACGCGATCGTCAGCGGTTTCTTCCAGCGCTTGAACCGCGAGCCGCCGCTTTCAGTGGTCATGGGCCTGGCTCTCGAATGGCTTGAGGCGCGGTTTGTGTGCCGGCAGCCAACCCGTCAGGGCGGGGAAGTGCCGCATGACATGGAACACCAAAAAGCCCACGGTCAATCGCCATAACCACAGGCGCGGCTTGCGCTTTTCCGGCATGGTCTGGCAGTGATTGCGCGCCAGTGTTTCCAGGCTTTCGTACAGCTGTTGATTGAACGCGCGGTCACGAATCAGCACGTTGGCTTCCAGGTTCAGCGACAGGCTCAATGGGTCCAGGTTGCTCGAACCCACAGTGCTCCAGTCGTCATCCACCAAGGCCACTTTGCCATGCAACGGGCGCTGGCAATACTCGTGAATCACTACGCCATCCTTGAGCAAATAGTCATACAGCATGCGCGCGGCGAGCTTGGCCAGCAGCACATCGGGTTGGCCCTGCATGATCAGTTGCACCTGTACGCCACGTCGCGCGGCATTGCGGATTTCACGCAGCAGGCGATAGCCTGGGAAGAAGTAGGCGTTGGCAATCACCACGCGTTTTTGCGCCTTGCTCAAGGCGTGTATATAGGCCTCTTCGATATCATCGCGGTGTTGCAGGTTATCGCGATAAATCAGGCGCACCAGGCCGTCGTCGGTGTGCGTCGGCCACAGCGATGGCCGTTGCTGGCGCCGTCGCCAGCCGCGTCGCGTGCGCACCTGGCGGCCACTTTGGGCGAGGGCGAAATGATGCAGGTCCGCCACGGCCGGGCCGCTTACCTGCACGGCATAATCCTGCTTGGCTTCGGGGCCGAAATCACCCAAGTGGTCGGCAGAAAAATTGATCCCGCCGATAAACGCCACGGCGGCGTCCACCACCACAATCTTGCGGTGCAGGCGACGGAACCAGTTGGTGCGAATGCCCACTATCTTCGCTGCCGGGTCAAACATTTGCACCGTCACCCCGGCCTCGGCCAGCTCACCGAGAAAGGCAGGGCTCAGCTCGCCGCAGCCAAAGCCATCGAGGCTGACGATCACCTTTACGCCGCGCTGCGCCGCCTCAATCAGGATGCCTTGCAGTTCATGGCCAACCTTGTCTTCGAACAGAATAAAGGTTTCCAGCAGGATCTCCCGCTGCGCCTGGCGCATGGCCTCGAAGACGGCGGGAAAGTACGCCTCGCCGTTCTCCAGCAGCTCAATGCGGTTGCCCGGTTGCCAGCCGTAATCCAGGTCGCGGGCCTTGGCATCATCCGGTGGCTGGTCGGTGGCAATGTGTTCCACGGCGACATTCATAGTTCGATCTCCACCGACAGCGGCACGTGGTCTGACAGGTGAGACCAGGGCCGCGTCGTCAGCGCCCTGGGGTTATGCACCTTCAGGTTACGCACATAGATGCGATCCAAAGGCAGCAATGGCAGGCGCGCCGGAAAGGTGCGCGCCGGTTTGCCATGGGCTTCGATAAACACTTCCCTGAGCCCGCTTTGGCTCAGGTCGGCCTTGTGGCGCCAGTCATTGAAATCACCGGCGACGATCAGCGCCGCGTCAGCCGGAATCTCGGCAATGCGCTGCTCCAGCAAACGCAATTGCTGCTGGCGATGCACCTCGCGCAGGCCCAGGTGCATGCAGATCGCATGCACCTCTTGGCCGCTGCCCGGCAAGCGCAGCACGCAATGCAGCAGGCCACGGCTTTCATGCCCGCTCAGGGAGATATCGAGGTTGTCGTAGCGGATGATCTGGAATTTGGACAGCAGCGCGTTGCCGTGGTCGCCATGCGGGTAGACCGCGTTGCGGCCGTAGGCGAACTGCGGCCAGATGCTGTCGGCGAGGAACTCATACTGCGGCATCTTCGGCCAGTCGCTGTAACGCTGCGGGTGCCGCTCATGGGTGCCGTGGATTTCCTGCAGGAACACCATGTCGGCGCCCACGCTGCGCACCGCCTCACGCAACTCGGGCAGGATGAAGCGTCGGTTCAACGCGGTGAAACCCTTGTGGATATTGACCGTCAGCACGGTGAAGCGGGTGATGGCGGTGCTGGGCGTAACGGGCACCCAGTCGGCAATCGCAGCCATGATCGCTCCTGTGGATAGGTAAAGGGTGAGCCTGTTTTATTGGCTGATGTTATTGGCTGACTGCGGGTGTTGACGGAAAGTTTCGAGTGACCTACAGGCGGTGCTGTTAACCGATCGTTCCCACGCCCCGCGTGGTAACGCAGCCCGGGACGCTCCGCGTCCCATGGACGCAGAGCGTGGGAACGATCAGCGCTCAAACCCGTCAGTTCCTTACAGACCCTGCTGAAGGAGCCCGGTGTTTTGCTGAATCTAAAGACTGCATTACTGCTCGTCGCGCTGTTGGTGTGTGGCAATGGCGCGCTGCAAGCCGCGGCCGCGGCGCCTGCGGCAGCTGAGGCTCCCGCCAAGCCGGAGTTGCTGGTCGAAGGTGGCTTGCTCGGCGCCATCAGCTCCAGCATTGACGATGTGCAAGACAAACTCGACCTCAACCAGAACCTCATCGACGCCTGGCGCCTGCGCGCCGACCGTGCGGCGGATGAAGTCGGGCGGCTGGTCGATCAAACCGCCCAACGTTCGCCGTGGAGCGTGGCCGGGGACTTCCTGCTGCTGTCCGGGGTGTGGGTCGGCGCCTTTGCGGCGCTCACACTGCTGGGGCGCTTTAGCGTGCAACGCCTGGGTCGGCGGCGTTTCGTTGCACAGCGCGGGCGTCTGCAGGGCGTTCTTGGCTACGTGGTGCCCTACACGATTCCAGCCGTGATCTGCCTGCCGCTGACGCTTTACGTCAGCCACTTTTTACCCAGCTCCGTAGGCCGTGCGCTGGCGCTGTGTTTTGCCTATGCCACCAGCAGCGGCATCTTCTCCACGTCGATGCTGTTGTGCGTCATCGTCATGTTCAACGTCGGCCATAAACGCCCGGCCGTGCAGATTATTCGCAACTATTGCCCCAAGCCGCTGTTCCTGATCGGCTTTCTCGCCGCCCTCAGCGATGCCCTGACCAGCCCGCAGATCGCGCGCCAGTTGGGTGGCAATATCACCAGCAGCATCGCGGTGTTTACCGGCCTGTTCGCGGCGGTGATTTTCGGCGTGCTGGTGGTGCGCCTGCGCCGTCCGGTCGCGCATCTGATCCGCAATCGGCCGCTGGCCCAGCGCCTCAAACACCCGGCGCTGCAGCAATCGCTGCGAGTGTTTTCCGGGCTGTGGTATTGGCCGATTCTGTTGATGGTGCTGGTCTCGGCGATCAACCTGATCGGTGCCGGCGACGATAACCAGAAAGCTTTGCGTTGCGCGCTGTTCACCACGATTCTGTTGATCGGCACAGTGTTTCTCAGCACGGTGTTGCAACACCTGTTCAAGTCCCGCAGCCAGGTGGCGATCCAGCGCAGCAGCGCCTACAAAGAGCGCTTCCTCAGCCTGCTGCACGCAATACTGCGCATCGCCATGGCCATCGCGTTTATCGAAATTCTCGGGCGTATCTGGGGTGTATCGCTGTTCGAATTTGCCCAGCGTAACTCGGTAGGCCGGGCGATCAGCGATTCCCTCAGCAGCATTGGCCTGATCCTGCTGGTGACCTGGCTGTTCTGGGTGGTGCTCGACACGGCGATCCAGGAAGCCTTGAAGCCGCCGGTCAACAAGCGCTCCAGTCGCCAGCCCAGCACGCGAGTCAAAACCATCCTGCCGTTGTTGCGCAATGCGGTGAAGATCGTGCTGGTGGTGATCTGCGCGATCACCACCATGGCTAACCTGGGCATCAATGTCGCACCTCTGCTGGCCGGTGCCGGTGTGGTCGGTCTGGCCATCGGTTTTGGCTCCCAGCAGTTGGTGCAGGACGTGATCACCGGCCTGTTCATCATCATTGAAGACACGCTGTCGATCGGCGATTGGGTAGTGCTCGACTCCGGCCATGCCGGCACCGTGGAAGGCCTGACCATCCGCACCCTGCGTCTGCGAGACGGCAAGGGGTTTGTGCACTCGGTGCCGTTCGGGCAGATCAAGGCGGTCACCAACCAGTCGCGGCAGTTTGCCTATGCGTTCTTCTCGGTGCAGTTCACCTACGACACCGACGTGGACAAGGCTGTGGAGCTGATCCGTGAGGCGGGGCAGTCGATCCGCGACGATGTGTTCCTCAAGTACAACCTGCAAGGTCCGCTGGAAGTGTTCGGGGTCGACAAGATGGACCTCAACGGCGTGGTGCTGACGGCGCAGTTCCGTACCGTGTCGGGCGGGCAATATGCTGTGAGCCGCGCGTTTAACCAACGCCTGAAAAAACTTGTGGATAACTGTGATGAGGTGCACTTCGCGCAAACTTATCCACAGCAGGTTTGGCTGCCCAAGCGTTCGGCGCATGTGGATGAGGCGGGTGAGGAGGTGCCGGGTGCGGTGGTGGTGACCGAGCAGCACAGGCCTCAATGATGTAATGAATGTTCCGGCCTCATCGCAGGCAAGCCAGCTCCCACCGTTGGAATGCATTCCCCTGTGGGAGCCGGGCTTGCCCGCGATGAGGCCGGCAAGGTCAACAGAGGGTTCAGCGCCTGATTAACTTCTCCTGCACCGCCTGCAAGTCCTCCTCCAGCAACACCTGCTGCTTACCCGCGACCATCACCGCCGCCGGCAAGCCATCGCGATACACAATCCGGTTACCACTCACCGCAGGCACTTTGCTGCCCGGTAGCAAGGTGCCCACCAGGTTCAACGGGTCCGCCCCGCACACCGCAATCAAACTGCCGTCATGCGGCCGACGTCTGACCTCACGTAGCAACGGGATCGCCTCCGGCAGCGCAAACTGTTCCCCCGCCAAACCACTCACAAACCGTCCGCCGCGAATCTCGCCCCGCGCCTCCAGGCGATGGAAGGTGCGCAGCAATTCGCGCCAGCTAGGCAGCCAGTCGGCTTCGCGCTCCAGCAACCGCCAGAACACCACGCCATAACGGCGCAGCAGGGTCATGGCCACATGCTCCAGGGTCTCGGCCGAATGCGGGCCAGCGGCGGTGGGGGAGCGGCGCACCAGGGCCCAGCGCCCGGCGTCGTCCATGCCGCCGATAAATGCTCCGCGACCCCGCCGGCTGCTGCGCGCCTGGCGTTTGCTGGCGGGCGTGGTCAAGGCCCGCAGCCCGGCGAAACTGTCGGCATTCACCAGCCCTGCGCCCACCAGTTCCTGCAAGGCGGTTTCCAGTTCGCTGCGCAGCAGATGGGCTTCGTGCACCAGTTCGTCGAAGAACAGCGCGCCGTGTTCACGCAGCGCCAGGTGGACCTTTTGCGCTTTGGGCGACAACGTGGTGCTGTCGGTCGGTTCGGTCAGCCCGCTCCACAACGGCACCTGGCTGCGTGGCAGCAGTACCACCGGCGTACTGCGCAATGCCAGGGCGCCGGCCTTGTGGCTCAGGCGCGTCCACACCAGTTTGCCGCTGCGGCACAGCTCGTCGAGCCAGGTGGAGGAATAGTCCTTGAGCCGCGCACTGAGCAAGTCGCTGTCCCAGGCCGAGGTGGCGGCGGCGTAGCCTTCGAACTGCCCGACAATTTGCGGCAACATTGCGCTGCCCTGGCCACGGGTGCCGTCGGACAGGTGCTGCCAATCGAACAGAAAGCGCATGAAATCCTGCAGCGCCACCGGCTCGATTTCCCGGCGCAGGCGCTTGACGGTGTAGCGATGGATACGCGCGAGCAAATGCCGCTCGCACCATTGTTCCTGGCTGGCGCCGGGGCTGAAATGGCCGCGCAGCACGTAGCCTTCCTGCTCCAGACGCGCGAGTGCCTGGCTGATATCCGCGACCGGCAGGGCCAACGGCGTGGCGATCTCGGCCAGGCTCAACGGGCCGAAACCGCCGAGGCGCGCGCGCAGCACTTCAGCCAGCGCATCGTCAAAGGCCCACGGTTCATCGAAGCCTGGCAACAACGGCAAGTCATTCGGATAGATCGCTTGTATGCAACTCAAGCGTTCCACCGCCACCCACAGGCCATTGTCCAGTTGATAGGCGCGCCCACCTTTGGCCAAGGCGTGCAACCACTCGGCCCATTGCGGCGTGACTTCGTTGCCGGCGATACAGGCCAGGCTCATCAGCGCTTCATGCATTTCATCCAGGCCATTGGGCGCGGGCCAGGCTTCTTCACGCACGCCGGCAATGGCCTCGGCGTCCAGCGCGCCGAGGTCGTCGGTACTCTGCGGGTCGCTCCAGCGACGGTTGAGCACGGCCTGGGTACGGCGCTCTTCCAATGGTGCGTCGTCGAGAAAGGTGTAGGGCCGCGCGCTGAGAATTTCGGCGGCCATGGGCGAGGGCGCAGGCAGGTCGCGGCTGATCAGGCGCACTTCGCCGCGCTCCATGCGCCGCAACAGCGTCAGCCAACCTTCGCTGTCCATGGCTTCGTGCAGGCAGTCGTCGAGGGTTTGCTCAACCAGCGGGTGTTCGGGGACTTCGCGCTCGCCGGCAAGGTTTTCCAGGCAGGCAATCTGGTCGGGAAACACGCTGGCGATCAGGTCTTCGCTTTTCATGCGCTGGATCTGCGGCGCCACCTTGCGCCCGCCGGTGTAGCGCGGCAACGCCAGGGCCACACTCGCATTCCAGCGCCAGCGTACGCCAAACAGCGGCGCATCCAGTACGGCCTGGATCAGCAGGTGCTCGGCGCTGTGGCTGTTCACATAGCGCCACACCTCATCCAGCTCAAAACTGTGGCTGGTGGACAGCGACAGCACGATTGCATTTTCACTGGCGGCCGCCTGCAATTCAAAGTTGAACGTGCGGCAAAAACGCTTGCGCAGTGCCAGGCCCCACGCACGGTTGATGCGGCTGCCGAACGGCGTGTGGATGATCAGTTGAGTGCCGCCGGACTCGTCGAAAAACCTCTCCATGATCAAGGTGTCCTGGGACGGTAAAGCGCTCAGCGCCAGGCGCGCACGGGCCAGGTAATCGAGGACCTGTTCGGCGCTGGCGCGGTTCAGGCCAAGGCTGGCGGTGAGCCAGTCTTGCGCGGGGTGCAGGTCACCGGGTGTGGTGGCGAGCAGGGCGTCCAACTGCCCCTGAAAGCGCGCGACGGCCGCCGACAACTCGTTGCTGCGCCCCGGCGCTTCACCCAGCCAGAACGGGATGGTCGGCGGCTGGCCGTGGGCATCTTCGACACGCACTTTGCCGCTTTCTACCCGCAGGATTCTGTAGGACGTATTACCGAGCTGGAAGATATCCCCGGCGATGCTTTCCACCGCGAAGTCTTCGTTGACGCTGCCGATGTTCAGGCTCTGAGGCTCCAGCAATACGCTGTAGTCGGCATTGTCGGGGATGGTGCCGCCGCTGGTCACGGCGGTCAGTTTGGCGCCACGGCGGGCGCGCAGGGTGTGGGTCACGGCGTCACGGTGCAGGTAGGCGCTGCGGATGCCCTGGCGGCCGTTGTAGCCGTCGGCGAGCATGTGCAGCAGCGCCTGGTAGTGGCGTTCATCGAGTGCGGCGTAGGGTGAGGCGCGGCGGATGAGGGCCAGCAACGCCTGTTCCGGCCATTCGCGGGCGCTGACTTCGGCGATGATCTGTTGGGCCAGCACGTCCAGCGGGGCGATGGGGATGTGCAAGATGTCCAGTTCGCCGCGCCGCACGCAGTCGAGCAGGGCGGCGCATTCGATCAAGTCATCGCGGGTGGTGGCGAACAGCCGTCCCTTGGGCGTGCCACCGACCTGGTGGCCGGAACGCCCGACCCTTTGCAGAAAACCGTTGATGGAACCGGGTGAGCCGATCTGGCACACCAGGTCGACCTCACCGATATCAATCCCCAACTCCAGCGACGCGGTGGCGATCAGCACTTGCAGCTCACCGGCCTTGAGCCGTTGCTCGGCGTCCAGGCGCAGCTCTTTGGCCAGGCTGCCGTGGTGCGCGGCCACGACAGTCTTGCCCAAACGCTCGCTCAAGTGTCGGGCCAGGCGTTCGGCCAGGCGCCGAGTGTTGACGAACACCAGCGTCGTGCGGTGTTCGCGGGCCAGTGTGGCAAGGCGGTCGTAGACCAATTCCCACACATCGTTGGCCATCACCGCCGAGAGCGGCACCGGTGGTACTTCGATATTCAGGTCGCGGGGGCGTGCGTGGCCGATATCGACGATGGCGCACTCACGCCCGCTGCCGACTAAAAAGCGCGACACCGCCTCGATAGGCTTTTGCGTGGCCGACAGGCCGACGCGGGTCAACGGCTCGCTGCATAAACCTTGCAGGCGCTCCAGGCTCAGGGCCAGGTGGCTGCCGCGTTTACCGGCGGCGATCGCATGGATTTCGTCGACGATCACCGTGCGCGTGCTGGAAAGCATTTGCCGACCGGAGTCCGAGCCCAGCAGCACGTAGAGTGATTCCGGCGTGGTGACGAGGATATGCGGCGGCCGTTTGCGCATTTGTGCGCGGTCTTTTTGCGGGGTGTCGCCGGTGCGCACGGCGGTGCGGATAGTCAGCGGCGGCAAGCCCTGCGCCTGTAATTGCGCGGTGATGCCGGCCAGCGGGTTTTGCAGGTTGATCTGGATGTCATTGGACAGCGCCTTGAGCGGCGACACGTACACCACCAGCGTTTCGTCCGGCAGTTGCCCACCGTTGGCCAGGCCTTGATGCACCAGGTCATCGAGCACCGCCAGGAACGCAGTCAGGGTTTTGCCGGAGCCTGTGGGCGCGGCGATCAAGGTTGAGCGGCGTTGGCGGATCAGCGGCCACGCCTGGGCCTGGGCGTCGGTCACCGAGGGAAAGGTGTTGCCAAACCAGGCACTGACGGCGGGGTGGAAGCCGTCCAATACCGTGTCGGTTGATTCGGGAAGGTTCATCTATTGATTGATACTGCCCATTCCAACAAGTTGCAATCAGGTACTTTGTCCGTGACGGTTGCGCTACAAACCCGCAAAATGCAACGATTCTGGCAACAACCTACGGCAAGGCGCACACGCCTGCCGATAATAACCATCGTTCCAAACAGACCGGGCCTGCTCAATCTATGCGAATGCGCCTTATGTTACTGGGCGGCGGGAATGCCCTCGGGCAGGCGCTGATTCGCCTCGGTGCAGAGGAAGACATCGGTTTCCTCGCACCTAAACCGCCCCAAGACGGCTGGGATGCCGCGAGCCTCACCCAATTGCTCGACGACACCCGTCCCGATGCGCTGATCAACCTCGCCTACTATTTCGACTGGTTCCAGGCCGAAGCGGTCAGCGAAACACGTTTGGCCGCCCAGGAGTTCGCCATCGAACGCCTGGCCGAACTGTGCCAGCACCACAACATCACCTTGCTGCAACCGTCCAGCTACCGCGTGTTCGATGGCTCCCGCGCCACCGCCTACAGCGAAAAAGACGAGCCGGTGCCCCTGGGCCTGCGCGGCCAGGCGTTATGGCGGATCGAGCAGAGCGTGCGCGCCACTTGCCCGCAACATGTGCTGCTGCGCTTTGGCTGGCTGCTGGATGACAGTGTGGATGGGACCCTCGGGCGCTTCCTGGCCCGTGCCGAGAAACCCGATGAATTGCTGATGGCCGATGACCGGCGCGGCAACCCGACGCCGGTGGACGACGCGGCGCGGGTGATCATCTCGGTGCTCAAGCAACTCGATTGCGCGGCGCCGCTGTGGGGCACCTATCACTACGCCGGCCACGAAGCGACCACGCCGTTGGCGCTGGGCCAGGCGATCCTTACCGAAGCGCGCAATTTTCATCCGCTGGCGATCGAATCACCCACCGCCCAGGCCCACGCGGCCCGGCCGGATGCGGCGGACGAGCCGCAGCACGCGGTGCTGGCCTGCAAGAAAATCCTTCACACCTTCGGCATCAAGCCACGGGCGTGGCGGGCGGGGTTGCCGGCGCTGCTGGATCGGTTCTACCGGCATAGCTGAAGGCAACACAAAAAAATGTGGGAGCTGGGGTTGTGTGGGAGCTGGCTTGCCTGCGATAGCATCACCCCGGTATCACTGATACACCGAGGTGCCTGCATCGCGGGCAAGCCCGGCTCCCACACAAACCCAGCTCCCACATTGGGTTCTGCGGTTTGTTTAGAACTTGTAACCAATACCCACCATGTAAACCATCGGATCAACATCCACATTGACCTTGGCACGTGTGCCTTGGCCCAGCGCATTGTTATCCACAGTCGCCTTGGTGCTGATGTCGATGTAACGCGCCTGGGCGTTGATCATCCACTTGTCGTTGATCATGTAGTCGGCACCGATCTGCGCGGCCCAGCCCCAGGAGTTTTCAGCCTTGAAGTTGCTGAAACCAGCTTGTTCGGCGCGGCTGCCGACGTGCTCGTCGTAGATCCAGGTGTAGTTGATACCGGCGCCCACATACGGCTGGAACGCGGACTTGTTGTCCAGCGGGTAGTACACGACGCTCAAGGTCGGCGGCAGGTGCTTGAGCGTACCGAGCTTGCCGTTGGCGGCGCCCAGGGCGGTGTTCTTGATCTTCACGTCATGCTCGAACGGCGTGGCGGCCAGCAGTTCGATACCGATGTGGTTGGTGATCATATAGGCGAAGTTGAGGCCCAGTTGGGTGTCGCTGCTCATGGTCGCCTTGCCGCCCAGGTTGGTGCCGGCCAATGGCCCCTGGTCAACCTTCACATGGCCGCTGTCTGCTTTCGGGTTCACGGTGATTGCACCGGCGCGAATCAGAATGTCACCCGCTTCGTGAGCGTGTGCGACAGGGGCGGCAAGGGCAAGCGCGAAGAGGGACGCGCCGAGCAGAGACTTGTTCATGGGAGCTCCAAAAGGACGTTAAAAGTTGTACGTCCAATGGTAAAGATCGTTCCGTTCGATCTTTTGATTCAGCTCAATGAAAGCTCGATCAGCGTTATTCCTGCAGCTCGTAGACGTAAATCTTCTCGGCATCCATCTGGTAACCGGCATCGGCCAGCTCACTGGAAGACGGCTTGACCTGCATCGCACCTTCGATCCAATACGGCTGATACAGCTCATCGAGCTTCACGCCGACTTCGCTTTTCACATGCACGATCTGGTTCGACGGCGGCGGCGGTACGTGGATGCACGCGCCGAAATACGGCACCAGCAAAAACTCGGTGGTGCGGCCTTCTTCGCTGACTTCCAGGGGCACGATATAGCCCGGCAAACGGATGTGCTTGCCGTTAAGGCTCTGCACCACCGGCGCGTTGGGCAGTTCCTGTTTGGCCGCAGGCGCCGCTTCCACCGAGAGCGCATCAGCCATGTTCGACAGGTCGTGCAGCGGTTTCATATTGGGGATTTCCGGCGGCGCGTCCGGCGGAATCATTTCCTGCCACGACAGGTCCTTGGGCTGCTCGTCGGCCCAGGCGGGCACCACCACCAGCAGCAACAGCGCAAACAGGGCACGACGCATCGACAGCTTCCTCATAAACGTATGGACAGGCCATCGGCCAAAGATTGCCGATAGGCGCGCCACGCGGGCACGCTACCCATCAACAGCGCGGCGGCCAGAATACCGGCGAGCAAGGTCCATTCATATTCACTCGGCCACGACATCGGCAGGTCCAGGCCGTAGTTGGCCTGCAAATACCCGCGCGATGCGGCGATGCACACGTACAGCAGACCCACGCCCGCCACGACGCCCGACAAGGCCAGCGCGAAGGCTTCGAAGATCAGCAGTGTCGCAATGTGCCACGGCCGTGCGCCCACCGAGCGCAAAATCGCCATCTCGCGGCGGCGTTCGTTGAGGCTGGTGAGGATTGCGGTGAGCATGCCGATCAAACCGGTCAGCACCACGAACAGCGAGATCACGAACAGCGCTTTTTCGGCGGTGCCCATCATGCTCCACAGCTCTTGCAGCGCCACGCCGGGCAGGATTGCCAGCATCGGCTCGCCACGGAATTCATTGATCTCGCGTTGCAGCGCGAAGGTGGAAATCTTGTTGTTCAGGCCCAGCATGAACGCGGTGATCGCTTGCGGCGTGAGGTCCATATTGCGCGCCTGGTCGGCACTGATACGGCCTTTGCCCTGGGCCGGCACGCCGTTGTGCCAATCGATATGGATCGCCTCCATGCCGCCGAGGCTGATGTGCAGCGTGCGGTCCACCGGCGTGCCGGTGCGCTTGAGAATGCCGACCACGGTGAAGGGTTTGTCGTCGTGTTTGACCAGGCTAACCACTGCTACACCGTGGGCCAGCACCAGCTTGTCGCCGAGCTTGTAGTGCAGCGCATCCGCCACTTCGGCGCCGAGCACCACTTCAAACGGGTCAGTGGCGAAAGCGCGGCCGCTGGCCAGTTCGAGGTTCTGCTTGCGGCCGTATTGGTAATGCTCGAAGTAGGACGCGTTGGTGCCCATCACGCGATAGCCACGGTGCGAGTCGCCGAGGGAAATCGGGATCGCCCATTTCACCTGCGGGCTGGCGGCGAAGTGCTCGAAGCTGTCCCAACGGATGTTATTGGTAGCGTTGCCGATGCGGAATACCGAGTACAGCAGCAAGTTGACCGAGCCGGAACGGGCGCCGACGATCAGGTCGGTGCCGCTGATGGTGCTGGCGAAACTGTTGCGCGCCTCAACACGCACGCGCTCTACGGCGAGTAACAGGCACACCGACAGGGCGATGGCGAAGGCGGTGAGGATCGCGGTAAAGCGGCGGTTAGCCAGGCTGGCCATGGCTAGACGGAACAGATACATCTCAAACCTCTGCGGGCGTGGCGGCGCGATTGAGTTCGGCCAGCGACAGGTGGCGGTCGAACAGCGGCGCGAGGCTCTGGTCATGGCTGACAAACAACAGGCTGGCGCCGGCTTCGCGGCATTCGGCAAACAACAGCCGGATAAACGCTTCGCGGGCGTCGTAATCCAGGGCCGAGGTGGGTTCGTCGGCGATCACCAGTTCCGGTTGGCCGATCAGCGCGCGGGCGGCGGCCACGCGTTGTTGCTGGCCGATGGACAGCGAGTCGGCACGGCGTTCCAGCAGGCCTTTGTCCTTCAAGCCCAAATGCGCCAGCAAGGTCGCGGCGGCCTGGTCGACGCTGCCGTGACGCTGAGTTGCCCGCTGCGCCCGCAGCCTGGAAAAGTGACACGGCAGCTCGACGTTCTCGCGCACGGAGAGAAACGGCAGCAGGTTGAATTGCTGAAAGATGTAACCCGTGTGATCAACGCGGAAGCGGTCGCGGGCACCGGCCGAGAGTTCGGTCAGCTCCTGGCCGAGCAGGCGGATGCTGCCTTGGCTGGGCTTCTGCACGCCGCCCAGCAGCCCGAGCAAAGTGGTTTTGCCACTGCCACTCGGGCCCTTTAGAAACAGGGTTTCTCCCGCTTCCAGGCGGAACGCGGGGATGTCCAGCAACTGTGGGTGGCCGGGCCAGTTGAAGCCCAGGTCAGACAGTTCGATCAGTGCTTGGGTCATGTGAAATCAATATCGCCTGGTTGTAGAGCGTGGCGCCGATCCAATGTGGGAGCTGGCTTGCCTGTGATGACGGCGGCACATTCAATATCGATGTGTCTGTTATACCGCTATCGCAGGCAAGCCAGCTCCCACATTGACCGTGTTTCAAATCAGAATTTCAGGGCGGCTGCGCTGGCCGTCGCTTCAATACCTTGCTGGCCGCTTGGGCCGATCAGTTGTACCTGAATCTTCTGGGTGGCAGGGAAGGTCTTGAACACTTGGGTCAGGTCAAGGTTGCTCAGGGCCGTCGGCGTAGCGCAGGTGAACTGGTAGTGGGCGTGGATTTCGCTGTGGTCGTGATGATGTTCGTGGGCGGCAGCGCCTTTGCCGTCGGTGGCGTGGTCGTCATCGTCCTCATCATGGTCGGCTTCAGGCTTGTCGCCGAACAACGGGCTGTTAAGTTCCTGGGTGCTGATCACGCAGCCGGCCGCCTTGGGCAGGTTGAACAACGCCAGCGGATTTTCCAATTGTTTGCGCGCGGCGGCGACCTTGGCCTTGTCGGCAGGCGTGGTGGCTTTGTGTTCAAAGCCCACAAGGTTCATGGCCGGGCTGTCGAATTCCAGCTCGAGCGCCTGGCCGTCGAGTACCGCATTGAGGCGGCCGACACCATGCTCGTGGGCACCGAGGCTGCCGTGTTCATGCTCATGATCGTGTTCATCGGCGGCATGGGCGATGGCCAGGGGCAGCAGGGCAAACGGCAAGGCAAGCAGCAGGCGGCGCATTAGAAGGCTCCATAAGATGAAAGTTTTGTTATGTGATCTTATAACAATATTCGCGCCAGTTTGAACGCCCGCTTGGCGTTGTGCAAGTCGCGTGGGAGCATGCGGGTCGGAAAACTGCGGGAGTAAGAGCGATGTTGCGAATTCGTGGAACCGTCGGTGACATGCCGGTGGATTTGACCCTGGAACTCGATGACGGCGATTGGGCACGCCTGGGCGCCCACTTGCAGGCAACACCGGCGCCGGGTGCGTCCGCTGTTGCGCCGGTCAAACACAACGATGATTTGTGGCAGAACGCCCAGGATCTGTTGCGCAAGGCCGGGCAACTCAATGGGCTTGAGTTGCTTGATCAGCTTGAGGGCTTGGCCGGTGATGCGGCCTCAGGCAAACGCCTGCTTGTGCGGCTGCGCCACAGTGCCAGTGTGAAAGTGGCCATCGGCGGGGATACGCCGCTGTACAGCTGGATCGGCGATTAATACAGCGCGGCGAACAACTTGCGACGGTACACCGTGACCAGCGGGTGGTCATTGCCGAGCAGTTCAAACACCTGCAGCAACGTCTTGTGCGGCAAGCCTTCGCTGTAGCTGCGGTTGCGGATAAACAGCTTGAGCAGGCCTTCCAGCGCCGCGTCGTACTGCTGGCGCGCCAGCTGCTGAATTGCCAGCTGATAGGCTGCTTCATCATCCTGCGGGTCTTGCGCCAGGCGGCTTTTCAAGTCGGCGGCGTCCGGCAGGTCGGCGGCCTGGCGCAGGAAGGTGATTTGCGCCTTGGCGCCGGCGAGGGCGGCCTTGTGATCGTCGCTTTTCACTGCGTCGAGTACAGCCTGAGCTTCGCCCAATTCACCGCGCTCAGCCAGGCAACGTGCATACAGAATCAGCGCGCCAGCGTTGGTGTTGTCCTCGCCCAGCAGCGCCACCAGCACGGCCTCTGCATCGCTGATACGGCCTTCGGCAAACAACGCCTGGGCCTGTTCCAGCGGATCAGCCGCCTTCGGTGGCGGCATCTTCACGTGGGGTTCCAGCATCGCTCGCACGGCCGACTCCGGTTGTGCCCCGGCAAACCCGTCCACCGGCTGGCCGTCCTTGAACAGCACCACCGTGGGCAGGCTTTGAATGCCAAAACGCGCGACGATGTCCTGCTCGGCTTCGCAATCGACCTTGGCCAACAGCAACTCGCCCTGATAACTCTCGGCGATTTTCGCCAGCATCGGCATCAATGCCTTACACGGCGCGCACCACTCGGCCCAGAAATCCACCAGCACGGGTTTTTCGAATGAGTTCTGAATCACTGCCTGGTCGAACGTAGCAGTGGTGGCGTCGAAGATGTACGGCGTGGGCTCACTCATGGGGCGTCTCGAATAAAGCGGGAATGGGGCAACTATAAGGGCTGGCGAGGTTGGCTGAAAGCATGATGAGTTCAAGCCAGCCCCTACTGGAGAATGCGCTCAACTGTGGCGAGCTGGCTTGCCCGCGATGGCCATAGGTATCTACACAACTTTTGAAGGCAGCCAATTTCTCCTGTGGCGAGCAGGCTTGCCCTGCGTTGGGCTGCGAAGCAGCCCCAAACCCAGTCGCTGAGTTCTTTCAGGAAAAATGCAGTGCCTTTACTGGGGCCGCTTCGCAGCCCAACGCAGGGCAAGCCTGCTCGCCACAACAGCCCACTTACAACAGACTTCGTGTTAGCCGGTTGTGTAGATACCTATGCCGCGATGGCCTCAAGTGCGCCGCGAATGGTACAGGCTCACTTTGCGAAACTCCCAAGGCTCGGCCAGGTCCGGCAGCGTCAGCGCATCGAGGATGTCCAGGCGCTGATAAGCCGGGTGCTGGAAGTCACGCACCCGTGAGTCGGCCACCAGCGCTTCACGGCCACGTGTCAGGAAGTGGTCGAGCAGCGGCAGGTTGGCGCGGTCGTAGAGTACGTCGGCCACCAGGATCAGGTCGAAGCGGTCGGCCTCGGCAAAAAAGTCGGCTGAATAACTCAGCGCTACACCATTGAGTTCGGCGTTTGCCCGGCACGCGGCCAAGGCCAGCGGGTCGAGGTCGCAGACCACCACTTCCAGCGCGCCGGCTTTAACCGCCGCTATGCCGGCCACGCCGGAACCGGCGCCAAAATCCAGCACGCGTTTGCCCGCCACCCACTCGGGATTCGCCGCCAGGTAGCGCGCCAGCGCCAAACCGCTGGCCCAGCAAAAACTCCAGTACGGCGGTTCATGCAGGATGCGCCGGGTTTCTTCCTGGCTGAAGGCACGGTCCATGTTGTCCGCATCCAGCAGCCACAACGACAGTGCGGTGCCCGGCAGTGGGCAGGGCACCAGGTGCGCGTCGCCGATCAGTTCGCTCAGGGCGCGTTGCAGGCCCAACGGTGGCGTCATGGTGCCCGGACGAGTTGCAGCGGGCCGGTGGTCTGGGTGATCGCCTGGGTGATGCGCACCGCGGGCAGGTGCAGGATCAACTGGCCGGACTGGCTGGCGCGACCGCGCAGTTCAACCCGTGCACCGGCCGGGAAAGCCTCTGGATTAAAGCGCAAGCGGAAGGCCAGGGGCTTGCCGTTGCCGGTGAGTACGCTGCTGGCGAGCAATTGTTGCGGGCGGTTGCGCTCGTCGATCACCAACAGGGCCAGTTCGACTTCGGCGTTGGCCGGCACGCCATTCAGGGTGCCGTTGATTTCACGCTGGTAAGCCGGCAGTGGGCCCAAGTCTTCAATGCCGGGGACTTTTTTCTCTTGGGCAGGCGCCGGTTGAGGCGTCGACGGTTTTGGGGCTTCGCTGCTGCAGGCGACCAGAAAACTGAACAGGGCGAGTAAAACAAGTGGTCGTAACTGCATGTACGGCTCCAGAAAGGGCAAAATCCGTGGCTTAAAAAATATGAAACATAATAGTCAGCCTATATACCGTAAAGGCTATGGCTTGTCTTGCCACGGGGATGCGCTACCATGGCCCTCCCATTTTTTGTTGCCTGCCAACCATGCACTGTCCCTTCTGCGGTGCCAACGACACCAAGGTCATTGACTCGCGTCTGGTCGCCGAGGGCGATCAAGTACGCCGCCGGCGCGAATGCCTGGCCTCTGGCTGCGGTGAACGTTTCACCACCTTCGAAACCGCCGAACTGGTATTGCCACGTCTGATCAAGTCCGACGGCAGCCGCCAGCCTTTCGACGAAGAAAAACTGCGCGCCGGTATGCAGCGTGCCCTGGAAAAACGCCCGGTGAGTGTCGAGCGGCTGGAGGCGGCGCTGGTGCATATCAAGCACAAGCTGCGCGCCACCGGCGAGCGCGAGGTCAAGAGCCTGGTGGTTGGAGAACTGGTGATGGGCGAGCTGCAAAAGCTCGACGAAGTCGCCTATATCCGTTTCGCCTCGGTGTATCGACGCTTCCAGGACCTCAATGAGTTCCGCGAAGAAATCGACCGCCTGGCCCGTGAGCCTGCCAAAGAATGAACCCTCCGTCTGCCGAACAAGCTGTCCTCGACGCCCATTACATGGCCCGCGCCCTCGAACTGGCGCGCAAAGGCCTGTACACCACCCATCCCAACCCAAGGGTGGGTTGTGTGATTGTGCGGGATGGGCAGATTGTCGGCGAAGGCTGGCATGAACGCACCGGCGAGCCCCATGCCGAGCCGAACGCCCTGCGCGCCGCCGGCGACAAGGCCCGTGGCGCCACGGTGTACGTGACCCTCGAACCGTGCAGCCACCATGGGCGCACGCCGCCCTGCGCCGATGCGCTGGTGACCGCCGGTGTGGCACGCGTGGTGGCCGGGATGCAGGACCCGAACCCGGAAGTGGCCGGTCGCGGCCTGCAGCGCTTGGCTCAAGCCGGTATCGAAACCCACAGCGGCGTGCAGGAACAACAAGCGCGCGCGCTGAACCCCGGCTTCCTCAAGCGTATGGAGCACGGCCTGCCGTTTGTGCGGGTCAAGCTGGCGATGAGCCTGGACGGCCGTACCGCGATGGCCAGCGGCGAAAGCCAATGGATCACCGGGCCGGCTGCCCGCGCCGCCGTGCAGCGCCTGCGCGCCGAGGCCAGTGTGGTGCTGACCGGCGCCGACACTGTGCTGGCTGACGGTGCGCGCCTTACTGTGCGCGCCGCTGAGCTTGGGCTGGACGCAGAAACCACCGCTCTGGCCATGTCGCGCCCGCCATTGCGCGTGCTGATCGACGGACGCCTGCGGGTGCCGCTCAACGCACCGTTCTTCAAGGCGGGCCCGGCGCTGGTCATCACCTGCGTCACTCCGGAAAACCAGTTCCCCCGTGGCCCGGAATGCCTGGTGGTGCCGGGCGTGGAAGGTCAGGTTGACCTGCGCTCGGCGCTGGTGGCGCTGGCTGCCCGTGGCGTGAATGACGTGCTGGTAGAAGCCGGCCCAAGCCTGGCAGGCGCGTTTGCCCAACAAGGCCTGGTCGACGAATACGTGATTTTCGTCGCCGGCAAGTTCCTGGGCTCCGCCGCCCGGCCTTTGCTCGACTGGCCGCTTGAGAAACTGGCCGATGCCCCCCAACTCAAGATCACTGAAATGCGCGCTGTAGGCGACGACTGGCGAGTCACTGCCATCCCGCTACCACCAGCGAGCGTATAATTCCGACCGGGCGCTCAAGCGCCCGTCCCGTTTTCCAGGAGAAGGCCATGTTCACCGGCATTATCGAATCCATCGGCAGCATCCGCGCCATGACCCCAAAGGGCGGCGACGTGCGCCTGCTGGTTGAAACCGGCAAGCTCGACCTCGGCGACGTCAAACTGGGCGACAGCATCGCCGTCAGCGGCGTGTGCCTGACTGTCATCGAGTTGCCGGGTAACGGCTTTGCCGCCGACGTCAGCCGGGAAACCCTGGACTGCACCGCGATGAATGACCTCAAGGCCGGCAGCCCGGTCAACCTGGAAAAAGCCCTGACCCCGACCACCCGTTTGGGCGGCCACCTGGTCAGCGGCCACGTCGACGGCGTCGGCGAGGTGGTTGCACGCAGCGAAAACGCGCGCGCCGTGGAATTCCGTATCCGCGCGCCGAAAGAACTGGCCAAGTACATCGCCCACAAAGGCTCGATCACTGTCGACGGCACCAGCCTGACCGTGAACGCCGTGAATGGCGCCGAATTCGAACTGACCATCATCCCGCACACCCTGAGCGAAACCATCATGGCGTCGTACCAGCCAGGTCGCCGGGTGAACCTGGAAGTCGACTTGCTTGCCCGTTACCTGGAGCGCCTGCTGATGGGCGATAAGGCAGCTGAGCCTGACTCTTTACAAGGGCGCGGGAACATCACTGAAAGCTTTCTGGCCGCTAACGGCTACCTGAAATCCTGACCAAGGGGGTGCCGCGTGGCGCTCAATAGCATCGAAGAACTGGTTGAAGACATCCGCCAAGGCAAGATGGTCATCCTGATGGATGACGAAGATCGCGAGAACGAAGGCGACATCATCATGGCCGCCGAGGCCTGCAAGCCCGAGCACATCAACTTTATGGCCAAGCACGCCCGTGGGTTGATCTGCATGCCCATGAGCCGCGAGCGCTGCGAGCTGCTCAAGCTGCCGTTGATGGCGCCGCGCAATGGCTCGGGTTTCGGCACCAAGTTCACCGTATCGATTGAAGCGACCACCGGCGTCACCACCGGCATTTCCGCCGCCGACCGTGCGCGCACGGTGCAAGCCGCTGCGGCCAAAGACGCCAAGGCCGAAGACATTGTGAGCCCCGGCCACATTTTCCCGCTGATGGCCCAACCGGGCGGCACCCTTGCTCGCGCCGGCCACACTGAAGCCGCCTGCGACCTGGCGCGCATGGCCGGTTTTGAACCGAGCGGCGTGATCTGCGAAGTCATGAACGACGACGGCACCATGGCCCGTCGCGCCGAACTCGAGGCGTTTGCGGCCGAACACGGCCTCAAGATCGGCACCATTGCCGACCTGATTCACTACCGCATGATCCACGAACGTACCGTTCAGCGGATTGCCGAGCAGCCGCTGGACAGCGAACTGGGCCAATTCAATTTGGTGACCTACCGTGATTCAGTCGAAGGCGACGTGCACATGGCCCTCACTTTGGGGAATATTTGCGCCGAAGAGCCGACCCTGGTGCGTGTGCATAACATGGATCCGCTGCGCGACCTGCTGATGGTCAAGCAGCCGGGCCGCTGGAGCCTGCGCGCCGCCATGGCCGCGGTTTCCGAGGCTGGCAGTGGTGTAGTGCTGTTGCTCGGCAACCCGGTGGATGGCGACGTATTGCTCGCGCATATTCGTGAAACCGCCGAGCACACCCAGGTCAAAACACCGACCACCTACAGCATCGTCGGTGCCGGTTCGCAGATCCTGCGCGACCTCGGTGTGCGCAAAATGCGCCTGATGAGCGCACCGATGAAATTTAATGCGATATCCGGATTCGACCTGGAAGTTGTAGAATACGTGCCCTCCGAATAAAGGCCGGCGTTTTCTGCCCCTTGTTCGCGGTTAAATCATCACTGAGGGACGCACTTTTCGCGTCCCGGCTCTTTAAGAGATTTGTCGAATGACCCTGAAGACCATCGAAGGTACCTTCATCGCCCCCAAAGGCCGCTATGCCCTGGTGGTTGGCCGCTTCAACAGCTTCGTGGTTGAAAGCCTGGTAAGCGGTGCCGTGGATGCCCTGGTTCGCCACGGTGTGAGCGAGAGCGACATCACTATCATCCGCGCCCCTGGCGCCTTCGAAATTCCACTGGTTGCGCAAAAAGTTGCGCAGCAGGGTGAATACGCGGCGATCATCGCCCTGGGCGCGGTCATTCGTGGCGGTACTCCGCACTTCGAATACGTGGCTGGCGAATGCACCAAGGGCCTGGCCCAGGTGTCCATGGAGTTCGGTGTGCCAGTCGCTTTCGGCGTACTGACCGTTGACTCCATCGAACAAGCCATCGAGCGTTCCGGCACCAAGGCCGGTAACAAGGGCGCTGAAGCTGCCTTGTCCGCCCTGGAAATGGTCAGCCTGCTGTCGCAGTTGGAGGCCAAGTGATTTCCGACGAGAGCGATCGTTTTAACCCACGTGACGAGCGTCCAGCCGACGCCGGCAAGCCTTCGAAAAGCGAAAAACGCCGTGCTGCCCGTCAGCTCGCCACCCAAGCGCTGTACCAGCGCCACATGGCGGGTACTTCGCTGAACGAAATCGAAGCGCAATTTCGCGTCGATAACGACTTCACGTTTGCCGACCAGAGCTATTTCCACGACATCCTGCACGGTGTTCCGGCCAACCTGACCGAGATCGACACCGCGCTGGCCCCGTGCCTTGACCTGACCATCGAAGAGCTCGACCCGGTTGAACTGGCTGTGTTGCGCCTGTCCACCTGGGAACTGCTCAAGCGCGTCGACGTACCGTACCGCGTGGTGATCAACGAAGGTATCGAACTGGCGAAAGTCTACGGTTCGACCGACGGCCACAAGTTCGTCAACGGCGTGCTCGACAAGCTGGCCCCGCGCCTGCGTGAAGCCGAAGTGAAGGAACACAAGCGCTAAGTCGCTTGAGTCCCGAATGGGTGAGTTCGAGCTGATCCGCAACTACTTCGCCGCCGCGCCCTGTGCGCAGGGCGGTGAAGGTATTGCCCTGGGGATCGGCGACGACTGCGCCTTGCTGGCGCTCCCCGTAGGGGAGCAACTGGCAATCTCCACCGATACGCTGGTGGCCGGCGTGCACTTTGCCGACCCCTGCGACCCGTTCCTGCTCGGCCAGCGCTCGTTGGCCGTGGCAGTCAGCGACCTGGCCGCCATGGGCGCCCATCCTCTGGCCTTCACCCTCGCACTCACTACGCCAACCGTCGATGCCAATTGGCTGCAACGCTATGCCCAGGGTTTGAACGCCATGGCGCAGAGCTGCGGTGTGGGCCTGGTGGGCGGCGATACCACGCGCGGGCCGCTGAGCCTGACCCTGACCGTGTTTGGCCGAGTGCCGGCCGGGCAGGCGTTGGTTCGCAGCGGTGCGCAGCCGGGTGACTTACTGTGTGTGGGCGGGGAGTTGGGTAACGCTGCCGGTGCTTTGCCGCTGGTATTGGGGCAACGCACGGCGGACGCGGCTATCGCTGATCCGCTCCTCGCCCATTACTGGTCACCGCAACCGCAATTGGCGCTGGGCCTCGCGCTTCGGGGTAAGGCCACGTCTGCGATGGACATCTCCGACGGCCTGCTGGCCGATTGTGGGCATATCGCCAAGGCATCGTCTGTCAGTCTGGTCATTGAGCGTGAGACGCTGCCGTTATCCCAGGCGTTGCTGGCGTTTGTCGGCGATGATGAGGCTCGCGTGGCGGCATTGAGCGGGGGCGACGACTATGTGTTGGCATTCACCCTGCCACCGGCCGAGCTGGCGCCGTTATTGGCGGGCGGCTGGCCCGTCCACGTAATCGGCCGGGTCGAGGCCGGGCAGGGCGTGACGCTGCTCGACGCCGCCGGGCAAGACATCACGCCAGCCGTGCGCGGCTATCAGCATTTTCGCGACACGCCGTAAGCGGCAGACCTGCGCTACCCTCTATACGGTTCCCCCCGTGCAGGAGGTTGTCACCATGGGTGTGCGCCGTTGGCTGCTGATCGTGTTGTGCGCTCTTGCACCCCAGGTTCTGGCGGATGAAGCACCGGTACCTGGCAAGATCATGCTGGCCAGTGAGCAATGGAACGACTTCACCAACAAAGATGGCCGCGGCCTGGCTTGGGATGTGTTGCGGCAGGTCTTCGAGCCGGTGGGCATTACCGTGCAAACCCGCAGCGTGCCCTATACCCGTTCGGTCGGCCTGGCCCAGCGTGGCGAGGTGGATGGCTGGGTCGGTTCCTATCGCGATGAGGCCAGCGGCGTGCTGTACCCGCACTGGAATTTCGATTCCGACCACATCTACGCCCTCGGGCTGGCTGCCACACCTGCGCCGAGCATCGCCACGCTGGGCAATTATCGCTTGGCCTGGGTGCGCGGCTACAAGTACGAGGAATACCTGCCGAATGTGCGCCGCTTCAACCCGATAGAACGTCGGAGTGGCATCCTGCCGATGCTGCAACACGGCCGCGCCGACTTCTATATTGATGCCCTCACTGAAGCCAAATACGTGCTCAGCCAGTCGGATGACCCGGCGCAATTCAAGCTCACTCATATAGCCGAACTGCCGCTCTACATCGGCTTTGCCGACACCGACCGAGGCCGGGCGCTGATGGGTGTGTATGAACATCGCATGGCTGTGCTGGTAAAGAGCGGCGAGCTGAAACCGATTTTCGCGCACTGGAAGCAGCCGTACCCGTTCTGACCTGCATAGAACCAGGACGAAGGCCAATCGAACCGATTGATCTTTATCAGCGATAATTCAGCTTAAGCGTCTGTAGGAACCTGCTGTTACAATGACGCCCTCTGTGAAATCTGAAATCAGGAGCACACGGTGCCCGTCGTTTTCGTCGCCGCTTCCAAGCTGCCTACCCCCTTTGCCACGTTCACCATGAACGGCTTTCTCGAAGAAGCCACCGGCCGCGAGCACGTTGTGCTCAGCCTGGGGGCTATCGACGACGGCGCGCCGGTGCTGGGCCGCGTCCATTCCGAGTGCCTGACCGGCGATGCCTTGTTCAGCCAACGCTGCGACTGTGGCTCGCAACTGGAAGCGGCCATGCGCGCCATCGCCCGTGAAGGCCGCGGTGTTCTGCTGTACTTGCGTCAGGAAGGCCGTGGCATTGGCCTGATGAACAAGATCCGCGCCTACGAGCTGCAAGACGGCGGCGCCGACACCGTCGAAGCCAACGAACGCCTGGGCTTTGCCGCCGACCAGCGTGACTACGCAATCTGCCTGCCGATGCTTGAGCATTTGGGCGTCAAATCCCTGCGTTTGATGACCAATAACCCGCGCAAGGTCAAAGCCTTGACCGAGATGGGCATCACCGTGGCCGAGCGCGTGCCGCTGCACACCGGGCAAAACCCGCATAACAAACTCTACCTGGCGACCAAAGCCAGCAAGCTCGACCACATGATGGGCAACGAGCATCAGGGCGAGGTCGACCGCGCGTGACCCGCGGCCAGGTAAAACGGCGACTGTCCTTCAACTGGTGGCAGTACCTGGCCCTGGCATTGCTCCCGCTGTTCGTGCTCAACCTGGTGTTTGGCCAGGCCCAATCCCTGCTTCCCGTGTTGGCCATGCCGTTCTTTATTGCCGGCGTGGCCTCGATGTTTCTGAGCCTGCGTTATTTTCATGGCTATAAACACGCATTGATCGCCACTTCCAAAGCTTTAGATACGCCCGAAGAACCGGCTGCCTGGATTACCCTCGCGGCTCGTCGGCGTGCGGCGTTGCTGGTGGCCGCCTTACCCGCCTGGATCGGCGCGCTGGCGGTATTCGTGGGGCTGGAAGCGGTGCCGCTGTGTCTGCTGGCGCTATCGACGCTGGTGCTGTTTTACCTCTACCGCATCCCGCGCCAGCTGGGATGAGGCGCTATTGGCTGGCGGTTCTGCTGGCATTCAGTGCACAGGTGTTGGCGGTCGAGCGGGTCGTCAGCCTGGCGCCGTCCCTGTCTGAAATCGTGGTCGAACTGGGCGCCGCCGACGTGCTGGTGGGCGTGCTCGACGGTGGCGAACGACCGGCGGCATTGGCGCAGGTGCCATCGGTTGGGCAGTACGGCCAACTCAATATGGAGCGCCTGCTCAGCCTCAAGCCCGACCTTATTCTGCTCTGGCCCGGCAGTGTCGGCTCGGCCCAGCGCGAACAGTTGCAGCGCCTGAACATCCCCGTCTATGTGGCCGAACCCCATAGCCTTGAGCAACTGACGGCCCAGGTCCAAGCCATCGCTCAACAACTGGGCCGCGAAGCGGCGGGGCGCACGCTGGCCGCTCAGTTACGCCAACGCCTGGCCGAACTGCGCCAGCGCTATCAGCGCACCGAGCCGTTGCGCGTGTTTTACCAGGTGTGGAACCAGCCGCTGTACACCGTCGGCGGCGGGCAGATCATCAGTGATGCCTTGGAAGTGTGCGGCGCACGCAATGTGTTTGCCGACCTCAAGCTGCCCGCGCCGCAGGTCAGCGTCGAGTCAGTGTTGCAGCGTAACCCCCAGCTGATCCTGGCCGGTGATCAGGCGCAACTCGACGAGTGGAAGGCCTGGCCTCAGATAGCGGCGGTGGCTGAAGGTCGTTTGCAGGTCGTGCCCGATAAGGGGCTGGAGCGGCCCAGTGGGCAGATGGTCGAGGCCATTGCGAAGCTCTGTCAGGCAATGGCTGCCCAGCGCTGAGAGTCGCTGTGTTGTCGTCTGCTGCGGTGCGATTAGTCTGTCAAAACCATCGGATTTTGCCAGGCGATCTGCCCGCCTGTGAGTGCTAGTTTCGCGGCTCTCACATTCGAGCTGATCAAGGACACATCATGCGTTATCTATTGGCGATGGCCGGCGCGGCTTTCGCATTGGCGCTTATAAGCGGGTGCGATATTTCCCAACGAATTTCCGAACTCAGGACATTTGGTAATCACCCTGTGGTGGACAGGGTCACCTCGGAGGAGGTGGACAGCACCCGACAAGACCTCCTCAATATCCAGAAGCCTGCGAAAATCACCTCGATCCGTGGCGGCACCTCCCAGTGCTTTGATTACGCGTTGGAGCGCGACGGTAAAAGAGCCGATTATTTCGTCTCGTTCACCTCTCAAGGTTGGGCAAATGCCTGGGGCTACTCAACGTGCAGCAAGGAGGTGGCAGCAGGCAGCCTGTCGTCTAACGAGCGAATCAAGAGGCCGTACTGATCATTGATAGTGCGCGCCGGCGTTACAGTTCCGGCGTCCAGGTCACGCCAAACAACAGCGCCCGGCCTTCTTCCCGGTAGCCATATTGCTGGCCTTGATACTGATACAGCGCCCGGCTGTAGTCTTTGTTCAGCAGGTTATCGACCTTCATGTTCAGCGTGATTTCACGGTTCACGGCCCAGCTGGCGCGAAGCCCCAGCAACCCGTAACCGCCCAACCGTTGCTGGTTCTTCGGGTCATCGTAGCTGCTGCTCACCGCTTGCCAACTGGCGCCGACGCCAAACTGATCGAATTGGCGATCCAGATCCAGGCTCACCGTGCGTCTGGCGCGGCGTGCCAAGGTACGCCCGGTGTCGCGGTCGCGTGGGTCGATCAACGCCAGCCCAAGGCTGCCCTGCCAACCGAACAGCTCTTGCTTGAGCGCGGCTTCAAAACCATTGATGCGGGCCGAGCTGACGTTCTGCGGGCCGTCGCTGCCGAACACGATGGCGTCCTGAATATCGGTGCGGTACAGCGAGGCTTCCAGGCGGCTGGTGTCGCTGAGCTGGCTGCGCCACTGCAGTTCATAGCTTTTGGAGGTTTCGGGTTTCAGGTTCGGGTTGGCGTTTTTAAAGCCGTATTCGTCCGGGTAGTAAAGGTCGTTGAAGGTCGGTGCGCGGAAGCCTTCGCTGTAACTGAACAACAGGTCGTTGTCCGGGTTCACCGGCAGGGTCAGGGTGCCGCTCCAGCTGGTGTGACCGCCGAACTGTTGGTTCTGGTCGCGGCGCAGGCCCAGCTCGGTGGAAAAATACTGCGCTTCAAAGCGGTGCTGGATAAATGCGGCACGGTTCCAGCGGCTGTCTTCGGCGAGCACTGTGCTGCTGTTGACCCGGTCTTCGTACCAATCGCCACCCAGGATCAGGCTGTTCTGGTCATTGAGGGTCAAGTCGTTCTGCCAGTTCAGCGAGTCGCGGTAGGTGTTGAATACGCTGCGGTCGTCGCTGAGTTTATCCAGGGTCTTTTCGCGGTTTTCACTGTGGCCCAGCTCCAGGCGAGACTTCCACGCATCGTTGAGGCGCGCGTCGACATAACTGCTGACGCTGCTGACGGTGAAGTCTGTATAGGGTTGTTGCTGGAAGCTCTGGTAAGTGAGCGAGTCATAGCGACCAAAAGGGTTGTCGAATTCGCTTTTGCCACGGTTATCCAGCACGTTCACGCCCGCGTCGATGTCATCGTTAAAGGCATGGCTCAGGCTCAAACTGATGGCTTGGTCGCGATAAGCATCGTGGTCGCCATCGCTCGGGTAGGACGTGTGTGTGCGGTTGATCCCGGCGGTGTCATCCAGGCTGGCGCCGAGGCTGAAGCGGGTTTGCTGGTCGCCGCCGGACAGTCCAAGGCTGCGCTCCCACGTCTGGTTACTGCCAAAACCCACATGCAGGCGCGGTTGCAGGCCCGAGTCGGTGTTGCGCCGGGTGAAGATCTGAATCACCCCGCCAATCGCATCGCTGCCGTAGATCGCCGAGCGCGAACCGCGCAGCACCTCTACGCGCTCGATCTGGTCGATGTTGAGGTACTGCAGGTTACTGGTGCCGGTGGTGGAGCTGCTGATGCGCTGGCCATCCACCAACACCAGGCTCTGGGCGGTAGAGGTGCCACGCACATACACGTTGGTCACGCTTCCACGGCCGCCACTTTGCGCCACCTGCACGCCAGGCACACGGCTGAGCAAGTCGCTCACGCTGGTGGGCTGCAAGCGGTCGATGTCGTCGCGGGTGAACACGCTGTTGGCGGCGCTGCTGTCGTTACGCGCCTGCACCTGGCGGTTGGCGCTGATCACCACGTCGGAGAGTTTGAGGGCGTCGTCGCGCTCGAAGCTGTCGGCCAGCACGGCAGTGGCGGGGAGCAGCAGCAGGGGCAGGGCAAAGCGAAGGCGATTCATGGGCTGTCCATAGCATTGAGCAGCAATACAAAACCAATGTGGGAGCTGGCTTGCCTGCGATGCGGCCACCTCGGTTTTTCAGTAAGACCGAGGTGATGCTATCGCAGGCAAGCCAGCTCCCACATGTTATTGGTGTTTACAGGCCCAGCAGCGCCATGCGCGTGCGCACCGAAGCCTCGATTCCGGCCTCGTCCAAGCCACACTCGGCCAGCATTTGCGCCGGTTTGGCGTGTTCCACATACACATCCGGCAGGCCCAGGTGCAACACCGACTTGAGGATGTTCTCTCGCGCCAGGAACTCACTGACTGCCGCGCCAGCACCGCCCATGATGGCGTTTTCTTCGATGGTCACCAGCAGTTCATGGCTGGCGGCGATTTCACGCACCAAGGCCTCATCCAGCGGTTTGACGAAGCGCATGTCGACCACGGTGGCGTCGATTTTCTCGGCGACCTTCAGGGCTTCGGCCAATTGCACGCCAAACACCAGAAACGCGGTTTTGCTGCCCTGGCGACGTACGATGCCTTTGCCAATCTCGATCGGCTCCAGGTCTTTTTCGATCAGCGCATTCGGGCCGTTGCCGCGCGGGTAGCGCACGGCGGCCGGGCCGTTATACAGGTGGCCGGTGCTGAGCATCTTGCGCAGTTCGTTTTCATCGCTCGGAGTCATCACCAGCATGCCGGGGATGCAACGCAGGTAAGACAAGTCGAAGCTGCCTGCGTGAGTCGGGCCGTCTTCGCCGACCAAACCGGCGCGGTCGATGGCGAACAACACGTCAAGGTTCTGCACCGCAACATCGTGAACAAGCTGGTCATAGCCGCGTTGCAGGAAGGTGGAGTAGATCGCCACTACCGGCTTGGCGCCTTCACAGGCCATGCCGGCGGCGAAGGTCACCGCGTGTTGTTCGGCAATGGCCACGTCGAAGTAGCGCAGCGGGAAACGCTCGCTGAATGCCACCAGGTCGGAGCCTTCCTTCATCGCCGGGGTAATACCCACCAGGCGCGGGTCGGCGGCGGCCATGTCACACAGCCACTCGCCAAACACGCCGGAATACTTCGGCCCGCTGGCTTTTTTTGGCGCAGCGGCGGGCGCATCCACAGGTTCAAGCTTGGTAATGGCGTGGTAACCAATCGGGTCGACTTCCGCCGGAGCGAAGCCTTTGCCTTTTTTGGTGACGATATGCAGGAACTGCGGGCCCTTGAGGTCACGCATGTTGCGCAGCGTGGCGATCAGGGTCGGCAGGTCATGGCCGTCGATCGGGCCGATATAGTTCCAGCCCAGCTCTTCAAACAGGGTGCCAGGCACCAGCATGCCCTTGGCATATTCTTCGGTACGCCGGGCAATTTCCCACGCGCCGGGCAGGCGCGAGAGCACTTTCTTGCTGCCTTCGCGCATGCTGGCGTAGGTGCGGCTCGAAAGAATTTTTGCCAGGTAATTGGACAGACCACCCACATTGCGCGAAATCGACATGTCGTTGTCGTTGAGGATCACCAACATATTGGCGTCCACTTCCGGCGCGTGGTTCAGTGCTTCAAAGGCCATGCCGGCGGTCAGCGCGCCATCACCGATCACCGCGATCGCCTTGCGGTCGCTGCCTTGCAGGCGGGCGGCAATTGCCATGCCCAGCGCGGCGCTGATGGAGGTGCTGGAGTGGCCGACGCCAAAGGTGTCGTACTCGCTTTCGGAGCGGCGCGGGAAGGCGGCCAAGCCGTCCTTCTGGCGCAGGCTGCCCATGCGCTCGCGGCGGCCCGTGAGGATTTTATGCGGATACGCCTGATGGCCCACGTCCCACACCAGCCGGTCGTCCGGGGTGTCGAACACGTAGTGCAAGGCGATGGTCAGCTCGATGACGCCCAGCCCGGCACCGAAATGTCCACCGGTCTGGCCGACCGTGTAGAGCAATTCCAGGCGCAACTCATCGGCCAGGGTTTCCAGCTCGGCTTCACCCAGTCGACGCAGGCCAACCGGCGTGACAGCACGGTCGAGTAGGGGC
Organism: Pseudomonas sp. Leaf15; assembly: GCF_001421425.1. Taxonomy (NCBI): domain Bacteria; kingdom Pseudomonadati; phylum Pseudomonadota; class Gammaproteobacteria; order Pseudomonadales; family Pseudomonadaceae; genus Pseudomonas; species Pseudomonas sp. Leaf15. The sequence goes on from NZ_LMKI01000037.1 coordinate 76,102, forward strand.
GTGGACGGGCGCTTGCGGGGAATCTCTTGAAACGTCGTGGGCATCAGGCGAATCGTTATAGGTATAGAAGAGGCGGCAGTTTACCTCAAGCGGTGCAAACTGCCCACGCAGGGCGCTGAACTTGGCCGATATGCGGCGCGAAAGGCCGCGGTTATCAGTGGCGGCGTTCGACGATATACCGCGCCAGGTCACGCAGTGGCTCGGCCGCCGCGTCGAAAGGTCGCAGGGCGTCCAGGGCCTGGTCGCGCAGTTCCAGGGCGTAAGCCTTGGCGGCTTCAAGACCCAGCAACGCCGGGTAAGTCGGTTTGTCCCGGGCGATATCCGCGCCTTGGCGTTTGCCCAGGGTGGCGGTGTCACTTTCCACGTCGAGGATGTCGTCCTGTACCTGGAACGCCAGGCCGATGGCCCGGGAATAGGTCTGCAGGGCCGCCAACTGCGCAGCTTCGGCGCGGCCACTGGCCAAGGCGCCCAGGTGCACGGCGGCTTCGATCAGCGCGCCGGTCTTGTGGCGGTGCATATGTTCGAGGGCTTTCTGGTCGAGCTTGAGGCTGACCGAACCCATGTCGATGGCCTGCCCGCCGACCATGCCGGCCGGGCCTGCGGCCACGGCCAGGGCCGTGACCATGCGCAGGCTGATCTCGGCATTCACGCTGTTCAGGCGCGGGTCCAGCAAGGCACTGAATGCCAGGCTCTGCAGGCCGTCACCGGCGAGGATCGCGTAGGCTTCGTCAAAGGCTTTATGGGTGGTGGGCTGGCCGCGACGCAGATCGTCGTCGTCCATGGCCGGCAAATCGTCATGCACCAGCGAATAGGCATGAATCAGCTCAACCGCACACGCCGCACCATTGGCCTGCTCGGCCGGCGCGCCCAGGGCTTCACAGGCCGCATACGCCAGCAACGGGCGCACACGCTTGCCGCCATTCATCACGCTGTAGCGCATGGCTTCATACAAGCGCTGCATTTGCGGGCCTGGCGCCACGAACAAGGGTTCGAGCGCCGCGTTGACCCGGGCTTGGCTGCTGGCCTGATACGCGTCGATCATTCGGGCTGTTCCGCATCGAAAGGTTCTTCGGCCAACTCCCCGTCACGCTCCAGCAATACCTGAACCTTCTGCTCCGCCTGCGCCAGCGCGCTCTGGCAGTCGCGCGTCAGGCCGATGCCTTGCTCAAACGCCGTCAACGAGTCTTCCAGCGACAACTCGCCGTTCTCCAGACGCTCAACCAGGGTTTGCAGGTCGGCGAGGGATTGTTCGAAATCGAGTGCAACTTTTTTGCGGGCCATGGCGGCTAATCCGGTAGACGGTAAACCGGCGCGACACTAGCAGACATGGGGATTCTGGGCAAATGAGCGGGGTGGTTCAGTTGCCCGTTTCAGGGATTTGATAGCGCGTACTGCGGCCTGCGCCGGGCAAACGTGCCAGGCAGCCTTTTTCCAGCAGATAAGCCAGATGCCGTGTCGCCGTTGCCTTGGACACCTTCGCTACGGCCTGGTATTGCGCTGCACTGATGCCCTGCTCAAAACCTTTCTCACCACCATCGAGCAAGCGGTTGAGTACTTTGATCTGTTCAACGGAAAGAGAAAGGTCATGGTGCTGTTGCCAGAACCGGGTCTTGTCCAGCACCCGATCAATCCGCGCCATGGCTTGCTGCAGGCTGCGCAGCAGGGTCTTGAGGAACCATTGCAACCAGTCGGTGATGTCCAGCGTGGCCTTTTGGCTGGTCTCTAACGCGTGGTAGTACCCAGCGCGGTCCTCAAGAATGCTGGCTGACAGGGCATAAAAGCGAATGGCCTGATGTTCGCCCTGGGCCAGCGCCAAGTCAGTAATTGCGCGGGTCAGGCGGCCATTACCGTCATCAAACGGGTGCAGCGTCACAAACCAGAAGTGCGCAACGCCTGCGCGTACCAGCGGGTCCAGTTCAGGCTGATCGCGGCTGGACTCAAACCATTCGAGGAAATCATCCACTGCCTGCTCCAGGCCCTGGCGTGGTGGGGCTTCGAAGTGCACGGTCGGCCAATCAAGTCGACCTGACACCACCTGCATGGGCTCATCGCCCCTCAAGCCCCCGATATTGAGCATGCGTGCAGTGATGCCGGCTTCCGGCTCAGGGAACAACCATTGATGCCAATTCAATAAGCGAGCGAGGGTGAACGGCTGGGCGAATTGCGCGGTGGCATCCATCATCAATTCGGCAAGCCCTTCGCTGCGGCGGCTGACTTGGCCATCTTCCTTCGCCTCCAGGCCCAAGCGTCGCGCCAATGAAGAGCGCACAGAGCCCACATTCAACTGCTCGCCCTCGATGGCCGACGACGTCAGGATGTTTTGCAGCAGTGCATCCAGTTCATTCTGCGCGCTCGTCGCCTGGCTGACGGAGCCGAGCATGCCCAGCAACTTGCCTTGGGCCTGCCCGCATTCACGCAGCAGGGCCGCAAGGTGCCCAGGCTGCCAGTGGAAGTGCGGCCAGTCGGTGTGTTGCCAGATCCAGTACGGTTGGTCCATGGAAGTGTGCCTGGGTGTGTGAGCCGAATAAGAAGATTATTCGGCTCATATAGTGAGCCGATTGTGCATTTTATTCGGCTCGTCGTCCACTTGCGCTGACTGCCTATGTCCGGTTGGCGACGAGCTTGGTTGGCTGTTCATCGCAATGCTTTGCCTAGCAGGGATTCGGTGCATTGAGCCATTGCCTCCAGTTCAAGCAACCCCGCTTGCATCTTTTGCAGCTCCGCGATTTGCGCAGTGAGTTCCTGCTGTTTGATGGCGATGGCCTGAGCCGCCCGCTCCCAAAGCCGAGCATCGCCTTGGCTGCCGTGCAAAATTCCCTGCAACTCCTTGAGCTTGAACCCCAACTGCTGGGCGCATTTGATCAGCGTCAGCAACTCGACACTCTGCGCCGAGTACACCCGATAACGGCCCATACGCTGCGGCGCTGGCAACAGGCCAATCGCTTCATAATGGCGAATCGCCTTGATGGTTGTGCCCGACAACTGCGCGGCTTTGCCGATGTACATGAAAATTCCCTTTTTCAAAGAGTGCGCCGACCTGTTTCAGCCACGTGTCGCGCTGCGTCGCCGTGGATCCCAGTACGGGTCCGAACATCAAGGTCTTGGTCGGCTTGATGCCGCAAAAGGCCAGAGTCGTGCTGCGCATTTGATGAATGCCCGGCATGCGATAGACCCAGCGGTAATACCACGGCGGCGTGTCCAGGGTCACCAACAAATGGGCGGTGCGGCCCTGCAGCAGCTTATCCGGGAATGCCTTGCCCTTGCGGTACTTAAAGGCAAAGCCGGGTAGGAAAATGCGGTCGATGAAGCCTTTCATCAATGCCGGGATGCCACCCCACCAGATCGGGAAAACCCACGCCAGATGAGTCGCCCAGAGGATATCGGCTTGAGCGCTGAGCAAATCCGGTTCCAAGGCTTGGGGCAGGGTGTAGCCGTTATGCAGGACCGGGTCGAAAGCCAGTTCGCCTAGCCGTAGGACGCGGACCTCGTGGCCGGCGATTGTAGCCGCGTGAATGTAGGTGTCAGCCACGGCTGAGCAGAAACTGGTGCTGGAGGGGTGGCCGAGAATGAGCAGGATGCGCTGAGTCATGGTGCCGGAGCCTGAAAGTGGGGCTTTCAGGGTAGGGTGTGCCGTAAAGGGGAGATTCAAGGCTTGGCCCAGCGATGCATTGATTTGCAAGGGCCAGCAGGACGTTTCTGTGATCTGTGCAAGGCCCTTCCTGAACGGTGCGCGGCCCCTTGTGAGCGTAAAAACCACTGACTAGCCTGTGCCGTTCCAGTCAAGAGTGAAACGGGCATGAGCGAAACCTCTATCGGCTTGATCGCACCTCCTGTGGGCTACAGCGACTGGCTGAGCGACCTTAAACTGCGCATCCATACGGCCCAGCAGCGAGCGACGCTGGCGGTGAACCGCGAACTGGTGCTGCTTTACTGGCAGATCGGCCACGATATTCTGACCCGCCAGGCGGCGCAGGGTTGGGGCAGCAAGGTGGTTGATCGCCTTGCCCAAGACTTGCGCGCGGCCTTTCCCAAGATGAAGGGGTTTTCGCCGCGCAACCTCAAATATATGCGCGCTTTTGCCGAAGCGTGGCCGAATGCCGAATTTGTGCAACAGGCTGCTGCACAATTGCCGTGGGGCCACAATGTGGTGCTTCTGGACAAACTGCCCGGCCCCGAAACGCGCCGGTGGTACATCGCCCAGGCAATCGAACACAACTGGTCACGTAACACCCTCGTGATGCACATCGAGCATCGCCTGCTGGAGCGCAGTGGCAAGGCCGTCAGCAATTTTGAACACCATTTGCCCAAACCCCAATCCGACCTGGCGCGCGAATCGCTCAAGGATCCTTATCGTTTCGACTTTCTCAGCCTGGCTTTGGATGCACAGGAACGCGATATAGAAAACGCGTTAATCAAGCACGTCACCGACTTCCTGCTTGAACTGGGCGCCGGTTTCGCCTTTGTCGGGCAGCAGGTGTTGCTGGATGTTGGCGGTGATGAGTTTTTCGTCGACCTGTTGTTCTATCACCTGAAGCTGCGCTGCTACGTGGTGATCGAACTCAAGGCCGGTAAATTCAAGCCTGAACACCTCGGTAAGCTGAGTTTTTACCTGTCAGCAGTGGATGCCCAGCTTAAACACCCGCAGGACGGGCCCACCATCGGCCTGTTGTTGTGCAAGAGCAAAAATGAAGTGGTGGCTGAATACGCATTGCGCGACAACAACCGACCGATCGGCGTGGCGCACTATCAGTTGGTGGAATCCTTACCGGCAGAGCTACAAACAAGTTTGCCAAGCATTGAGCAGATTGAGCGGGAGCTGGCGGGGTGCATTCAACCGTGACAGCTTGCCGTTCAGGGCACGTTGCAGTGGATGGCTGGATAAAGCGGGCGCTTTTCTTCTTTCCCGTATCCATGTCCGCACCGGTGAGAAAAAAATCTCACGCGTGAGCTATTGAGCATTGCAAAAATTGCCTGTAGATTTTCTCACGCGTGAGATTTTCACAGCGAGGCCAGTACCATGAAAAGCAGCTCTCCATCGAGCCCGCCAGCAGAGCCCGATACCGATTCAGCAAGCCGCAAGGGAGAGCGCTTGAAACCGCCGGTTAAAAAGCCGTCGAGCTTTTACATGAAGCAGATGCGCGCGGGGCTGGCGGCCGCCGGTTATGTGAAACACGAGACTTGGGTGCTTCCCGAAAACCGAAGCCTGCTCAAGCAAATGGAGAAACAGCTTCGCCAACCGATTCTGGCTGGCTCATTCATGTCGGAGAATTTCATGAGCGCAGGTACCAACTGGAACATCGACCGCCTCTTCAGCGCGCTGCAAGCCCTGGACGAAGTGGTCGCCAAAGACATTACGCTTTCTCTGGTTCAAGGCTCCGAGTCCAGCATCAAGCTGGAAATGAACGACTTCGGTGGCTTGCCGATTTACATCGCGGTGGTGGGCGAGCAGATCATCGTCGACACCGTGCTGGTCGACGTCGAGTCGATCAACGACGTAACGGCCTTCAATGACGCCGTGCTGCGCAGCCGGGAAATGTTCCCGTTGTCGTCGATCGGCATCGAGTCCATGCCGAACGGCCAGGTTGTTTACAACATGTTTGGTGCGCTGAGTTCCGACTCCAGCCTGACCAACATCGTGACCGAGGTGAAAACCCTGGTCGATAACGTGCAGCGCGCCAGCGAAGCCTTCGAACGTTTCTTCAATTAAGTATTCGGGAGTATCCAATGACTCAGTCCATCTGGAGCAAATTGTTCACCGCGCTGCGTGGCGGTGCCAGCGAAGTCGGCGAATCGATCGTCGACCAACAGGCCCTGCGCATCCTTGATCAGGAAATTCGCGACGCCGACACCGCCTTGGCCAACGCCAAGCGGGAGCTGGTGAGCATTATGGCCAAGCACAAACTGGCGGCCGATCGCGTGGGCGAGTACGACGCCAAGATCAAAGACCTGGAATCCAAGGCGATGGCCGCTATTCAGGCCAACCGTGAAGACCTGGCCCTGGAAGTGGCCGAAGCCATTTCGACCCTGACCAACGAACGTGACGCCGAGCAAAAGCAGACCGCCGAGTTCGGTGGTTACGCCGACAGCATGCGCAAGGACATCACCAAGGCCGAAAGCCGGATCAAAAGCCTGCGCCAGCAAGTGGACATGGCCAAGGCTCGCGAAAGCGTGCAAAAGGCCCAGGTCAGCGCTTCCATCGCCAGCGGCGGCGCCAACGGCAAGCTGGAAACTGCGGTGGGTACGCTTAATCGCCTGCAAGCCAAACAGCAGCAACGTGCCGCTGAACTGCAAGCCCAGGATGAACTGGCCGAGGCATCGACCGGTACTGACCTGGAACGCAAACTGCGCGACGCCGGCATCACGCCGGACACTGGCAGCGCCAATGCGATTCTGGAACGTCTGAAGCAAAAGTCGGCCGAGTAAACAACGCCGAAGCAGGTCTGCCCTAAAGCCGGACAGTTAAGTGAGTGAAATGCTCAAGGCAGCGAAGATCAAATGTGGGGGCGGGCTTGCTCGCGAAGGCGTCGGCCCGGCAAACATAGGTGTTGGCTGACCCACCGCTTTCGCGAGCAAGCCCGCTCCCACAGGAGGCTTGCGCTTAACCGACCGGCATTAAGGTCTGCCCATCTTTTTTACTTCGAGGTCTGGATGGACGCCCTGAAGGGTTTCAAGACAATCGCAAGCCTGGCCGTGTTCATGGTCGCGCTGCAACTGCTCAATGTCGCCACCGGTTACAGCCTCATGGCGTTCGGGCTGGTCCCGAGGACCGTGCAGGGCCTGTTCGGCATCCTCACCTCGCCGTTTCTGCACGCCTCCTTTGCCCACCTGAGCGCAAACCTGATTGCCTTTGTGGTGCTGGGCACCCTGGTCATGGTCGAAGGGCTCAACCGGTTCGTCACCGTCAGCGCGATCATTATCCTGCTGGGCGGTTCGTTGGTCTGGCTGTTCGGGTTCAGCGGCGTACACGTCGGTGCCAGCGGCTGGGTCTTTGGGCTATGGGCCTACCTCTTGTCGCGCGCCTGGTTCCACAGGAGCTGGAGCAACCTGATAGTCGCCGCTGTCGTGGCGGTGTTTTATGGCGGATTGATCATGGGCTTTCTGCCGCGCCAGGGTATTTCCTTCGAAGGGCATCTGTTTGGTGCGCTCGCCGGATTTATTGCTGCCAAGGTACTTCTCTCAACACCGCGCAGCAGGTTTAATGCCGGGTGAACGCACTTGAGCATCCAGACGCCGAGGCGATGACGTCATCAGGATTCAAGTACCCAGGGAGCCAGGGACGAAATGTCGATTTTCCTTTTGTTGCGCATGTACGCTTCCTCCCTCTTTCACCGCTTCGGCTGGGCAGGCTTGATCGTTGCCCTGGGCGTACACCTGAGCACGGCTTACCTGGGCCTGGTGCTTCTGGGCGAGCAACACCTCACCGCCCTCGCCACGTTTATCTACTTCTATCTCACCACCACGCTCACCGTCGGCTACGGCGACCTCGCCCCGCAGACCTCGGCAGGGCGCATTTTCGTGGCGACCTGGGTGATGCTCGGCGGCATTGCGCTGCTAACGGCGGCCATCGGCAAAACCACCAGCAGTGTTATCGATGCATGGAGAAAAGGCATGAAGGGCAAAGGTGATTTCACCGGCAAGGTCGGTCATACGGTACTCATCGGCTGGGAAGGCGCGTCCAGTGAGCGGGTCATCGAGTTGTTGCTGCAAGATGAAACCTCGAACGACAACCTGATCGTGATTTGCGATTGCACCCTCGAAGAAAACCCGATGCCGGGCAAAGCCGCGTTCATCCGTGGTGAAAGCCTGTCCTCCACCGCGTTATTGCTGCGCGCCGGTGTGCCCGGTGCCGAGCGTGTGCTGGTGCGAACCCCGTCTGACGACCTGACGCTGGCCACGGTGCTGGCGGTGAATCAACTGAGCCCCGTCGGGCATGTGGTCGCCCACTTCAATGAAAGTGAAATTGCCGCACTGGCCAGCTCCTATGCCCCGCGCCTGGAATGCACGTCCAGCATGGCCATCGAAATGCTGGTGCGTGCCTCCCAGGATCCGGGCTCGTCAGTGGTCATCAATGAGCTGCTGTGCGTGGGGCAGGGCGCCACTCAATACCTGATGCGATTGCCCGAGGCCTTTGAAGCCACCTTCGGCGATCTGTACACGCGGATGAAAGAACACCACAACGCCACCCTCATCGGCTATCGCGCCAAAGGTGCGCAGCAACCGTCGATCAACCCGCCCAGTGCCACGCGCGTTGAAGGCGGCGAGCTCTTCTACATTGCCTCCACCCGCCTCAAGGAAATCTCCAATGGGATGGTTTAAACAGTTGATGGGGCTCGAGGCCCCGAACGCGAATCCACAATCGAACCGGCCTGCCGCCGAGCCCGTGCCGACCACCGGGCCGCTGGGCCTGGCGCCGGGCAAAGGCGTGATGTTCGACACCACCCTTAAATTGTTGCTCGATGGGAAAACCTCGGTGGTGATCCCAGGCTCCCAGGAAATCTGGAGTAACGGCACCGTCGACCTCGGGCAGTCGACCTGGCTGTCACGCTATTACATGAACGACGAAGATTACTGGCTGCAGGTGCACACCACCGGCGACATCGCCGGGCAGGTCGAGTCGGTGATCCTGTTCAACTACTTGAGCTACGTCACCGTCAGCAGCGAAGCGGAACTGCGCAGGCTGGCAGGCCCCCAGAGTTTGATCGGGTTGCCGACCTTCACTCACAACGGCGTCGAATACACCCGTGTGTGGGGCAGCGAAGCCGGGCAGACCGAATTGGTGGCGATGAGCGAGCGCGTGATAAACCCGGAAGACGCCTACAACGTCGAGCACCGTTCGATGCTGTACGCCCGCGAAACCGGCCTGACCGATCGCCGCGAGTTCCTGCTGTTTTCCGTCGAAGAGGATGCCGAGGGTGGCATCAGCCTGAGCACGTCGCTGGGCATTTCGCTGTACACAACCGACCTGACCGCGCTCTAAAAAAAGGAAGCCGTCCATGCTAGAAGCTCTCTCCATCTCCCTGAACAAAGCCGCTGTGCTCGGTTTTGTCATCTACATCCTGGGGGCTGCGGTGTTGTTCGCGCTGTTCCAGTTCATCTACACCCGCATCACCCCGCACAAGGAGTTCGAACTGATCCGCGCCGGCAACGTTTCGGCGGCGGTGGCCCTGGGTGGCGCGATCATTGGCTTCGCCATTCCGGCCAGCAACGTGATCGCCTACTCCATCAGTCTGCTGGATTTTGTCGTCTGGTCGGTGATCGCGGCCGTCGTTCAGTTGCTGGCGTTTCTGCTGACCAGCCTGGTGCTCAAAGGCACGTCCGAGCGCATCAAAAACGGCGAAGTCGCGGCCGGCATCTACGTGGCCGCCGTCGCCATCAGCGTCGGCATGCTGAACGCCGCGTGCATGACGCCCACCCAGTACTGATTGCGCACGGAGCTCTCGATGAAACGAAGCAAGTACGTCCAGCTTTCGCTGGCAGCGTCGGTCGCCATGGCGATATCCGGCTGCGGGCCGACGGAAAAAACCTACGATCTGCAAAAGAAGTACAACTTCCAGTCGGTCCAGCAATGCGCCGATGAAAAGCTGCCGGTAGACGTCTGCTCGGACGCCTACATGACCGCCATGGCCGAGCACCGCCGCATCGCGCCGGTGTACGACAGCCAGACCGATTGCGACGCCGACTTTGTCGCCGACTGGTGCCAGCAAGACTCCACCGGCAAGTTCATCCCAAGGCTGGGCGGTTTCGAACTGACCGCCGAAGGCCAGGTAACCCAATCCCAGGTCGACGCGGCCAATGCCCAGGTGGCCGGCTCGCAAGCCAACAGCGGCGGCTCAGGTTTCTCCACCAGCAGCCTGCTCACCGGCCTCTTGATCGGCAACATGCTCAGCAACAATCGCAACAGCTACCGCTCCGAGCCGGTGTACCGCTACCGCGATGATCGTGGCAATTACGGCAACTCGACGCTCAACCAGCGTGTCTCCAACGGGGCGACCTTTGGCCGTTCCAACCAGGCCCGGTACGGCAGCAGCAACTACTCCAATACGCTGCGCTCCTCCAGCAAGCCGGTGAACGTCGCGTCGTCCACCTCCCGTGGCGGTTTTGGCAGCAAAGCCAGCGCCCGTAGCGGCTGGGGCGGCGGTGGGTCGAGCAGTTAAGGAAGCCAGTTCATGAAGAAGATCCACTGCGCAGAACGTCATGACTGGAAACAGACCGCCGACAGCCTCGGCTTCCTGTTCCATACCATCGACGGCGAACCCTACTGGGACGAAAGCGCGTACTACCAGTTCACGCTCGAACAAATCGAGCGCGACCTCGAAGACCCGACCACCGAGATCCATGACATGTGCATGGACCTCGTGGCCCGCGTGGTGCAAAACGAGGAACTGCTGGAGCGCCTGAGCATTCCCGCGCCGTTCTTCGACATGATCCGCACCTCGTGGCTCGAAGGCCACCCGCACCTGTACGGGCGCATGGACTTCTCCTACAACGGCAGCGGGCCAGCCAAACTGCTCGAACTCAACTACGACACACCCACCAGCCTCTACGAAGCGGCGGCGTTTCAGTGGGGCTGGCTGGAACAATGCATCGAACGCGGCCTGCTGCCCAAGCACGCCGACCAGTTCAACAGCATCGACACCAAGCTGCATCAAGCCTTCGCCCAATTGCAGCTTAACCAGCCGTTCTACTTCGCCTCGATGAAAGACTCGATCGAAGATAAAGGCACCACCGACTACCTGCGCCTGGTCGCCGAAAAAGTTGGTATCGAATCCCGCCACATCGACATCGAAGACATCGGCCTCACCAGCGAAGGCCGCTTCGTCGACCTTGAGGATCGCTGGATTCCCCACCTGTTCAAACTGCACGCCTGGGAATTCATCTTCCACGAACCCTTCGGCGCCGCGATTGCCCAGAGCGACACGCAGTTTTTCGAGCCCGCGTGGAAAGCCATCCTCTCCAACAAAGGCATCCTGCCGCTGCTATGGGAGTTCAATAAGGGCCACCCGAACCTGCTCGCCTCCCACCTGGACACCGACCCCGGAAAAGCCGTGCCCAAAGGCTGGGTGCGCAAACCGTTCTTCTCCCGCGAAGGCGCCAACATCGAACTGCAAACCGCCGACGGCCTGATTGTAAAAGAAGACGGCCCCTACACGGACGCGCCGTTCATCCTTCAGGAATTCGCGCCGCTGCCACGCTTTGGCGACAGCTACACACTGATCGGCTCCTGGGTCATCGCTGACCAAGCCGCAGGCATCGGCGTGCGCGAAGACAATAGCCTGATCACCAAGGACTCAAGCCGGTTTCTACCGCACCTTATCCTTGACTGAACCACCCCAATCGCAACGCAGCAAAGACCAAATGTGGGAGCGGGCTTGCCCGCGATGACGGTAGGTCAGTCACCGAATGTAGTGACTGATTCACCGCCATCGCGGGCAAGCCCGCTCCCACAATTTTTAGGGGGGAGAAACGCTCAATCTCAACCCTGACGCGCCGCCAGCACCGAATAGCTGTTCATCAAATTGCGATAGTTAGGAATCCGCTGCGACAACAAATTCCCCAGCCCCTCGATATCGTTGCGCCAGTCACCCTGCAACTCACACGCCACCGAAAACCAATTCATCATCTGCGCCCCCGCCTGCACCATCCGGCTCCACGCCGCCTGCTGCACCGTCGTATTAAACGTGCCCGACGCATCCGTCACCACAAACACCTCAAACCCCTCCGCCAGCGCCGACAACGTCGGGAACGTCACACACACATCCGTCACCACACCCGCAATAATGATCTGCTTACGCCCAGTCGCCTTGACCGCCTTGACGAAATCCTCGTTGTCCCACGCATTGATCTGACCAGGGCGAGCGATATACGGCGCCTGCGGGAACATCTCCTTCAATTCCGGCACCAACGGGCCGTTGGGGCCTTGCTCGAAACTGGTGGTGAGAATGGTCGGCAAGTTGAAGAACTTGGCGACGTCCGCCAGGGCCAGCACGTTGTTCTTGAACTCGTTGGGGGAAAAGTCCTGCACCAGCGAGATGAGGCCGGTTTGGTGGTCGATCAGCAGAACAATGGCGTCGTCTTTGTTCAAGCGGCTAAGGGTTGGCGTGCTCATGGTTGAAGTCCTTTTTTGGTTGGGTGGGTTTGGCGTTGCGTTCAACATGGGCACAGATTAATGGGTGGGTGGCGGGGGATAAATCGGGCAGGGTAGGTAATACTGTCAACTAAAAGGTGACAATGGTTGGATGGCCAGCAGTACGGATCCCTTTCATTTGCAGGACGTTTCCTAGAGAATCCCAGCCGCTTGCGTCAGCAAAATCTCGCGACTAGGCTGCGTTCCGTCACTGCTTTTTCAGTGATCGGGTTTAGTCGCCCGGATTCGATTGGCGCATAAGCAATTCATGAGTCAGGCACCCCTTCGCCTGCATCTTATGGTGGCTGTGCGCAGGGCACCTCCGGGTGCGCCGGGTTCCCAATCGACCGGTCGACTAACCTGCGTACAGCTGCCGCCTTTCGTTTAGTCGCGGATCTTGGCAGCTCCAAATTATCGATTGGAGTTTTGCTATGGATAACGTTGTTTCGGATTTGCCCTCATCGGCTGCGACCAAGCCTTTTACTGTTAATGAAGAACTGAGCTTTGAAGATGCCTGGGTGCGCGTGGCCGAGCTGCTGCAGTGTGCGGTGGCTACGTCGCAGGCGCTTGGTGAACCGCTGGGTGCGCCGCACAGGGCGGCGATGCATTTGGTGGAGATGGCGAAGATGGTGGCGGACCGGGCTGTGGAGTGTATGCAGCCGAAGTAATACAAGTCGCCTGCTCTTGCGCTTGAAGTGCAGGCGACGCTCCCGGTCCATAATTTATACGAGCTTGTCGTTTCGTGATCGGGGAATGCATTTTCCGGCCAGCGTCTCCGTCGCAATATTCATGTCGTCATTTGTGTGTTTTCGCGACACGTCTTGCCATCATGTCTTTGCTGGCGACATATCCAATCGTTCCTCGCAAGTTTAGGCAGTAGCCTGCTGCCAATTGCGCATGCCTCCAGAATGATGTGCGACGGTGATAGAGTCGTGAAAAGCTATTTCATAGAGGATGCAGTAATTGCCTATAAAAACGGATGTTTGGACCGTGGGTGTGGCACCGAGCAAGCTCCCACTGAGCCAGTTGGTCAGTGAGCAGTTGCTTGAAAATATGATCCTCAATTCGCCAGGCATTCTCTCAGACGAGTGGATGCTCATAGGTAAACAAGAAAAAACCAGCTCAGGTGGGCGCATTGACCTGTTGGCAATCGCTCCAGACGGAAACCTCGTACTGGTTGAGCTCAAACGCGACCGCACCCCTCGTGACGTTGTCGCCCAAACGCTCGATTACGCGGCTTGGGTTCAGGGTTTGCAACCCAATGAAATCGGCGCGATTTACGAGCGCTTCAGGCCAGGAAATACCCTCTACGCTGACTTTCAAGCCCGTTTTGGACGCGTCTTGGACGACGATGAACTCAATCAAAGCCACCAACTGGTCATCGTTGCAACAGAGCTAGATGCAAGCAGCGAACGGATTGTTGAATACCTCAGTAAGCGAGATATTCCGATCAACGTGCTGTGCTTTCAGATCTTCCAACTGGGTGAGCAGCAATTGCTTAGCCGATCCTGGCTGCTCGACCCTGTTCAGACGCAAGCGAATGCGGTGTCAACGAGCGAAGGGCATGTCGAACCTTGGAACGGCGAGTTCTATTGCTCGTTTGGAGACTCAAAGTCGCGCTCTTGGGAAGATGCCAGGGAGTATGGATTTATCTCAGGAGGTGGTGGCGCTTGGTACAGCAGAACTTTGCAGCTGCTTTCCCCAGGTGATCGGGTGTGGGTGAATATCCCCCAGCAAGGTTATGTTGGTGTCGGAAGGGTTCGCGGGAAATCGACGCCTGCGAGTGAATTCACCGTGAGTGTCGGAGGCGAGGAGCGCCCGGTGCTCGACGTGGCCAAGCGCGCCAGCTATCACGCTGACTTCATAGATGATGCTGAACGATGTGATTACTTTGTGTCAGTCGAATGGTTGGATACTGTGCCGATTGACCAGGCAGTGCGGGAAACGGGGATGTTTGGTAATCAAAATACGATTTGTCGACCAAGGACGCAGAAGTGGCGGTGGACTGTCGAAAAGTTAAAAGAGGAATTTAGTGATTTTGATGAGGTGGTTGCGAGCATGCTGTAGGAGGGGCGGTGCGCAGCTAGAGGTGTTTTTCTAGCGGATTAAAATTTAAAAAGCCGGCTTGTGGCCGGCTTCTCGGGGACTGCCTCAGCTTGTTTTTGACAAACCTCACCAGCCTTCAAATCGCTCAGCCCACGTCGAGTCGGGCTGAATAGTAGGGGCATCTGCGGGAACTCCTCCGCATCGCCAGGCAGGATAGGTAGCGCAAAGCCACCCCCTGCCAAATGTGGGCGGCATTCTAACCACATTCACCTCATATGCCTACCTCCGGGTCCGATTTAGAGCCTTCCCAGCCCAGCAGGTGTTCGTCCAGTGGGACCGGTCTGCGGTTGTTGAGGGTGGACCACCAGAACACCCAGCCGACGATCTCGAAGTTCTGTTCAAAGCGTTGTTCGTGGGTGAGGTATTCGTCCGGGTGTTCGCCGGCGTTGTGGCTGCGCATGCGCAGGCCGCCGCCGGGGCGGTTGTAGAGGTATTTGATGCGTAGCATGCCGTCGTGTTCGACGGCGTAGATTTCGCCGTCGGTGATTTGGCTGCGGCCTCGGTCGATGGCGAGGGTGGCGCCTTGCTGGATGATGTCGATCATGCTGTTGTCGACCATGTAGGCGCCTACCGCGCGGTCGGGGTTTACGTTGAGGGTTTCGAGGGTGTGCAGGGAGACGCGGATGCGCTCGGTCGAAGTGAACGTGGGGTGGAGGGGAATCTCCACGTCGATTTTTTCCGGGAGACGGACGGGGCCCGTGAGGTACTTGCCGCTTTCTTCGCGGGTGGCGATGCCTTTTCTTGGGTCCGGGCCTTCCAGCAGGAAGTTGGCCGGAGGGTGTTTGAGGCCTTCGCCGGTGCGCAGCCAACGGCTCGAGACGCAGAGCAGTTCTGCGATCTCGTTGAGTCGGCCCATGGGCACGCCGCGCTTGAACCAGTTGTTCACGTGTTGAGGCGTGACACCACGGTTCTTGGCGAAGTCGGAGGCGGAAAGATGAACTTCCCGCAGTAACGCTTTTAGTCGATCACCTGATGTATTCATAAACGCAGAGTTTACTGGCCGGAAAAATACATCAAATAAACTATGCGTTGAGTTTCGCGTGTAGGGATTTGCTTAGTTGTAGTCTGATATTTCAGTTATCTAATCTTATTAAACGTATCGAATTAAACATTGAACTTGGCGTTTAATTTTTCCCACAAAAAAAGCCCCGAATCGTCGGGGCTTTTTTGATTGCCGGGGCAATGAGGAGCGGGTATCAGCCCTTGTAGGCAGCGACCGACTTCATGATCTCGGCGCGGGCGGCGTCTGCGTTGCCCCAACCGTCGATCTTCACCCATTTGCCTTTTTCGAGGTCTTTGTAGTTCTCGAAGAAGTGCTTGATCTGTTCCAGCAGCAGTGGCGGCAGGTCGGTGTATTCCTTCACGTCCACGTACAACTGGGACAGCTTGTCGTGTGGCACCGCGATAACTTTGGCATCGCCGCCGCCGTCGTCGGTCATGTTCAGGATGCCGACTGGGCGCGCACGGATAACCGAGCCTGGGGTAACCGGGTAAGGGGTTACTACCAGCACGTCGAGGGGGTCACCGTCGTCAGCCAGGGTGTTAGGGATGAAACCGTAGTTGGCCGGGTAGAACATTGGGGTGGCCATGAAACGGTCAACGAACAGGCAGTCGCTGTCTTTGTCGATTTCGTATTTGATCGGCGCGTGGTTGGCCGGAATTTCGATGGCGACGTAGATGTCGTTCGGCAGGTCTTTGCCAGCCGGAATCTTGCTGTAGCTCATTGGGCGGTGCCCCCGTAGTTGGCCATTAAACATGGCCGGATTGGCCTAAAAGTGGCGGCGATTATAGGCATATTCTGACGCCGATGCCATGCGTCAGACGTCGTGTGGCGCCAGCGGTTCAGTCTGGTAGCGGGCATCGCCGGTTTGCAGTTGGTGCAGGCGGGCCAGCGGGTCCTGGCGATAAAAGCGGCTCAGTTGCGCGTACACTTGGGGATAAGTGCCGGCCAGTAAATCCGGGGCACTGAAGAAATACTCACTGGTGACGGCAAAGAACTCCGCCGGGTTTTCGGCGGCGTAGGGGTCGATGTCGGTTTCGGCGTCCGGGTTGGCATCCAGCTGGCGGTTGAGGTCGTCAAAGGCGCTTTGCATCACGCTGGCCCATTCCTGCACGCGCATGTCGTGGTGCAGCGGCGGCAGGCCGTTGGCGTCGCCGTTGAGCATGTCCAGCTTGTGCGCCAGCTCGTGGATCACCAGGTTGTAGCCTTCCCATTGGCCGCTGGCCAGAACGCCGGGCCAGGCGAGGATCACCGGGCCCTGTTGCCAGGCTTCGCCGCTGTGCTCACCGTCCCACTCGTGCTCGACGCCGCTGGCATCGCGATGGCGCTGGGGGCTGAGGAAGTCGTCGGGGTACAGCACGATTTCGTGAAAGCCCTGATACCAGTCGAGGTCGCCCAGGTTCATCAGCGGCAATTGCGCCTGGGCAGCGAGCAACAGACGCTGTTCCTGATGCAGCTCTACGCCGGGCAGGGCGGTGAGGTGCTTTTCACTCAGGAACACCACGCAGGCTTCGCGCAGCCACTGGTCCTGCTCGGCGCTGATGCCGTCGAGGAAGGTCAGGTGAAGGCGCACCCGCTGCCAGGTGTCATCGGCAATCGGGTGCTTGGCCAGCAGGCGCCGGCGACGCCAGGCGCTGAGGGACCACATCGCGGGTTACTGCGGCTTGGCTTCGGAACTGCGGCCAAACCGGCTGCGGAACACGCCGATGATCATCGGCACCAGCGACAGCAGGATAATAAACACCACCAGCAGCGAGAGGTTCTTCTTGATAAACGGCACGTTGCCGAAGAAGTAACCCAGGGTGACCAGGCCGCCGACCCACAGGATGGTGCCGAACACGCTGAAGCCGAAGAAGCGCGGGTAAGGCATTTTGGCGATACCGGCCACGAACGGCGCAAAGGTGCGCAGAATAGGCAGGAAGCGCGCCAGGGTCACGGTTTTGCCGCCGTGCTTATCGTAGAAGTCGTGGGTTTTTTGCAGGTAGTCGCGGCGGAAGATTTTCGAGTTCGGGTTGCTGAACAAGCGTTCTCCGGCCGTTCGTCCGATCACGTAGTTGGTACTGTCGCCGAGGATGGCTGCGAGCATTAACAGGCCGCCCAGCAGGACTGGGTCCATGCCGCCGCCTGCGGCAATGGCGCCGGCGATAAACAGCAAGGAATCACCGGGCAGGAAAGGCATAACCACCAAACCGGTTTCGCAAAAGATAACCAGGAACAGAATGGCGTAGATCCACACTCCGTAGTTTCTTACCAGCATGTCGAGGTACACGTCGAGATGCAGGATAAGGTCGAGCGGGTTGAAATCCATGAATGGCACCTGTGTGAATGGCCCGGCTCAGCGGGCCTGTGCGGAAGCTACGGGTAAGTTAGGCTACAAGCGTATGTCGCGATTCTTACAACTCTGAGAGGTCCGCATTATACGGATTGAGAGGTGAAAAGCGTGTTGGTTTTGTAGCGGGGAGTGTCGCTGGTAGCAAGGCTTTACACTGATCCAAATGTTGCTTAGATGTAAATGTGGGAGCTGGCTTGCCTGCGATAGCGGTGGGCCAGCAAATGATGCATCCGCTGATACTTCGCTATCGCAGGCAAGCCAGCTCCCACAGTGGAGCGCTGGTGTTTTCTCAGTCCTCACTGATCGGCAGCACGTAGTTCTTGAACTCGGTATCCTCTCGAAAGCCGATCGACTCATAGGTCTTCTGCGCCACGTCATTGTCACTGCTGGTCGACACCCGCAGCCGCACGGCGTGAGTCTCTTTGGCCATCTTCTTCGCGGTGCGCATCAGATTGTCGGCCACCAACTGCCGGCGGGCATCTTCGGCGACGTAGATGTCGTTGAGGATCCACACGCGTTTAAGCGACAGCGACGAAAAACTCGGATACAGCTGGCAGAACCCCAGCAACCTTTTGTCGTCATCATCCGCCAGGGCCAGGTAGATCACCGACTCTTTGCGGCGCAGGCGCTTTTCCAGAAAGGCCCGCGACGAATCCGGGAAGGGCAGTGCGCCATAAAATTCACGGTACTTGACGAACAACGGGGTCAGCAGGTCCAGGTGTTCCAGGGTCGCTTGAGTAATCCGCATGCCAGGCCTCAACTTCCAAATGGGGTATGACCACACAGGCGGCCGTGACTCGATGCTGCCTAATGACGCAAAAAAGCGCAATCGTGCAGCTATCAGTCATTGGGTGGGCTGAGCAGGAAATTGCCTTTCATCAGGTCAGGATCATCCGATTCGATGGTCTGAACCTGCGCCTCGTCCTTGAGGTTGACCCCCGACAGCTGCCGACGACACGCCTCTTTCATCAAATAAAGCAGGCGATGGGCGGCCATGCCGTAGCTCAGGCCCTCCAGGCGCACGTTGGAAATGCAGTTGCGGTAGGCATCGGTGAGGCCGACCTTGGGGTTGTAGGTGAAATACAGCCCCAGGCTGTCCGGCGAGCTGAGCCCCGGCCGTTCGCCGATCAGAATCACCACCATCTTGGCCCCCAGCAACTGGCCGATTTCATCGGCCACGGCCACGCGGCCCTGTTCCACCAGGATCACCGGCGACAAGGACCAACCTTCAGCCTGGGTCTGCTCCTCCATGCGTGTAAGAAACGGCAATGTATGTTTATGCACCGCCAGCGCCGACAGGCCATCGGCCACCACCACGGCCAAATCCACGCCGCCTGGGTTGGCGGCGGCGTAGTCACGCAGGCTCTGGGCTGACTCATCACTTAAACGTCGACCCAAATCCGGGCGCTGCAGGTACATGTGCCGGTCCACTGCAGCGCTGTGCAGCAACAGGCTGTCACGCCCGCGCTCGGCCATTTGGCTGCTCAGGCCCGCGTGGTCGAAGGGCAAGTGCACCGCATCGCGCGCCTGGGCGTGGGCGAACTGGAAATCCAGCTGCGCGTTGGTGGGAATGCTGGTGCCGGTGCGGCCCAGGGCAATGCGCGCAGGCGTGAGGCGGCGCAGTTCCAGCCATGGGTTGTCAGGCAGGTCGAGTGGCACTGGCGGCTCCTTCATCCTAATTGCTTCAAGGCGTGACGAAACGCCGGTGGCAGGCTGTTGCCAAAGTGCACCTTGCCGTCGGCCTGGGTGAAGATGCCCATTTTCGCCAGCCACTGCTCAAACTCCGGCGCAGGTTTTAAACCCAATGTTTGCCGGGCATACAGGGCATCGTGAAACGAGGTGGTCTGGTAGTTGAGCATGATGTCGTCGGAGCCGGGGATGCCCATGATGAAGTTGATGCCGGCCACGCCCAGCAGGGTCAGCAGGGTGTCCATGTCATCCTGGTCGGCCTCGGCGTGGTTGGTGTAGCAGATATCACAGCCCATCGGCACGCCGAGCAGCTTGCCGCAGAAGTGGTCTTCAAGGCCGGCGCGGATGATCTGCTTGCCGTTGTACAGGTACTCCGGGCCGATAAAGCCTACGACCGTATTGACCAAAAACGGCTTGAAATGCCGCGCCACGGCGTAGGCGCGGGTTTCACAGGTTTGCTGGTCGACGCCAAAATGTGCGTTGGCCGACAAGGCGCTGCCCTGGCCGGTTTCGAAATACATCAGGTTCTGGCCCAAGGTGCCGCGATTCAGGCTCAAACCCGCTTCGTAGCCTTCCTGCAGCACGCTCAGGCTGATGCCGAAACTGGCATTGGCCGCTTCGGTGCCGGCAATCGACTGAAACACCAGGTCCAGCGGCACGCCACGGTTGATGGCCTCGATGGAGGTGGTCACGTGGGTCAGCACGCAGGCTTGGGTGGGGATTTCGTAGCGCTGGATGATCGCGTCGAGCATCTCCAGCATGGCGCAGATCGAGGCGATGCTGTCGGTGGCCGGGTTGATGCCGATCATGGCGTCGCCGTTGCCGTAGAGCAGGCCGTCGAGAATGCTGGCGGCGATGCCCGCCGGTTCATCCGTCGGGTGGTTGGGTTGCAGCCGGGTCGACAGGCGCCCGCGCAGGCCCATGGTGCCGCGAAACTGCGTCACCACGCGGATCTTTTGCGCCACCAGCACCAAATCCTGCACGCGCATGATCTTCGACACGGCGGCGGCCATTTCCGGTGTAAGTCCGGGCGCCAGGGCGCGTAGGCTTTGTTCATCGGCCGCATCGCTGAGCAGCCAGTCCCGCAGGCCGCCGACGGTCAGGTGGCTGACGGCGCTAAACGCCTGTTTATCGTGGGTGTCGATGATCAGCCGGGTGACTTCGTCGCTTTCGTAGGGGATCAGCACTTCTTCGAGGAAGTGTTTCAACGGGATATTGGCCAGCGCCATTTGCGCCGCGACGCGCTCGCCGTCGTTTTGCGCCGCCACGCCTGCGAGGAAGTCGCCGGAGCGCGCCGGGCTGGCCTTGGCCATCACGTCCTTGAGGCTGTCGAAACGGTAAGTCTGTGTACCTACCGCGTGGGAAAAGCTTGCCATACAGTGTCTCCTTGGCGACGCGAGCTGCCCTTGAGTAAGGCGCCCGCGCCGAGGTTTACGGCTATCAGTGCAAGGCGGCCTCTGCGGCCTGGATCGCCGCGAATTCCTCTTCGGGCGTGCCCGCTACCAAGTGATGCCGGCTGTAGAAAGCAAAGTAAGCAATTAATACTCCATAGATGATCGCCGCGCCAATCACCACCCGTGGGTCCACCAAAAAGCCCGCCACCACGGCCACGCAGGCCAGTACCAGCGCGATACCGGAAGTGAAAATGCCACCCGGCGTGCGGTACGGACGCTCCATCTTGGGGCGACGGATGCGCAAAGTGATGTGCGAGGCCATCATCAGCACGTAGGAAATGGTAGCGCCGAACACCGCCACCAAAATCAGCAGGTCACCTTGACCGGTCAGCGACAGGCCAAAGCCGATGATGCCGGGAATCACCAAGGCCAGCACCGGCGCCTTGCTTTTGTTGGTCTGCGACAGCTTGCGCGGCAGGTAGCCGGCGCGGGACAGAGCAAAGATCTGCCGCGAATAGGCGTAGATAATCGAGAAAAAGCTCGCGATCAGACCGGCCAGGCCGACCAGGTTGACGAAACTGCCCATCCAGGTCGAGCCGCCGTAAGACAGTGCCAGCGCTTCAACCAGCGGGTTGCCCGATTTGATCAGTGCATAAGTGCCCGCGCCGCCTGGCGCAATCACCAGAATCAACAGGGCGAAACTGGTCAGCACCACAATGGCGCCAATCAGGCCACGTGGCAGGTCACGCTTGGGGTTCTTGGTTTCTTCGGCGGCCAGGGGCACGCCTTCGACGGCGAGGAAAAACCAGATTGCGTAGGGAATCGCCGCCCACACGCCGACGTAGCCAAACGGCAGGAAAGTGCTGGCACCCTTGGCCTCGGTCACCGGGATATCGAGCAAGTTGGCGACGTTGAAGTGCGGCACCATCGACACCAGGAACACGCCCAAGGCAATCGCTGCGATGGCGGTGATCACAAACATCAGCTTCAAGGCTTCACCCACGCCGAAGATGTGGATGCCGATAAAGATGATGTAGAACGCCAGGTAAATCATCCAGCCGCCGATGCCGAACAACGACTCGCAATAGGCGCCGATAAACACCGCGATGGCGGCGGGCGCGATCGCATATTCAATGAGGATGGCGGTGCCCGTGAGGAACCCGCCCCAAGGGCCGAAGGCGCTGCGGGCAAAGCCGTAGCCACCGCCGGCGGTAGGAATCATGGAAGACAGTTCGGCCAGGGAGAAACACATGCACAGGTACATGGTGGCCATCAGCAAGGTGGCGAGGAACATACCGCCCCAGCCACCCTGGGCCAGGCCGAAGTTCCAACCGGCATAGTCGCCGGAGATCACGTAGGCAACGCCAAGGCCGACCAGCAGCACCCAGCCGGCGGCGCCTTTTTTCAGTTCGCGTTGTTGGAAATAGTCGGTGCCGACTTTTTCGAAGTCGACGGAAGAGCCAGTGGGTTCGCTAGGCATGGGAAAGTACCGTCCGTTGTTATTGTTTTAGCTCGACCTCTTTGTGTCGAACGCGAGTTGCGAGTACTTGCGAAGATTCAAATGTGGGAGCTGGCTTGCCTGCGATGACGGTAGGGCAGTCACTACTTTTGCTGACTGAACCACCGCTATCGCAGGCAAGCCAGCTCCCACACTTGATTGCATTTCAAGTGGGGGAGCGGGTGTTAGTTAGAAAAAGCCCAACGGATTAATGTCGTAGCTCACCAGCAAGTTCTTGGTCTGCTGGTAGTGGTCCAACATCATCTTGTGGGTCTCACGGCCCACGCCGGACTTCTTGTAGCCACCAAACGCGGCATGCGCCGGGTACAGGTGGTAGCAGTTGGTCCACACACGGCCCGCCTTGATCGCGCGGCCCATGCGGTAAGCGCGGTTGATGTCGCGGGTCCACACGCCGGCGCCGAGGCCGAACTCGGTGTCGTTGGCAATCGCCAGGGCTTCGGCTTCGTCCTTGAAGGTGGTAATGCTCACCACTGGGCCGAAGATTTCTTCCTGGAACACGCGCATCTCATTGGTGCCCTTGAGCAGCGTCGGCTGGATGTAATAACCACCGGCCATGTCGCCGGTCAGTTGCTCGACCTTGCCGCCGGTGAGCAGTTGCGCGCCTTCGCCCTTGGCGATTTCCAGGTAGGACAGGATCTTGTCGAACTGCTGCTCGGACGCCTGGGCGCCGACCATGGTGTCGGTGTCCAGCGGGTCGCCGCGTTTGATCTGCTCGATCTTCTTCATCACCACTTTCATGAAGTCGTCGTAGATCGACTCTTCCACCAGTGCGCGGGATGGGCAGGTGCACACCTCGCCCTGGTTGAAGAACGCCAGCACCAGGCCTTCAGCGGCTTTTTCGATAAACGAAGGTTCGGCTTTCATGATGTCGGCAAAGAAGATGTTCGGCGACTTGCCGCCCAACTCGACGGTCGACGGAATAATGTTCTCGGCCGCCGCGTGCATGATGTGCGAGCCCACCGGCGTGGAGCCGGTGAAGGCGATCTTGGCGATGCGCTTGCTGGTGGCCAGGGCTTCGCCCGCTTCTTTACCGAAGCCGTGCACCACGTTCAGCACGCCAGGCGGCAGCAGGTCGCCGATCAGCTCCATCAACACGTTGATGCCCAGCGGGGTTTGCTCGGCGGGTTTAAGCACCACGCAGTTACCGGCGGCCAGGGCCGGTGCGAGTTTCCAGGCGGCCATCAGCAGTGGGAAGTTCCACGGGATGATCTGGCCGACCACGCCCAGTGGCTCGTGGAAGTGGTAGGAGGCGGTGAGTTCGTTGATCTCGGCGCTGGTGCCTTCCTGGGCGCGGATGCAACCGGCGAAGTAGCGGAAGTGGTCGGCGGCCAGCGGGATGTCGGCGTTGAGGGTTTCACGCACGGCCTTGCCGTTGTCCCAGGTTTCGGTGATGGCCAGCAGTTCGAGGTTCTGTTCGATGCGGTCGGCGATTTTCAGCAGCACCAGCGAACGGTCCTGGGCCGAGGTCTTGCCCCAGGCGTCAGCGGCGGCGTGGGCGGCGTCCAGGGCCTTGTCGATGTCTTTGGCGGTGGAGCGCGGGAATTCGGCGATGGGCTTGCCGTTAACCGGCGAGGTGTTGGTGAAATAGTTGCCGTCCACCGGCGCAACGAATTCGCCGCCGATGAAGTTGCCGTACTTGGCCTTGAAGGACACGATCGAGCCTTCGGTGCCGGGATGTGCGTAACGCATGGTGGGTATCTCCTGCTTTTATGTTTATTGGAGTACAGCGGTGTTGCGCGTGATAAAGCGTAGAGCAAAGGTCGGGCCACCGCCTTGCACGCCAGGTAAATCAAGGGTTTGGGCTTTGTTGCAAAGCGTTGCTGTGACACCTGCGGTACAGATGGGGTGACAGTTTGTGCCATAAACGATACAGCCTGTGACCAGTGGGTCGGCCCGGGATTGCAATGCCCGGATGGCTGGGGGATGCTGGCCGTTCTCACGCAGGGAGAATAATAAGAACATGCATAACGATCATTTCAGTCGCCATGCCCAGCAAGTCCTCACCGTCACCCGTGGGCAAGACCTCGGCCACGGCCCCGGCAGCGACCCGTCCATCGCCCGCTCCTGGCTGCGCTGCCTGGAGGACTACCACCTGGACCCGGCGCTGACCATGGCCCCCACCGTGCTTGAACACGGGCGCCTGCTGGAAAGCCGCGAACGCTTGCAGCAAGTGCTGCACATCGCCGGCAGCGAGATGAACAGCCTGCATCAACAACTTTCCGGCGCCGGGCATGCGGTGCTGCTCACCGATGCCCGCGGGGTGATCCTCAACTGCGTGACTGCGCCGGCCGAGCGCAAGGTGTTCGAGCGCGCGGGCCTGTGGCTGGGCGCCGATTGGAGCGAGGCGTGCGAAGGCACCAACGGTATCGGCACCTGCCTGGTGGAGCGCCAGTCCCTGACCATTCACCGCGATGAGCATTTTCGCGGCCGCCACACCGGCC
Organism: Pseudomonas sp. Leaf15; assembly: GCF_001421425.1. NCBI lineage: Bacteria > Pseudomonadati > Pseudomonadota > Gammaproteobacteria > Pseudomonadales > Pseudomonadaceae > Pseudomonas > Pseudomonas sp. Leaf15. Next base: position 100,707 of record NZ_LMKI01000037.1, read on the forward strand.
TGACCTGCTCGGCAAGCCCGGTGTTCGACCCCCATGGCGAACTGTTGGCCGTGCTGGACGTGTCATCGGCGCGTGAGGCCGTGTCGCGTCAAAGCCAGTTCCACACCATGGCGCTGGTGAACTTGTCGGCCAAGATGATCGAAAGTTGTTACTTCTTGCGCCATTTTGAACAGCACTGGCTGCTGCGCTTTCACCTGCAGGCGGAGTCCGTGGGGTTGTTCAGCGAAGGGTTGCTGGCGTTCGACGGTGAAGGGCGTATCTGTGCGCTCAACCAGAGTGCGTTGAACCTGCTGGGGCAGGTGCGCGGCGGTTTGCTCGGGCAGCCGGTAGAGGCGTTTTTCGACTGCTCGCTGGACCAACTGCTCGGCCGTGCCAGCGCCAATGCCACGGCCAGTTGGCCGTTGCGTACGCGCGATGGCCGGCAGTTATTCGCCGCGCTGCGCGGGCAGGCGCAGAGTTTGCCCGCGCCGCTGCCCAAGCCCGAGGCGCCACGCCTGCCGGGTATCTGCCTGGGCGACCCTGCGTTGCAGAGTGATTTTAACAAGGCGCTGAGGGTGTTCGAACGCGACGTGCCGCTGCTGATCAACGGCGAAACCGGCTGTGGTAAAGAGGCGTTCGCCAAGGCCGTGCATCAGGCCAGCTCGCGTGCCAATAACGCCTTCGTCGCTCTCAACTGTGCCGCCATCCCGGAAAACCTGATTGAAAGTGAGTTGTTCGGTTACCGCGGCGGCAGCTTTACCGGCGCGTTGAAGGAAGGTATGCGTGGCAAATTGCAGCAAGCCGACGGCGGCACGCTGTTTCTCGATGAGATTGGCGACATGCCTTTCGCGTTGCAAACCCGTCTTTTAAGGGTGCTGGAAGATCGCGTGGTGGTGCCCATCGGCGGTGCGCCGCAGGCGGTAGACGTCAGAATCATCAGCGCCACCCACCGTGACCTGTTAGCACGTGTTGCGAACGGTAGCTTCCGCGAAGATCTTTATTATCGTCTCAACGGTCTTGAAATAGCCGTACCGCCCTTGCGTGAGCGTAGTGATAAAGCGCAATTACTGGCGTTTTTGCTGGCGCAAGAGGCAGCAGGACAGGTTATGTTGCTTGATGAGAAGGCGCGCCAAGCGTTGCTCGACTTCGCCTGGCCGGGCAACGTTCGGCAATTGCGCAACGTACTTCGCACCTTGGCGGCCTTGTGCGAGAACGGGCGAATCAGGTTGGACGATTTGCCGCCCCTCATTCGCCAGGCGCGAGCGGCGATGGTTGTCGAGCCCCGGCAGGGGGGCGCTCTGGACGATGCAGAGCGCGTAGTGTTGCTCAACGCACTGAAGCAGCAACATTGGCACATGTCCCACGCAGCAGAAAGTTTGGGAGTGAGCCGGAATACGCTTTACCGCAAGTTACGCAAGCATGGAATCGAACGGTGTCCACAAGCGTGATCTGCACGTTGTTACCGCAGCCCGTATGAAGCCTGATTATTAGGCGCTGATGAGGGCAATGGTTATAGCTGAAATATCTGCATAAATTTTCCCGAATTTTTTTTGTATGATTTGTAAGACATTGCACCACTCAGCGTACGAACAGTTATTCATTTGAATCGTACGCGGGTGTGGAAATGACGAATTTTCAAGACGTTAGAGTAACGCCGACCTCATCAGGCAACGTGCTAGGCGAACCGCTTGCGGCAGCCATCAATAGTGCAGTCGTTCACAGCCACACACACGCGCAAACGCCTGACACTCCCGAAGCGCGTGCAACGGCTGACGCTCAGTTGGCGAAGACCTACGCGATCGCATTAGCGACGCGCTCCTATCACACCTCAATAGCGCCGCCTGACGTTCAAGTTACCCCTGAGTCCACACTCGGGCGGTGGCGTACCCAATTGGACAGTGCTTTCAAAAGCCCCGGATTTTTATCGTGGGCCAAAGCACAGGGGCTTGATACCAGGAGCCTCAAACTGGATCCCGTCCTCGGGGAGTTGACTGGCATTGTAAATGGCAAGATGCAAACGTTTACCCTTAAAGATGATTCGGGCTGGTCAGATGTTTCTCGCGTGCTGTTGTCGATTGCCAGGGCGATCGCTCCAATGCCTGGGCAGGCGTTCAATTACCCCTGGCCGGACGGTAAGGTGCCGTTGTACACGGTGGGGCGATTTTATGGAGAGCCTATCGACCTCTCCCCTTCGCAAGCTGCCGCGCACCGTGAGAAATTGATAGAAGGCGCCGCGTTTGAGTTTGCACCGGTGGGGCGTGCGTCGCAGCGATCGGTAGAAGCATTGGCGGAGCAGGGCAAGGCGCTGGGTGATGACGCTAACCGTCATGCACTTATCGCTGCACTGAGGTCCCAGGTAGACGATGCTGGAGGGAAGATTGATCTGAAGAACGTTATGGTCCCGATTGACCGACGTTCAAGTTTATTTCTTACCGAACAGCGCCGGGAGATAAGTGTTGCACAACTGCTCGAAAATCAAGGGCATAAACTGCCCGTCGACAGCACGCAGGCGCATGACCTGGCTAACGCACTGGCCTTTGACCTTGCGCATAAGGTGCCTGGGGTTGACGCTGGGGGCGTCAGGCATATTGGTGGGCTGCTGAACAAAACTGAATTACGCAAGATGAAAGCGGTGGTGGATCAGTGGAAGTTGAAGCATGCAAGCCAGGCACCTGATCCGCAGGCAGGGGTTGGGGCAGGCAGTTTGTTACACGGCCTGACCAGCGCACTTGCGACGTCTACAAAGAAAGTGATTGCGGACAACCCTTCATTTGCATTTGACCAACTCATTCGGTCGCCCGAGGCGCAGGCGTTGGGCAAAACCATACAAGGTAGAATCAAATCAGCAGCGTCGCCGACCGGTGCAACTGAGGCCGTGACTGCGGCGCTTGTGCAAGAACTTGACCCTAATCCAGAAAAGTCACGTTTCAACTTGGCGGGTTATAACCTCTATAAAAGCGAAAATATAGGTGCCTCCGCTGCTGAAATCGTCAAACGTTTTACCGCTTACCTTGAAACTAAGGTGGGTGTTGAAGCGGCGCCTCTTGCTGCGCAACTATTACTGTCAGCCGTCGCCCCTGAACTTCTGGTAAAAAATATTCCACCTGGACTCGTTTATGGGTCTCATACGTGGGCGGATTTTTCTATAGCCGTTGCACTGGTAGAGCAAGAAGCGCCTGGCGCATCGGGGAACATGACGCTCAGTCAAGTCGTGAACTATGCGGAAGCGCAGCTTGGTATTCTTGACGGTGGGGATGAGTTAGCTGCCGCGTCAACCGATGCGCTTATTGCGTGGGGCCTTGCTAATAAGGTGATTAAAAACAAACCCCAGGGTCAGTATACGGTCGAAGACGTTGAGCAATCATTCACGGTGTTAAAAAAGCAGAAAAAGGAATTGGCGTGGGCACGCGCTGAGCTGATGAAGCCAGTGCCCACTCGGGAAGAGTTGGCGCTGGCTGAGTTCCAGCGGGTGTTCCCGGGTGTTGACCCGACGAAGATTACATTACGAAGTAAAATGGATGACAGGTATCGTGTCTCGCCACTTGATGTCTTCATGACCAAGCCCCTTAATCTGGACTGGTGGGAGCCGATAAATGAAAAGGAATTGCCTTGGGCAACGATTAAGTCTCGCTTTTCCGAGCTTGATCCAGACATTAATAAAACATTTTCTGAAACGTTTGAAGACCATACAAAGACTCAAGCGGCGGCTTGGGCTATCCAGTTCAAGTACCAGGTTTCTCTGCTGCCTATAGCCGAACAAGAGCGTATAAACCAAGCGGATGTCACGTTCATAGGCGTGTCTCGCCCTTTTTTGGTTACAGAAGAAACGAACAACATCCAACTGTACCCCGGGCGCGGACCACAAACGCCTACCCCTAATGAACTCATAGAGTTGGAAGGGGGGAAAGGTATACTTATGAAAGTGAAGGGAGTTGATGGCAAGGTCGAGTACTATAGTTACTACCCAGACCTGGGAAAAATCGTTAAGGAAAAGGGTAATCCGGCACAACAAGAAAATTTTGACGACAGCAAGTATTTTTCCCCGGATTACAGAGCCCGCGTACCCGGCACGTATAATGTTTTTACGAAGTTTGATGCCACCCATCAGGGCCATGATTTGCCTGAGGTCACCGGTGAAGGACGAGTTCCTTATTTTTCTCGACGAAACGGTTCGCTGGCTACCGTGGTGGGTAAGTTTTTTACTAAAAATTATGGGCATTTGAAAGCAAAGGCTGTCGGTGAAACGAGAATTGAAAAAAATACAGCAGGTATTAAATCCGTCAATAATTTTCTCCTTTCGCTTATTCCTTTCTATGACGGTGTTAAAGATGCGATGTCGGGGAAAGTTGCAGGCGCAGTTGTTAATATCGGGTTCGATATTTTGGGGTTCTTGCTTCCCGGGGCAAGTGCCGCGAACAAGGCGTTAAAATTGGGCAAGTCAGCAGGCAAAGTACTCAAACGTTCTTTTTTTGCTGGTCTCGGCGCTTCGCTGGGCGTTACCGATGCTATTAACCTGCCGAAAAATATTAGGCGCGGGGTGGTGGCCGTCGGTAAGGATATGACGAGGGTGTACAAACACGCCGATGAGGTGCTTCCTCGACTCAAAGGCAACTACAGGTCTTATGATGTGACAAGGACTTATAAGAACGGTGATATCGTCAAGGGCTTCTATCAAGTGGAATCAGATGGTGTACGTAGGCCAATAGTCGCTGTCTTAAAAAACGGGGCTTGGTATGCGTACAGTTCCCTCATGAATACACCCTTTGGTCCTCAGTTAGCGCAATTTGGTGTGCTGAGCGCACTGACGCCATCGAATAAAACGTAATGATGTTCAGGCGGTTGGATTGACGAGCGCTCACCGTATCAGTGTGAGTGCTTTATAAACGACGCGCACCGTTGAGTGATTTAGCCGGCTGATGAGTATCAGGCTGGCTGGCGAAGTGTGCCTGCGCGCGTGGAAAGTATTCTCCGTGATTATTGTGTATTTGTCATCGGGATGAACTATTTGTTTTGTGGCTTGGAACTGCTTGCGGCCTATCTGTTACACAGTAAGTGGAAGAAATGGATGGCTTTCTAATGTAAATCAATCATTAGGTAGATCATTATGATGTTTTCAAATGCAGCGGCAAGGCCAGTAGTATTCACAAAGATTGGGGACTTTTTCAGTGGTGGATTCACCAGGACCGAAACGCCTAGGCCTATAAGGACAGGTGAAGCACCCAAGGTAGAAGGCCCGGGAGGGTCCAAGCCGGCAGACGGTAGCAATAACAATTTTGATCAGGGTTTTGTTGATAAAAAAGTGGGTTTCGACGGGCCGGGGCAAGCCACGGGTCATCGCCAGCCAGGGGATGGCCCTGAAGCCCCAGTTACTCCTGAAGTGGCTCAACACAGAGAAGCCAACAGGAAGAAGTGGCAAGCTCAAAAAGATGCTGGCGCCCGGGATAAGCTATTTGAACAGCCGACGGCAGGTCGAGTAGACGGAAAGGAGGTGGAGCCTTTTTCGCAGAGTAAACTGGAAGAAAGCGCCCAAGCGGTCGTGAACCCTAAAGCTGCGAAGGCGGATCGAGCACTCCCGCTTGAAAAGAAAAATATTGCCAAGGTCGCCGCAATTACGGCAGCGATCACAGTACCCTTAACAGTTGCCGGGACATTCGCCGCCAACGTCTTTCTTGAATATCTCAAGCCCAAAATCAATCCAGCGAAAACTCCGGCCACAGAGCAACATGTTCTGGAGTCGCGGTTGGTTGATGAATCTCAGAGGCGTGTATTCCTATTAGCCAATACGTTGGGTAGCCTTCGTACAGAATTTGGTGTCAACCCAAGCATCGAATGGTTGGCAAAGACAAATGAAGAGCGTATGGACTATCTTGATGAGATGGTTGACTTCCTTGAAGTAGAGTTTGCTAAAGAAGCGCAAAAGCTGAATATTAAAGTTGAGGCCCCGAAACCCGGTGCGCAGAAAGATGATATCAAGAGTCGGGCTATTGGCATGGAATCCAGAATGGCATACATCACCGAGCTGATAAAAGCTATCAAAGCCAAGCAATAGTTAATGCCAGCGTTTTACACGTTGTAGTGGGTTGTTTCGACGGATCCACTGCTTAAGCAGTTGCTCACATAACAGGGGCAACTGCTTACCGTGTTTTCATACAATAACCTCTGGTCGCGCTGTATCAAGGCGATCAGCCCGCATTACATGCGCACCTCGTCTATACCCATCCTTGGCCCGTACCTGCGCACCCCCGCACACCTAAGTTCCCTCGCCGTGCAATAACTGATCGTCGCATCGACCAGCGTGCCGTGACGCAGCAGCAAACCACGATCACCCAGATAGTCATTGGGGTAGGCTGTATGGAGTGGTTGGTTATATTAATCGATATAACTGTCCCGAGGCTTAGTTGTTCTGGAACTTATTGGATGGTGGGGGCCAATCAGTGTTTGAGTGCTGGGGAAGCCGCTCTTCAATGTCAAGCACTGTTTGGTTGGTTTTCTGGTCAGTGGGTCTGCGCTCAGAGTATAGGGAATTAAAATAGCTCGCCAATTTGGGCTGTTCGACTGATTGCCATTGAAGGTTGGCGCTTATTAAGTAAGCCTTAAACTTGGCTGGCCTTATAAAAAGTTTTCGCGATTAGCACTGTTGATTCAGGTGCGTTTGCGAGCCGTTCATCGAAAGCCTGAAAGAGAGATGAAATATGACTGTGCCTACTATAAATGTTGCGCCCTTTGGCTTGCCAAAGAGTGGTTTTCCTCAACTGAACCGTCACGCGGGTAGTGCACCGTCCACGCCGAGTGAGAACACGTCGTCGGGTGACCCAGAGGCTACCCGAACGGCGGCCGATGCGCGTGTCGAGCAAGATTATTTGAAGCAGCCTTCAGCCGGATCGCGTGTGCCGGTTCCACCCGAGTCGACCCTGGGTCGTTGGGTTGAAGCACTGAGGTTTGCGGCCCATTCTTCTGCGTTCAGGCAATTGGAGAACCTGTTGGGTGGTCATGGCGCATTTACTCACCTTGATCACACCAAAGGTGAGATCTGGTTTGACTCCGGAAGAAAAAAAATAACTAGAGATTCGCCTGAAATCAAGGATATTCCAGGCGGCCAAGCGTTGTTTGACAACTTGATGACCATTGCTAAAAAATTGGCGCCTTCTGGCACATTGCGCCGGGAAGACGTCTATGAACTTGCCGGATCAGGACGCTCACACACAGTCGATTCGAACCTTGTTCGTCAATTTATTTATGGCCCGGGCCCGAACATGTTGCCTGACTCTCAGGTGCCTGTTGATATTTTAAGTAAAACGGGTGAAGCCGAAACGCACCATAACCTGCTCGCCGCGTTGAAAAAACACATCGAGACGCCCGGCGCGAAACCGGATCTGGAATCCATCGTCGTAGAGATCGCACCGCACTCCGTCTTTTGGCGCGAAGACCAACCGCAGCCTGTCACGATGAACCTCAAGCAATTGATGGCCGCTTACGGTTTGCAAGTGCCGACGACACAGGAAGCACTCGTCAATTTGGAGCATGTGTTGTTCGCGGCGCCCTTATGTACGCCACCTGAGGGGGACTTTGGTGGGTTGCTGACTAAGGATGTACCACTGGGCGAGGATGCCCGGAAAAAGATAAGCGAAACCGTCAGTGCCTGGAAGGCTCTTCAAACCCAGGTTCCGCTGGGCGCAGAGGGGAAGGCTCCAAGCCTTTTCGAGTATCTCAAACGTGCGGTTCCAGCTTCTGGCAGGGCGCTGGCCGATACCGATCCAGAAGCGTTTCTGAAAGTCTTGATCAACACCCCTCAAGCCCGTGCACTGGGTAAGCAACTGCAGGAAGCGATTGGCGCATTGCCCACCGCAACCAGTGCCCTGGAAGCACTGCTCACGGCGTTGGGGCTGGAAGTCAACCCATCGTCAGCGGGGGTGGAGCGCAATAATTTAGCCGGGTATAACTTGCGCCAACCAGACAACGTGGGGCGTACGCCAGCCGAGATCGTCACGCGTTTTGAAACCCATATGGAAGGCATCGTCGGCCCCGAGATGGCGAAGGTGGCGGCTTACCAATTGCTGGCTATGTCGGCTCCGGAATTTTTGGTCAAAGATGTACCCGACTCAGTGGTTTTTGGCTCCCAGCAATGGGTGGTGTTCAGCGCTGAAGTCTTTCGTCGTGAGCAGAACACCGCGGGATCGTCGGCGGGCAAGCGCTATGATCAGATCCGGGAACAAGGGAGTCTGGAGCCCGTTACACGAGAGCAGGCGTATCAGGCGAAAGCCGCTGTTTTGCAGGCGGTGATCGACTGGGGCGTAGCCAAAAACATTATCAAGGCAAACAGTGAGGGCTACTCCGAGCAAGCCATTGCGAGCGTAACGGCGGCCATGGAACAAGAGACCAAGCGCCTGGCGGCTACTCTGGAAGGTGTTCTGGCTCCACTGCCGACTCGCCGGGACTTGGCGCTGGAGGCTTTAACCAAGGTATTCGGTGAAGAACACGCCCACTTGTTTGAGAAAAAAATATTCTCACGTCGCACTGGGCTGCATACGTCAAAAACCTCCCTGGTGGAACTTTATATGTCTGGAACACTTCACCCCAGGTTTGGTTGGACTTCCAAGCGTCCAGAATTTTCCAGAGAGGTTATTCTTGCGAGTGTCAACCAGCTGCCGGATATAAAGAAAAAATTCGTTGAGGGTTTTGACGCGTACGCCGACAGCTTCAGCAAGGCGGCGGGTGAGATGTTCCTGCATCAAGTATCGCAGTTGCCGAGTGAGGATCGGAAACGACTTGAGTTCGGCAGGATTGAAATGCAGCATTTGAGCCAGGCGACATTCTCAAAATTTCCTGAAGACAGTGAGAATAATCCGTTATTTCAGATGTTCGGAGTGGGCGCGTTTTTCATCAAAACGCTCTATAAAGGTGAAAGGGTCGATTTTATTTACTCGCCACAGTTAGGGAAAATCATCAAAAACGGCGACCCTCTGCCTGGCGTTCCTGAAGGGTGGAATATAAAGAGCGAACGCCTTAGCGGTACTGGTTTGGTTGTTGAAGGGGAGAGGTATGCCCTAAAGCCTATCTGGAGTTATATAGGGGCTCCGGAAATGCCAGAGCCACATACACTGACGCAGAAGAATACGCCCTCGGCAAGAATGAGTACGCTTGCCAAACAGTTAAGTGATGATTATAAAACGGCTGTCGATAATCTGAAGTCCGCGGCGAATGGCATGACCGACTCCGAAAAAAGCCACGCTCGATCGCACTTGGTCAAAAACTTCTTATTAAGCCTCCTGCCTTTTCACGACCTTGTGAAAAATATAATAGAAGGTAATAAGCATGATGCAGTTGTCAATGGGATCTATGACTTTATCGGCTTGTTTAATCCTGCTGCCAAAGGCGGTTTCAAGGCGGTTAACGTCGGTGCCAAAGGGGTAAGTTCAGTCCTGACATTTTTAAAAGGCGCTGCCAGGGCAGGACTTAAGGAAGGTATCCCGTTTAAGGGGTTCTATGACGTCGGGACGGGTTTATTCAAGGTGGGTAATAGCGCTTTGAAGGCGGCGCCTTCTGTTGACTTGGCCTCGTTTAGGGATAAGTTTTATCGGCCTGGGCGTGGCTGGAATGCCCCGCACGGTGGTGGCAAACAGACCATCGCCGATGGCACGTACCGGCCACTGGATAAAACGGGTAGCGACGTTCCCGTTGTTGCGGTTAAACAAGGCAGCAAGTGGTATGCCATTGACCCCCAAACACTGAAACCCTATGGCCCTGCATTGAACGACTTCACGCCAATTACGGTGAAAGAGTTGCGTGATCTTCGTTACGACACCGCGACTGCTATAAAGGACAGTGATGGACATATTGAGACGGCAGGAGAGTTCAAGGAGAACGAATCGGGTCCGACACCCCCTCAGCAGCCTTCTGCGCTGCAGGCCGCCCGGTAGGTGCTGTTACGGCGATCCGTACGGCATGAGGGTGATGATCAATAAGGCGCGCCTTGATCGTCACTGACACTTCAGCGGTCTAATGAGCGCCAGTGTCGTACACCTCGCAGTGAGTTGTTCCGACGGAACCACCCATCAGCAGTTGCCCACTCAATCAGGGCAACTACTTAAAGTGTTTTCATACAATAACAATCACGCGGGTGAACACTATGAACATCACCACTTCGATCATTCCTTTCATACCTCAAGTTCCTGTATCCGATCACCAGTCTCCTGCGCAGCCAGAACCGCCTAAAAGCGGTCTCGACCAGTGGCCATTGGCGCGCGATAAGCGCCAGGTTAAAAGCCTGCAGTTTTTTTTCAAAGGCGGGCGGGGAGGACGGCCGTCGCACATACCCACACCACCGCCACCGCCACCGCCACCGCGCCCGGCCCCGCCGAAGCCTGCGCCAAAACCCGCCCCGCCGATCAAGCCCGGACCTGCACCCAAGCCCTCGGGGGGTGGCTTTAAAGACGCCGGGCAAACCGTTATCCATGCCAATAAAATCAAGGCCAATGACGAGTTGATGATGGCGAGCCTGCGCAAACAGGCACCGATCGGTGTGGCCGAGGCAGCCAAGCGCATTATCGACGCGGAAAACCTGGTAAAAGCCGGTGTGATTGCAACGGGCCCCAATGCCAGCCGAGTGGCCCGTGATGCGTTTATCAGTGCCGGCATTACCGGGATTGTCAGCGCGCCGATCAACGTTGCCGCGTATGCCGGCTCCGTAGCCGCCGGGGAGAAGATCAAGTCTTCCTACGCCCCTGGCGTATTGCCGCCGCCGTTTTTGCCGGGCGCCACCAGCCCACCCAAAGATGGCGCCTCTGTTGTGCAACCCGACTCCAAGCCTGCCCCGGCGGACGTGATCAGCCGGCGGCTGGACGATCTAGAGATGAAGTTGCTGGGGATGGCCTCCACCGTCATGTTTTTGCTGGGCGATACCAGTCGTGTGTTTACCAAGAATGAAAGTTGGCCCACCGATGATGCCGGGCGCCTGGGTAACCTGGAAAAAATGCTCGGGGTTTCAGAGCAACATCTAAAGAAAGCCGCTCGGCAGAACGGCATCGTTTATAAGCCGTATAAACCCGGCGAACAAATCCCTGCCGATGCAAAAGGGCGCCTTGACCTGATTGAAAAGAAATTCGAACGCATGGTCGAGTCTTATGAAAACCTGCGCTTGCTGGCTGCGATAAAAGCCAGTCAGCGCGAAACCGGGGCCTCTGCCACCGCGTGAACAAGGCGCTATCGAGCGAAGTGCCTGGCGCATTTCGCTCGCGCTGCAACCGTTTAAAAGGTGCGATTTCCTACTCCCTGCGCTAACCTGCCTCGATGTTTACGAGGTCAACTATGCACATTCATATTCTAGGTATCTGCGGCACATTCATGGGTTCGATGGCGGTTCTGGCCAAAGAGCTGGGCCATCACGTCACCGGCTCCGACGCCAACGTCTACCCGCCCATGAGCACCCAGCTGCAGGCCCAGGGTATTGAACTGACCCAAGGTTATGACCCCGCGCAATTCGACCCGGTGCCGGACCTGGTGGTGATCGGCAACGCCATGTCCCGTGGCAACCCGGCGGTCGAATATGCACTCAACAAAGGTTTGCCCTATGTGTCCGGCCCGCAGTGGCTGGCTGACCATGTGCTGCAAGGCCGTTGGGTACTGGCGGTCGCGGGGACCCACGGCAAGACCACCACCAGCAGCATGCTGGCCTGGGTGCTGGAGCACGCGGGCATGAGCCCGGGCTTCCTGATCGGCGGCGTGCCGCAGAACTTCTCGGTGTCGGCGCGCCTGGGCGACACGCCGTTTTTTGTGATTGAGGCCGATGAGTACGACAGCGCCTTCTTCGACAAACGCTCCAAATTCGTCCACTACCGCCCGCGCACCGCGATCCTTAACAACCTCGAGTTCGATCACGCGGACATTTTCCCTGATCTGGCCGCCATCGAGCGCCAGTTCCACCATTTGGTGCGCACCATCCCCAGCGAAGGCCTGGTGATTCACCCGACCACCGAACCGGCCCTGCAGCGCGTGATCGACATGGGCTGCTGGACGCCGGTGCAAACCACCGGCGCGGGCGGGCAGTGGCAGGTTAACTTGCTCAGTGAAGACGGCTCGCGCTTTGAAGTGCTGTTCGAAGGCGAGGCCCAGGGCGTCGTTGAATGGGACATGACCGGTCAACATAACGTCGCCAATGCCTTGGTCACCCTGGCGGCCGCACGGCATGTGGGCGTGGTGCCGTCCATGGGCATCGCCGCCTTGAGCGCGTTCAAGAGCGTGAAACGCCGCATGGAAAAAGTCGCTGATGTGAACGGGATTACCATCTACGACGACTTTGCCCACCATCCAACAGCCATTGCGACCACGCTGGATGGCCTGCGCAAGCGTGTCGGTGATGCCAATATCATTGCCATTATCGAGCCGCGCTCCAATTCCATGAAACTCGGCGCGCACAGCGATGGTTTGCCGGAAAGCGTCAACGACGCCGACCAGGTGGTCTGGTACGCCCCGGCCAACCTTGGCTGGGACCTGCCGGCGATTGCGGCGCTGTGCACAGTGCCTTCGATCGTGTGTGACTCCATTGAGTCGATCATCGAGCACGTCAAACACCAGGCCAAGCCCGGCACCCATGTGGTGGTCATGAGCAACGGCGGCTTCGGCGGCCTGCACGGCAAGCTGGCCGAGGCGCTCAAATGAGTGGCCCGGAACGCATTACCCTGGCGATGACCGGCGCATCCGGTGCGCCTTACGGCCTGCGCCTGCTGGACTGCCTGGTGCGCGAAGATCGCGAGGTGCACTTTCTGATTTCCAAGGCCGCGCAGTTGGTGCTGGCCACCGAGACGGATGTGCAACTGCCGGCCAAGGTGCAGTTGATGCAAGCCTTCCTCACCGAGTACACCGGCGCGGCGGCGGGGCAGATCAAGGTGTACGGTAAAGAAGACTGGATGTCGCCGGTGGCGTCCGGCTCCGGTGCGCCGGCGGCGATGGTGGTGGTGCCATGCTCCACCGGTACGTTGTCGGCGATTGCCACGGGCGCCTGCAACAACCTGATCGAGCGGGCGGCGGACGTGACCTTGAAGGAGCGCCGTCAGTTGATCCTGGTGCCCCGCGAGGCGCCGTATTCGAGCATTCACCTGGAGCACATGCTCAAGTTGTCGAACATGGGCGTGACCATCTTGCCGGCTTCGCCAGGGTTTTATCACCAGCCGCAAACCATCGATGACCTGGTGGACTTTGTGGTGGCGCGCATTCTCAACCTGCTGAACATTCCCCAGGACATGCTGCCACGTTGGGGCGAGCACCATTTGAGCAGCGATGAATAAGGCGCTGTTGATGGTGTTGGCGCTGCAACTGACGGGCTGCGCCACGGCGCGCACGCTGGATGCCGCGCAACCTGGGGCGCCGGTGGTGTATGCCGGCACGCGGCTGGATGTGTATGCGATCAATGGCGGCTGTTGCGCCAAGGATCGATTTGGCGCTGAGGCACCGAGCTATCCGCATATCGACCTGCCGGCCAGTGCGGTGCTCGATACCTTGCTGTTGCCGCTGTCGTTATTGACGGTGCTGGGGGTGGGGTTTAACGCAACGGGCGGGCTTTAGTGTTGCGTTGAGTGTGCGGGCCCCATCGCGGGCAAGCCCGGCTCCCACAGGGGAATGCCTTCCAAAGGTGGGCGCTGGCTTGCCTGCGATGGGGCCCGCACAGGCGCTGCTAGATCATTTGCCGAGCTTGCGCAACTCATCCGACTCCACCACCCGCACGCCATCCTGCTCTTCCAGCGCCAGGCGCCACATGGCGCGGGCCAGTTCGCAGACTTCGATGCCGTGGTATTTGCCCGGAATCAACCGCGACAACGGCCCGGCGATTTTCTCGGCCAGGCGCGTTTCCAAACGTTCCCCCAGCAGCAACGAAGGCCGCACGATGGTCAGTTGCGGCCAGTCCTGGGCCTTGAGCGCCTGTTCCATTTCGCCTTTGACGCGGTTGTAGAAAATCGAGGATTTCGGGTCGGCGCCAATTGCGCTGATCACGATCAAGTGTCGCGCGCCCATTTCCCGTGCGCGCTTGGCGAAGGCCACCACCATGTCCAGGTCGACTGCGCGGAAGGCTTCTTCTGAACCGGCCTTTTTAATCGTGGTGCCCAGGCAGCAGAAGGCGATATCGACCTGGCCGCTCAGTTGCGGCAGGAACACCGCCGGGTCGCCCACCGGGTTTTCCAGGTGCGGGTGTTCGGCCAGAGGCTTGCGGCTAGGTGCCAGTACGCGAGTCACCGTGGGCTCGTTGAGCAGGCGGTCGAGCAGGTGTTCGCCGGTCAGGCCGGAGGCGCCGGCGAGCAGGATATGCTGAGGTGTCAGGTACATGGTGTTTCCCCCTTGTTACACGTTACAGCTTAGTTGCCTTTGGCTTCCTTGCTATTCATTGAGACGCTTTCGAGCGCCTTTCGTGCCTGCTGTTTACGTAACAATTGCCAGTGTGCGATCACGCCTTTGGGCGCCCAGATCTGCGGTTCAGAGGCTTCGAAGTTGTCCGCCTGCTCACGCTCGGCCACGTGCAGCTGCGCCAGTTTGAAGGCTTGTTGCAAATCGTCGGTCTGGTTGAAGGCCTGGGCGAACAGGGCGTCGCCGAAGTAGGTGAAGTCCGCTTCCTCGGAGCAACCGAAGGACACGCGATCCGCGCGCGAGGCGGTCATGATCAGCGTGTGCTCGTCCTTCAGGGCCGGGATAAACCCACCGGAGTAGCAGGCGGAAATCACGATGATCTTGTCGCGGTCCTTCAACGGCGCAAGCACGGCTGCCAGTTCATCGGCGGGCAGGTCGGCCAGTTCCATGCGCGGCTGGTCGAGCACCAGTTCGTGTTCGTGGGTGCCGTGGCTGGTCATGTAGATAAACACCAGGTCTTGCGGCCCAGTGCGCTCGGCCAGGGTTTGCACGGCGCGGCGCAGGCTTTCGCGGGTGGCCAACGGGCGGTCGGCGATGTGGTCGCGATGGTTGACCAGGCGGATCTGCCCGCGCGCGCCGAAGCGCGTGGCGAGCATGTTGCTGACGTAATCGGCTTCGCGCAGGAACACGCTTTGTTTGCCATCGCCGGCCAACACCAGGGTGTACAGCTCGACGGCAGGCGTGGAAGGTGGCACGGCGGCGAGGGCAGCATCGAGCAAGCGGCCTTGGGCCAGTACGCCGACCTCCAGTGGGTCGGGCAGCAACTTGCCGTCGGCGTCGCGCACGCGCATGCCGTTGACCCAGGTGCCGGCCTGCACGGTGCCGTCGGTGAGCACCAGGGTGCCCTTGCCTTGATAGCTGTCGCTGTCGAAACCGCCGACATAGAAACTGCCGTCGGTGAGGTTCAGACGGCCTTCGCCGCTGAAGCGCCATTCGCTGAACTGGCCCACGTAGTGGCTGCCGTCCACGCCGATCAGCTCGCCTTTGCCGCTGAGCGCGCCCTCCTTGAACTGGCCGATCCACACGTCGCCGTCGGCGTTTTCATAACGGCCCTTGCCGTTGAGCTGGTTCTGTTTGAACTGGCCGACATAGATATCGCCGTCGGCACTGTTGAAGGTGCCATTGCCCTCGAGCTGGCCATCGACAAAGCGGCCACTGAACTGGTTGCCGCTGTCGTCGTTGCGCTGGCCTTCGCCATTGGGTTTGCCGTGCACGAACTGGCCCTGGTACTGGCTGCCGTCGGCCAACTCGAGGCGGCCGAGGCCGGAATATTGATCGTTTTTGAATTCGCCGCGATAGGTCATCTGCCCCTCTTTGAGGGTGCCTTCGCCGTTGCGTCGCCCGTTCTTGAACCCGCCGACGTAGCTGCTGCCCGCCGTGGTCAGGCTGCCCTGGCCGTCGAACAGGCCTTGCTGGAACTGGCCTTTGTAGACCTCGCCGTTGCTGCCATGCCATTCGCCCTGGCCGTGCCACTGGCCTTTGTCGAACTGGCCGGCGTACCAACTGCCGTTGGGGTAGTCCACGCGGCCCTGGCCTTGCAGCAAACCGTTGACCACATCGCCCCGGTAACGGCCGCCGTCGGGCAGGCGCGCATCGGGCGGCAACAGCGATTCGCCGTCTCCGCAAGCGGTGAGCAACAGGGCAAGGGCAAGGGGAGCGAGTGGGCGCATAGCGGGATCCGGATAATTAAGCGCCGAGTATGCCGCAGCTGCGAGTTTCATACATAAATTTACATACACTGTGGCAAGGTTTATTGCCTCGCCACAGGCACGGCCTTACACGAAGCAGAGTGACAACGACTCGGCGATGTAAGCGGGTTTTTCCTGGCCTTCGATTTCCAGGGTCGCGGTGGCCTTAAATAGCCATTGGCCAGGTTTTTTCTCGGTCACGTCGGTGAGGGTGACGTTCAGGCGGACCTTGGAATCGACCTTCACCGGCTGGATAAAACGCACGCTGTCCAGGCCATAGTTGACGGCCATCTTCAGGCCTTCGGGCATGATCAGGATGTCTTCCATCAGCTTGGGCATCAGCGACAGCGACAGGAAACCGTGGGCGATGGTGCTGCCGAACGGGGTCTTGGCGGCCTTGACCGGGTCGACGTGGATGAACTGATGATCGCCAGTGGCTTCTGCGAACAGGTTGATACGCGCCTGGTCGATGGTGAGCCATTCGGAACGTCCCAGTTCCTTGCCGACATAATCTTTGAGCTGCGCTACAGGTACATAGGGCATTGCGACTCTCCTTGGTTCATCGATTCTGTTTTTATGGGTGACAGAGAACCAATGTAGATCATCATGGGCAACCCACCCGGTCAACCCACCATGCTTTTGGCGAATGCCGAAGCATACGGTGGGCGTGCTTATAATGCGTCCCAGCTTTAGAGGGGAGAGAGCGATGCTGTTACGGGGCCTGACCTGGCTGGTGCTGTTTCAATTGATCGGCACCGCGATCAACCATTTGCTGTTGCCGGTGCTGCCGGGGCCGATTATCGGCTTGCTGCTGATGCTGGGCTATTTGATCTGGCGCGGTGAAGTCGGCGAGCCCCTGAGCCTGGCCGCCAGCAGCCTGTTACGTTACTTGCCGTTGCTGCTGGTGCCGCCGGCGGTGGGTGTGATGGTCTACGCCAAGGACATTGCCGCCGATTTCTGGGCCATCATCGGCGCGCTCGTTTTGTCGCTGGTGATCGCCATGGGCTTTGTCGGCGTGCTGATGCAGCGCATGGTCAAGCGCAAGGAGCGCGATCAATGATCGGCGACTGGCAGGGCGCGTGGGCTGCGGTTATTCATCATCCGTTGTTCGGCATCGGCATCACCCTCGGCGCCTATCAACTGGTGCTGGCGGCATTCGAGAAAACCCGCTGGGTCTTCCTGCAACCGGTGCTGGTGTCGATGCTGCTGGTGATCGGCGTGTTGCTCAGCTGCGGCCTGACCTACGTCGAATACCGCAAGAGCACCGAGATCATGGGCATCCTCCTCGGCCCGGCGACGGTGGCTTTAGCGGTGCCGCTGTTCTTGAACCTGCGACGGATTCGTCAATTGTTCTGGCCGATTTTTACTACGCTGGTGATAGGCGGCGTGGTGGCTACCGGCTTGTGCGTGCTGCTGGGCTGGTGGTTCGGCGCTGAACATATGATGCTGATGACCATGGCGCCCAAATCGGTGACCTCGCCGATTGCCATGCTGGTGGCCGAGCAGATCGGTGGCGTGGCCGCGCTGGCGGCGGTTTTTGTGCTGATCACCGGGGTGATCGGCGCGATGATCGGCCCGGCCTACCTGTCGCGCCTCGGCGTGCACAGCCCCGAGGCGCGGGGCATGGCGCTGGGCATGACCGCCCACGCCGTCGGCACCTCGGTGGCCTTGCAGGAAAGTGAAGAGTGCGGCGCCTTTGCGGCGCTGGCCATGAGTCTGATGGGCGTGGGCACGGCGGTTTTCCTGCCGTTGGCCGTGTCGGTGATCGTTTAAACCAGGTTTAAGGAAACCTTTATGAGTCTGGCGCTGTTCCCGCTCAATACCGTGCTGTTCCCTGGCTGCACCCTCGACTTGCAACTGTTCGAGGCGCGCTACCTGGACATGATCAGCCGCTGCATGAAAAAGGGCGAAAGCTTTGGTGTGGTGTGCATCCTCGACGGCAGGGAAGTCGGCATGGCACCGGACGGCTACGCGCTGATCGGCTGTGAAGCGCTGATCCGCGATTTCAAGCAGCAGGACAACGGCCTGCTGGGGATTCGTGTCGAAGGTGGTCGCCGCTTCCGTGTACGCGACGCCGGCGTGCAGAAGGACCAGTTACTGGTGGCCGAGGTGCAGTGGCTCGAAGAGCAGCCCGACCAACCTTTGGAAGAAGAGGACGCTGACCTGCTGGCGTTGCTCCAGGCCCTGGCCGAGCACCCAATGGTGGCCTCGCTGGACATGGACGCCCATGCCGAGGGCCAGCAAGCCTTGGGCAATCAGCTGGCGTATCTGCTGCCGTTCACCGAGGCCGACAAGATCGACCTGCTGCAACTCGATGACCCGCAGCAACGCCTGGATGCGATCCAGATGTTGCTCGACGAGTTGCAGGGCGAACTCTTCACTCAGTAGGCGTAGCGCAGCAACGCGTGGGGGGTGCCGGTGAAGGCGATAAAGCCGAGCACCGCGACCACCGTCGGCAACATCCACCACCAAACCTTTTGCGGCATCGCCGGCAGTGGGGTGCGGTACTGGCTGGCGCCCAGGCTGAAGGCGCACACCGTCATCGCCAGCAAGGTGCCGGCGAGGATGTCTGTGGGCCAATGCGCCCCCAGGTACACCCGCGACAAGGCAATGAAGGCGGCGGGAATACAGCCCAGCAGCATCCAGGTCAGGCGCAGGCGCGTGGGTTGCCCGCGCCCGGCCAGCACTGCCAGCGCGAGAAAAAATGCAAAGGCGCCGGAGGCGTGGCCGCTGGGCATGCTGAAACTGGTCAGTGGCTCTGTGAGAATTTCCGGGCGGCCACGGGCGAAGAACAGCTTGGTGCCGGTGTTGATCACCGCCGCCCCCGCCAAGGTAGCGCCGACGAACACGGCATGCCGCCATTGCCGCGCCACCAGCAGCAGGCCGGTGAAAATCGCGCTGGCGATAAACATTTTCCTGAATTCACCCAATTGGGTAATCCGCACCATCACCTCGTCCAGCCACGGGCTGCGATGCTCCTGCACCAGCGCACTGAGGCCCTGGTCGAAGTGATTGAGGTGGGGATAGCCGATAAACAGGGCGATCAGCAAGGTCAGGCTGGCGCAACCGACCCACAAGGTGGCACGACGATGGCCGCGCAGGCTGCTGTTCAAGCTCAGCCCCAGCAACACCGCGATACACCCGGCGACAATCCCGGCTTCCAGCCAGAAACCTTCCGGCAGCGGCAGGCGGAAGGCCGCGCCGGTGGCCCAGCCCGGCAGCAAGTAGGCCACCGACCAGCCGGCGGCGGCCACGATGCTCACGGCGGCAAAGCGTGGGAACGGCATGTCGCACATGCCCGCCACCATCGGCAGCATGGGGCGCAGCGGGCCGATGAAACGCCCGACCAGCAGGCTGGCGATGCCGTACTTGTGGAAGTAGGTTTCGGCGCCGTTCATCCATTCCGGGTGGTGACGTAAACCGGGCAGGCGGCGGATGTTCTGGTGGAAGTGTCGGCCCAGGTAGTAGGAAACCCCGTCGCCCAGCAAACCGCCGAGAAAGCCCAGCAGCAAGGTTTCACTCAACGACAGCGCACCGCTGCCGGCCAGGGCCGCAATGGCAAACAGCAATACCGTGCCTGGCACGATCAGACCGGCGATGGCCAGGCACTCAACGCACGCGACGATAAATACCGCCACCGCCAGCCATTCGGGGTTCAGTGTGAGCCAGCCGGTAATGCTATCGAGCCATTGGCCCATAAAACTTCACTCCATTTATGTCGGCAGTGGCGATCAACTGTGGGAGCAGGCAAGCCAGCTCCCACAGTCGATGTGCTGGGCTGCTTCTGTCTGTTCAAATCAAAAAATAATCACGGCCTTCGACCTGGCCCCGGCGCAGCGGGTTCCGCGTGCAATAAGGCGCATAACCCGCGTCCACAAAGCGGTACATCAGGTGCTCATCGCGCCCGCTGGGGATGCCCAGGCGGGTGGTCTGGATGATCTGCGTCGGGGTTTGGCCCACGTCTTCAACAAACAGCAGTTCCTGGTCGAAGCGCTTGGCGTCCCACATCGGCACTTTCAGGCCCAGGGCTTTGCACAGCAGCGTTTGGCCGGCGCAGAGCTTTTGCGCGGGGCGCGGCTGGCCATTGGCGTCCGGGTTGTTGAGCAGCATCTGCGCCAGGCTCGCCGGGCCGGACAGCTCGTCGACCCACGGGTAAGCCGATTTGATCAGCACCGCATTGCCGGGGCCGTGGGCGCTGAAGTTCAGCGAATCGCCGCCACGGGCGTAGTACATGTAGATGTGCCCACCATCCAGAAACAAAGCCTTACGCTTTTCTGTGTAGCCGAGTGAGGCATGGCTGCCTTTTTCGGCCACGTAATAGGCTTCGGTTTCGATAATTCGCGCCGAAAGCCAGGTTTCACCGACGCGATGGCGGATGACTTTGCCGAGCAATTCGCGCGCAAGTAGTTGCGCGTCACGGTCGAAGAAGCTGTCGGGCAGGGCGCTGGCGGGCAGTTGGGGGGCAAAACTGGACATGGCGGCACGGGTTAATACGGCTAAATGTGACCGAATAATAACAACTCCCACCTTAATTACCGCTGAACCCCAAGTTTTTACAGTTCATTTCGACCATCCGCCCCTCACCGCTGTCAGTCGGGCGGCGTCACAGCTATAATCTGCCGCTTTCCTCTTTGCCAAGACTCCCTGACCATGACTGAGTCCGTTCTTGACTACATGACCCGCCTGGGTCGCGCTGCCCGGCAGGCCTCGCGGTTGATCGCCCGTGCGAGCACTGCGCAGAAGAACCGTGCCTTGCTGGCTGCCGCCGATGCTCTGGATGCTTCGCGCTCCGAGTTGGCCGCCGCCAACGAACTGGACCTGGCCAACGGCCGCGCCAATGGCCTGGAGCCGGCCCTGCTGGACCGCCTGGCGCTGACCCCGGCACGTATCGACGACATGATCGAAGGCCTGCGTCAGGTGGCCAAGCTGCCTGACCCCATCGGTGAAATCCGCGATATGCGCTACCTGCCGTCCGGCATTCAGGTCGGCAAGATGCGCGTGCCGCTGGGCGTGATCGGTATCATCTATGAGTCGCGCCCGAACGTGACCATCGACGCCGCGAGCCTGTGCCTCAAGTCGGGCAACGCCACCATTCTGCGTGGCGGTTCCGAGGCCATTCATTCCAATCGCGCCATTGCCGTGTGCATTCAGCAGGGCCTGGCCGTGGCCGAGCTGCCGGCTGAAGTGGTGCAGGTGGTGGAAACCACCGACCGCGCTGCCGTAGGCGCGTTGATCACCATGCCGGAATTCGTCGACGTGATCGTGCCGCGTGGTGGCAAGAGCCTGATCGAACGCGTCAGCCGTGATGCCAAGGTGCCAGTGATCAAGCACCTGGACGGCGTGTGCCATGTGTACATCGACATCGCGGCCGACCTCGACAAGGCGATACGCATCGCCGACAACGCCAAGACCCACCGCTACGCGCCGTGCAACACCATGGAAACCCTGCTGGTGCACGTCGGCATTGCCGAGCGCGTGCTGCCGCCGCTGGCTGCCATTTACCGTGACAAGGGCGTGGAACTGCGCGGCTGCGAACGCACCCGTGCACTGCTGGGCGCGGACGTGATCGAAGCGACTGAAGACGACTGGTACACCGAGTACACGGCGCCGATCCTGTCGATCCGCATCGTCGACGACCTGGACCAGGCCATCGAACACATCAACAAATACGGCTCCAAGCACACCGACGCTATTGTTTCCGAGCATTTCAGCGATGCCCGGCGTTTCCTCACCGAAGTGGATTCCGCCTCGGTGATGATCAACGCCTCGACGCGTTTTGCCGACGGCTTCGAGTATGGCCTGGGGGCGGAGATCGGCATTTCCACCGACAAGCTCCACGCACGCGGCCCGGTTGGCCTGGAAGGCCTGACCAGCGAGAAGTACGTGGTGTTCGGCGACGGTCATGTGCGCACTTGATGGGTAAACGCATCGGGCTGCTCGGCGGCACCTTCGACCCCGTGCACATCGGCCATTTGCGCAGTGCCCTGGAAGTCGCGGATGCCCTCGCGCTGGATGAGTTGCGCGTGATGCCCAATGCGCGGCCGCCTCATCGCGATATGCCGCAGGTGTCTGCGCAGCAACGCCTGGAGATGGTGCGCCTGGCTGTAGACGGTATACCGCCGCTGGTGGTGGACGACCGCGAACTCAAACGCGATAAACCGTCCTACACTGTCGACACCCTGGAACTGATGCGCGCCGAGTTGGCCGCAGATGACCAGTTGTTTCTGCTTTTGGGCTGGGACGCATTTTGCGGCCTGCCCTCTTGGCATCGCTGGGAGGAACTCCTCCAGCATTGCCACATCCTGGTTTTGCAACGCCCGGATGCCGACAGCGAATCGCCGGATGCCTTGCGCAACCTGCTGGCCGCGCGATCGGTAAGTGACCCCTTGGCCCTGACCGGGCCGAACGGGAATATTGCATTCGTCTGGCAGACCCCGCTTGCGGTGTCCGCCACCCAGATCCGTCAACTGCTGGCCAGCGGGAAGTCGGTACGTTTCCTGGTGCCTGACGCGGTCCTGGCCTACATCGATGCGCACGGGCTTTACCGTGCGTCGAACTGAAAAGGCGCGCTTGATCGCACGAACATTCGTGCAGCGAGCGCCCGAACATACGAGCAAAACGAGTTTTATATGACGAACAAAGACGTAAGCAAAGTTAAGCGCAAAGGCACTTTCAAAAGCGCCCCGCTGCCGGTAGAAGCGCACACCGGCCCTGAGCTGGCTGGCGAAGAACTGGTAAAGGTCGCCGTGGCGGCCCTGGAAGACGTTAAAGCCCAGGACATCCAGGTGCTGGACGTGCGCGACAAGCAAAGCATCACCGACTTCATGATCATTGCTACCGGTACCTCCAACCGCCAGATCGGCGCGATGCTCGACAAGGTTCGCGAAGCCGTCAAAGCCCAGGGCGTCAAGCCACTGGGTGAAGAAGGCAAGGGCGACAGCGACTGGGTACTGCTGGACATGGACGACGTGATCGTTCACATGATGACCAGCAACGCCCGCCAGTTCTACGACCTGGAGCGTCTGTGGAAAGGTGCCGAGCAGAGCCGTGCGGCGGATGGCAAGCACCACAGCCCGGAAGTGGGCCACGCGCACTTCGACAAGCTCAATAAAGACCAGGAATAAGGAACGGCTGTGCGCCTGCGTCTGATCGCTGTCGGTTCACGCATGCCCAAGTGGGTGGAAGAAGGCTGGCACGAGTATGCCAAGCGTCTGCCCGCTGAGCTTTCGCTGGAGCTGGTGGAAATACCGCTCAACACCCGGGGCAAGAATGCCGACGTGGCGCGCTTTATCCGTCAGGAAGGCGAAGCCATGCTGGCCAAGGTCGGCCCCAACGAGCGCATCGTCACCCTCGAGGTGCACGGCAAGCCCTGGAGCACCGAGCAGTTGGCGGTGGAACTGGACCGCTGGCGCCTGGACTCGCGTACCGTCAACTTCATGGTCGGCGGCCCCGAAGGGCTGGCGCCGGAAGTCTGCGCGCGGGCGGACCAGCGCTGGTCGCTGTCGGCCCTCACGTTGCCGCACCCGTTGGTAAGGATTCTGATCGGTGAACAGCTGTATCGCGCCTGGACAGTTCTGTCCGGGCACCCTTACCACAAATAATCTGCGCCATTGCCGATGACCCAGCCGATCCGCATCAAGGACCACGAGAAAGACGCACGTCTGGTACGCGCGCGCGTGGTGTTTGGCGCTTTTTTGGTGGTGGGTTTGATTGCGGTGCTGATTGCGCGCCTGTATTACCTGCAGGTGATCCAGTACGACTATCACTCCACGTTGTCGGAAAACAACCGGGTGCATGTGCAGCCGATCCCGCCGACCCGCGGGCTGATTTTCGACCGCAATGGCGTAGTGGTGGCAGACAACCGGCCCAGTTTCAGCCTGAGCATGACCCGCGAGCGTTCCGGCGACTGGCAGCAGGTCCTCGACGTGATCGTCGAGGTGCTGCAACTGACGCCGGAAGACCGCGTGATCTTCGAAAAACGCATGAAGCAGGGGCGTCGGCCGTTCGAGCCGGTGCCGATCCTGTTCGAGCTCAATGAAGAACAGATCGCGCGCATTGCGGTGAACCAGTTCCGTTTGCCGGGTGTGGAGGTGGTGGCGCAGTTGGTGCGGCATTACCCGCAAGGGGCACACTTTGCGCACTCGGTCGGCTACATGGGGCGCATCAACGAGAAAGAGCTGAAAAGCCTCGATCCGGTGAATTACAGCGGCACCCACCATATTGGCAAAACCGGCATCGAGCGTTTCTACGAGCCGGAGTTGCACGGCCAGGTGGGTTACGAAGAAGTTGAGACCAACGCCCGTGGCCGCGTGCTGCGCGTGCTCAAGCGCACCGACCCGATCCCCGGCAAAGACATTGTGCTGAGCCTGGATATCAAGTTGCAGGAAGCCGCGGAGATGGCGCTCGGCGGTCGTCGTGGCGCCGTGGTGGCGCTTGACCCGGCCACTGGCGAAGTGCTGGCGATGGTCAGCCAGCCGAGTTTCGACCCGAACCTGTTTGTGACCGGAATCAGCTTCAAGGCCTATGCCGAGTTACGCGATTCCATCGACCGGCCGCTGTTCAACCGCGTATTGCGCGGGCTGTACCCGCCGGGTTCGACCATCAAGCCGGCGGTGGCGATTGCCGGCCTGGATTCGGGTGTGGTCACGGCCTCGAGCCGCGTGTACGACCCCGGCTACTACATGCTGCCCAACTACGATCACAAATACCGTAACTGGAACCGCACCGGTGACGGCTATGTCGACCTGGACACCGCGATCATGCGTTCCAACGACACCTATTTCTATGACCTGGCCCACAAGCTGGGGATTGATCGCCTGTCTGCCTATATGGGCAAGTTCGGCCTTGGTCAGAAAGTCTCCCTGGATATGTTCGAAGAATCCCCTGGCTTGATGCCGTCGCGGGAGTGGAAACGCGCGACCCGTCGCCAGGCGTGGTTCCCGGGCGAAACCCTGATCCTCGGCATCGGCCAGGGCTACATGCAGGCCACACCGCTGCAACTGGCCCAGGCCACTGCGCTGGTGGCCAACAAAGGCGTGTGGAACCGCCCGCACTTGGCCAAGACCATCGAAGGCGAAAAGCCTGTGGATGAAAACCCGATTCCGGACATTGTGCTGCGCGACCCGTCCGACTGGACCAAGGTCAACCACGGCATGCAGCAAGTGATGCACGGCGCCCGTGGCACGGCGCGCAAGGCCGCGGTCGGTGCGCAATACCGCATTGCCGGCAAAAGCGGTACGGCCCAGGTGGTCGCGATCAAGCAGGGCGAGAAATATGACCGCTCCAAGGTTCAGGAGCGTCACCGCGACCATGCCTTGTTTGTCGGCTTTGCGCCGGCCGACGCGCCGAAAATCGTGGTGGCGGTGATGGTCGAGAACGGTGAGTCCGGCTCCGGCGTCGCGGCGCCTGTGGTGCGCCAGATCATGGACGCCTGGCTGTTGGCCGACGACGGCAGGCTTAAACCCGAATATGGCGGCCCCCCTTCAAGCACCGAGGTTACGGCCCGTGAAGAGTAATTTTGACCGCATCCTCTCCAGTGAGGATGTGATGCGTCGCCGTGCGACGTTGCTGCAGCGCCTGCACATTGATGGCCCGTTGTTGATTTTGCTGCTGACCCTGGCGGCCGGCAGCCTGTTCGTGCTGTATTCGGCCAGCGGCAAAAACTGGGACCTGCTGATCAAACAGGCGTCGTCGTTCGGCCTGGGTCTGTTGTCGATGGTGGTTATCGCCCAGCTGGAGCCGCGTTTCATGGCGCGCTGGGTGCCGCTGGGGTATGTCGTGGGTGTTTTGCTGCTGGTGGTGGTGGACGTAATGGGTCACAACGCCATGGGCGCGACGCGCTGGATCAACATTCCGGGGGTGATTCGCTTCCAGCCGTCGGAATTCATGAAGATCCTGATGCCGGCGACCATCGCCTGGTACTTGTCCAAGCGCACCTTGCCGCCGCAGCTCAAGCACGTGGGCATCAGCCTGATATTGATCGGCGTGCCGTTCATCCTGATTGTGCGCCAGCCCGACCTCGGCACCTCGCTGCTGATCCTCGCGGGCGGGGCGTTCGTGCTGTTTATGGGTGGCCTGCGTTGGCGCTGGATCCTCAGCGTGCTGGCCGCAGCGATCCCGGTGGCCGTGGCCATGTGGTTCTTCTTTATGCACGACTACCAGAAGCAGCGGATCCTGACTTTCCTTGACCCGGAGAGCGACCCGCTGGGCACCGGCTGGAACATTATCCAGTCCAAGGCGGCGATTGGTTCCGGCGGCGTATTTGGCAAAGGTTGGTTATTGGGTACCCAGTCGCACCTGGACTTTTTGCCCGAAAGCCATACCGACTTCATCATTGCGGTAATGGGTGAAGAGTTCGGCCTGGTGGGCATTTGCGCGTTGTTGCTGATCTATTTGCTGCTGATTGGCCGCGGCCTGGTGATTACCGCCCAGGCGCAGACGCTGTTTGGCAAATTGCTCGCCGGCAGCCTGACCATGACTTTTTTTGTTTACGTTTTCGTCAACATCGGTATGGTCAGTGGCCTGTTGCCGGTAGTTGGGGTGCCGTTGCCGTTCATTAGCTACGGCGGAACTTCGCTGGTGACATTGATGTCAGCGTTTGGGGTTTTGATGTCGATTCACACGCATCGCAAGTGGATCGCGCAGGTTTGAATAAGGTGAAGATGTCAATGCAAGTAATGCGCGGCTGGGCGACTCGGCACGCGTCCTGGATGGGCCTGATTGGGCTCCTGGGCGCGACGCAAGAGGTGCAGGCCGGTGACTACGATGGTTCACCCCAGGTCGCCGAATTTGTCGGTGAAATGACCCGCGACTACGGTTTCGCCGGTGAACAGCTGATGGGCGTGTTCCGTGAAGCCCAGCGCAAGCAGGCGATCCTTGATGCGATCTCGCGTCCCGCCGAGCGCGTCAAACAGTGGAAAGACTATCGCCCGATGTTCCTCACCGACGCCCGCGTGGCGCGTGGCGTGGACTTCTGGCGCCAGCACGAAGCGGTACTGGCGCGCGCCGAGCAGGAATACGGCGTGCCGGCCCAGGTGATCGTCGCCATCATCGGTATCGAAACCTTCTACGGGCGCAACACCGGCAGTTACCGGGTGATCGACGCCTTGTCGACCCTGGGCTTCGATTACCCGCCGCGTGCCGAGTTTTTCCGCAAGGAGCTGCGTGAATTCCTGCTGCTGGCCCGCGAGGAACAGGTCGACCCGTTGACGCTCAAGGGTTCCTACGCCGGTGCGATGGGCCTGCCGCAGTTCATGCCGAGCAGTTTCCGGGCGTACGCGGTGGATTTCGACGGCGACGGCCACATTAATATCTGGAGCAACCCGGACGACGCCATCGGCAGCGTGGCCAGCTACTTCAAGCGCCACGGCTGGATGGCCGGTGAACCGGTGGTGATCCGCGCCGATGTCACCGGCGAGCGCGCCGACGAAGGTCTGACCCAAGGTATTGAGCCGGTCAAGACCGTCGGGGAGTTGCGAGCGCTGGGCTGGTCGAGTCAGAATGCGCCACGCGATGATATGCCGGTGACGGCGTTCCGCCTCGAAGGCGCAAACGGCCCGGAATACTGGATGGGCCTGAAGAATTTTTACGCAATCACGCGTTATAACCGCAGTGTGATGTACGCCATGGCCGTGCATCAGCTGTCAGACATGCTGGTCCAAGCACGGGGCAACAAGTAATGCGGGTATCGCCGTTCCAAAAACCGCTCAAGCTGGTGGCGTTCGCCGCGTTGTCCTTGCTGGTTGTCAGCTGTTCCTCCACCACCAGCCGTGCTCCGGCGCCGAAGGGCGGGGCTATCGTGCGCGCCCAGCCGGGCCTGGATATCAACCGCGCGCACAAAGACGGCGCACCGTGGTGGGATGTCGACGTATCGAAGATCCCGGATGCCACGCCGACCCTGCACACCGGGCCTTACAAAGCCAACCCGTATACCGTGCTGGGCAAGAATTACTTCCCGCTGCAGGAATCCAAGACCTACTCGCAAACGGGCACGGCGTCCTGGTACGGCACCAAATTCCATGGCCAGAACACCGCCAACGGCGAAGTGTATGACCTGTACGGCATGAGCGCGGCCCACAAGACCTTGCCGTTGCCCAGCTATGTACGCGTGACCAACCTGGACAACCACCGCACGGTGATCCTGCGGGTCAACGACCGTGGGCCGTTCTATTCGGACCGGATCATCGACTTGTCCTACGCCGCCGCGAAGAAACTCGGTTATGCCGAAACCGGCACTGCGCGCGTGAAAGTCGAAGGTATCGACCCGGCGCAGTATTGGGCTCAGCGTGGCAAACCGGCGCCATTGATGCTCAACGAGCCGCAAACCCCGCAACCGCAAGTGACCGCCTCGGCGGGCAAGATCGAGCAGTGGACCCCGCCACCGGCGCAGCACGCACCGGACACGGTGGTGGTGCCCCATGCAGCGCCAGGCGCATCTACAGTGGGTGGCCAGTACCTGCAGGTCGGCGCTTTCGCCAACCCGGATGCGGCAGAACTGTTAAGGTCCAAGCTCAGCGGCATGGTCAGCGCGCCAGTGTTTATCAGCTCTATCGTGCGTAACCAGCAAACCCTGCACCGTGTGCGCATGGGCCCGATTGGTTCGCCAAGTGAAGTGGCGCACGTGCAGAACAGTGTGCGCCTGGCCAACCTGGGGCAACCCAGCGTCGTCACGGCTGAATAAGTAAAAGGATTGATGGTTCAGGTTCGCCTGAACCGAGGTTGTTGGCTCGTTGAACAATAAAAACCCAGGGGCAAGGGGTGAGCGGGCAACCGAACACGCGACAGTCTGGCAGCGGGCTGTCTGAATAGTTTTGCCCGCGAGGGCAAGTTTCCATAAGCAATTTCGAGAGACGGATGAACATCACCACCTTAGCCAAACGCACGTGCCTGCTACTTTCGCTGATCATTACCCCGGCCGCCTGGGCGGTGGAAATGGTTCCAGCTTCCCCGCAACTGGCCGCCAAGGCCTGGGTCCTCATGGATGCCGCCAGCGGCAACGTGCTGGTCGAGAACAACGGTGACCAGCGCCTGCCCCCGGCCAGCCTGACCAAACTGATGACGGCCTACATCGCGACCCTGGAAATCCGTCGCGGCCAGATCGGCGAGAATGACCCGGTTACCGTCAGCGAAAACGCATGGCGCACAGGCGGTTCGCGGATGTTCATCAAGGTCGGTTCGCAAGTTACCGTCAGCGACCTGCTGCACGGCATCATCATCCAGTCCGGTAACGACGCCAGCGTGGCCCTGTCCGAGCACATCGCCGGCAGCGAAGACGCGTTCGCCGACCTGATGAACAAGACTGCCGGCGACCTGGGCATGACCAACAGCCACTTCATGAACCCGACCGGCCTGCCGAACCCGGAGCACTACTCGTCGGCTCACGACATGGCCGTACTGGCTCGCGCGATCATCCGTGTCGACCCGGTGCACTACGCGATCTACTCCCAGAAGGAATTCTTCTGGAACAACATCAAGCAGCCTAACCGTAACCTGTTGCTGTGGCGTGACAAGACCGTCGACGGTCTGAAAACCGGCCACACCGACGAAGCCGGCTACTGCATGGTGTCGTCCGCCGTACGTGATGGCCAGCGCCTGATCGCCGTGGTATTCGGCACCAACAGCGAGCAGGCCCGTGCGGCCGAAACGCAAAAACTGCTGACTTACGGCTTCCGCTTCTTCGAAACCCAGACCTTCTACCAGAAGGGCGCCGAGCTGGCTCAAGCCCCGGTATGGAAAGGCGCGACCCATCAAGTCAAGGCCGGCCTGGCTGATGACCTGACCCTGACCATGCCTAAAGGCCAGCTGAAAAAGCTCGCGGCCAGCATGACCATGAACCCGCAGTTGGTTGCTCCAATCGCCAAGGGTGACGTGATCGGTAAAGTCGAAGTGAAGCTGGACGACAAGGTGGTGCACAGCGCCGACCTGATCGCACTGGACGCCGTTGACGAAGGTGGTATCTTCCGCCGCGTGTGGGATAGCATCCGTCTATTCTTCTACGGCTTGTTCAACTGATTGTGCGCACCTGCAAAGCCCCGCGTTGATCCAGCGCGGGGCTTTGCCCGTCGCCACGGCTTAGCGCTTACGAGGCTGTTCTGCCATGACCGATAAAGAAGTAGAAGTAAAGGCGCCAAAGATCGAATTCCCCAACGTGGACTATCCCGTCAAGGTGATCAGCGATACCGGTGTAGGCAACAAAGACAAGATTCTCGAGATCGTGCGTAAACACGCGACGATCAACGACAACCGAGTGGACGAGCGTTTGAGTTCCAACGGTAAGTACACCACGATCCAGTTGCACATCGTGGCGACCGGTCAAGACCAGCTCTACGACATCAACAGTGAACTGCGGGCCACCGGCTTCGTGCACATGGTGTTGTGATGTCACAGGTCCTGGGCTTTCGCGAGCTCGGCCAGATGGCCTACGAGCCGGTCTGGCATGCCATGCAGCGCTTCACCAACGAGCGCGGCACCTCGGCCCCGGATGAAATCTGGCTGGTGGAACACCCGCCGGTCTTCACCCAGGGCCAGGCCGGCAAGGCTGAGCATCTGCTGCTGCCGGGTGATATTCCGGTGGTGCAGGTCGACCGAGGTGGCCAAGTGACTTACCATGGCCCTGGTCAGCTGGTGGCCTATTTGCTGCTGGACGTACGCAAGCTGGGCTATGGCGTACGTGACCTGGTAAGCCGCATGGAGGCTTGCCTGATCGAGCTGTTGGCCAGTTACGGCGTCACTGCCGCGGCCAAGCCCGATGCACCCGGTGTATACGTGGACGGCGCGAAAATCGCCTCCCTCGGTTTGCGCATTCGCCATGGTTGCTCCTTTCATGGCCTGGCCCTGAATGTGGACATGGACCTGGCGCCGTTTCGGCGCATCAACCCGTGCGGTTATGCCGGGCTGGCGATGACTCAACTGAGCGACCACGCCACACCGATTAAATTTGCCGAGGTAAGTGCCCGGCTGCGTGCGCAGCTCGTCAAACACCTCGACTATGCTGAGCAGACGACCCTTACGGGCGGAATCGACTGATTATGACTACTGATGCAGTGCAAACCATGATCCCGACGCTGGACATCACCGAGCGTCCGGCCCCGGCCCCGCGTGCCAAGGTCGAAGCCGGCGTCAAGCTGCGCGGCGCCGAGAAGGTTGCACGCATCCCGGTGAAAATCATCCCGACCACCGAACTGCCGAAGAAGCCCGACTGGATCCGCGTGCGCATCCCGGTTTCGCCGGAAGTCGACCGCATCAAGGCCCTGCTGCGCAAACACAAGCTGCACAGTGTGTGCGAAGAAGCCTCCTGCCCGAACCTGGGCGAATGTTTCTCCGGCGGCACCGCCACCTTCATGATCATGGGTGACATCTGCACCCGTCGTTGCCCGTTCTGCGACGTTGGCCACGGTCGGCCGAAGCCGCTGGACGTCAACGAGCCGGAAAGCCTGGCGATTGCCATTGCCGACCTGAAACTCAAATACGTGGTGATCACCTCCGTAGACCGCGATGACCTGCGTGACGGCGGTGCCCAGCACTTTGCCGACTGCATCCGCGAGATCCGCAAGCTGTCGCCGAACGTGATGCTCGAAACCCTGGTGCCGGACTACCGTGGCCGCATGGACGTCGCGCTGGAAATCACCGCGGCCGAGCCGCCGGATGTGTTCAACCACAACCTGGAAACCGTGCCACGCCTGTACAAGGCCGCGCGTCCGGGTTCGGACTACCAGTGGTCGCTGACCCTGCTGCAAAAATTCAAGCAGATGATGCCGCACATCCCGACCAAATCCGGGCTGATGCTGGGCCTGGGCGAGACCGACGAAGAAGTCATCGAAGTCATGAAGCGCATGCGCGAACACGACATCGATATGCTGACCCTGGGCCAGTACCTGCAACCGTCGCGCAGCCACTTGCCGGTGCAGCGTTTCGTGCACCCGGACACCTTCGCCTGGTTCGCCGAGGAAGGTTACAAGATGGGCTTCAAGAACGTGGCTTCGGGCCCGCTGGTACGTTCCTCGTACCACGCCGATGAGCAAGCCAAGCTGGTCAAGGCAAGCCTGGTTTCGTAAGCGCTTCCCCTCTGTAGGAGCAGCCGAACTGCTCCTACAGAGTTTCCCTCCTTTTCTCCCTTCTGTTTGCAACCATCACTGGCTAGAGTGCCTGGGTATCCAACCACGGAGAACCATGGATGACGACTCAACTCTCGGCTGCCGTGCCTGCCCTGCGCCCCGAAGGCGTAATTGGCCTGATCGCCCCCGCCGGCCCTGCCGCACTGGATGTTGAAAGAGCCGGCCAGTGGATGCGCGCCCGTGGCCATGAGCTGCGCATATTCCCCGGTGTGTATGAGCGCGATGGCTACCTGGCCGGCAGCGACGAGGTGCGCCTGCGCGATTTGCATGCAGCGTTTGCCGATCCCGAAATCGATGCCATCTTCTGCCTGCGGGGCGGTTACGGCACACCACGTCTGCTGGACAAGCTCGATTTCGACCTGATTGGTGCCAGCCCCAAGCCGTTCGTGGGCTACAGCGACATCACCGCATTGCACCTGGCCATCAACCGCTACGCGGGTTTTGTGACCTTTCATGGGCCAATGCTCAACGCTGACCTGCTCGGTGACAAGCAGCAGCCCACCGAGTCATCGCTGTTCAGCATGCTGCGCGGGCAACTGAGCGAGTGCAGCGTGCTGGCACACCCGGTTGCTTACCCGCTGATCACGATCGAGCCGGGTATCGCCTGCGGGCGTTTGCTCGGTGGCAACCTGTCGATGATCGCCGCAGTGATGGGCACGGCATTTGAGATCGACGCTGAAGGCATCATTCTGTTTATCGAAGACGTCAACGAGCCGCTCTACCGAATAGACCGGCTGCTGACCCATTTGCGCCTGGCAGGCAAGCTGTGCCAGGTCGCCGGTGTGCTGGTCGGGGATGTATCAGGCGTGGACAAGGCGGCATTGGAGCGGCTGCTCAAGCAGACGTTCGAGCCGCTTTGTATTCCGGTGTTATCCGGCTGGCGCAGTGGGCACTGCGATCCAAACCTGACGCTGCCGCTGGGCGCCCTGGTGCGGTTGGATGCGGGGGAGCAGCAGTTGGCGTTGGAGCAGGATGTAGTGTTCAAGCCCTGAGCGTCGATCGTTCCCACGCTCTGCGTGGGAATGCATCCCGTGACGCTCCGCGTCACCCCCTCAAGAGCAGACGCAGAGTGTCCAAGGCGGCATTCCCACGCGGAGCGTGGGAACGAGCGTGGTCTCAGCGGCTCTGCAACGACTCCAGCAGCTTCACCGTCGGATACCCATCAGCGGGCCAACCCAACGACTGCTGCGCCGCCCGGATCGCCTTGCGCGTGTTGGCGCCGATAATCCCGTCCGGGTTGCCCGCGTCATAGCCCTTGGCGCTGAGTACCGTTTGCAAATCGATACGCTGGGAGCGACTCAGCGGCAGCTCATCCTTGGGCCAATCGCCACGAATCACACCCGCGCCACCAAACCGCTCCGACAATAGGCCCACGGCCAGCGCGTAGGACGATGAGTTGTTGTACTTGAGGATTGCGCGGAAGTTATCCAGCACCAGGAATGCCGGGCCACGGTAGCCGGCCGGCAGCAGCAGGGCGGCAGACAGTTGCTCGACGTTGGGTGGCATGCTCGCGCCAGGTGGCAGCTGGATGCCGAGTCTCATCCACTCGCCAACGGTCTTGCGTATGCCGCCGTCGGCCAGGGCGTAATCGAAGTTCGCCGGCAGTTGTTTCACCTCAAAGCCCCACGGCTGGCCACGCTGCCAGCCGGAGCTTTGCAGGTAGTGCGCAGTGGAGGCCAGGGCGTCGCCCGGGCTGTTCCAGATATCGCGGCGACCGTCGCCATCGAAATCCACGGCATGGGTGTTGTAGGTGGTCGGGATGAACTGGGTCTGGCCCATGGCCCCGGCCCACGAACCTTTCATCTGGTCGGCAGAGATATCGCCATGCTGGATGATCTGCAGCGCCGCCAGCAGTTGCGCCTGGGCGAACGCCGGGCGGCGGCCTTCATAGGCCAGGGTCGCGAGCGATCGGATCACCGAGTTATTGCCCTGGAACTGGCCAAAATTGCTTTCCATGCCCCACACCGAAACCAGTGCCTGGCGATCAACGCCATAACGCTCTTCGATGCGCTGCAGGATATCGGCGTACTTGATCAGCAACGCCTGGCCATTACGCACGCGTACCGGCGACAGGGCGCCATCGAGGTATTCCCATACCGGGCGGGAAAATTCCGGTTGGCTGCGATCGGCGCGAATCACCGCCATGTCGGGCGTCACGCCAGCAAAGGCGTTATCGAAGACGGCGGGTGTGATCCCCGCGCTCAGGGCTTGTGCACGAAAGCCAGCCTGCCATTCGGCAAAGGACTGGGTCGGCTGGATATCAAGATTGTCCACGGCCAAAGGGGGGACCACGGCAGGCGCGACGGCAGGCACGGTCTTGAGCGTTGGCAGGGGTTGCGCGTCCGCGGCGGTGGGTTTCTCGGCGCAGGCGACAAGCAGAATGAGGCTGGAGGCAGCGATCAGTTGGCGAAAGTGCCAACGACGGGAAAGGCTAGAGGGCATGCACAGGTCCAGGGATTACAAATCAAGTACCGACCTTATCATGCCGGAGGGGCACTTGCCTTCAGGCAGCCAGAAAGTAAGAAGCCTCCCAGCTATTAGACTGGAAGGCTTCGCGGCGGTAGCTGCCTTTGCCCTTGCCGGCGCGTTCCTGACGGCTGCGGAACAGTGGCTGGGCGACGATGGATTTGGCCTTGTTGGGGCCATGCTTGGATGGCTTTTTGCTCATGGTCGGTACTCTATTGAGGTGGGATGAAGCGGTGCAAATCATCTGCCGAAGTGGCGCGGCTGTAAAGCCCGGCGATGTGTAGGCGGTTTCACATTATCAAGTGGGCACGGTCAATGTGGGAGCTGGCTTGCCTGCGATAGCCGTCCATCAGCAAAAATGTAGTGGCTGACACACCGCTATCGCAGGCAAGCCAGCTCCCACAAGGGACAGTGGGGTTATTCGGCGGGGAGTGTCAGGCGTTGGCCAGACATCAACAGTGACAAACGGCTCAGGCTCATCCACGGCGAGCCCGCCGCCTGGCCTTTGATCTGCGCGTCGATGCGCTGCGCTTCCAGCAACAGCTGCGCCCAGCGTTGCGCCGAATGGCGTTGCAGGGCTTTGCTCATCAGGGGTTTGCGCTTGTCCCACACCGGCGGCCTGGCCTGGCTGAAGCATTTGTCCAGCGGCGTGCCTTGGCTGTATTGCAGGGCAATATTGGCCAGCACTCGCAACTCTCGAGCCAGCGCCCACAGAATCACCGGGGGTTCCACACCTTCGCCGCGCAAGCCTTCGAGCATGCGCAGGGCGTGGGCGGGTTCGCCATTGAGGATCGCGTCCACCAACCCGAACACATCAAAGCGCGCGCTATCAGCCACCGCGCCCTGGACGGTTTCGACGGTGATCTGCCCGTCTTCGGCCATCAGCTTGAGCTTTTCGATCTCCTGGGCGGCGGCAAGCAGGTTGCCCTCGACCCTGGCGGCGATCAGCTCGACGGCATCTTGCGTTGCCGACAACCCTGATTGCGACAGGCGCTGACGTATCCACTGCGGCAGCTGGTTGCTGTCCACTGGCCAGATCTGGATGAACTGGGTTTGCGGGCCTTCTACCAGCGCCTTGCCCCACTTGGTTTTCTGCGCGCTGCCATCGAGCTTGGGCAAGCTGATCAGCAGCACCGTGTCCTCAGCGGGGCGTGAGCAGTATTCCATCAATGCCGCCGCGCCCTTGTCACCGGGCTTGCCCGAAGGCAGGCGCAGTTCCAGCAGGCGTTTCTCGGCGAACAACGACATGCTCGCACCGGCTTGCAGCAGCGTGCCCCAGTCGAAACTGGCGTCGGCGCTGAACACCTGGCGCTCATCGAAGCCTTGCTGGCGTGCGGCGGTGCGAATCGCGTCGGCTGCCTCCTGGCACAGCAACGGGTCATCACCGCTGACGATATAGACAGGCGCAAGGCCACCTTGCAGGTGCTTGGCGAGTTGGGCGGGGGCAAGTTTCATAGGCAGGGCGAACGGGGCGCCAGGGGCGCCCCGTCTGGCTTACTCGACAGGGACTTCGGCAGGCGATTGTTTCGGCGTGTTGTCTTCGTATTCCTGCGCAGCTTTCAG
Organism: Pseudomonas sp. Leaf15; assembly: GCF_001421425.1. NCBI lineage: Bacteria > Pseudomonadati > Pseudomonadota > Gammaproteobacteria > Pseudomonadales > Pseudomonadaceae > Pseudomonas > Pseudomonas sp. Leaf15. Next base: position 136,906 of record NZ_LMKI01000037.1, read on the forward strand.
GGCGTCGGCGTCAGCCTTGGCCTTGTTGTCGGCGGTCAGCTGCAAGGCGGCGAGTTTTTCCGGCGTCAGCTGTTGCAGGCGAATCATCAGGCGCTGGATCAGCTCGCGACGCATTTCCTTGCGAACCTGGATGATCTCCGAGTCCGAGCCCACCAGGTTGTTACCGTCGTGGCTCACCACCTTCTGCACTTCAATCTTGTCACCCATCAATGGCAGGTGGTCGCGACCTTGCAGTTCATAGACGACCAGGGTGTTCAGCTCGATGTCCGACGCACGGCCGGCACTGGCGTAGCTGAGGTTACGCTGGGTTTCTTTCTCGTCCACCAGGTTCAGTTTGTAAGTCGCGCCGGAGGCCACGCGTACACCGCTGCTTTCCAGGGTCTGGCGCAGTTGGGTCAAGGTATCGCCGTAGGCGTTGCGCGCGCTGACGTCCAGTTCCTTGATGCTCAGTTCATTGGTGGCGGTGCCACGCAGCTGGAAGCCGCAAGCGCTCAGCAGCACAGCGAGGCCCATCACCAGCAAATTGCGTTTGATCATTTTGTTGCTCCCCTTGAAACCATGTTGGCCTTATCGAGGCCTTAAAGGTTTAGTTCGGCGCAGGGCTCAAGCCCTGCGCCCGATCCGATTAGCTGGCGACGATGTTGACCAGTTTGCCCGGCACTACGATCACTTTGCGGATCGTCAGGCCTTCGGTAAAGCGCAGCACGTTTTCGTTGATGCGCGCTGCGGCTTCCACGTCTTCACGGCTGGCACTGGCAGGCATGTCGATCTGGCCGCGCAGTTTACCGTTAACCTGGATAACCAGTTGCAATGTGTCCTGCACCAGCGCGCTGTCATCCTGCACCGGCCAGCGCGCATCGATGACCGCATCGCTATGGCCCAGGCGGCTCCACAGCTCATGGCTGATGTGCGGCGTGATTGGCGCCAGCAGCAACACCACAGCTTCCAGGCCTTCCTGTACCAGCGCGCGGTCCTGTTCGGTGGCTTGCGGGGCTTTTTCCAGCACGTTCATCAGCGTCATCACCTGAGCGATGGCGGTATTGAACTTGTGGTTCTGGCCCACGTCCTGGCTGGCCTGGCGGATGGCCAGGTGGGTGCTGCGGCGGATGGCTTTTTGCTCATCGCTCAACGACGCCACGTCCAGTTTGCCCGGCAAACCCTGGCTGACATGGGCGTGCGCCAAGCGCCAGACGCGCTTGAGGAAACGGTGCGAACCTTCAACCCCGGAGTCGGACCATTCGGCGCTCATGTCGGGCGGCGAGGCGAACATCATGAACAGGCGGCAGGTATCGGCGCCGAACTGATCGATCATCGACTGTGGGTCGACGCCGTTGTTCTTGGACTTGGCCATCTTCTCGGTGCCACCGATTTCCACCGGCAGGCCGTCGGATTTCAGCTTGGCGCTGATCCCCTTGGCTTTGCTGTCACGCTCAAGCTCGACGTCCGCCGGGTTGAACCAGGTGTAGGCGCCATTGGCTTCGCGGCGATAGTAAGTCTCGGCGATTACCATGCCTTGGGTCAGCAGGTTCTTGAACGGCTCATCGGAACTCACCAGGCCTTCGTCGCGCATCAGCTTGTGGAAGAAGCGCGCGTAGAGCAGGTGAAGAATCGCGTGTTCGATGCCGCCGATGTATTGATCCACCGGCAACCAGTGGTCGGCTGCGGATTTTTCTACCAGGCCGCCTTCATAGTGTGGCGAGGCGTAGCGGGCGTAATACCACGAGGACTCGACGAAGGTGTCCATGGTGTCGGTTTCACGCTTGGCAGGTGCGCCGCATTTAGGGCACGTGCACGCGTAGAACTCGGGCATGCGCGCCAATGGCGAACCGGCGCCATCGGGCACCACGTCTTCGGGCAGTACCACCGGCAACTGGTCTTCCGGCACCGGCACGTCACCGCAGGTTTCGCAGTGGATGATCGGGATCGGGCAGCCCCAGTAGCGCTGGCGGCTGATGCCCCAGTCGCGCAGGCGGAACTGGGTGCGCGAGGCACCGAGGTTTTTCTTGATCAAGGCAACTTCGATGGCGTCGAAGGCACCCTGGAAGTCCAGGCCGTCGAACTCACCGGAGTTGATCAGCGTGCCGTGCTCGCCGTAGGCGTCTTGCCACGGGGCCGGGTTGGTCTCGCCGGAACTGGTGCGCACCACGGATTTGATCGGCAGGCTGTACTTGGTGGCGAACTCGAAATCGCGCTCGTCGTGGGCCGGCACAGCCATGACTGCGCCATCGCCGTAGTGCATCAACACGTAGTTGGCGACCCACACCGGCAGTTTTTCGCCCGTCAGTGGGTGCTCGACGTACAGGCCGGTTGGCAGGCCTTTTTTCTCTTGGGTGGCAACGTCGGCTTCGGCCACGCTGCCGCCTTTGCATTCGGCGATGAACGCTTGCAGCTCAGGATTGTTCTGTGCGGCCTGGGTGGCCAGCGGGTGCTCGGCGGCCACGGCGACGTAAGTCGCGCCCATCAGGGTATCCGGACGGGTGGTGAAGACTTTGAGTGCGCCGGCTTCGCCGATCGAATCGACGTTGTACGGGAACTGCACTTCCATGCCCTTGGATTTGCCGATCCAGTTGCGCTGCATGGTCTTGACCTGTTCAGGCCAGCCCGGCAAGTCATCGAGGCTCGACAAGAGTTCATCGGCGTAGGCCGTGATCTTGAAGTAATACATCGGGATCTGGCGCTTTTCGATCACCGCGCCGGAACGCCAGCCGCGACCGTCGATGACCTGCTCGTTGGCCAGTACGGTCTGGTCGATCGGGTCCCAGTTCACGGTACCGTTTTTACGGTAGATCACGCCTTTTTCGAACAGGCGCGTGAACAGCCACTGTTCCCAGCGGTAGTAATCGGGCTTGCAGGTGGTCACTTCACGGGACCAGTCCACCGCCAGGCCCAGGCTGCGCAGCTGGGTTTTCATGTAGGCGATGTTTTCGTAGGTCCACTTGGCGGGCGCCACGTTGTTTTTCATCGCGGCGTTTTCCGCCGGCATGCCGAAGGCGTCCCAACCCATAGGTTGCAGGACGTTTTTGCCGAGCATGCGCTGGTAGCGGGAAATTACGTCGCCGATGGTGTAGTTACGCACGTGCCCCATGTGTAGCTTGCCGCTGGGGTAAGGGAACATCGATAGGCAGTAGTAAGTATCCTTGCCTGGCTGTTCACTGACTTCAAAGGACTTTTGCTCGTCCCAGAAGGTTTGGGCGGCATTTTCTATTTCACGGGGCTGATATTGTTCGTGCATGGCTACTTTTGAACTGAATAGGGGTGGCCTAATCCTCTTCGGTACAACATTCAGGTTGATCGACACCAAAAAGCGGCGCGTCCGTGCCCAAACCCTGCGGGAAGTGGAGTTACAGGAAGCGCCGTAGCATACATGACCCCACTCTATCGAGGGAAACCCTGATTGCGCGGCGAGGGCCGTCTGTCGCGGCGCGAGGCAGGCGCAGCCATGGGGACTACGCTGTTTATTGGGGAGTGAGTCTTATCTTCAATGAGGTGAGGGGATGGTTGAATCGCAGCGAACTTTAATGAAACCGCAATTGTATGAAGGACTGATCGACCGTTTGGGTCGGGCATTGGATGCCGCAAGAACCGCAGGCCGATTGCTTGATGAGCGGCCTCTGGAGCTGGAGTTGCGAGGCTTGAGCCAGGCTGAACTCGAATTGATCAAGGGCTACCTGGAATTGAATCACCACCGTGCCTCTCAGGAACGGGCTGCCCCGCCCGCCCGAGAGCCTTTGCGTTCGGCCAAGGTGATCTGGCTGAAAGATGTGTCTGCGGGTCGCGGTCCCGACAAACGTCGGGCTGCACGGTAAACGTGGAGCACCACGTTAACCTTTGAGTCGTCTCGAAACAGGTTGGTAAAGATTGTCGCTGAACCCCGTTGCATCTAGGCTTCGGGCATCTTTGGAGATGCCCGATGCCTTTTCGTTATTTCATTAAACAATTGCTCTTGCCGCCCGGCCTTTTTTTGCTGCTGCTGGCGTTTGCCTGGTGGTTGCGTAAAAGTCGCCCGCGCCTGGCCGGATGCTGCTTTGCCGTGGGGTTCGGGGGGCTGTGGTTGATCAGCCTGCCGGTGATGGTGCAATGGGGCGCGCATGCCCTGGAGACCGAGCCACCGTTGGCCCGTGAAGAATGGGCGACGCTGGCCCAGCGCGCCGATGCCATTGTGGTGTTGGGCTCTGGGCGTGAGCGCGGCGACCCTGCGTGGGGCACCGATCAACCCACCGGTACAGGGCTTGAGCGCCAGCGTTATGCCGCGCGTCTGGCCAAGGCCTCCGGCTTGCCGGTGCTGACCAGCGGCGGCTTGCACTACGGCACGCCACCCAGTGAGGCCGAGCTGATGGCAGTGTCGATGCAGGATGACTTTGGCGTCACCGTGCGCTGGAAAGAAGAGCGCAGCCGCACCACCTGGGAAAACGCGCAGATGAGCGCCGACATTCTGTTGCCGCAAGGCATCAAGCGTGTGGTGGTGGTGACCCAGGCCTGGCATATGCCGCGTGCGGTGTGGAGTTTCGAGAAGGCCGGCTTCACCGTGGTGCCGGGGCCGGTGGGCTTTTTGGGCGTGGACAATGCGCGGCCACTGGGCGGCTGGATGCCGGAGTTCGTGTCGGTGTGGCGCAGCGGGCAGTTGATCAATGAGGCGGTGGGGCAGGTGGGGTATCGGGTGTTTTACCGATAACGCCGCAATTTCAAATGTGGAAAGCGGTTCATGTGGGAGCGGGCTTGCTCGCGAAAGCGGTGTGTCAGTTGACGATATGTTGACTGACACACCGCTTTCGCGAGCAAGCCCGCTCCCACACAAGCCAGTTCCCACATTGGTTTTGTGGTGTTCGTTTAGACGGTTTTCGACATCCGCCCCGCCAGCAACGCCCAGCCGAACAAGCCCAGGCACACAATGATCAACGGCCACGAGCGCCATTGCAGGTACGGCGTCAGGTTGTGCATCGGCACCACTTCGCCGTAGAGAATCCCGCGTTCAAACTGCGGGATCTGCGCGGTGATCTGCCCAAACGGGTTGATCAGGCCGGTCACGCCGTTGTTGGTGGCGCGGATCATCCAGCGGCCAGCCTCCAATGCACGCATCTGCGCCATTTGCAGGTGTTGCAGCGGGCCAATGGAGCGGCCGAACCAGGTGTCGTTGCTGATGGTCAGCAGCAAATCGCTCTGGGCCGACAGGCCTGCGGCGAATTCCGGGTACACCACTTCGTAGCAAATGAACGGCGCAATCTGATAGCCCTTGGCCTGCAGCATCGCCTGATCGGACGGGCCGCGGGCGAAGTCCGACATCGGCAGGTCAAAGAAAGCGATCAGCCCGCGCAGCATGTCTTGCAACGGCACGTACTCACCAAAAGGCACCAGTTTTTGCTTGAGGTAAGTGCCTTCGCCTTCGCCCACCACGGTAATGCCGTTGAAGTAGCGCTTCTGGTGGTGCACTTCCTGGCGGATCGGTACGCCGGTGATCAGCGCGGAGTGCCGGTCGGCGGCGAACTTGCCCATCATGCCCAGGTAACCTTCGACTGACTCTTTGAGCACCGGCACCGCGGTTTCCGGCCATACCAGCAGGTCTACCGGCTTGGAGCTGAAGCTCATGTCGCGGTACAGCGCCAACTGCGCGTCGATCTGCGCGGGGTCCCATTTCATGCTCTGTTCGACATTGCCCTGAATCGCCGCCACGGTCAGCGGTGCGCCGGAGGGCGAGGTCCAGGCGTGATGCTTGAGCGCCAGGCCGATGGCCCAGGGTGCAACCAACAACACCAAGCCTGCGCCGATGAAGCCGTTGCGCTTGCTTGCCAGCAGGCGCGGCAGGTTGCACAGCACGGCCGCCGTCAGCGCCAGGGCAAAGGAAATCAGCCACATGCCGCCCAGTGGCGCAAGGCCGGTGAGCGGGCCGTCGAGTTGGCTGTAACCGGAGTACAGCCAAGGGAAACCCGTCAGGAACCAACCACGAAACGCTTCCTGGCCAACCCACAGCGCCGCAAAGGTCAGCGCATCGGCCAGCGGCGCCTCATTGCGACGCAGCCAGCGTGCCCACAGCCAAGCGGGCAGGGCGAAGAACCAGGCAATCGCGGCGGTAAACAGCAGCATCAAAAAGCCAGCCAGCAACACCGACGCGCCGCCGAAGTGGTGAATGCTGTAGTAGATCCAGCTGGTGCCGGCGCCAAACAGGCCAAAACCGAAGCACCAACCACGGCCCAAGGCCTGACGTGGCGTCAGCTCGCGCAGCCCCACATAGAACAGCCCGACGGCCAGTAGCGCAAATGGCCACAGATCGAAGGGCGCCAGCGCCAGGGTGGTGATGGCGCCGGCCACCACGGCCAGCAAGTTACCGGGCCAGCCGGGTGCAATCAGACGGCGCATGTAGGGGTGGGTCATCAGCTATTTCCTGTGTCGCGCCGGGCCTGCTGCGGCACAGGGCAAGGCGCGAGGAGTGTGGTTTGGTTTTTCCAAATGAACGACGAGTAACGCAGCCCTGTGCCGCAGCAGGCCCGGCCCTTCGGGTTGCCCCTGAGAGCGGGCCATGCTGCGTTGCAGGCCTTGAAAAGGGAACGCCATTCCCTGCGGCCTGCGCCTTGCCTGGCCCGCTCTCAGGGGCAACGCGACACAGGAAATAGCTGATGACCCACCCCTTCCTTAGCGGGCAATCGGGGTCAGGCGAATCAGATGAATCCGGCGGCTATCGGCATTCAGAATGCGGAAGCGGTAAGCGCCGATCTCGGTGGTTTCGTTACGTTTTGGCAGGTGCCCAAACGCACTCATCACCAAACCGCCCACGGTGTCGAACTCATCATCCGAGAATTCGCTGTCGAAGAACTCGTTGAAGTTCTCGATCGGCGTCAGCGCCTTGATCAGGAAATCACCGCTGGGCAGCGGCTTGATGTAGCTGTCTTCTTCGACGTCGTGCTCGTCTTCGATGTCGCCGACGATTTGCTCAAGCACGTCTTCGATGGTCACAAGACCGGCCACGCCGCCGTATTCGTCGATCACAATGGCCATGTGATTGTGGTTGGCGCGAAACTCGCGCAGCAGCACATTCAGGCGCTTGGATTCAGGCACGAAGGTGGCCGGGCGCAGCAAGTCCTTGATGTTGAAGCTGTCGCCGTTCTCCTTGAGGATCAGCGGCAGCAGGTCCTTGGCCAGCAGGACGCCCATGACGTCGTCATGGCTTTCACCGATTACCGGGTAGCGCGAGTGCGCCGAGTCGATCACGGCCGGGAGGAATTCCCGTGGGGTCTGGGTCGCCTTGATGCTGATCATCTGCGAGCGCGGGACCATGATGTCCCGAACCTGCAGGTCAGCCACCTGGATGGCGCCTTCGACGATGGCCAGCGCTTCGCTGTCCAGCAACTTGTTCTGATGGGCCTCGCGCAGCAGCTCCAGCAGCTCCTGGCGGTTTTTCGGCTCGTGGGCAAAAGCCTGGGTCAGTTTACCCAGCCATGACTTCTGCCCGTTGCTCGATCGGTCTTCGCTCATAGCGATTACTCTAAATCCTTTGTTGTGTCAGTTATGTGTAGTTTCAATTTTCGTCGTCTGCATACGGATCAGGGTGACCCAGTTCAGCAAGCAACGTTTGTTCCAGTGTTTCCATTTCGCAGGCTTCGTCATCGTCTATATGGTCGTAACCCAAGAGATGCAAGCAGCCGTGGATGACTAGATGGGCCCAGTGGGCCTCAAGTTCCTTGCCTTGTTCCTTCGCCTCGCGCTCGACCACTTCGACGCAGATCACCAGGTCGCCCAGTAACGGGATATCCAGTAACTCATCCGGCACGTCGGCGGGAAAGGACAGCACGTTGGTCGCGTAGTCCTTTTGACGCCAGGTGTGATTCAGTTCACGGCCTTCGGGCTCGTCCACCAGGCGGATGGTCAGTTCCGAGTCGGCGGTGCGCTGGCGCAGGGCCAGGGCGCACCATTGACGGAACTGCGCTTCGCTGGGGGCGGGCGCTTCGGTGGCCAGTTGCAGATCTAGCTCAAGCATCGCGGCGCACGTCCTTGGCGGGTGCGTCATCGCGGTGCTCAAAGCGCTCGTAGGCTTCGACAATGCGCTGCACCAACGGGTGGCGAACCACGTCTTTGGGCATGAAATGCGTGAAGCTGATGCCTGGCACGTCCTTGAGCACGTCGATCACCTGGGCCAGGCCCGACTTGGTGCCCTTGGGCAGGTCGACCTGGGTGACGTCGCCGGTGATCACGGCGGTGGAGCCGAAACCGATACGGGTGAGGAACATTTTCATCTGCTCGACGGTGGTGTTCTGGCTTTCGTCGAGGATGATGAAGCTGTTGTTCAAGGTGCGACCACGCATGTAGGCCAGCGGGGCGATCTCGATCACTTGGCGCTCGATCAACTTGGCCACGTATTCAAAGCCGAGCATCTCGTACAGCGCGTCGTAGAGCGGGCGCAGGTACGGGTCGATCTTCTGGGCCAGGTCGCCGGGCAGGAAGCCAAGCTTCTCGCCAGCCTCGACCGCCGGGCGTACCAGCAGAATGCGTCGCACCTGCTCGCGCTCCAGGGCGTCGACCGCGCAGGCCACGGCCAGGTAGGTCTTGCCGGTACCGGCGGGGCCGATGCCGAAGTTGATATCGTTACCGAGGATTTCCTTGACGTAGCGCTGCTGATTCAAGCCGCGAGGGCGAATCATGCCTTTTTTGGTGCGCAGGGCCACGCTGGCTTCGGCCACCGGGTTGTTGGCCAAGTCTTCCACGGCGGATTCCTGCAGGTACAGGTGCACGGTCTCCGGCGACAGCTCGCTACCCTTGGTTTCACGGTAGAGGCGGCGCAGCAGGTTTTCTGCAGACGTGGTGTGCTGGGGTTCACCAATAAGCTCGAACTGATTGCCGCGGTTGCGGATCTCGATGCTCAGGCGTTGTTCGATCAGGCGCAGGTGCTCGTCGAACTGTCCGCACAGGTTGGCGAAACGGCGAGCCTCAAACGGCTCGAGGATAAAACGATGGGGTTCTGATATGGGTGCGTTCAAGGTTGCTTTTAGCCGCCCTTTGGCTGTGTAGGTGAAGGAGAGGATAACGCCAGTGCTCGGCGTGCGAAAGCACTTATATAGTGCTGGCTCAATCTCAAGAACCATGAAAATCCACTGTGGGAGCTGGCTTGCCTGCGATGGCGGTGTGTCAGTGCCGGATGTGTCGGCTGACCCACCGCTATCGCAGGCAAGCCAGCTCCCACATTTTGATCTTCATCCGGTCAGAGGTCAGTTGATTAGCGACCCACGCAGCGAGTGCGGTTGCGCCGCATCGATATGCACATCGGCAAACTGGCCGATCAGGGTGGGCGTGTCGCAGCGGAAGTTGACGATCCGGTTGTTCTCGGTACGCCCTTGCAACTCGCCCGGGTCTTTTTTCGAGTAGTCGGTGACCAGGATGCGCTGGATCGAACCGACCATTTGTCGGCTGATCTCGAAACCTTGCTGGTTCAGGCGATGCTGCAGTGCGTTTAAACGCTCTTTTTTCAGCGCTTCCGGGGTGTCATCTGCCAGGTCGGCAGCCGGGGTGCCCGGACGCTGGCTGTAGACGAACGAATACGAGAAGTCGAAACCGACGTCTTCGATCAGCTTCATGGTCTGCTCGAAATCCTTCTCGGTCTCGCCGGGAAAGCCGACGATAAAGTCCGAGCTGATGCAGATGCCCGGCACCGCGGCGCGCAATTTACGCAGCTTGGATTTGTATTCCAGGGCCGTATGGTTGCGTTTCATGGCCGCCAGAATGCGGTCTGAACCCGACTGCACCGGCAAATGCAGGTGCTTGACCAGCTCCGGCACCTCGGCGTGCGCCTGAATCAGGCTGTCGGAGAACTCCAGCGGGTGCGAGGTGGTGTAGCGAATACGCTCGATGCCGTCCACCGCGGCCACCACGCGAATCAACTCCGCGAGGTCGGCCAGGCGCCCGTCGTCGGTCTGGCCGCGATAGCCATTGACGTTCTGGCCCAGCAAGGTCACTTCGCGCACGCCGTTTTCGGCCAGGTGGATAATTTCGGCCAGTACGTCGTCAAACGGCCGGCTGACCTCTTCGCCACGGGTGTAGGGCACCACGCAGAAGGTGCAGTACTTGCTGCAGCCTTCCATCACCGACACATAAGCACTCGGCCCGTCGATGCGCGGTTCGGGCAAATGGTCGAATTTTTCGATTTCCGGGAATGACACGTCCACCTGCGGCAGCTTGGTGATGCGTGCGGCGTCGATCATTTCCGGCAGGCGGTGCAGGGTTTGCGGGCCGAACACCACGTCGACATAGGGGGCGCGATCGCGGATCGCGGCGCCTTCCTGGCTGGCCACGCAGCCGCCAACGGCGATCACCATGTCCGGGTTGGCCAGTTTCAATTCACGCCAGCGGCCCAGCTGGGAGTACACACGGTCCTGGGCACGCTCGCGGATCGAGCAGGTATTGAGCAGGATGACGTCGGCATCTTCGGCGCGGGCAGTGACTTCCAGGGCCTGGTGTTCGCCCAGCAGGTCGACCATGCGCGAGCTGTCGTACTCGTTCATCTGGCAACCGTGGGTTTCGATGTAAAGCTTCTTGGCCATGGGAATCATCAACTGGTGGTAAAGAACCGCGCATTATAGGGGGCATGCCCATTGGTTCCTAGCGCTGTGCATCGGGTGCCATGCTATAGTTCGCGCCCTCTTTTAAATCCCCCATGTGTTATTCGCCCACCATGACCAAACGTGAAGCTCCAATCTACAAGGTGATTTTCCTCAACCAGGGCCAGGTGTTCGAAATGTACGCCAAGCAGATCTATCAAAGTGATCTGTGGGGCTTCCTGGAGGTGGAAGAGTTCGTCTTTGGCGAGCGCACCCAATTGGTCGTCGACCCGGGCGAAGAAAAACTCAAGGCGCAGTTTGAAGGCGTGGTGCGCAGCTTTGTGCCGATGCATTCGATTGTGCGCATCGATGAAGTCGAGCGCCTGGGCACGCCGAAGATCAGCGAGGCGCGCGGCACCAGCAATGTGATGCCGTTTCCGATGCCGATGCCGGAAAAATAGAGTTCAAACTATTTTGTAGGGCGTTTCTGATTATCCTCTGTCATGCATGGACATTTTGCTTGAAAGGTAGCAAGTTTTGTTTGTGCAGAGAGGACACTATGAATACATCAATAATAAAAACGTATCGAAGTCTCCCAAGTTTCGCCCTTGTTAAACCTCCCCATTAGTTAGCCTCTGGTTTGGTGTCACGCCGTCATTAACGAACTTGCTTGTTCGGGAGTAGCCCTGTGCGCGATCCTCGCTATGACATTCTGTTTGAACCGGTACAAATAGGGCCGGTGCTTACCCGTAATCGCTTTTATCAAGTGCCCCACTGTAATGGCATGGGGCATGTGCATCCTTCGGCCATGGCGCGCATGCGTGGCATAAAAGCCGAAGGCGGGTGGGGTGTGGTCTGCACCGAGGAGTGTGAGATCAGCCCGCTGAGCGAGTTCTCGCCTTATATCGAGGCGCGTTTATGGGATGAGCGCGACATTCCGGCCCTGGCGCGCATGTGTGAGGCCGTCCACGAGCACGGTTCCCTGGCCGGTGTAGAGCTGGCGTTCAATGGTTACTCCGCGCCTAACCGCTACAGTCGTGAGATTCCATGGGCGCCCTCCAATACGCCGGTGCGCGGTTATGACCCGGTGCAAGCCCGGGCGATGAGCCGTGCCGATATCCAGGCGTTGCGTGCCATGCACCGTGCCGCCGCACTGCGGGCGCGAACGGCAGGGTTTGACATCATCTATGTCTATGCGGGGCATGACCTGGGCCTGCCGTTTCATTTTCTGACGCCACGCAACAACCGTCGTACAGACGAGTACGGCGGCGTGCTGGAAAATCGCGTGCGCTTGTTGCGCGAGCTGATTGAAGACACCCGCGATGCTGTCGGTGACCGCTGTGCGGTGGCGGTTCGCCTGGCGGTGGATGAGCAGACGGCCGGGGGCCTGTGCCGTGAAGGTGAGGGCGCTGAAATCTTCTCGATGCTGGCGGACTTGCCGGACTTATGGGACGTCAATGTGGCCGACTGGTCCAACGACAGCGTGACGTCGCGCTTTGCCCCGGAAGGGTATCAAGAGGCTTTTCTGCTGGGGCTCAAGGCGTTGACCCGCAAGCCCGTGGTGGGCGTTGGGCGCTTCACCTCACCGGATACCATGGTTTCCCTGGTGCGCCGCGGCGTCCTGGACTTGATCGGTGCGGCCCGGCCCTCGATTGCCGACCCATTCTTGCCCAAGAAGATTGCAGAAGGGCGCGCGGAGGAGATTCGTGAGTGCATTGGCTGCAATGTGTGCGTCAGCGGCGACCACACCAGTACGCCTTTGCGTTGCACGCAGAACCCGACCATGGGCGAAGAGTGGCGGCGTGGCTGGCACCCGGAATCGGTCAATCGTGCGCGTCACCCAGGGCGGGCCTTGGTGGTCGGTGCCGGGCCTGCGGGCCTTGAATGTGCGCGAATACTGGGCGCGCGGGGGCTGGACGTGGCGCTGGTCGAGCGCCTGCGCACGCTGGGCGGGCGTGTGGCGCTGGAATCCCGTCTTCCCGGGCTGGCCAGTTGGTCACGGGTCATCGACTATCGACTGGATGCGTTAAGCCGTCTGCCCTCGGTCGAGATTTATCGCGAGAGCCCCTTGCAGGCCCAGGACGTTCTGGATTTTGCGGCCGAGCATGTGTTCATCGCCACCGGTTCTCACTGGCGGCATGACGGCGTGGGGCGTGCCTTGCGCTACCCGCTGCCGGGCCTGGAGTGCCTGCCCGTGCTGACACCGGACGATCTGATGGCGGGCGTGCTGCCGCCTTCTCCCGTGCTGCTGTTCGACGACGATCACTATTACATGGGCAGCGTGTTGGCCGAGCAGTTGGTGGCGCGCGGCGTGGAGGTGATATTCGTCACCCCGGCGGCGGATGTGGCAGCCTGGACCCATAACACCCTTGAACAACATCGTATCCAGCGCCGGCTGCTGGAATTGAACGTCACCCTCATTGCGTCCCATACGCTGGTCAGGGGCATGCCGGAAGGCGTGCTTGTCGGGTGTGCCTACACCGGGCGCACGCGCCTTATAGCCGCGGCATCCCTGCTGTTGGTGACCTCCCGTGAACCCGAACAGGCGCTTTATCAGGCACTCAATAGCGCACCTGAGCAACTGCATGCGGCCGGCATCCATGCGGTGACGTTGATGGGAGACTGCGTGGCCCCCGGCACGATTGCCGCAGCCGTGTATTCGGGGCATCGAATTGCCCGAGAGTTTGATATGCCTGCGGATTCGTTACTTGTACGCCGAGAGATTCCCTATATCGAGGTTTAGTCCGAGCCTCTGGTTTGTTAATAACAAGGAATATAATAATGAGAAAAATACTCCTGATGTTACTTGCCTGTGTTTTTATTAGCTCCTCAGTCTTTGCCAAGGAATATACGGTAATCCGTTTCGGGGCTGATCCCAACTATGCACCGTTTGCCTACAAAGACAGTGTAGGAACTTTAACAGGCTTTGAAGTTGATATCGGCAATGCCATCTGTATTCATCTTAATGTTCGTTGCCAATGGGTGGAGAGCGACTTTGATGGGCTGGTCCCCAGCCTGAACGCTGGCAAGATCGATGCGATCTTCGCCTCTATGACGGTGACGGACGCACGGCAAAAGGTCATCGATTTCTCCTCGGAGGTCTTCTCCAGCCCCACCGCCATGGTGTTCCGCCCCGGCACGGAATTGGCCAAGGGCACGGCCGTCGGCTATCTGCAGGGCAGTACTCAAGAAGCCTACGCCCGGCAAATACTCGCCCCGCAAGGCATCAAGATCGTGGCTTATGCCGATCAGGAGCAGGTGTACGCCGACCTGGTGGCGGGCCGGTTGCACGCCTCCCTTCAGGATGCCCAGCAGGCACAAAGCGGTTTTTTGCGCACACCTCAGGGCGCGGCGTTCGTGCTGGGCCAGGTGATTGAAAGCGAGTTGATGCCTTCCAAAAGCGCCATCGGCATTGCCAAGGGCAATCACGCATTGAATGCCCTGCTCGACAAAGGGCTGGCCGCCCTGCACGCGGACGGCACGTATGCGCGTTTGCAGGCGCAGTACTTCCCAGGCGTGAGCATGTTCAGCGGCCAATGATCGGCGAGGGCGTCAACATGCTACCCACGCTTACGCAATTTGCCGCGACCCTGGACGGTTTTATGCCGCTGTTGCTGCGTGGTGTCTGGATCACGGTGCAACTGGCGCTGCTGTCGTTGCTGCTGGGGCTGACCTTCGGGTTGCTCGGTGCAGGTGCCAAGCTTTCCAGGGTCAGGGCCTGGCGGCTGTGCGCGCAGCTCTACACCACGCTGGTTCGTGGGGTGCCGGACCTGCTGTTGATGTTGTTGATTTTCTATGGGGTGCAAACCGGCTTGAGTCGTCTGACCCAGGCAATGGGTTGGGCCTATATCGAAATCGACCCCTTTAGTTCGGGCGTGCTAACTCTGGGGTTCATCTATGGCGCCTATTTCACCGAAACCTTTCGCGGCGCATTGCTGGCCGTTCCACGTGGCCAGTTCCAGGCAGCCAAGGCCCTGGGCATGACCTTCACCCAAGGCTTTGTGCACGTGATATTTGCGCAGATGATGCGGTTCGCCTTGCCGGGGCTCGGCAATAACTGGATGGTCTTGCTCAAGGCCACTGCCTTGGTGTCGATCATTGGTTTGGCGGACTTGGTCAAAGTGACCCAAGTGGCGGGGAAAAGCAGCCAGCAGTTGCTGGCCTTCTTGCTGTTGGCTGCGTTGATTTATCTGCTGCTCAGCAGTGTTTCAAGCCTCGCCTTGCGCTGGATGGTGCGGCGCTATGGCCGTGGTGTGCAGGCGTCATCGCCATGATCGAGTTGATCCAGGACTACTGGCAGCCATTCATCTACTCCGACGGTCAGCAAGTGACCGGCCTGGCCATGACCTTATGGCTGACCAGCGCCTCGTTGTGTTTCGGCCTGTTGCTGGCATTGCCGCTGTCCATCGCCAGGGTATCGACCTTGCGTTGGCTGCGCTGGCCGGTACACGGCTTTACCTACCTGTTTCGCGGCACCCCGCTGTATATCCAGTTACTTATTTTCTACACCGGCATCTACAGCATGGCGGCCGTGCGCGAACAACCTCTGCTGGAGGGCTTTTTCCGTGAGGCAATTAACTGCACGCTGCTGGCGTTCTCCCTGAATACGGGGGCCTACACCACGGAGATCCTGGCAGGCGCGATTCGGGCGATGCCACGCGGCGAAGTCGAGGCGGCCCGATCCCTCGGGTTCAGCGGCTGGAAGCTGTATGTTCATCTGATCATGCCCTCGGCCTTGCGCCGCTCATTGCCCTATTACAGCAATGAGGTCATTTTCATGCTGCATTCGACCACGTTGGCGTTTACGGCGACCGTGCCGGACATCCTCAAAGTGGCCCGGGATGCCAACGCCGCGACCTTCCTGACGTTCCAATCCTTTGGTTTTGCCGCAGCCCTCTACCTGTGCATCACGTTTGCTCTGGTCGGTGTGTTTCGCCTGGCTGAACGGCGTTGGCTGCGCTTTCTTGATCCGGGCCGATAGGAGGCTGATATGCAGGCGTGTGTGCATCAATTGCTAACGGCTGTGCCGGGTACGTCACGGCAGATTCATAGCTTTCACTACGGCCCGGCCCATGCGACGGGCAAGGTCTACCTCCAGGCCTCGCTGCATGCTGATGAGCTGCCGGGAATGTTGGTGTTATGGCACCTGAAACAGCAGTTGGCGCGGCTGGAGGCGGCGGGCTTGTTGCGCTGGTCGATCGTGCTCGTGCCGGTGGCCAATCCGCAGGGCCTTGAGCAAGTGCTGATGGATGTACCTCAGGGGCGCTTCGAGAACGAAAGCCGGGAGAATTTCAATCGATGCTTCGTGGATGTCAGTCAACCGGTCGGTGATCGAGTGCAAAGCCTGTTGACCGATGATCCGGTCAGCAATCTGCAACTGATTCGTTCGACCCTGCGGCAAACGCTGGCCCGTCAGGTGCCGACAACTTCGTTGCAATCCATGCGTTTGCTCCTGCAAACCCTTGCCTGCGACGCCGATATCGTGCTGGACCTGCATTGTGACTTCGAAGCCCTGCAGCACCTGTACCTGTCGCCGGCTTCTTGGCCCGATGTGGAGCCTCTGGCGCGCTACCTGGGCGCCAGGGCCTGCTTTTTGGCGCAAGAAGCGGGCGGGCAATCGTTCGATGAGTGCTTTACGTTGTTCTGGGCGCAGATGCAGGCGCGATTTCCCGGGCGCTTTGCGGCGCCAGGGTTCGCCGTGACCGTAGAGTTACGCGGAGTAGCCGATGTGAGTCACGGGCTGGCGCGCCAGGATTGCGTAGCGTTGATCAATTACCTGACGCAGCGCGGCGCCATCGAAGGCCAAGCTCCGCCGCTACCGTCATTGCTCAACGCGCCGACACCGCTGGCAGGGGTAGAGCCGGTGATAAGCCCGGTGGGCGGTTTGATTGTGTTTTGCGCGCAGGTGGGAGATGACGTCGAGCCGGGGCAAATCGTGGCTGAAATAATCGACCCGATCACTGACCGCGTGACGCCGGTCGCGTGTGTGCATAAAGGGCTGTTGTATGTTCGAAGCGTGCGCCGAATGGCGACGGCGGGCATGACGATTGCCCATGTTGCAGGCGCAACGGCCTACCGACAGGGCTACCTGTTGTCGCCCTGAGGCGCGATGGGGTCGGGCAAAGGCGAGAAGGGCGAACGCCCATCGGCACTCTGCAATTCCTGCAGGTAATTGCGGAAGATCTGGCCCAGTACCTGGGTGGCCACTTCCAGTTCATCGCGCTGCATGTGCTCGGCCACTTCGTCGGCCGTGTCCAGTGCGTCTTCGGCGCCGTTGACCGCCGCCATTTTCAGCACGATGTACGCCTGAACGTTATTGGCCGGCACGCCTTCGCCTTTGAAGAACATGTTGCCCAGCTGGAATTGCGCCTGGGCATGGCCCTGCAACGAAGCCTTCTCGAAGTAGCTCAGGGCTTTGTTAAGGTCGCGGGCAGGGTTTTTGTCGTCGTGGAAGTACTCGCCCAACTCGTATTGCGCCTGCGCATCCCCACCGTCGGCCTGTTTCTGGCACGCGCTCAGCGCTTCGGCCTGGCTGTCTGGCTGGGTATTGAGGGTGCAACGACCCATCGCTGGGATTAACAACGAGTTGCCGCCTGCCTGGGCATGTGCCAGCAGCGGCTGAAGGAGCAACAGGCAGCCCAGAACCAGGGTGCGGCCGGTGCGTTTCATGGGAATCGACTTACCTCTGACGGGGCACGCGGACCCTCGGGGGAGTCCAATAAGCGCGCATTATGAAATAAGCAGGCCCCTGCTTACAAAGTCTTTACTCGTTTTTCTGCTGCGTAGGCAAGTTATCTGCCGGATTGCAGGTGATTTCTCGAAAAATGCAGGAAATCTCTGTAGGCAAAGTAGCAAATCTGACGCTGCGAGGGGCAACGTCAGATGTGTGTGTCCCTTACTTCTGGGCTTGCTTCAGGGCGGCAAAAGCGCGCTCGGCAGCATCCAGGGTCAATTTCAACTCGGCTTCGCCATGGGCGATCGAGGTGAAACCCGCTTCAAAAGCGCTCGGTGCCAGGTAAACGCCGCCTTCGAGCATCAAGTGGAAGAAGCGCTTGAACAGGTCGGCATCGCTGCCCATCACGTCATCAAAGGTAACGATATCGTCGGCGCCGCTGAAATACAGGCCGAACATGCCACCCGCTTGTGTGGTCACGAACGGGATGCCAGCCGCATCGGCGCGCTGTTGCAGGCCATCGAGCAGGCGCGTGGTGTAGTCGGTCAGCTCGGCGTGGAAACCCGGACGGCTGATCAGGCGCAGGGTGGTCAGGCCGGCGGCCATGGCCAACGGGTTACCCGACAAGGTGCCCGCCTGGTACACCGGGCCCAGCGGCGCGATGTGCTGCATGATTTCGCGTTTGCCGCCGAAGCAGCCCACGGGCATGCCGCCGCCGATGATCTTGCCGAAGGTGCTCAGGTCCGGCGTGACGCCGTAGTAAGCCTGGGCGCCGCCGAGGGCCACGCGGAAACCGGTCATCACTTCGTCGAAAATCAGCACCACGCCGTGCTTGTCGCACTGCTCGCGCAAACCTTCCAGAAAACCCGGTGCCGGTGGCACGCAGTTCATGTTGCCGGCTACCGGCTCGACGATGATGCACGCCACGTCCTGGCCGACTTCGCTGAGCATCTGCTCAACGGCGGCAATGTCGTTGAACGGCAGGGTCAGGGTGTGTTTGGCAAATGCGGCCGGCACACCGGCCGAGCTTGGCACGCCTTGGGTCAGCAGGCCGGAACCGGCTTTTACCAGCAGGCTGTCGGAGTGGCCGTGGTAGCAGCCTTCAAATTTGATGATGCTGTCGCGGCCGGTGAAACCACGGGCCAGGCGGATTGCGCTCATGGTGGCTTCGGTGCCGGAGCTGACCATGCGCACCATTTCCATCGACGGCACGATTGAACACACCAGGTCCGCCATCTCGGTTTCCATGGCGGTTGGCGCGCCATAGGACAAGCCGTGTTGCAGCTGCTGGCGCACGGCGTCGAGCACGTCCGGGTGGCTGTGGCCGAGGATCATCGGCCCCCAGGAACCTACGTAGTCAACGTAGCGCTTGTCATCTTCGTCGGTGACATAGGCGCCTTCGGCATGCTTGAAGAACAACGGTGTGCCGCCGACGCTCTTGAACGCACGCACGGGGGAGTTCACACCGCCGGGGATGTGTTTCTGGGCATTGGCAAACAGGGTTTCGGAACGGGACATGATCGGGCTCTCTACACTTTAACTTTAAGAAGGTCGTTGAAGGCGCGGGCGCGGCGCGTGACTTCCTGGGTGCTGTCGGCACCAAACAGGCCGTGCACCACGGCGAGCAGGTCGGCACCGTGGGCCACCAGGGGTTCGGCGTTCTCCAGGGTGACACCGCCGATCACGCAGATCGGCAACTGCAGGCGCGTGCGGGCCTGGGCCAGCATGTCGAGCGTGGCGGCCGGCGCGCCGGGCTTGGTGTTGGAATTGAAAAAGCGACCGAAGGCGACGTAGCTCGCGCCTTCCTTGGCGGCCTGCTCGGCCAGCTCGATCTGGCTGTGGCAGGTGGCGCCGATGATGGCTTTGGAGCCGAGCAATGCACGGGCCGGGGTCAGCGGGCCGTCGGTTTGGCCCAGGTGCACGCCGACGCCCAGGCGCGCGGCCAATTCGGCGTCATCGTTGATGATCAACTGGGTCTTGTAGCGTGAGCACAGCTCGCGCAGCTTCTCGGCCTCACGCAGGCGCCGGGCTTCGTCGCTGCTTTTGTCGCGGTACTGCAACAGGGTTACACCACCGTCCAGCGCCGCTTCGACGTAGGCAAGGAACTTGCCGGCCAACAGTTGGCTGTCGGTAATGGCGTAAAGGCCACGTAGTTTCATCGAGCAGGCCTCTTGTGCGGTTAAGAGCAGAAATCCAGCGGCAAACGGCGCGGCACGAACTGGCCCTGGCCGAGTTGTTCGGCATCACGCAGGGTGCGCCAAGTGTAGTTGAGCGCCGATTGCACCGCGCTGGCCAAGCCTTCGCCCTGGGCGATCCGGCCGGCCAAGGCGCTGGCCAGCGTGCAGCCCGAGCCGTGATAACTGCCCGGCAGGCGCTGGCAGGTAAAGGTCTGGCGCGTGCCGTCGCGGCTGTACAGGCGGTTGTGCACTTCGTGCTCGTCGCCGTGGCCGCCAGTGATCAGCAGATGCTTTACAAACGGCAGCAGCTTCTCGGCGCATTCGTCTGCCGTGCCCTCGGGCAATTCGGCGAGGATGCGCGCTTCCGGCAGGTTCGGCGTGGCGATCAGCGACAGCGGCAACAGCCGCTCACGCATGGCATAGCCGACTTCGTCCTTGCCCAGGCTGCCGCCACCTCCGGCACGCAGCACCGGGTCGCAGACCACCGGCAGGTGTGGGTGCGCCTGCAGCAGTTCGACCACGGTGTCGACCATCGCGGTGGAACCGAGCATGCCCAACTTTACCGCCGCGACTTCGGAGTCGCTGAGCACGGCATTGGCCTGGGCCAGCACCCACTCGCGGTCGAGCACGCGGAAATCGCTGACATTGACGGTGTTCTGCACGGTCAAGGCGGTGACGGCCGGAGCCGCATGACAGCCTTGCGCAAGCAGGGCTTCGATATCTGCCTGCAAGCCGGCGCCACCACTGGGGTCGTGGCCGGAGAGACAGAGGACAACAGGGCGAGAGCTGTAGATATTCATGGTGCGCGAGCTTACCACCAATCGCTTTTTGCGTGGCTGTTGGGCGAGTGGGGAATTTCACCCTGTGTTTATGGCTGTTGGTTCACCATTTTTATTCGTTTATATGCCTGAAAGTGCTGTTCTAGAGCCTTTCAAAAAATTATTTCAATGGTGTCCAATGGCCTCTAGCGGCTATGCTAAAGTGGATCCAAACAACTTAATGTATCGCCGGTATACGTCTACTCAAAAGGAATGGGGGGCTTTTGACATAACCGGACAGGCCACGCTGGGGCTCTATGCGCTATTTGCTGATCTTTTTATTGTGCGGGCTGCCGATGCTCGCCAGCGCCATCGAGTTCAACCCGGACACTCGAAGCCTGCCGCTGGGCCGCGTCATGCAAGTACTCGAAGACCCAACCGACGCCCTCACCATCGCCGATGTCAGCGCTCCCGCCTACGCCGCCCAATTCAAAACCCATGACAAAGCCACCCTCAACGCCGGCTATTCGCGCTCGGTGTTCTGGCTCAAGGTCGACCTGCATTACACCGCCACTGACCCACGAGCCCCGCGCACCTGGTTTCTGGAGTTGGCGTACCCGCCGCTTAACGAACTCGAGCTTTACCAGCGCGACAGCACCGGCAATTACCGCCTGACCAGCCGCACGGGCAGCAGCCTGGCGTTTTCCAGCCGTGAAGTGCGCCAGGCCAACTACCTGTTCAAGCTCAACTTCGTGCCCGACCAGCAGCAAACCGTGTACCTGCGCCTGCAAAGCCAAGGCTCGATCCAGGCACCGCTCACGCTCTGGTCCGCCACCGCGTACATGGAGCAGCAGCCACTGCGCCTGTATGTGTTGGGGGCGATCTATGGCGTGTTACTGGGGATGCTGGTCTACAACCTGTTCATCTACTTGAGCGTGCGCGACACCAGCTACCTGTATTACATCCTTTATATCGCCTCGTTTGGCCTGTACCAACTGTCGGTTAACGGCGTAGCGGTAGAGTATTTCTGGCCGAACAACCCATGGTGGGCGAACGCGGCGGTGCCGTTCCTGATTGGCTCGGCGGCGTTGTTCGGCAGCTTGTTCGCGCGCAGTTTCCTGCACACCGCGCAGCACAGCCGCTGGCTTGATCGGGTTTTACTGGCGCTGGCAGCGGCCGGCGCGTTGGTCATGGTGCTGGCGCTGCTGACCAGCTACGCCGTGGCCCTGCGGCTGGCCACGGGGTTGGCGCTGGTGTTTACCGTGACCATCTTTGTGGCCGCCATCAAGGCCTGGTATTGCGGCCAGCGCATGGCGCGTTACTTCATCATCGCCTGGTCGGCATTCCTGCTGGGCGGGGTAGTCAATACGCTGATGGTGTTGGGCTACCTGCCAAATATGTTCCTCACCATGTACGCCAGCCAACTCGGCTCGGCCATCGAAGTGGCGCTGTTGTCCCTGGCCCTGGCGGACCGCATCAACGGCATGCGTGAACAACAGGCGCAGATCCTGTTTGACGCCAGCCAGAAGCTTGAGGTGCTCAATCAGCAATTGGCCCGCAGTAACCGCCTTAAAGATGAGTTCCTCGCCACGCTGACCCACGAGTTGCGCACCCCAATGAACGGTGTGATCGGCTCGTTGGAGCTGATGCAAACCGTGCCGCTGGACGACGACCTTACCCAATACCAGCAAACCGCCGCCGGTTCTGCGCGGGACATGATGCGCATGGTCAACGGCATTCTCACCCTGACCGAATTGCAAGCCGGGCGCCTCACCGCCCAGCCCCAGGTCTTCAGCCTGCGCGGCACCCTCGACACCTTGCGCCAGCAATTCACCGCCAGTGCCCAGAGCAAAGGCCTGGCGTTTTCCATCGACGTGGCCGATGAACTGCCGGACCGGGTGATTGGTGATGCCGGCAAACTCACCCAGTGCCTGGACTGCCTGCTCGACAATGCCTTCAAGTTCACCCACGAAGGCGCGGTGCGCGTGCGTGTGGTGGGTGTGCCCCACAGTGACGGCGAGCTGCGCCTGAGCTTTATTGTGACCGACAGCGGCATCGGCTTCGCTTTTCTCGATGAGGCCACGCTGTATCAGCGCTTCTTCCAGGTCGACGGTTCGATGACCCGCGAGTACGGCGGCCTGGGCATCGGCCTGGCGATTTGCCGGCAGCTGATAGAACTGCTCGGTGGGCGTTTGACCCATCATTCCGAACTCAGCAAGGGCAGCCGCTTCCAGCTGGACATGAACGTCAACGCGGTACCGTCTGAGTCCAAACCCGCTACGCACAAGCCCCATGCGCAACGAGCGCCCCAGGAATGTACGGTGCTGTTGGTGGACGACAACAGCGTCGGCCAATTAGCGGTACGCGGCATGCTGCTCAAACTGGGTTACCGGGTGAAAACCGTGGATAACGGCCCGGCCGCCTTGGCGCTCTTGCAGGACGATACGTTTGAAGCGGTGCTGTTGGATGTGTCTGAAGGCGGCTTCTCGTTGTGCTGTCAGATTCGTGCACTACCCGGCTGCGGCGAACTGCCGGTGATTGCCCTGAGCACCTCGCTGCACGCCCCGGATCGCGAACGCTGCCATGGGGTCGGCATCACTGATCGCCTCAGTAAACCCGTGCGTTTCGAGGCGCTGCAGACGGTGCTGGAGCGGCGCCTGCTGTGCCCGTTAGAGGGCGAAAGCGCCGAACAATAGGCGGGTATGCCACTTTTTTAAGCCCGATGACGGTGCTTAACTGAAATTCAGGCCTCAACTGCACGTGGCCTATTTTCCAGGAGGCCCGTCATGAACCTGCATCAGTTTGCTGAAACCCACGACGTCACCAACCAGCCTCCGTCCCTGGACGGTACCAACCTTTATCGCATCGACCTGCCCTTGCAAGAATGGTCGCGCCGCTTTGGCGCCGGCTGGGCGCAGGCTCGAATCGATGCGTATGGTGCGCTGGCGGGCGGGCCACTGATGGAGGCCGGTTTTTTGGCGAATCAGAACAAGCCGGTGTTCAACAGCCATGACCGCTACGGCCATCGCATCGACCTGGTGGAGTTTCATCCGGCCTATCACGAGTTGATGCGCACCGCCGTCGAGCATGGCCTGCCATCGCTGCCATGGGCGCATCCGCAGCCCGGTGCCCATGTCGCCCGCGCGGCCATGACCTACCTGCACAGCCAGGCTGAAGCCGGCAGCGGTTGCCCGTTGACCATGACCTTCGCCTGCGTCCCGGCCCTGCACCTGCAACCGGACCTGGCGCAGACCTGGCTGCCGAAAATCCTCAATACCGAATACGACCCGCGCAACGTCGGCATCGCCCACAAAGCCGGCGCCACCATCGGCATGGCCATGACCGAGAAACAGGGCGGCACCGACGTGCGCGCCAACACCACCCGCGCCTATCCCGTGGGCGCCGGCGGCCCTGGCCAGGCCTATGAGCTGGTCGGGCACAAGTGGTTCTGCTCGGCGCCGATGTGCGATGCGTTCCTCACCCTGGCGCAGACCGACAAAGGCCTGACGTGTTTCCTGCTGCCAAGGCATCGCCCGGATGACACCCGCAACCAGTTCTACATCCAGCGCCTGAAAGACAAACTCGGCAATTGCTCCAACGCCTCCAGCGAAGTGGAGTTCCGTGGCGCCCTGGCGTGGATGGTTGGCGAAGAAGGTCGGGGCGTACCGACCATTATCGAGATGGTCGCCATGACCCGTTTCGACTGCATGGTCGGTTCCAGCGCCTTGATGCGTCAGGCGTTGACCCAGGCCAGCCATCATTGCGCCCATCGCTCAGTCGGCGGCCGCGTGCTCAGTGAACAACCATTGATGCAAAACGTGCTGGCCGACCTGGCGCTGGAGAGCGAAGCCTCCCTGGCCTTGAGCATGCGCATGGGCCGGGCGCTGGACCACCTGGATAACGAACAGGAGGCCAAATTCGCCCGGCTGGTGACGGCGGTGGGCAAGTATTGGATCTGCAAGCGCGCGCCCGCCATGATCAATGAGGCGGCCGAGTGCATGGGCGGCGCCGGTTACGTGGAGGACAGCATCCTGCCGCGCCTGTACCGTGAGGCGCCGGTGAATTCGACGTGGGAAGGTTCCGGCAATGTGCAGTGCCTGGATGTGCTGCGCGCATTGTCCAAAGAACCGGGGGTGCTGGAGGCATTGTTTGTCGAACTGGGCGATGGGCATGGCGACAAGCAACTAGCGCGGCATATCGAGCAATTGAAGTCGGCGTTTATGGATACCCAGGATATCCAGTACCGCGCCCGGCAGTTGACCGAGGACATTGCCGTGGCGTTGCAGGCCAAGCTGTTGCTGGAGGCCGGGAATGCGGTGGTCAGTGATGGGTTTATCGCCAGCCGCCTGGGGGCGTCGTCCGGCCGGGTGTATGGCACCTTGCCGCGCGGGGTGGATGTGGCGGCGATCGTCACGCGCTCGACCCCAACCCCCTGACAACACAGGGTCAAACTGTAGGAGCTGGCTTGCCTGCGATGGCGGTGTATCAGTCACTGAATACTTGGCTGACACACCGCCATCGCAGGCAACCCAGCTCCCACCTTTAAAAGCAGCATTCCAATTCCGGTGTTTCAGTGAGCCTGGGATACAGGCAAGATAAAGGCCTGCAAGTCAGAACACAGGATGCTTACCGTGACCGAAGCTTTTGTTGTCGTTCAAACCGCCGAAGAAGCCGTGGACCGGCTGGCCGCTCTGCATGAGCGCGCTACCGGTGCGCTTAACCAAGCCCTCAAGCAATACCTCAAGGACCGCGTCGAGCCTGACGCCGAACAACGTGCGCAGTTTCGCTACCCGGAACTGCGCCTGACCTACCACTGCCACGGCGAAGTCCCACAGACCACCCGCGCATACGCCAAGGTGCAATTGCCGGGAACCTACAGTGTCACCGTCACCCATCCGGCGGCGTTCCGTAAGTACCTGCTGGAGCAACTGGTGCCATTGATGCACGACTTCACCGTGACGGTGGAAGTCGGCGTGAGCCAGCAGAATATTCCGTACCCGTATGTGGTGGAGCAGGGCGATGAACTGGCCGGCTCCGGCGTTACCGCTGCGACCCTCGCCCGTGTGTTCCCCAGCACCGACTTGTCCGCCGCCACCGACGGCATTGCCGATGGCCTCTACGACTGGGAAAACACCGACCCGTTGCCACTGGCGCTGTTCGATGCGGCGCGCGTGGACTTTTCCCTGCGCCGTCTGGTGCACTACACCGGCAGCGACTGGCGCCATGTGCAGCCGTGGATCCTGCTGACCAACTACCACCGCTATGTCGACCAGTTCATCCTGCATGGCCTGGAGCAACTGCGCAGCGACCCACGGTTTATCCGCATGGTGCTGCCGGGCAACGTGATCATCGACAAGAGCATGGACCACGGCGAAGCCTCGGCCATTGCCGCAGGCGTGGTATGGCACCGTTACCAGATGCCGGCCTACCACCTGCAGGCCACTGATGGCCACGGCGTGACCCTGGTGAACATCGGCGTCGGCCCGTCCAACGCCAAGAACATCACCGACCACCTGGCCGTGCTGCGCCCGCATTGCTGGCTGATGATCGGCCACTGCGGCGGCCTGCGCCAATCCCAGACCATCGGCGACTACGTATTGGCTCACGCCTATATGCGCCGCGACGGGATTCTCGACCGCGTCGTGCCGCCGAATATCCCGATCCCGGCGCTGGCCGAAGTGCAGATGGCCTTGCAGCAAGCCGCTGCCAATGTCACCGGCGAGAAAGGCGAAGAGCTGAAAAAGCGCCTGCGCACCGGCACCGTGCTGACCTACGACGACCGCAACTGGGAACTGCGCTGGGCGCAAGAGCGGCCGCTGATCAACCTGTCCCGCGCGGTGGCGGTGGACATGGAAAGCGGCACCATCGCGGCCCAAGGTTATCGCCTGCGTGTGCCATACGGCACCTTGCTGTGTGTTTCGGACAAACCGCTGCACAGCGAGATCAAGCTGCCGGGTTCGGCCAACGCGTTTTATGAGCGTGCGGTCAGCCAGCACTTGAAAATCGGCATCGAGGCGGTGGATTTGTTGCGCACCGAACTCAACTCGTTGCACTCGCGCAAACTGCGCAGCTTCGACGAGCCGCCGTTCCGCTAAGCGGTTGGGATGGTCATTTAGCGGTCAGGCCACTAGCATTGTCGGTCCTGACCGTTAGATGTTTCTTTGCCATGTCCCGTCCTGCCCGCCCCGATTCGCGCCGCCCTGGCGTGAAACCCCCGTACTCCGCAACGCGGCGTGTCGCCAAGGCGCCACCGGCCGAGCCGAAGTTGATTCTGTTCAATAAACCCTTCGACGTGCTGACCCAATTCAGCGACGAAGGCGGGCGCGCGACCCTCAAGGACTTTATCGACATCCCTGGCATCTACCCGGCCGGGCGGCTGGACCGTGACAGTGAGGGGCTGTTGCTGCTGACCAACGATGGCCAGTTACAGGCGCGCATTGCCGACCCCAAGCACAAGCTGGCGAAAACCTACTGGGTGCAAGTTGAGGGTGAGCCCACCGAAGAACAGTTGCAACGCCTGCGTGACGGTGTAGAGCTTAATGACGGTATGACCTTGCCCGCTGAGGCGCGGCAGCTGGAGGAACCCGAACTGTGGCCACGCAACCCGCCGGTGCGCTTTCGCAAAAGCGTGCCGACGCACTGGCTGGAGTTGGTCATTCGTGAGGGGCGTAACCGCCAGGTGCGGCGCATGACTGCGGCGGTGGGCTTGCCGACCTTGCGCCTGGTGCGTGTGCGTATTGGTGACTGGTCGATCGATGGCCTGGACCAAGGCCAGTGGAAGGCAGTGCCGGCGCGTTTATAAAGCGCCGGACTCGATCAGGCCGATCACCACGCTTTTGATGATGAACGCGGCCACGCCCAGGCCCAGCACGAAAAACAGGATAAACGACCCAAAGCGCCCGGCCTTGGATTTCTTCGCCAGGTCCCAGACGATAAAGCCCATGAAGATGATCAGGATCGTGACCAGGCCGGTCATCATCCATTCTTCAAAGAGGGCGGGGTCGATGTTGTTCATGGGGATTTTTTCCGACAGGGCAGGCGGGAAGTATAAGGCAGGGCTTCAAGCACAACATTGACCTGCGTCGTGACGCGGTCAATGTGGGAGCTGGCTTGCCTGCGATAGCGGTGTGTCAGCTAAGGATATGTCACTGATTTACCGCTATCGCAGGCAAGCCAGCTCCCACAGGGGATCACCAGTGTGCTTGAGATCAGGTACGCAAGTGCGTCAACGGCAACTCGGTGCTGTTGAGCACCTGGTTCAGCACAAAGCTCGACCTTACGCTGGTCACGCCTTCAATCCGGGTCAGATGCCCCAGCAGCAATTTCTGGTAGTGGTCCATGTCCGGCACCACCACTTTCAACTGATAGTCCGCGTCCATCCCGGTGACCAAACTGCACTCCAGCACTTGCGGCAGGGTGCGGATCGCCGCTTCGAAATTCTCGAAACGCTCAGGCGTGTGACGGTCCATGCCGATCAGCACATAGGCTGTAAGGCTCAAGCCCAGCATCTTGCGGTCGAGCAGGGCGACCTGGCGTGCGATGTAGCCATCGTCTTCCAACTGCTTGACCCGGCGTGAGCACGGCGACGGCGACAGGCCGATGCGTTCGGCCAACTCCTGGTTGGAGATCCTCGCGTCGCGCTGCAATTCCGCCAAAATACTCAGGTCGTATCGGTCAAGCTTGCTCATTGGGTTGGCCTTTGTCGTAACTATTGCGGTGAATTATCTATGAAGGGTTAAAAATTGCGCAAGCACTGTTTATTGACGCAATCTTCGCAATCATCTGTCGGACGTTGGCCTGTATCTTTATCAACAGAATCACCGCCTGGACAACAGTCCACTGCAGCTCGCCCAATCAGGCTTGCTGCGGCCGCCGCCCCAGCAGGGTTGAGCCGGCCTCCAGGCTGCACACTGTCCACAAGACGGCGTGAGGTGAGCCAACGTCAAAAGCGTTGAGCCAGGACGAAATTCTCAAGGGGGGGCCGACGGGTCGCCCCTTTTTCTTTGTCTGCGCGTTTACCTCAAAAAATACTTCTCGTGACTGATAACCTGTCTCAGAACCGGGTGAGGCTTTTCCAGTCTCATGCAGTAAGGCCGGACACTCCAGGCCCTAATCCGCAGTGAGGAATAGCATGAAGCGCATCTGGCGTATGGCAGGTGTAGGTTTGCTGATGGTAAGCGTCGGCACCCAAGTGATGGCCGACGACCCGCGCTATGAAGGCGGTGGTCAGCATGAAAGAGGCCCGGAAGGCGGGCGTGGCAATGAACAGGCGCGCCCGCAGAATAACCAGCCGCGCCCGCAGAACACTCAACCGCGTCCGGAAAACAACCCACCGCGCCCGCAGAACCCGCATTTTGATCGCGCCGGGCAACAGCAGCACGGCGGTGGGCAGTGGCAAGGCCGTCCGCAAAATGCCGAGCAGCCGCGGCCGGCGCCGCAGCCTGCGAACAACCTGCCGATCCAGGGCCGCCCGGACACGGTGCGGCAAACCCAGGAACCGCGCCAGGGTTACTATCAGGACATCCCGCGCCGCAATGATGGCAACCAGCACTGGCAGGCCGGCAATGGCCCAGGCCCACGTCCGGGCGGCGGCTTTAATAACGGGCACCCCAATGACAACCGCTGGCCGGGCCGCCCTTCAGGGCACGGTAATGGCTGGGGGCCAGGCCCGCAGTATCGCCCGGGTTACATGGTCGACCGTTTCCCCGACCGCAATTACCGCGTGCCTTACCGTGGCCAGGATTACTTCTTCTCCGGCGGCTACTGGTATCGCCCGCAGGGCCCGCGCTATGTGGTGGTGACGCCGCCCTACGGGATCCGCGTGCAATACCTGCCGGACTACGCACGGGAAGTGTGGGTGGGCAGCACGTTGTTCTTCCTCGCGGCGGGTTCCTACTACACCTATGAAAACGCTACCCAGCAATACGTGGTGGTGCAGCCGCCGACCGAAGTGCCGGCGCCACAACCCGCGCCGCAGGGCAACGGCTATGACGTGGTGGCCTACCCGGCCAACGGCCAGTCACCGGCCCAGGTGCAGCAGGACGGCTACGATTGTTATCGCTGGGCAGTGCAGCAAAGCGGTTTCGACCCACGCACCGTCACCTACGCCCCGGACCCGGCGGTGGTGCAAACCTACCGCCAGGCTCAGGGCAACTGCCTGACCAGTCGCGGTTATCAGGTGCAGTACTAGGCCTTGTTACCCGTCACCACTTCCCGCGGGTCGGCGTGCACCAGCACTTCGGCACGCGGGTAAGCCTTGTGAATGGCATCGGCGGCCTGGTCGCTGATGCCGTGGGCCACTGACAGGGTCAATTCCCCCGGCAATTCCAAATGCAACTGCACAAACCAGTGGCTGCCGGAAATGCGCGTGCGCAAATCATGCGCACCCAGCACGCCCGGCACACCGCGCGCCAATTCCAGCATGTGCTGGCTGACATCCGGTGGCAGTTCCTCATCCATCAACACGGCAAAGCTCTCGCGGGCGATCTGGATGGCGCTCCACAGGATATACGCGGCAATACCGAGGCCGAACCACGCATCCACCTGATGAAAGCCGAACCCTGCCAACACCAGTGCCACCAGAATGCTGCCGTTGAGCATCAAGTCGGAGCGATAGTGCAGTGAGTCGGCGCGCACGGCGTTGGAGCCGGTTTCGCGGATCACCCGGTGTTGCAGCATCAGCAGCGCCACGGTCATCAGCAGCGAAAACACGATGACGCCAATGCTCAGCCACGGCGCGCCGACCGGTTCCGGGTGCTGCAAACGCTGGTACGCCTGGAAGGCGATCAACACCGCACTGCCGGCGATAAACAACGCCTGGGCCATGCCCGACAGCGATTCGGCCTTGCCATGCCCATAACGATGATCGTCATCGGCCGGGCGCAGCGCGTAATGCACCGCGAGCAGGTTCAGCAGCGAAGTTACGCCGTCGAGCAGCGAGTCGGTCAACCCGGCGAGCATGCTCACCGAGCCACTGAACCACCAGGCGATGGCCTTGGTGATAATCAGCGCACAGGCCACGCCCACCGAGGCGCGGGTGGCCAGGCGCAGGAGCCTGGCGTGTTCGGGGCTGGTGGTCATAAGCGGATACAGTCCTTAAGCGGCGGGTTGCAGGCCCAGGGACGCGAGTTGTTGCACGCTGCCCTTGAACTGGAGCATGCGCGGGTCGTCCAGCGGCAGCTTGCGGCCGGTTTCTTTCTCAATGATGGATTGCAGCTTGGCGTTGTCGACCTTGCCGTCGGCGCCGATGGCTTCGTGCAGTTTTTCCGGTGCGACCTGGGCGGTCTTGCCCGGCTCGAAGTAGATGGCGCCGGTGGCGAAGTCCACGCCAAAGGCGATCAGGCCCGGGATCACATAAAACAGCAGGCCCACGGCGTCGAGCACGGCAATGGCCGGGTCGATCTTGCCGTCGATCTGGCCACGACGGTCCGGGTAGAAAATCGAGCCGCAGGCCGTCAGTTGGCTCAGCAGGGTGACGGCGAGGACACCGCCGATAACACGGGAAGCGATACGCATAAAATGCTCCTGAACACTTGTGAAAGGTGACTATAAGCCAGATCTACCAGGCGACGATGCTCAAATGTGGGAGCGGGCTTGCTCGCGAATGCAGTCTGTCAGTTGATATATGTGTTAACTGACCCACCGCATTCGCGAGCAAGCCCGCTCCCACATTTAACCGTGTTCCCAAGGGGACCGGATGGTGTTTTTGAGACCCGCATCAGCATCAGCCAGTTCGCCGTTATACTCGCCGCTCTGCTTTGGAGCCAGTATGAATTCGTTGCCGATTGATGATGTTTTACCCGCCCTGCGTGACGCCTTGGCGAATCGCCATGAAGCCGTGCTGGAAGCGCCGCCCGGTGCCGGTAAAACCACCCGCGTGCCCTTGGCTTTATTGAATGAGCCTTGGCTGGCCGGGCAAACCATCCTGATGCTCGAACCTCGGCGCCTCGCCGCGCGTGCGGCTGCCGAACGCCTGGCCAGTGAGCTGGGTGAAAAAGTCGGTGAAACCGTCGGCTACCGCATCCGCCTGGACAGCAAAGTCGGCCCCAACACCCGCATCGAAGTGGTCACCGAAGGCATTCTCACGCGCCGGCTGCAAGACGACCCGGCACTGGACGGCGTGGGTTTGCTGATTTTCGACGAGTTCCACGAACGCAGCCTCGACGCCGACCTGGCATTGGCCCTGAGCCTCAACGGCCGCGAGCTGTTTCGCGACGAGCAACCACTGAAAATCCTGCTGATGTCCGCCACCCTCGAAGGCGAGCGCCTGGCGGGTCTGCTCGACGACGCGCCGATCCTGCGCAGCGAAGGGCGCATGTTCCCGGTGCAGATGCGCTGGGGGCGGCCGTACCAGGCCGGTGAGTTTATCGAGCCGCGCGTGGTGCAGACCGTCCTTGACGCGGTGCAGGACCAAACGGGCAGCATTCTGGTGTTTCTGCCTGGGCAGGCCGAGATTCGCCGGGTCAATCAACAACTGGCCGAAGCCTTGGGTGATCGCCCTGATGTATTGCTGTGCCCGCTGCATGGCGAACTCGACCTCAACGCCCAGCGCGCCGCCATCGACCCGGCGCCCGCCGGCAAGCGCAAAGTGGTGCTGGCCACCAACATTGCCGAGACCAGCCTGACCATCAATGGCGTGCGCGTGGTGATCGACGCCGGGCTGGCGCGGGTGCCGCGTTTCGACCCCGGCAGCGGCATGACCCGCCTCGACACCCAACGCATTTCCCGCGCCAGTGCCACCCAGCGAGCCGGCCGGGCAGGGCGCCTGGAACCGGGTGTGTGTTATCGCCTGTGGTCCGAAGACCAGCACGAAGGTTTGGCCGCCTACGGCAGCGCGGAAATCCTCGCCGCCGACCTGGCGGGACTGGCCTTGCAACTGGCGCGCTGGGGCGTGACGCCCACGCAACTGGTGTGGCTGGACGTGCCGCCGACCGCCGCGTATGCCCAGGCCCAGGATTTGCTGGTGCGCCTTGGCGCGTTGAACGACGACACGCTCACCGCTCACGGCCAGAAAATGGCGGAGTTGCCCGCGCACCCGCGTATCGCCCACTTGTTGCTGCGCGGGCAGGACCTGGGGCTGGCCGCGACCGCTTGTGATGTGGCGGCCTTATTGGGCGAGCGCGATATCTTGCGCGGCGGCGGTGCGGATTTGCACACTCGCCTGGCACTGATGTCCGGCGAAGAACGCGCGCGTGGCACTCAGGGCGGCGTGCAGCGAGCCAAGCAACTGGCCCGTCAGTACCGGGGCTACTTGCGCGGCCAGCCGACTCAAGCGGTGGCCGACCCCGACCACCCGCGCTGGCTCGGCGCCTTGCTGGCGCTGGCCTACCCCGACCGCGTCGCCCAGCAACGCCGCCCCGGTGGCGCCGAATATCGCCTGGCCAACGGCCGCGCCGCGCTGT
Organism: Pseudomonas sp. Leaf15; assembly: GCF_001421425.1. Taxonomy (NCBI): domain Bacteria; kingdom Pseudomonadati; phylum Pseudomonadota; class Gammaproteobacteria; order Pseudomonadales; family Pseudomonadaceae; genus Pseudomonas; species Pseudomonas sp. Leaf15. The sequence goes on from NZ_LMKI01000037.1 coordinate 169,432, forward strand.
TCGCCGAGGCCGACAGCCTGATGAAGCAACCGTGGCTGGTGATCGCCGACCTCGGCAGCCGCCAGGGCCAGCGCGAAGAGCGTATTTACCTGGCGGCGGACTTTGACCCGGTGCTGTTCGACAGCGTGCTGGCCGAGCAGGTGCGCACGGTCGACCAGCTTGATTGGGATGAACGCGAAGGCGTGCTGCGCGCCGAACGCCAGCGTAAAGTCGGCGAGCTGGTGCTCAGCCGCGAGCCGCTGACCGGCCTGGATGAGTCCGCGCGCAGCCAGGCACTGGTCAACCTGGTGCGCCGCAAAGGCCTGGAGCTGCTGCCGTGGACGCCCGAACTGCGCCAGTGGCAGGCCCGCGTCATGCTGCTGCGCCAACTGGACGCGGGTAAAACCAGCGAATGGCCGGATATCAGCGACAACGCCTTGCTGGCCGATTTGGAGCATTGGCTCATGCCCTACCTGGGCAAAGTCTCGCGCCTCAGCCACTTTTCCAATTTGGATATTTCCAGCTTCCTGCACAACCTGCTGCCCTGGCCGCTGCCCCAGCGCCTGGACGAGCTGGCGCCACAGCATGTGAAGGTGCCCTCGGGCTCATCGGTGCGTTTGGACTACAGTGAACAGCCGCCGATTCTGGCAGTGCGCTTGCAGGAATTGTTCGGGCTGGCGGACACGCCGCGCATTGCCGGTGGGCGCCAAGTGGTCAAGCTACACCTGCTGTCTCCGGCACGCAGACCGGTGCAGGTGACGCAGGATTTGGCGAACTTCTGGCGCAGTACTTACGCCGAAGTGAAGAAGGATTTGAAGGGAAGATACCCCAAGCATTACTGGCCGGACGACCCCTTGGTGGCCGAACCCACCGCCCGGATCAAACCCCGAAAGTAGGTGATGTGAAGATCCAATGTGGGAGCTGGCTTGCCTGCGATACAGACGACTCGGTCTATCCTTTTCACCGAGGCGATGCTATCGCAGGCAAGCCAGCTCCCACAAAAGCCAGCTCCCGCAGGGGGAGATGGTGCGGGTTATTGCGCAGCCGGCAGCAGGAACCGCGCAATCACCGGCAGGTGGTTGGAGATGCGCAGTGTGTCGTCTTGGCGCACCTTGGCCTCCACCCGCTTGATCCTTGGGCTGTAGAACAAATAATCCAAGGTCCGATCCGGCCCATCCACACTCGGGTCATTGGGGAAGTTCGTCAGCCACTTCGCCCGGTCAATCCCACTGGATTCACTGTTACTCGGAATCATCGGGTATTTATCCCACAGCAAATGCAGCTCGCTGTCCGGCGAATACTGCCCGCGCTTGCCCGCGTCCAGGCGCAGGAACTGCCCCAGCGGCAGCAGGTTGAAATCCCCGCCAATCAGCCAAGGCGTGCCACGGCCTTCGAACTTGTCCAGCAGTTTTACCGTGGCTTTGGCCTGCTCCTGCACCGCCGAACGCCCAGGCTTATCGCCGTCCAGGCGGGTGTTGAGCACAGCCAGTTGGCCGCCATCGCTCAACGGCAGGTAGGTCAGCAACAACGCCGGTTTAGGCTGGAACTGGCGGCTGATGAAGTTGGCCGGGGACACCGGCAATTGCAGGCGCTCGGCGTGTTCGATCTGGTAGCGGCTCAGCGTGACGAGCTTGCGGCCGACGCTGCCGAAGATATGCAGGTTGGGCACAAAGTCGGCTTTCCAGTCGAAAGCCTGGGCGCTGCATGGGTAGAGGTCGACCAGGCGTTCCTGAAGCAACGCTACCTGGTCCTGATAGTGAGAGGACTTGGCGCCTTCATCGAGTTCCTGCAACAGCAGGATGTCGGGTTGTTCGTCGCGAATCACCCGCGCCACTTCGTCCAGGCTGAAGGCCATGTCTTCCACCGTGGGGCGATCGTCCGGGCCTTTGCCGTCGGGGCTGTCGTACCAGAACACATAGTTCTTGCCGGCCAGGTATTGCACGTTCCAGGTCATGACCTTGAGCGCCTGCCCCGGCAGCAAGGTCGGCGCACGTGGCGCTACGCAGCTCACGGGCAGGGTCTGCTTGTCGACCGGGCGCCAGGTCAGGCTGTAGATCAGGGCCGCGAGCAGGCCCGCGATGATCAACAGGCTCAGCAGGGTGATGCGCAATAAACGGGTCATTGGCTCGGCTTATAGCGTTATCAGAAGTGGCACGGAGCATATCACCGTGCGTCGGCATCGCCACCGATCAGCATAAACAAACGGAAAAGTACCACGCTGGTAAACAGTTGCAGGAAGCTGTGGGCACTGTCGATCAGCAAGCCCAGCAGCGGCGCGGGGTTGGGGTACACCGCCACGCTCGCGCCTTTGAGCAGCCACAACGGCGTCATTACGCACAGCAGGCACACCAGGATTCGCCAGAAATGCCCACGGGTCAGGCGGAAACTTTCCTTCATCGCCTCCAGCGCCGACATGCCGCGCAACACCAGCAGGTACTCGGCAAACGCCAGCACCACCATCAGCCACAGGCCCGGCAGGAAGTACAGCGACAGCCCCAGCAAAATCAGCAAGGTGCTGACCGCCGTCAGCAGGGCGAAACGCGGCCACATCGCCAGGGCCATGGCCCACACATCTTTAGTGCTGGGCGACTCACCGCGGGTGCGCGCATCCAGAAACAGGATCAAGGCTCCGGTGTACAGCGGGTACACCAACAACCCGACGACCACGCTGTAGCCGGGGAACGCATCCGGGCCCAGTGTGTGGTCGAGCACCTGTTGCAGCAGGGCTTCGAGGATCACCAACGGCAGGCACAGCTGGACGATGGCGCCCAGGTTGCGTTGGGTGAAACGGAGGGAGTCGCGCAATACGTCTAACGGATTCATCAGGTTCATCACAGCCCTAAAAGCAAGGCCAACACTTTAACCGATCATGACGAGAGGTAAGCAAACGTAAACCTTACGTAAAGACCATTGAAACGTCTGGTAACACCCCCATAACTACGCTGTAGCTCACCTGATCACAGGCGGGCCCATGATTTCTACCGGCAATCTAACGAGGTCGCCATGAACAGCGAAGAGCAAACCCTGATCGATGGACTGTTTTCACGGTTGCAACAAGCCGAAACGGACTCAGCCCCCCGCGACGCCCTGGCCGAAGCGCGGATCAAGGAGCACATGACTCGCCAACCGGCCGCCGGGTACTACATGACCCAGTCGATCCTGGTGCAAGAACACGCGATCAAGAGCCTCGACGCGCAGAACAAGCAACAGGCGCAGCAGATCCAGCAATTGCAGGACGAGCTGCAACAAGCGCGCTCCCAGGCCGCGCAACCGGCGCCGAGCAGTGGCGGCTTCCTGTCGAGCATCTTTGGTGGCAGCAGTTCCCGCGACTCGCAACCGCCACAAAGTGCTGCGCCTTCTTCCGGCGGCGGCTGGCGTGAGCCGGCGCGGCCATCGTTTGGCCAGCCTGCACCGCAACAGAACTACGCTGCGCCACAGCAGAATTATCAACAGCCGCAGCAAGCCCCCGCCGCGCCTATCGGCAGTGGCTTCCTTGGCGGCGCGCTGAAAACCGCCGCCGGTGTGGCCGGTGGTGTGATGTTGGCCGAAGGCATCAGCAGCCTGTTCAGCCACAACTCGCAGCAGCCGCAGGTGGTGGAAGAAATCATCCGCGAAGAACCGGCACCGGCCAGTGATAACGGCAACTGGGGCAATGACGACCAGAAGTTTGCCGGCAATGACAGTTGGGGCAATGACAACTCATCCGACAGCTTCGCAGACAGCGACTATTCCGACGATTCCTCCTCCTTCGGTGACGACGACTCCTTCGTCTGACCCTCCTTCAACCGGGGCGCTTGGTCGCCCCGGGCTGATTTTTCGCTGAAACTTTCCCATGGCTGGCATACTGGCAACCTTTCCGGGCCGTGGCGCCTGGCTGTCATGAGGAAGTGCGGTGAAAAAAATTGCAGTGTTCGCCGATGTACAAAACCTCTACTACACCGTGCGCCAGGCGTATGGCTGCCACTTCAACTATGCGGCGCTGTGGGCTGATATCAGTTCACGCGGGCAGATCGTCGAGGCGTATGCCTATGCCATCGACCGTGGCGACAGCAAGCAGCAGCAATTCCAACAGATCCTGCGCAACCTGGGCTTTACGGTAAAACTCAAACCCTACATCCAGCGCGCCGACGGCTCGGCCAAGGGCGACTGGGACGTGGGCATCACCCTGGACATCATGGACGCCGCCGACCACGTCGACGAAGTGGTGCTGGCTTCCGGCGACGGTGATTTCGACATGCTGCTCGAACGCATCATCCAAAAGCACGGCGTTGAAGCCGTGGCCTACGGCGTGCCGGGGCTGACGGCCAACTCGCTGATTCGCGCCGCCAGCCGCTACGTGCCCATCGAAGGCGCGCTGCTGCTTAAGTAAGCGCTCAGGCTTAATCAATAGTTAGACGGAGTTGGAACAGGTTTGGAACGTATAGCGGTCATCGACTTTGAAACCACCGGCATCACCCCGAGCAGCCACTGCCGGGCCACGGAAATCGCGGTGGTTATCCTCGAGCGCGGCCAAATCGTGGACCGCTACCAGAGCCTGATGAATGCCGGCGTGCGCGTGCCAGGGTTTATCGAACAACTCACCGGCATCAGCAACGCCATGCTGCGCAGCGCGCCACCGGCTGAGCGGGTGATGAATGAAGTGAATGAATTTGTCGGCACCACGCCACTGCTGGCGCACAACGCCGCGTTCGACCAGAGGTTCTGGGACTTCGAACTGGGCCTGATCCGCCGCACCCGCCTGCAAAAATTCGCCTGCTCGCTGCTGCTGGCCCGCCGCCTGATGCCGACTGCGCCCAACCACAAGCTCGGTACGCTGAACGCGCTCGCCCAACTGCCCCACACCGGCAAGGCCCACCGGGCGATGGCGGATGCGGAGATGGCCGCCAACCTCACCGCGCACCTGGCCCAGCAACTGCGCGGCACCCACGGCTTGCGCGAACTGTCCCACGATTTGCTGTGCACCTTGCAGAAAGTGCCGGCGGCGAAGATCAACGAACACCTGAAAAAACACCGCGGGTTTTAAGCCAACCCCAATTCCAAGAACACTGAAGCTCAAAATGTGGGAGCGGGCTTGCTCGCGAATGCAGTGTGTCAGTCGCCGAATATATTGACTGACCCACCGCCTTCGCGAGCAAGCCCGCTCCCACATTGGGTTATGCGGTGCTCATCGAGGCTGCACACACTCCAACGCCCGATCCACCACACCTTTGGCCATCCCCACCAAATGCATCACCGCCCGCTGCTGGGTGCTGAGCGTCTCACCCGACACATTCACCGTCTCCACCGCGCAATGCAGCAAGTCGGCCGCATGGGCGAGGGCGTCTTCGAAGCTCAGGTTGTCATTAAGCACAAAATTGGGCGCGTCAGGGGCGGATGCTTTGAGGTAGTAGTCGATGGCGCGGCGGTTGAGGAGGGCGTCTTCGCTGGGGAAGTTGGGTGGATCGGGGGTAACTTTGACCATGGTTGAACTCCTTGCTGGAAGAAGTTGGCACCGTCCGCTTGCACGCGAAGAGGGTGGCAACTGTACGTAGGTGTGCAAGACCGGGGCAAGAAGTCAAACCCAGCAGACCCGAAGGTCTCCCACGTACAGCCGCCATAAGGGCGAACGCCAACATGGAAGCTGGCATTTGGCTGTAGGTTGATTGATGGATCTCACTTGCCATCGGACTTGCACGTCCGGCCACCGAACATTCGATGACGGAGCGAGACTAACTACCTGATCCGACGGAAACAAGGCCGTGGAATTCTCTAGGAAACGTCCCGCAAATGAAAGGGATCGGTCCTGCTGGCCACTGAAATATCAGGTGTCGGAGGGGGCTTTTGCGATTTTTCGGAACTGTAAGTAGGTTGTGTCTTTTCGGTCTGTCAGACCCTTCTGGTTTCCCTTTCACCGAGCGGTGACTTCCACCCAGCGATTAAGATCCGCCTCATTATTGGCAATGAGAAATTTGAACTCATGAGCGCCGAGATCAGCGAAAAAGTGATTCAGCTGTTCGTCGATATCATCGGCTTTATCGACCGAAGCCAGGTGACCGAGCAAACGGATTTCATCCATGACTTCAAGATCATTGATGACGACCTGACCTGCTTCGTTATGCAGATTAAGTGGCAGTTCAACCTGCAAGCGACTCAGGAAGACTGGGATCACATCACGACCATTAAGCAGATTGTCGATTTGATTGTTCAGCGCTCAAGCCTTCGGTGAAGCAACTGACGCCATCGCAGGCAAGCCAGCTCTCACAGTAGATCGCATCCAGCCCTGGCGACTCGGTCAAATGTGGGAGCTGGCTTGCCTGCGATGGCGGTGTATCAGCCACCACTTTTTGCTCGTTCCCACGCTCCGCGTGGGAATGCCTCCGGTGACGCTCTGCGTCACGACTTCAAGCGCGGACGCAGAGCGTCCTTGGCTGCATTCCCACGCAGAGCTGGGAACGATCGGTGTCAGGTGGTTTTTCCCTCCAACTGCCCCAACGGCACTCGCCGTTCTATCGCGCTGGACAAAATAATCGAGGTCTTGCTGAACCCGAATTTCGCCACGCGGTTAATCAAGTTCTCCAACTCCGGCATCGAGCCCACCGCTGCCTGCATGATCACGCACGGGTCGCCCGTGACGCGGTGGCATTCGGTCAGCTCGGGGATTTCGGCCAGGGCGTCGTACACCTTTTGGCTGCCGTTGTTGGTCAAGCGCAGTTCGATCGTGCATTGGATGGGCAGGCCGATTTTGGACAGGTCCACCTTGGCCTGATACCCGGTGATCACACCGCTGGCCTCCAGCTTGGCCACGCGCTCAGCCACGGCGGGCGCTGAGAGGTTTACCGTGCGGGCCAATTGCGCGTAGGACGCGCGGCCGTCTTCGAGCAGGGCGCTGAGGAGCATGCGGTCGTATTTGTCCATGATAAGGCTCCAGTAATGCGTGGCTTTCGAAAGCACGGTTTATAGCCCTCACAACCATGCTTTGAAAAGTGTATCGGCGCTTTAAACAGGTTTTGTAACTTATGTTTAGCGTGCTGCCTTTTTAGAATAAGCCTCCCATCTCCTGCCATAGAGCCGCCCAATGCCTGGCCCACGTCGCTTTCCGTTACCGCTGATCGCCGCTTTTTTTGCGTTGTATGTGATTTGGGGTTCCACCTACCTGGTGATTCGAATCGGCGTTGAGTACTGGCCGCCGCTGATGCTGGGTGGCATTCGATTCCTGGTGGCGGGTTTGGTGATGTATGGCTTTTTGCGCTGGCGCGGGGCACCTGCGCCGACGTGGGTGCAGTGGAAGGCTGCGGGCAAGATCGGCATTTTGCTGCTCACCTTTGGCAATGGCGCGGTGTCGGTGGCTGAGCACACGGGGGTTACGTCGGGTGTTGCGGCCTTGGCGGTGGCGACGGTGCCATTGTTCACGTTGCTGTTCGGCTATTTCTGGGGGGCGCGTAATACCCGCCTGGAATGGGCCGGGGTGGTGCTGGGGATTATCGGCATTGCCATGCTCAATATGGGTTCCAACCTGCAGTCGAGCCCGACCGGGGCGATGTTGTTGCTGTTCGCCGCCGCCTCCTGGGCGTTTGGCTCGGTGTGGAGCAGGCACTTGCCGTTACCCGCCGGCGCGATGGCCAGTGCGGCGGAAATGATCGTCGCCGGTGCCTTGCTGTTGGTAGGCAGTGCACTGTCCGGCGAACGCTTGCATTCTGTGCCGCCGATTGAAGGCTGGCTGGCCTTGGCGTACTTGGCCGTGTTCGGTTCGATCATCGCCTTCAGTGCCTATATGTATCTGCTCAAGCACGTACGCCCGGCGGCGGCGACCAGCTATGCCTATGTAAACCCGGCCGTGGCGGTGTTGTTGGGGATTGTGTTCGTCGGTGAGACCATTGGCATGGAAGAAGCCCTGGCGATGCTGGTGATCATCAGCGCGGTGCTATTGATCAGCCTGCCCCAGTGGCGCAAGCCCAAGCCGGAAATAAGGTAAACTGCGGCGCATTACGGTTTTTTTTACCCGCTTATGGCGCTGAACTTTTCCTACGGTAAACACATGACTTTCGCCACACTTGGCCTGATCGAACCCTTGCTGCGCGCCCTTGAGACGCTTGGCTACCAGACCCCGACGCCGGTGCAGGCGCAAGCCATTCCGGCGGTGCTGGCTGGTCGCGACCTGATGGCCGCGGCCCAGACCGGTACCGGCAAAACCGCAGGTTTCGCCCTGCCGCTCCTGCAATTGCTGACCATGGAAGGGCCGAAAGTCGCCGCCAACTCAGCGCGTGCGCTGATCCTGTGCCCGACCCGCGAACTGGCCGAACAGGTTCACGCCAGCGTCGCCGAGTACGCGCAGCACCTGCCGTTGACCACTTACGCGGTGTACGGCGGCGTGAGCATCAACCCGCAGATGATGAAGCTGCGCAAGGGCGTCGACATCCTGGTCGCCACGCCGGGTCGCCTGATCGACCTGTTCCGCCAGAACGCGCTGAAACTCAACCAGTTGCAAACCCTGGTACTGGACGAAGCCGACCGCATGCTCGACCTGGGTTTCTCCGAAGAGCTGGCGAACATCTACCGCATGCTGCCGAAAAAGCGTCAGACCTTGCTGTTCTCCGCGACCTTCTCCGATGAAATCCGCCAACTGGCCGGGCAGATGCTCAACGACCCGCTGAGCATTGAAGTGAGCCCGCGCAACGTCGCCGCCAGCACCGTGAAGCAATGGGTGGTGCCGGTGGACAAGAAGCGCAAGCCGGAGCTGTTTGTGCACTTGATGCGCAAAGGCCGTTGGAAGCAGGTGCTGGTGTTCGCCAAGACCCGTAACGGTGTGGATGCGCTGGTGGACAAGTTGCAGGGCCTGGGCATCAATGCCGACGGCATTCACGGCGACAAACCCCAAGCCACCCGCCAACGCGCACTGGACCGTTTCAAATCCAGCGACGTGCAGATTCTGGTAGCCACCGACGTGGCGGCCCGTGGCCTGGACATTGAAGACTTGCCGCTGGTGGTCAACTTTGACCTGCCGATCGTGGCTGAAGACTACATCCACCGTATCGGCCGTACCGGCCGGGCGGGCAACACCGGTGAGGCGATTTCGCTGGTGTGTGCCGATGAAGTGAACATGCTGTCGGCCATCGAGATGCTCACGCGTCAGACGCTGACCCGCCAGATGGAGCCGGATTTCGAACCGGAGCACCGCGTGCCGGACACCGATGCCAGCGGGCAGGTGGTGAAGAAGCCGAAAAAGCCGAAGAAGCCTAAAGCTTCGGGCGGCGGTGGCGGCAAGCGCAATTTGGGTAAGTGGGTGGACAGTGGTGATGTGGCGCCGGCTGAGCCGTCGATCAAGCCAGTGCGTAAAGTGCCGGTGTTCAACACTGGGCCGCGCAAGAAGAAGTAAGCCTGCCAGGCCCTTCATCGCAGGCAAGCCAGCTCCCACATTTGACGGTGTTCACCGTTCAAAATGTGGGAGCTGGCTTGCCTGCGATAGCGGACTCAAACCTAGCGCTGAAGCCACTCCAATACACCACGCCCCGCCATCCGCCCACTGGCAAAACACCCCGTCAGCAAATACCCGCCGGTCGGCGCTTCCCAATCCAGCATTTCCCCCGCACAGAACACGCCTGGCAATTGCTTGAGCATCAACCGCTCATCCAACGCCTCAAACGGCACGCCGCCTGCGGTGCTGATCGCCTCATCCATCGGCCGTGTCTTTACCAGTGTCAGTGGCAGCGCCTTGATATCCACCGCCAATTGCGCCGGATCATGGAAGTGCTCAGCTGGCGCCAGTTCACGCAACAGCGCCGCCTTTACGCCATCGAGCCCCAACTGACTGTGCAAATGCTTGCTCATTGATCGCGAACCACGCGGCTTGGCCAACGCGGCCTGCACCTTGTCCAGCGGCTTGCTCGGCAACAGGTCGATATGCACGGTAGCTGAGCCATTACGGTTGATCGCTTCGCGAATCGGCGCCGACAGCGCGTAGATCAAACTGCCCTCGATGCCCATGGCGGTGACGACGCATTCGCCCAGCCGAGGCTTGTCCTCCCCTAGGCCGATGGCGACGTTCTTCAGCGGCGCGCCCGCAAATTTGCTGACCATCAACTCGCTCCAGCCCGACACTTCGAAGCCGCAATTGCTCGGTTGCAGCGCGGCGTAGGGCACGCCTTTATCTTCCAGCAACTTGAGCCAGGCACCGTCGGAGCCCAGGCGCGACCAGCTGCCGCCGCCCAAGGCCAGCAACACCGCATCGCTGTGGACAGTTTTAGCGCCGTCCGGGCTGTGGATAAGTAAACCGCCGTCGTCGGTCCAGCCCAGCCAGCGATGCCGGGTGTGGATAACCACGCCTTGGTCGCGCAGGCGCTTGAGCCAGGCGCGCAGCAGTGGGGCGGCTTTCATGTCGGTAGGAAATACGCGGCCGGAGGTGCCGACAAAGGTCTCGATGCCCAGGCCATGAATCCACTCGCACAAAGCCTCTGCGCCAAACGCGCGCAACAACGGCGCCATGTGCGGCGCGCGTTCGGCGTAACGCGACAGGAACCCCGGGTACGCCTCGGAGTGGGTGATGTTCATGCCGCCCACGCCCGCCAGCAGGAACTTGCGCCCCACCGAAGGCATGCCGTCGTACACGTCCACCCGCACGCCCGCCTGGCTCAAGACTTCAGCGGCCATCAGCCCGGCAGGGCCGCCGCCGATAATAGTGACGTGTTGAGAAGGGGTCTGGGGCATGGGCAGGGCTACGGTCGCTTGAATAGGCCGAGCATTCTACCCGACGACGGCGTAGCTGCCTGATCAAAAAACGTACACTTTCCTACACGCCATACGGCTGCTGGCTTTCAGGCCTTTACGCTCAAGTTATCCACAGGCCGTTCCACAGGCATTGTGGGTAACGCCCACAACTCAATGACAACCTGATGACGCCCACACCCGTTGTGCGCTGTGGTGCAGGATGCCGTGGCGGCGCGCCAGGGCCGGGCGGTCTTTGCTGTAGCCGCCGCCGATCACGCCCATCACGGGGATGTCGCGGCCCAGGCAGTGGCGCATCACGCTTTCATCGCGGGCGGCAACGCCTGCGTCTGTCAGTTTGAGGTAACCGAGGGCGTCGTCCTTGTGTACATCCACACCCGCGTCGTACAGCACCAGGTCGGGCTGGTACAGCGGCAACAGGTAGTTGAGCGCGTCGTCGACCACCTTGAGGTAGTCGGCATCGCCCATGCCCATGGGCAGCGGGATGTCCCAGTCGCTCTGGGCCTTGCGCGCCGGGAAGTTCTTTTCGCAGTGCAGCGACACGGTGATGGCATCCGGCGTGTCGTGCAGGATGCGCGCGGTGCCGTCGCCCTGGTGGACGTCGCAATCGAAGATCAGCACGCGGTTGACCCGCCCGCTCGCCAGCAGGTAATGGCTGATCACCGCCAGGTCATTGAAGATGCAAAAGCCCGCCGGATAGTCGTAATGGGCGTGGTGCGTGCCGCCCGCCAGGTGGCAGGCCAGGCCGTGTTCCAGGGCTTTTTCTGCTGCGAGAATTGAGCCGCCAACTGCACGCACGGTGCGCCGCGCCAGGGCTTCGTTCCAGGGCAGGCCGAGGCGGCGTTGGTCTTCGCGGGACAGCTCACCGCTCATGTAGCGCTCGATATACCCTGGTTCATGGGCCAGGGCCAGAATCTCGGCGGGGCAGACCTCGGGTCGCAGCAGGTGGCTGTCCTGGGTCAGGCCGCTGTCCACCAGGTGGTCACGCAACAGGCGGAATTTGTCCATGGGGAACCGGTGGTCCGCCGGGAACTCAGGGCTGTAGTCATCGTGGTAGATCAATGGCAGAGGCATGGGATTTTCTGACGGGAACCTGCGACGGATCTTACCAGCGCTGTACACTCACGCACATGGCAAGGGAGGGGGACCCATGGAGCCGATACTGGAATTGGAAAGCGCACGCCTGGTGCTGCGCCAATGGCGCGACAGCGACCTGACGGAATTTGCACGCATGTGCACCGACCCACAGGTGATGCGTTATTTCCCGGCCAAACTGAGCCACTTGGAAAGCGCGGCGTTGATCGGCCGGATTCGCGGGCACTTCGCCGAATATGGCTTTGGCTTTTGGGCCTTGCAGCGCAAGGACACCGGCGAATTTATCGGCCTCACCGGGCTGCAAAACGTCAACTTCGAGGCCGACTTTACCCCGGCGGTAGAAATTGGCTGGCGCCTGGCCCGCGAGCATTGGGGCCTGGGTTACGCCAGCGAGGCGGCGTGGACCGCGCTGCGCTGTGGTTTCGACCGGCTGCAGTTGGATGAAATCCTCGCCTTCACCACCCAATCCAATCTGCCATCACAAAAAGTCATGCAGGCCATCGGTATGCATTACGATCCGCAGGCAGATTTTGAACACCCCAAGGTCGCAGCCGATGACCCGCTGCGCCATCATGTGTTGTACCGCATCACCCGCGCCCAATGGTTGGACACGCTGCACGGATAAGCAGCCCGGAATGCTCTATTGATTGTAGGAGTTGCTCTATGAGCCAAGTATTGGAAGATCTGGTGGACTTGCTGACCCTGGAGCCGATCGAGGAAAACCTCTTTCGCGGCCGCAGCCAGGACCTGGGTTTTCGCCAACTGTTCGGCGGCCAAGTGCTGGGCCAGTCGCTGTCGGCCGCCAGCCAGACCGTAGAAGAAGCGCGCCACGTGCATTCCCTGCATGGCTATTTCCTGCGCCCTGGCGATGCAGCACTGCCCGTGGTGTATTCGGTGGACCGCGTGCGCGATGGCGGCAGTTTCAGCACGCGCCGCGTCACGGCGATCCAGAAGGGCAACCCGATTTTCACCTGCACCACCTCGTTCCAGTATGACGAAGAAGGCTTCGAGCACCAGACCACCATGCCCGTGGTGGTCGGCCCGGAAAACCTGCCGTCGGAGCTGGAACTGACCAAGCAACGCGCGCACCTGATCCCCGAGCACATGCGCGACAAGCTGCTGTGCCCCAAGCCGATCGAAGTGCGCCCGGTGACCGAAAAAGACCCGTTCAACCCGCAGCCGTCCGACCCGGTCAAGTACGTGTGGTTTCGTGCTGACGGCGCACTGGCCGATTCGCCGGCGCTGCATAAATACCTGCTGGCTTACGCTTCGGACTTCGGCCTGCTGACCACTTCGCTGCTGCCCCACGGCAAAACGGTTTGGCAGAAAGACATGCAAGTCGCCAGCCTTGACCACGCGTTGTGGTTCCACGCCGACCTGCGCGCCGATGACTGGCTGCTCTACGCCATGGACAGCCCGTGGGCCGGTAATTCCCGAGGTTTCTCTCGAGGTAGCGTGTACAACCGCGCCGGGCAACTGGTGGCTTCGGTGACCCAGGAAGGGCTGATTCGCCATCGCAAGGATTGGGCATGAGCCTGTCGGACGTTAAGCATTGGGTGTTTGACATGGACGGCACCCTCACGGTGGCCGTGCATGATTTTGCGGCGATTCGCGCGGCCCTCGATATTCCACCTGAAGATGACATTCTCACCCACCTGGCGGCATTGCCTGCGCAGGTGGCAGCGGCCAAGCATGCCTGGTTGCTTGAGCACGAGCGGGAGCTGGCCTTGGGCTCGGTTGCCGCTGTTGGCGCGGTGGAGTTGGTGCGCGAGCTGGCAGGGCGGGGTTATCGCCTGGGCATCCTGACGCGCAATGCGCGCGAGTTGGCGCATATCACCCTTGAAGCGATTGGCTTGGCGGACTGCTTTGCGGTCGAGGATGTGCTGGGGCGTGATGATGCGCCGCCCAAGCCAGATCCGGGTGGGTTGCTGAAGTTGGCGACTGCCTGGCAGGTAGCGCCGAGCGAGATGGTGATGGTCGGGGATTACCGCTTTGACCTGGATTGTGGCAGGGCGGCCGGGACCAGGACCGTGTTGGTTAATCTGCCGGAGAACCCGTGGCCGGAACTGGCGGATTGGCATGCTGAGGATTGCGCGGCGTTGCGCCGAATGCTCTAACCCAGACACCTATGTCGGGCTTAGGTGGGAGCTGAACTTGTGTGGGAGCTGGCTTGCCTGCGATAGCATCACCTCGCTATGCCTGTTAGACCGAGGTGTCTGCATCGCAGGCAAGCCAGCTCCCACATTTTTAACCCGGTTTCGCCAGTTACTTACCGAACAACACCTTCTCACCCTCAGGCGACGTAAACATCTTATCGCCGTCGTGCCCAACCCCAGGCACTTCCACCAGCTTCTGCGTCAGTTGCGGATGGCGCTGCTTGAGGTAGTCAAAATAGTTATGCCCACGAATCAGGCGATACGCGCCCTGGGTCTCGGCTTCGCAGCTTTTATCCAGCGCCGGGTGGTTGGGGTCGGTGTCTTGCTGGCCCAGCAGGTAGGTGATGTTGCGTGATACGTAAACCTGCTCCAACTGCTGCGCGCTCTGGCCCTTGGCGTAATCCGGCAGGTTTTGCATGCCGTACTTCCAGTCGTTAAAGCCTGGGCAACTGGCCACATCAAACTTCACCGGGCGTTGCGGGGTGAAGTAGGCGTAGGACGATGGGTTGGCCACCACGTAACGCAGGCTGATGCCCTCGGTTTGCAACATCGGGTGGTCATGGCCAGTGAGGGCGAAGCGCTGCACCACCTGGCCGCCGCCGGAATGGCCGGCTACCACGATTTCTTTCAAGGCCGGGAACAGCTTGCGGTTGCCCAGGTGCTTGATGATCTGGTCGAGGGCGCCATAGGAGCTGACCTGGCCTGGGCCGGTCGACGGGGCGCCGGCCATCCAGTCGTTGTGGTTCCAGCGCAGCGCCTGGCTGTCGAGATGGTTGCGCTGGGTATCCAACTCATTCAGAAACTGCGGTGCGATCACCAGGGTATTGGCGGCAACGCCTGCGTGTTGGGCGGCATCTTCGCCGCTTTGCAGGTAGGTCTGCGCATTGCGCAGGCGACCGTGCACGATGATCAACGCGCGGGTGACGTTGGGCAGCGGCTGGCGCCAGTCCTGGCTCAAGCCCAGGCTCAAGGCGCCGGCCTCCAGTTGGAAACGATCGGGGCTGACCACCTTGACGCCATGTTCTTTCTCGGCGGCCCAGGTGGCGGTGGAACACATCGCTAATGCGCTAAGCAGCAATCCCAATCGTTTATTCATTTAAAGACTCTTGGCTGTAAAGGTGTCGCATTGAGAGATCTGGCCCTCTGCGAAGCCGGTCTTGAACCAGCGAACCCGCTGTGCCGAGGTGCCGTGGGTAAACGAGTCCGGCACTACGCGCCCTTGACCCTGTTGCTGCAAACGGTCATCGCCGATGGCGTTGGCCGCATTCAGTGCCGCTTCAATATCGCCGGGCTCCAGCCAGTTCAGGCGTTTTTGCGCGCGGTTGGCCCACACGCCGGCGAAACAGTCGGCTTGCAGTTCCTGGCGTACCAGTAAACCGCCGTCACCTTCCATCTGCCGACCTTGCTGGCGTGCGGCCTGGATCTTGGCCGAGATGCCCAGCAGCGTTTGCACGTGGTGCCCGACTTCGTGGGCGATCACATACGCCTGGGCGAACTCGCCCGAAGCCTTGAAGCGTTGCGACATCTCCCGGAAGAAATCCAGGTCCAGATACACTTGCTGGTCAGCCGGGCAATAGAACGGGCCGCTGGCCGAGGTGGCACCACCGCAGGCGGAATTGACCCGGCCACGGAACAGAATCAGTTTCGGGTTCTTGTAGGCCAACCCGTTTTCCTTGAACACCTGGCCCCAGGTGTCTTCCGTGTCGCCCAGCACGGCGCGCACGAAATCGGCCTGCTGGTCGTTGGCCGGCGGCGCCTGGCGCGCCTGCGTACTCGCCGGGGGCGTTTGCTCCATTTGGCCGCTTAGCTGGCCGAGGATCTGCATCGGGTCCTGGCCAGTCAGCCAGCCAATGCCGACGATCAGCACGATCGCCGTGAGGCTCAGGCCTTTGCCGCCGCCAAAGCGCATGCCGCCACCGCCGCCGCCGCTGTCATCGCGGGCGTCCACCACGTTGTCGCTGCGTCGGCCTTTTTTCCATAGCATGGGTGCAGTCCTCTCGTTAAGCCTGTGCTCTTTATTTTAAGAGCAGTGTTGTTGGTGCAGGGGCATGGCGCCAGCCCGGCTGTCTGACAAGCAACGAGAGCTGCCTAGTATCGCTGCTGTCAGGCCGTGTCGGCAGGGGCGCCAGATGAAAGTTATGTCAGGTTTGCCGCCTCAGTCGCGGCAGTAGCCTTCGCCGGTGTCGACGATCAGGCAGTCTTTTTTATCTGCCAGCCATTTAAGGCCCGTGGCTTCACCGTCGCCGGCGCTCAACTGTTGCGGGCCGTCCGGGCGGGTGAAACTGATGCCGTCTTCATTGGCTTCGCCTTTGAAGGTGCCGGAGTCGTCAGCATCAAGGCCGTATTTCATGGTAAGCAGGTAATGGCCACGGCCGATGCTGTCGTCCTTGGCGATAGTCAGGTTCAGGCCTTCGACGCCGATCCATTTGCCGACCCATTTATCGGTCGGTGGGGTTGCCGGCACCAGCGTGGCTTGCACGGAAGCGGGGGCGGGCTTAGGGGCCTCCTTGGGTTCCTTGTTACACGCGGTGAGCAGGGCAAGGGCAGAAAGAACAAAGAGTGTTTTTTTCATAGCGACATGGCCTTGGTTAAAAAGGGTGCAACGCGACGGTGAACGTGCAGCGTTGGACTCGAAACCCGTGATTTAGTGCGCTGTTCGCACGGTGTTTGGTTATGCTCTTGGGGCAGATGCAAGCCCGGCTGCTAGATTACCGGGTTGAGTGCCAAAGCGTTCAGCCCACCATGCAAGAGAATTCAATGACTGTCAGCACACCCCTTTCCGGCGTCAACCATCCTTTCAAAGGCATCCTGCTGATTGTGCTGGCGACGTTTCTGTTCTCCAGCCACGACGCCCTGTCCAAATACCTGGCCGGGTTTTACCCGATTGTAATGGTGGTGTGGGCGCGTTACCTGGTGCACACCTTGCTGATGGCCGGGATATTCCTGCCGCAATCCGGCTTGCGGGTGCTGCGCAGCAAGCGGCCGGGCATGCAGGTGGTGCGGGCGTTGTGCCTGTTGGGCACAAGTCTGTTCTTTACTGCGGCGCTGCATTACATCCCGTTGGCGGAAGCCACGGCGGTGAACTTCCTGGCACCGATCCTGGTGACGGCGCTGTCGGTGCCTTTGCTCGGCGAGCACGTCACGCGTGGCCAATGGCTGGCGGTGATCTGCGGGTTTGTCGGTGTGTTGATCATCATCCACCCCGGCGGCGAGTTGTTCACGCCTGCGGTGTTGCTGCCGCTGTGTTCGGCGATGTTCTTCTGTTTCTACCAACTGCTCACACGCATCCTCAGCCAATACGACACGCCGACCACCAGCAACTTCTTCGCCGGGCTGTGCAATACCTTGGTGATGAGTGCGCTGGTGCCGTTCTTCTGGCAGGTCCCGACGCTGTGGCATGCCTGCCTGATGCTGGCGCTGGGCACCTGCGGCATGACGGCGCACTTGATGTTGACCCAGGCGTTCCGCTTCGCGGCGCCAGCCTTGCTGGCACCGTTCGGCTATTGCCAGATCGTGTTTGCGGGGTTATTGGGTTGGCTGGTGTTCAACCATACCCCCGACGTGACCACGGTGGTCGGCATCGGGGTGATCTGCATGAGCGGGCTGGCCGCTGCCTGGCAGCAGCGGCGGCGGTGAGTTACACGTCG
Organism: Pseudomonas sp. Leaf15; assembly: GCF_001421425.1. Taxonomy (NCBI): domain Bacteria; kingdom Pseudomonadati; phylum Pseudomonadota; class Gammaproteobacteria; order Pseudomonadales; family Pseudomonadaceae; genus Pseudomonas; species Pseudomonas sp. Leaf15. Next base: position 187,007 of record NZ_LMKI01000037.1, read on the forward strand.
ACTGTGGGAATCTTGCGCGGCGCCATGAAGTACATCCAGGTCAGCGCAATGAAATACATCGCCGGGATCAGGGTGAACAACACGGTGTAGTTGTTGTTGGTCACGGTAAGGATGTGCCCGACGATCTGGGTCATGAACATGCCGCCGATGGCCGCGCACATGCCGCCGAAACCGAACACCGTGCTCATCATGTGCTTGGGCGTGTAGTCCATCACCAGGCTCCAGATGTTGGCGGTCCAGGCCTGGTGCGCGCCGATCGCCAGGGAGATGGCGAACACTGCAACCCACAATTGGCTGGAACCGGCGGCCATGATCACGCCAACGATGCAGCAGGCAAACAGCAGCATCGACAACAGCCGCGCCTTGATCGCATTCATCCCGCGGCCGATCAGGAATGACGACAGAATCCCGCCACCCACGCTGCCGAAGTCGGCGGTGAGGTAAATGATGATCAGCGGAATGCCCATCTGGGTCACGTTGATGCCCAGGTTATATTGCTGGTTCAGGAACGGCGGCAGCCAATACAGGTAGAACCAGAACACCGGCGCGGTCATGGCGTAGGCGAGGGCGAAGGCCCAGGTGCCGCGCATGCGCAGGATGCGGCTGAACGGCACGCTCGGTTGCTCGGGTTCGGCTTCCTGTTGCACGTAGTCCAATTCGGATTGTTTGGCCGTCGGATGGTCCTCCGGGTTGTAGTACTTCAAACCCCAGAACACCAGCCAGATCGCGCCGAGTGCCGACATGCACAGGAACGCCGCCTGCCAGCCCCACACGTGCAGGATCAACGGCAGCAGCATTGGGGTCATCATCGCGCCGACGTTGGTGCCGGCGTTGAAGATGCCGGTGGCCACTGCGCGCTCACCGGCCGGGAACCACAAGCGTGTGGTCTTTACGCAGGCCGGGTAGTTGGCGGCTTCCGTCAGCCCGAGAATAAAGCGGCAGACCATAAAGCCCACCGCCGAGGTGGCCAGGCCGTGGGCACCGGTGGCCAGGCTCCACAGCAGCACGGCGCAGAAGAACACGCGCTTGACGCCCACGCGGTCAATCAGCCGGCCTTGCAGCACAAAACCGATGGCATAACCCACCTGGAACCAGAAGTTGATGTTGGCGTAGTCCATCGCCGTCCAGCTCATCTCTTTGGCCAGGATCGGTTGCATCACGCCCAGGGCGGCGCGGTCGATGTAGTTCAGGGTGGTGGCGAAGAACACCAGGGCCAGCATGCCCCAGCGCGTTTTACCCACGGCCATGGCGCCACGGATCTTGTCGCCGATGCCGGCGTGCGGGTTGCCCGGGCGCGCGGCCAGAGCGGAGTTTTGCGAAGGCATGAGGTCGTACCCGTTTTTGAAATTTTTATGGTGTGTTCTGGGTCTTGGTGCAGGTTCGATGGTGCGCAGTGGTTAAAAAGTCGTCAATTCGCCAACAGGGCATAGTGTTCGGTAATCGCACAAAAAACTAACCGGTTCGTACATTTTAATTGCTGCGTGTAGGCTAGGGGCCAATAATTTGCTGCAAATAACAACTCCGGGAGTCGCCCCATGCAACGTTCCATTGCCACCGTTTCCTTGAGCGGCACCCTGCCGGAAAAGCTCGAAGCCATTGCCGCTGCCGGGTTCGACGGGGTGGAGATCTTCGAGAACGACCTGCTGTATTACGACGGCAGCCCGCGGGAAGTTAGGCAAATGTGCGCCGACCTGGGCATTGCCATCACCTTGTTCCAGCCGTTCCGCGACTTTGAAGGATGCCGCCGCGACCGCCTGGCGCGCAACCTGGAACGCGCCGAGCGCAAATTCGATTTGATGCAGGAGCTGGGCACCGACCTGGTGCTGGTGTGCAGCAATGCCTCGGCAGATTGCGTGGGCGATGAACGCATTTTGCTTGATGACCTCAGCTTGCTGGCCGAGCACGCTGGCCGCCGTGGTTTGCGCATTGGTTATGAAGCGCTGGCCTGGGGCAAGCATGTGAACACCTGGCAGCAGGTGTGGAACCTGGTGCGCCAGGTCGATCACCCAAGCCTGGGCGTGTTGCTCGACAGCTTCCATACCTTGTCGCTCAAGGGCGACCCGAGCGGCATTGCCGACATTCCCGGCGACAAAATCTTCTTTGTGCAAATGGCCGACGCGCCGGTCCTGGCCATGGATGTACTGGAGTGGAGCCGGCATTTCCGCTGTTTCCCGGGGCAGGGCGAATTTGACCTGGCAGGCTTTCTCGCGCCGATCATCAAAAGTGGCTACACCGGGCCCTTGTCCCTGGAGATTTTCAACGACGGTTTCCGCGCCGCACCCACCCGCGCGAATGCGGCGGATGGCTTGCGTTCGCTGCTGTACCTGGAAGAGAAAACCCGTGAACGCCTCAAGCAGGAGGCGCCGGCCCAGCCTGTCGAGATTCTGTTTGATACCCCGGCGGCCAGCGAATACAACGGCATCGAATTCCTCGAGTTTGCCGTGGACGAAAGCCTCGGCGCCAAGCTGACCCACTGGCTGGAACGCCTGGGGTTCGTCAAGGCTGGGCAGCACCGCTCCAAGAGTGTGAGCCTGTTGCGCCAGGGGGATATCAACCTGATCCTCAACTGTGAACCCTATTCGTTCGCCCACAACTTTTTCGAAGCCCACGGCCCGTCGTTGTGCGCCACGGCCATTCGGGTCAAGGACAGCGCCAAGGCGCTGGAGCGGGCCGTGGCCTACAAAGGCCAGCCGTATCGCGGGCTGGTCGGGCCTAACGAGCTGGAGCTGGCGGCGGTACGTGCGCCGGATGGCAGCCTGATTTATCTGGTGGACCCTGCCGAGGGTGCGCTGTACGACACCGACTTCAACTTGCAAGCGGCAACGGCGTCCAGCGGCGGCCTGTTGCGCATCGACCATATGGCCATGGCCTTGCCGGCCGACAGCCTCGACAGTTGGGTGCTGTTCTACAAGAGCCTGCTGGATTTCGAGGCCGATGATGAAGTGGTGCTGCCCGACCCGTATGGCCTGGTGAAAAGCCGAGCGTTGCGCAGCCGGTGCAGCTCGATCCGCTTGCCGCTGAATATCTCCGAGAACCGCAACACGGCAATTTCCCACGCGCTGTCGAGTTATCGTGGTTCGGGTGTGCACCACATTGCTTTTGACTGCGCGGATATTTTTGCGGAGGTCAGCCGGGCCAAAGCGGCCGGCGTGCCGTTACTGGATATCCCGCTCAACTACTACGACGACCTGGCCGCACGGTTTGATTTCGACGATGAGTTCCTCAGCGAACTGGCGTACTACAACGTGCTGTACGACCGTGATGCCCAGGGCGGTGAGTTGTTTCATGTGTACACCGAGGCGTTCGAAGGGCGGTTTTTCTTCGAGATCATCCAGCGCAAGAACGGCTACGCCGGGTATGGCGCGGCCAATGTGGCGGTGCGCCTGGCTGCGATGGCCAAATCGCGCAGCGGCGCGGCACGTCAGGCGCGTTTATAACGGCCGGCCAGGTGCTTCCTTCGGGAAGCGCCTCGGCCCATAATCGCCGCTTGCACAACAAAAATGGCCGTGAGCGCACCATGACCCTGACCCCCGACCTCTCCGCTGTGTCAGACACACCGCGCAAGAGTCGCAAGAACAACCCGGAAAAGACCCGCGAAAACATCCTGCAGGAAGCCATCGTCGAGTTTGTTCAGCAGGGCCTGTCCGGCGCGCGCGTGGATGCGATCGCCGAGCGTATCCACACCTCCAAACGCATGATCTATTACTACTTCGGCAGCAAGGAGCAGTTGTACGTCGAGGTGCTGGAAAAACTCTACGGCGACATCCGCAACACCGAAACCCGCATGAACCTCACCGCTCTGGAACCGCGTGAAGCGATCCGTCGGCTGGTGGAATTCACCTTTGATCACCACGACCAGAACGTGGATTTCGTGCGCATCGTCAGCATCGAGAATATCCACAACGCGGAATACGTGAAGCGCTCGGATTCGATCAAGGCGATGAACAGCAACATCCTCGAAGCGCTGGGCGCCACATTGCGGCGGGGTGCCGAGATGGGGGTGTTTCGCGAGGGGCTGGAGCCGCTGGATGTGCACCTGCTGATCAACTCATTCAGCTTTTACCGGGTGTCCAACCGCCATACGTTCAGTGAGATTTTTCAGATCGAGCTGTCGGACGAAGCGATTAAACAGCGGCATCGGGAGATGATTTGTGAGTCGGTGATGCGGTACTTGCAGGCCTGAATTCACCCGATTCCCAGTCTGGAATGCAATCAGTGTGGGCGCTGGCAAGCCAGCTCTTATCAAACAAAAAATAACTCATTGTTTTTGCTATTAAAAATCAAGCCGCTTCAATCAGCTGCAACCCCAACTTTCGCGCCTTGCGTTCCAGG